>JANNIH010000108.1:0-20995 GCA_031404815.1 Holophagales bacterium | reverse complement strand
CAGGCGTTCATCGTGTCGGGCCACTCCTGATTGCACTTACGGCAACGGCGCATATCCCCACTCAGGATAACCGAGACTTCTCACGGTTCGAGAACCTTCGGCGGACGCCATCATTGCTCCATGCAGACGACGGTCGAGCCGAAGTTGCACTGGGTGACGTTCAGGTCGAAGAAGCGGTTGATCTTCGTGTAGCCAGAGATGCCGTACACAGGCTGCGAACCTTATGGAGGCTCTGGTGGCGGAGTTGACCGCCGGCCGGTGAAGAGGAAGCCCCTATGTTCGATTCGCCTGTCGTTGTCGGGATCGATGTCGGTGGGCCCCAAAAAGGCTTCCATGCCGTGGCGCTTCAGGGAAAGGAGATTGTCGACAAGGTACAGTGTTGCGACGCCGGGAAGATCGCCGACTGGTGCACCAGGCATCAGGCCCGCTGTATTGGAGTCGATGCGCCTTGCGGCTGGAGGCACGGAGAAGATAAACGTCAAGCTGAACTGGACCTCATCGAGGCGAAGATCCGATGTTTCTACACACCGGCACGCGAGAATTCGAGCGGCAACTTCTATAGCTGGATGCTCAACGGCGAATGGTTATTCCAGTGCCTCAGTTCAACCCACCCTCTTTTCGGCAAGTATCCAGCGCAGGAAGGCCGATGTTCATTCGAGACTTTTCCGCACGCGGTCGCCTGTGCGCTCGCGGGGAAGATCGTCTCCGCCAAAGAGAAGCGAACCTGCCGGCTCGCCCTGCTGAAAGAGGCGGGCGTAGAGTTTTCCGAGCGCCCCGGAATCGACTTCATCGACGCCGCGCTCTGCGCGCTCACCGCCGACTACTTCGCGCGCGGCGAGGTTTTGAAATTCGGTGAACCGGCGACCGGCTACATCGTCGTTCCCAAGATCGCCGGCTCGTTTCTGTCTGCCGATGGAAGGGTGTGGGCACCGCCGACCCGAAGCCGTAAGGGGTAGAGACGTCCCCAGTCCGCTACCACGAAAGAACCGGGTCCACCGCTGTCGGGGCGTCTCCAACGGTTCAACCACCAACACCGCCAAAATCCGCCACCAGAGGCGACGGATCGGCCCCTCGGCTGCCGTGCAGACGGCACCGGGCGTGCCGTATCGGAGACGCCCCGACGGCCAGCACCCGGACAGGATTGTGGTTGCGGACTGGGGCGTCTCTACCGCTCTGCGGCCGTTTGTGCGCGCGGCGAGGTTTCGATAAGATCGGCGAATCCAAGGTTGGGAAGTCCGCTGTGACCGGAGAATCAACCGTCCGGTCCCCTGAACGGAGGCTCTCGCGTGGTAACGAAGAAGATTGCGCACCGGCCATCCGCTGTGCCGGCGAAAAACGAGCCCGACGACTTCGCCGCACTCGTGGCTGAAGTCCGCAGCCTGATTCAGGCGGCCCGCCGTGCCGCCGCCACCGCGGTCGATACGCTCCAAGTACATACGAACTTCCAGATCGGTCGCCGCATCGTGGAGCACGAGCAGAAGGGTGAGAAGCGGGCGGGATATGGGCAGGAGCTTCTGAAGAACCTCTCGTTTCGGCTCGCGGAGGAGGTCGGGAAGGGGTTCTCGGCCCGGAATCTTCGAAGCTTCCGCGCGTTCTTTCTCACCTACCAAGAACGCGGTTCTGAGATTTGGCAGTCGGCGACTGCCAAATCTTTCCCGGAGACGATCGCCCACCAGCCGGCTCGGGAATTGACCTCACTCGAGATTTGGCAGAAGCCTTCTGCCAAATCTCCCAATCCCTTTACCATCAGCTGGTCCCACTACGTCCTGCTCCTCACCCTCAAAGACCCCGACGAGCGTAGCTTCTACGAGATCGAGGCGTCTCGCGAGGGATGGTCCTTGCCGGAGCTCAAGCGCCAGGTGGCGTCCAGTCTCTACGAGCGGCTCGCGCTCAGCCGCAAGAAGGACGAGGTCCGAAAGCTCGCGGCCGAAGGGCTGATCACACGACCGCCTGGTTCAGCTCGGCTTCGATCTGTGGCCATTCCGTACCGGAGATTTCGAAAGGCACTGAGGGAAAGAGACTGCCCCAGCAGCGATGTTCCCGATTTTGTAGAGAAAGTGGGTGCGAGCCAATGCGGCACCTACAAAAGGGTGCTGAGCGCCAAAGGCGCGTTTCATCCCAGCCTGGGGCAACGCCCCGGGAATGGGTGACGGAAACATCTGATGAGGGCTGAAGGCCCGATCCAATCCCTAATCTGGCAAGAGATCGGGCAGGCGATACGATGGGCCGGGCCTTCAGCCCGATTGCAGGGCTCCGTCGTTCCGACCTGGGGCGATGCCCCAGGCCGGTATCGGCCGCGCCTTCGTCGCTCTTCTACCTAGAGCCCGCTCGGCTCGTGCCGGAGAAAAGTTGCGGACCTGCCCTTCGGGGTGACGGGTAGTACTCCGTGAGGAAGGTTCTGTGAACGTTGAGCCCACTTGCGTGGTTTTGGTTCCGTGGTCTGCCGGCAGGAGACGCCCCGACAGGCTGGCACCCGGGTCTGTCGTGGTGGCGGACTGGGGCGTCTCTACGGTAGTCCCCTACGGTGGCGGTGGGGCAGGCATGCGCCCGGGTTGGCTCCGCGCTAAACTCCGCCCGCCGCATCCCGTATCTCTTGGCACCATTGTCTCCACGCGAGGTTCGATCCCATGCCGAAGCTGTTCCGTCCGCTGGCACTTCTGTTGTCCCTCGCCGCGCTCGCAGAGGTCCTCCCCGCCCAGCCGCTGCCGGCCAAGCCTCCGGAAGTGGCCACTCCTGGTGCGGGGTCGGGGGCGGTGGCGTTCGAACAGTTGGATTGGCTGTTGCCGACCCCAACGGAAACGCGGCTGGCGTCCGGGGCTCCTGGGCCGGACTATTGGCAGCAGCGGGCGGACTACCGGATCGAGGTCCGGCTGGATGACGCCGAGCGGCGGATCGAGGGGCGGGAGCGGATCACCTACCGGAACCTCTCGCCGCACACGCTGACCTATCTGTGGCTCCAACTCGACCAGAATCGGTTTCGTCCGGACAGCGACGACGTGCTGACCAAGGCGGCGCCGAAATTCGACGAGCTGCCGTACGACGACCTCGCGCAGCGGCTGGAGATGGAGCGTTTTTCGGGCGGTTTTACGATCGGTGCGGTGACCGGACCGGGGGGCGTGCCGCTTAGGACCGCGGTGGTGAAGACCATGATGCGGATCGATCTGCCCGCGCCGCTGCCGCCGGGCGGCGTGTTCGTGTTCGATGTGACATTCGCGTTCAATGTGATCGATGGCATCAAGATCCGCTCCCGCACCGGCTACGAGCTGTTCGCCAAGGACGGCAACGCGATCTACGAGATCGCGATGTTTTATCCGCGCATGGCCGCTTATCTCGACTATCAGGGGTGGCAGCACAAACAGTTCCTAGGCTCGGGCGAGTTTACGCTGGAGCTCGGCGACTACGAGCTGTCGATCGACGTGCCGGAGGATCACGTGGTCGCGGCGACCGGCGTGCTCCAGAATCAAGACGAGGTGCTCTCCGCGGTCGAGCGCGAGCGGCTGGCGCGCGCGGTGGCGAGCGATAAACCCGTTTACATCGTCACCCCTGCGGAGGCCGCCGCCCGGGAGAGCCGGAAGTATGTCAAAGAGCCCGGGCGGAAGGTTTGGCGTTTCAAGGCCGAGAACGTCCGCGACGTGGCGTTCGCCAGTTCGCGCAAGTTCATCTGGGATGCGATGGGGGTGACGAGCGGGCCGAACCGGGTGCTCGCGATGTCGTTCTTCCCGAACGAGGGCGATCCGCTCTGGAGCCGGTATTCGACCGAGGCGGTCGCCCACACGATCGAGAGCTACTCGCGCTACACGTTCGACTACCCCTACCCGGTCGCGATCTCGGTCAACGGCCCGGTCGGCGGCATGGAATACCCGATGATCTGCTTCAACCAGCCGCGCCCCTTCGAGGACAAGAGCTATTGGGGCGAGCCGTCAGAGAAAGATAAGACCTGGAAGCGGAGCAAGTACGGCCTGATTTCGGTGGTGATCCACGAGGTCGGGCACAACTACTTCCCGATGATCGTCAACTCCGATGAGCGGCAATGGACCTGGATGGACGAGGGGTTGAACACCTTCCTCCAGTATCTCGCCGAGCAGTCGTGGGAGAAGGACTACCCGTCGCGCCGCGGCGAGCCCAAAGAGATCGTCTCGTACATGATCTCCGCCGAGCAGACGCCGATCATGACCAATTCGGAGTCGGTGCTCCAGTTCGGCAACAATTCGTATGGCAAGCCGGCGACCGCGTTGAACATTCTGCGCGAGAGCATCCTCGGGCGCGAGCTGTTCGATTTCGCGTTCCGGGAGTATGCCCGGCGCTGGAAGTTCAAGCACCCGACCCCGGCCGACTTCTTCCGCACCATGGAGGACGCCTCGGGGGTCGATCTCGACTGGTTCTGGCGCGGCTGGTTCTATGGCACCGGCCACGTCGATGTCGGGATCGAACGGGTGACCGAATACGTGCTCGACCGAGCGGAGCCGGGCGTATCGAAGAAGCGGCAGAAGGCGTACGACGACGCGGAGCCCCAGACTCTTTCCGCGGAGCGCAACGCCGCGATCCCGACCCGGCTCGAAGCGCGGCCGGAGCTGGGTGATCTCTACAACCGGCTCGACGAGTACCGCGTGACGCCCGTGGACACCGCCGACTACCGGAAGCTCCTCGCCTCGCTCGATGCGGCCGAGCGCGAGGTCCTGGCCTCGAACCGGCGCTTTTTCGCCGTCGATCTGGTCAACAAAGGGGGGCTGGTGACGCCGCTGCCGCTGCGCCTGACCTTTGCCGACGGCAGCCACAAAGAGCTGGTGATCCCGGCCGAAATCTGGCGCTACAACGCAGAGCGGGTGACCAAACTGTTCATCGAAGAGGGTGAGATCACCGGCATCGAGATCGACCGGAAACTCGAGACGGCGGATAGCGACCTGTCGAATAACGCGTGGCCGGCGAAACCAACCAAGACCCGTTTCCAGCTCTATAAGCCCGAAGAGAAGCCGAACCCGATTCAGCAGGACAAGGCCGCCCCTAAGGACGAAAAGGGCGGCAAGGACGCAACGAGGTGATGAGGGGCGCTACTGCGGCGCTGGCGTCGGCGGCATTTGGCTTGAGCGCGCTGGCGGCGGCGCATCCGTTCCATGCGAGCCAAGGAGAGGTCGATTATCGCGCGGAGTGTCGATGCCTGGAAGTGGCGCTCCGCGTCACTCCGGAGGATCTCGAAGCGGCGCTCGGCCGGATCGACGGGCGGCGCATCCCGCTCGAAGCGCCCGAGTCGGAAGTGCAGATCCTCAACTATCTGAAGTCGCGCTTCCGGGTGACTCCACCCGGGGGCGAACCGCTGCCGATCGAGTGGGTGGGGCGCGAGGTGAGCCACGCTGGGAGTTGGCTCTATTTCAAAGTGAATGGGGTGGGCGAGGCGTTCGATCTCGTCAATCGCATCCTGTTCGAAGCCGAGGAAGCCCAGGTGAACCACCTTCTCCTGCGCGGGACCGGCGCACCGCGGACGCTCTCGTTCCGGGCGGGCGATCCGCCGGTGCGGATCTCGCTGCCTGGCGGCTAGGGGCCTTCGACCCACCTCCTGTCCTCCCCCGCATGGGGGGAGGGACCCTTCGGCGAGGGTTCCTCTCGGAATCGGAGAGGGCATGGCAGTAGCGCCGGCCTAATCGTTCCTGTCGTATTCGACTGCGGCCCCAAGATCGCTCGGGCCTCGGCGGAGGGCAGCTTTTCTTCCTCCCCCCTTGCGGGGGAGGACCGAGGAGGGGGGTTACGACGACCGCGGGGGCCTCTTCGGTTGATCGCGCTCGCGTGAGATCGCCAACCGTTGCCCGGCGACCCGGACGTTTTGCAGGTGGCGCAGCGTAGCGCTCGACAGGCCGACGGGAAGGTCGATCAGCGAGTAGCCGTCGCGGATGTCGATCTTGCCGATGTGGCGGCTTTCGAGACCGGCCTCGTTGGTGATCGCGCCCACCAGGTTCCCCGGTTTCACTCCATGCACATTGCCCACCTCGACCCGGTAGCTCGCGAAGCCCGGTGAGGGCTCGCGCTGGCCTCCGGAAGACGATGAACCGGCCGAAGCCGAGCGGGCCGGGGGCGAGTACGAGGCGGGCGGATAGGGCGATGGCGCGCCCGCGCGGCCGGCGGGCTTTTCGCCGCGCGGGGTGGCCTGCGGATACGTTGCGCGGGGAGTGGCGGGCGGGTAGGGGGTACCTGGTGGGCGTGGCGCCGATTCCACCCTTGGCCGGGGTGCCGGCTTCTCCAGGAGCAGCGGCGTGTCGCCGTGCGCCATGCGGGCGAGCGCCGCGGCGATCTCGACCGCCGGGATGTTGTGTTCCTGCTCGTACTGCTCGACCAGCTTTTGGAACAGCTCCAACCCGTCCGCTTCGAGCGTCTCGGTGATCTGGCGCTTGAATTTCTCGATCCGCTGATCGTTCACCGCCTCGACCGAGGGGAGCTCCATCGGTTGGATCGTCTGCTTGGTCGCGCGCTCGATCGCCGCCAGCATGTGGCGCTCGCGCGGGGTTAAAAACAGGATCGCGTCGCCGCTGCGCCCCGCGCGGCCGGTGCGGCCGATCCGGTGGATGTAGGCCTCGGTGTCGTGCGGGATGTCGTAGTTGAGTACGTGGCTCACCCGGTCGACGTCGAGACCGCGGGCGGCGACATCGGTGGCGACCAGGATGTCGAGCTGGCCGTCGCGCAGGCGGGCGATCGTCTTTTCGCGCATCGCCTGCTGCATGTCGCCGTGGATCGGGGCGGCGGCGAAACCGCGCGCCTCCAGCCGCTCGGCAAGCTCGGCGCACGACAGCTTGGTGCGCGCGAACACGATCATCGCCTCGAACGGTTCGACCTCCAGGATGCGGGTGAGCGCGTCGAGCTTGTGCAGACCGCTCACCAGCCAGAAGCGCTGGCGGATCTTCGGCGCGTTGGTCGTGGTGGCGCGGATCGTGACCTCTTGCGGGTTCCGCAGATGCTCTTTGGCGATCCGTCGGATCGGCGCCGGCATGGTGGCCGAAAAGAGGGCGACCTGCCGTCCTGGCGGCGTCTTCTTGAGGATCGTCTCGACGTCGTCGATGAACCCCATGCGGAGCATCTCGTCCGCTTCGTCGAGCACCAGGGTTGCGATGCCGGAGAGATCGAGCGAGCCGCGCTCGAGGTGATCGAGGATCCGCCCTGGCGTACCGACCACGACGTGGACGCCGCGGCGCAGCGCGGAGAGTTGCGGCACATAGCTCTGGCCGCCATAGATCGGCAGGACGTGAAAGCCGGGGACGTGCGAGGCGTAGCGCTGAAACGCCTCCGCCACCTGGATCGCGAGTTCGCGGGTTGGCGTGAGCACGAGTGCCTGCGGCTTCGAGGCCTTGGGCAGGAGGCGGGTGAGGATCGGCAGAGCGAACGCCGCCGTCTTGCCGGTGCCGGTCTGGGCCTGGCCGACGACGTCTTCTCCGGCGAGCAGGCGCGGAATGGTCGCGGCTTGAATCGGGGTCGGCGATTCGTACCCGACATCGTCGAGGACACGGAGCACCTCGGGCGAGAGGTTCAGGTCGCGAAAGGTGATGGTCACTTCGGAAGGCGAGGTGGTGGCGGGCGCGGGGGCCGAGGCGGGTGGGGAGGATGCAGTGTTTTCTTCAGTGGACATGGGTTGCCCTGGAGAGTATCGCGAATCGAAACCTCAGGGCCAGAGCGTCCCTGCCGCGAGCGCGGCCAGGAACTTGGGGAGAGGCCAGACTTCGATCCCCTCTGGGGTGCGCAGCTCGCGGCTGCCGGTGTAGACCAGAATCCGGCGCACCAGCCGAGGCAGATCGCCGATCGCCTTCAAGCCGGCGAGCCAGGAGGTCGCAAAGCGCGCCCCGGCTTTCACTTCGAGCGCCAGATGCTCGCCGCCCCGTTCCAGCAGGAAATCGACCTCGACCGACCTCGCTTCGGCCGGTGACCAATAGGAGATCTCGTCGAACAACCCCGTTTCGCCGTAGGCGCGAAGCAGGGTGTGAATCCACCCTTCGAACAGCGAGCCCGCCTCCTCGGAGGAGACCGCACCGGACTGCTTCTTGACCGCGCGCACCAGCCCTGGGTCGAGCCAATAGAGCTTGGGGTGCTTGCGCTCCCGCACCCGCAGGCGTGATTCGAACGCCGCGAGCCGCCAGGCGAGGAGGGTGTCCTCTAAGATTTCGAGATAGCCCTGGACGGTTGCGCGGGCGGTGCCCGAATCGCGGGCGATGCCGGCGACGTTGATCACCTGGCTATGGGCGAGTGCGGCGATCGGCAGGAAACGGACGAAGCCCGGAAGGTTGCGCACCAGGGCCTCGCCCCGGATCTCTTCGCGCAAGTAGAGCTGAACATAAGCCGCCAGAGTCGCAGCGCGATCTTCGGAGGCCACGACGAGGGGGATGGTGCCGAATTCCAAGGCGCTCGAAAGGTCGAAGGCGGCCCCCAGCTCTTCCGGTACGAACGGGTACATCGTGCGCCATTGTGCCCGGCCCGCCAGAAGGTTCGTCCCCGCGGTCTTGAGCTTCCGAGCGCTCGATCCGAGCAGCGCGAAGCGCAGGTCGAGTTCCTCGATCGCGCGATGGACCTCGTTTAAAAGGCCGGGGATCCGCTGCACCTCGTCGACCACCACCCCACTTCCAGGTTTGAGAGCCCGCAGCTCGGCTCCGAACAGTGCCGGATCGGACAAAAAGCCCTGGAAGAGACCCTCGTCGAGCAGGTCGAAGCGATGCGCCCCCGCGAAGCACTCGCGGGCCCAGGTGCTCTTGCCGACGCCGCGGGCACCGAACAGGAAGAAGCTGCCCTTGGGGGCGACCGTGATCCTGTGAAGCACATTTCTGCTCACCATGCCGTCATTTTACGCCGTAAAACGCCGGCATGGTGTACAGAAATGTAAGGGTGGCCCCTTGTGGCCACCCGCTTCTCGGTTACAGCGCGAACTCCACCACCACCACCACCGCTGCGTGGTCGCTGGTGATCGCGCTCCTCGGGTGGTTTTAAGTCGCCCGCCTTTTATCTGGCTTTCGCCAAGTCAGGCACCTGACCCAGGCGGACGGGCTACCGTGGGCGGCAGTTCATGTCCCGTTGCCGATCGCCTGAAGCGCAGCTTTGGCCAGGAACCCGCTTCGAGTCATGTGATGCTCGGCCGCATAGTGGTCGATCTGGCCGACAAGATTTGCCGGCAGTGAGATGTTGAGGCGCACGCTCTTGGTGTTCACCTTGGAGAGATCGACGTCGAGCAGAAGCCAAAACCCACCTTCGTAGATGGGATCTGCTGCGAGGTTCTCGATCGGTGTGGGCGTCGGAATCTCCATGTCCTCGCCGTCGAAATGCACCTCGACCGCTTCCTGCGCCAGGCGGGGGATCTCCCCGAGGTCGTCGGCTGCCGAGAAGCACCCCGGAAAATCCGGGAAGGTCATGCCATAGGCACTGTCAGGATCCTTGTGGACGTACACCGGATACAGCATCGCTCAACTCCATTCCCAGCCGGCCTGCCGGAAGATATTGCGCAACGTGCCGATCGCGATGTCCCTTCGCGGATGAGGCACGGTGACGTGGCCCGGTTTGGACGGGTGCTTGAACTTCTGGTGGTCGCCTTTGCCGCCGACACGAACCCAACCGACGGCCTCAAGCCTCTTGACCACCTCGGCACTCCGCATGTTGTGTATCAATACACAATTAGAGGGGGTGACGTCAAGTAGGCTGCATCGATCGATGGACAGGCCGCTCTCGGTTAGGGTGGCACCTATTCTGGTTCGGCACGTGATTGCGACACCTCATGCCCCACCTATCCGGTTAGGCACCTATGCCGGTTCACCTATTTCGGTGGCAAGTGCCAACGCCTCGAATAGACGTGCCAAAACTGAACCATCGACTTCCGCCGGAGGTCCCAACCGTGGGACCTCCGGGTTTGGTGGAATTGTCACGCCCCTTTCCTAGCAACGATATCGGCGACATAGGGTGGGCGGCGCAGCCCTTGCGAGCCATGCGACGAGGTGGCATCTCTGAATCCGTGAACGAGAGAGGAGGCATCGGGATAAGAAGTAGCTCCGTCGAGATCGCGCAACCCTGAGGCGAGATCGAGGCCTCGGAAGGCACTTACACCACGTCGCACCGGGGTCGCAGTCAGTCTGCGAGCCCGAACCAATCTAGGACTCGCAAAGGAGATCCCCTGTGAACGTGAAAACCCTGTGTATCGTCGTCATTCTCCTAGGAACTGGCCTCGCGGTGCATGCTGCGGAAACGCCCGCGGAGATGCCGGCTACGGATCCGGCCCCGGAGCTCGCCTTGACGAGCGGAGCCGAAGAGAACGTCTCATCGTGGCTCGCGGCGCTGAGTGGGGCCCGCCCTGCCGGCAACCTCAGCCAATGCACCGACTTCAACTGCAATCGTCCGAAGGATTGCTTCATGCAGGGATACAACGAACTTTGCGAATCGGGCACGTCGCACACTGCCGCCTGGTGCTTCGGCTACCCAAACGTGTCCAACTGCGAAGGCTATTGCGGCTGCCTGTAGCCGGGGGTACAAGCGGGAGGTATTCCCCGGCAGAGCCTGGGGCCTTCGTCCGTAAATCGTTCGGAGGCCCCCGATAGGCGCAGGTGCCCGATAGGTGGAACCTGTTCCCGGGGTGCGGGCGGTTTCCGCCGGCAACAGCAACTCCCTCGACCTATCAAGCGATCAGGGATGGGGCGTCTCGGGCAAGTATTCAGAAAGCCAGAGGATTTGTAGGGTCAAGTTGGGGCCGCCGATCCCCTCCGAGAGCACGTACAGATGGCCGTTGGCATCGGCGGCATAGACCTGCCTCGGGGTCGCATGGAACTTTGGCGGAGTCAACCAGGTCGCATTCCCGAATTGCCCCGGCACTCGGCTGCAGCCGGCGGGAGGCGAGAGCGGTCACCCGGGGTGTGTTGCGACGTGCCAACACCAACCAAGAGCCGTCCGAAGTGAGCGCCGTGCCGGCAGTTTCCAAATAGTTCGTCGTCCCATCGATAGGTGCCACCCTAACCTGCAGCGCGCCTCCCCAGTGAAAGATCGCGCGCCTGTCCAAATCTTTTGACACTTTGCTAAGCCCTGCACAATCAACGCTTTCTACCCGATTTAGCCAGATTTACTCGGTCACCCTGCAAAATATCTTGCGGGGTCGAGCGCCTGCCGAGATCCTCAGCGCAGGAGCCAAGCCGAACGCTTTCTGTAGTTTGACTCGAATCGCTTCGCCCGGCAGGTTTCTTGAGATGCCCGGCTGCCGAGATGGCCCGGAAGATCCGATTCACGCCCGACGGGGGAGCCCTATACGAGGTGACCTGCCGCACGGTCCACAGCCGATTCCTCTTGCGGCCGGGGCCACTGCTCAACGAGATCATCGTCGGCGCACTCGGCCGGGCGCAGCGCCTCTACCCGATCGAGATCTGCGCGTTCGTATTTGCCTCGAACCACTTTCACCTCCTCGCCCGGGCCGAGGATTGCGAGCGTCTGGCCCGCTTCATGGGCTATTTCAACTCGAAGCTCGCCCGCGAGGTCGCCCGATCGACCGGCTGGCGAGACAAGGTCTTCTCTCGCCGCTACCAGGCGATCCTCGTCAGCGACGAAGAGGAGGCCCAGGTGGGGCGCCTGGTCTACATCCTCTCTCATGGCTGCAAAGAGAACCTGGTCGCCCGGCCTCAGGACTGGCCGGGGGTCCACTGCGTCACCGCGCTGCTCACTGGCGAGCCGATCGAGGGGACTTGGTTCGATCGCACCAAGGAATGGGAGGCGCGGTTACGGGGCGAGGAGTTCGGTGCTCGCCAGTTCGCGGACATCGAGGTCGTCAACCTCTCGCCTTTGCCCTGCTGGCGAGATCTGGCGGGGGAGCAGTACCGCGAGCGGATCGCCGAGTTGGTCGAGGAGATTATTGCTCAAGCCGCCGCCCGGCGGGCGGCGACTGGGATCGAGCCGCTCGGTCCAGCCGCTATCCTCCGGCAGCAGCCGTTCTCTCAGCCGGCGAAAGACGAAGAAGTCGCCCGCGCCGCTGGTCCACGCCGCCAGCAAGCGGGTTCGCACCGAGATGAAGATCGCCTACGCCTGGTTCGCCAGGGCTTTTCGAGAAGCGGCTGAGTATCTGCGGGCCGGCGATCGGCTGGCTCGGTTTCCCCGGGGGTGCTTCCCGCCCGGATTGCCGTTTGTTCGAATGGGGCGATTGGCGATCAGCCCCGCGAAGTAATCGGGGCCGGCCGCCCAAACCAAAGAGTCTTCAGATAGTTACGACCGCCTGTCCTGGTGGCTGCGGTTCCACGTTCCGACGCTTTGGTTCGACGCTCCGAAGGCCCCACAGGCTCCGGGCTCGGCATCATTTTCGCCTATGACCGGCCGTAGGTCGCCCTACCTTCGATTAGGCTGGCACCTATTCCGGCACCTATTCCGGAACCTATTTCGGAGCGCTTGGGGATATCGCACGCGCCAAAGGAATGACCCCTCCCCGGTGGCGACTAGCCCAAACGAATGTTCTGCACCACAATTCCCAGACCGGGCGCTCTGGACAAGGGGCCATCCGTGGTGAGGAGCGGTGCGTCATAGAGCTTTGCCACGGCCACGTAGAAGGCATCGTAGGCGCTGACGTTGTGCCGGTGCTTCCAGGCTTCTCGCAAAAGTGTCGAGTGTGGAATGCGGTCGACCGGCCAGGCACCGAGATCCTCGAGCGCCAGCCGTGCGCGGTGCTCCTCGATCCTGTTTTGCAGCAGGGCACGCCTCAGCACCGACAGCACCTCGACATCCAGCAGCGCAGGGGCAAGCATGAGGGCCCCCTCAATGAGGCCATCGAGCTTCTGGCCGAGGGGAGTGCGCAGAAGATACTCCACGGCCGCCGAGGCGTCGATCACGACGCGGATCACGCAAGCTCTCTCGCACGCTGCTCCCGCTCCTGCTCCAGCAGCGAAGCTGCTGAGTCCCCAAGGTCCGTGGCGGGCCGCTGCGAGACCTTCTCGTACCAGTCGTAGCGAGCCATCTCACGTTCAATGCCTGCCAGCGCGATATCGCTGATCGTCCGGTGATGCTTCTGCGCGTAGTCCCGCAGGCGTTGATGCAGGGCGTCTGGAAGGTTCTTGACCTGAAGGTTTGCCATTGCATGACGGTAGCATGCTGCGAGCATGCTGTCCATGATTCCGTGCGTTTGAGCCGGTCGAAGATTTTGGCCGAGAGCGGTCGTCTGACTCGGTCTTCGTCTCCAATAGGGTGGCACCTATTCCCGATGGGTCGAATCGGCTCGATCACCGGACCCGAGGGTGAAGACGCAACCCAACTCACCAGAATCCCCAGCGATGCAAGAGGGTGAAACTGTAACGCGGGTATACTGGTTCGCCGACCACCGGCTCAAGCACTGGCTGGGCTAGCCCGGAGCTGGTCCGATTCAGTTTTGGTCCGGCCGAGGTCCGCCGACCACGCCGTCTCCCCTACCCCACTTCTGCATGGCACCAGCCGAGACCAGCTCACCCTCCGATCTGCTCGCTGGCGCCCACAGCGCATTCCGGCAGGCGGACTTTGGCGAAGCCGAAGTGCTCGCTCGCCACGCACGAGAACGGGCGGAGGTCGACGGCGACGCGGTGCGGGCGGCGGAGGCCTGCGGTTGGATCGGAGCTGCGCTCGCCCAGCAGAGCCGCTATCGAGATGCGCTCGATGAGCTGTATCGAGCGGTCCGCGAGCTCTCCGAGCTTGGCCGCCAGGAGCTCTCGGCACGCGCTTTGAACTACATCGCCATCGTGCATGAGGAGCTCGGCGATTTCGCCGCCGCGCTGCCGCACTACGAACGCGGCCTCGCTGCCGCGCGAGTTGCCGCCGATCACGACTTGGCCGGCCGAATCCTTGCCAACTTGGGCGAGGGTTGGCTCAACGAGGGCGACCATGAACGCGCGGCTTCACACCTCGAACTGGCATTGGGCGAGCTGAGTTCCGGCAGCGAGCCGGCCCTTGAGGGCTGGGTCCACTGGGCCCTGGGGCGCCTGGCGATGAAACGCGGTGAGCTCGCTGACGCCAGGCGGCACTTCGACCGTGGCATCGAGCTGGCGGTCGCCGGTGGTTCGCCTCGCACCGAAGCCGAAGCGCGCACCGGCTTGGGCCAACTGCTCGTTCGTCTCGAGCAGGCCGCGCCTGCGCTGGCCGAGCTCACCCTTGCGCTCGCGCTCGCCGAGCGCGTAGGCGTTCGTCGCGAGATCTTCAAGACCCGGCTGGCCCTGGCCGAAGCCTGCGAGCACTTTGGCGATCCCGCCACCGCGCTGACTCACTTTCGCGTTTTCCACCAGCTGCGCGCCGAAGTCTTCGATGAGACCGCGCGGGCCAAGATGAACAACCTCCTCGCCGAGAGGGAGCTCGAGCGCGAGCGCCACGAGCGCGAGCTGTCGCACTTGCGTAGTGTCGAGCTCGGCTCCGCCCTCGCTCGCCTCGAGCGGCAGGCGGCGGCCCTCGAGCGGCTCACGCTGCACGACGACCTCACTGGCGCCTTCAATCGGCGGCATCTCATGACCACCTTACCGTTCGAGCTCGAACGCTGCCGTCGCTACGGCGCTCCGCTCAGCCTGGCGATCCTCGATCTCGACCATTTCAAGGCGGTCAACGACACCTTCTCGCACGCCGTCGGCGACCTCGCCCTCGCGGCACTGGCCGGCATTCTCAACGCTGAGGCCCGCGACAGCGACATCGTCGCCCGTTTCGGCGGCGAGGAGTTCGCCATCGTCTTTCCCGACACCGGCCTGGAGGAGGCTGGCGCGGCCTGCGAGCGCATTCGTCGGGCGATCGAGTGCTTCTCGTGGTCAGCGATCCAACCAGGTCTCTCGTCGAGCGCGAGCATCGGCGTCGCTGCGGCGACCGACCTTGCGGACGCGGCGCGACTCCTCGCCGAGGCAGATCGCAAGCTCTACGAAGCCAAGGCGGCCGGTAGAAACTGCGTCCGCTGGTGATGGCCGATCTGCCCGTAAGGAGGAGCATGACCACACCCGACAGCCCATACCGCTGGGGGCGAGGAGCCTAGTCGTGGTGGTGGCCTCTGCGCCCTGAACTGCCCTACGTCCAGTGCGCCTCGCCTGCCAGGGCTTTTGAGATGCCCGGCTGCCGAAATGGCCCGGAAGACTCTATTCACGCCCGAAGGGGGAGCTCTTGCGGCCCGGGCCCCTGCTCAACGAGATCATCGTGGCGCCCTCGGCCGAGCGCATGACCAGCACTGAAGGCCAGCGGCAACTCGCTCTGCCGGATGCCGTTTCCGGCCGGGAGCGGCCGTTTTGTCCTCGTTCGTCGCACGAAAACTCCAGCCTCGGAGTTGCCGATATCGTGCTATCATCACCCTATGGCTCAGCTCCTGGTTCGACATCTCGACGACGACGTGAAAGCCAAGCTTCAGAGTCGCGCACGCCGTCATGGCCATAGCACGGAAAAGGAAGTCCGCGAGATCCTACGCAACGCCGTGAGAGCCGAAGGAGGAGTCCGCACTCCTCTTGGCTCTCGGCTCGCCGAACGTTTCGCTGGCCTGGGCCTCGTCCAGGAAATCCCCGAGCTACGCGGTGAGCAGGCTCTGCCCGCCGACTTCGAGTCTTGATCATCCTGGACACCAACGTGGTCTCGGCTCTGATGCTGCGAGAGCCCGATCCCGTCGTGGTGGAATGGCTCGACGGCTTGCCGCCCGAATCTATATGGACTACTTCGATCACCGTCTTCGAAGTGCGCCTGGGGCTTGAGATCCTCGAGGCGGGCAAACGCAGGCGCCAACTGGAAGATGCCTTTGAAAGAGCGCTTGAAGAAGATCTAGAAAACCGCGTTCTGCCTTTCGATCAAACTGCAGCCCAGGCTGCTGGGCTCATCGCTTCGGAGAGACGCCGTTCCGGTCGGTCCGTTGAAATTCGAGATGTCCAGATCGCGGGGATCGTCAACGTCAGGAAGGGTACTCTTGCCACCCGCAACATTCGCCATTTCGAAGGAAGCGGGTTAGAGCTTCTGAATCCCTGGGCAACGAAAAGCGCTCGATCCGTCTGAACTTCGATGCGCGTGGCTCTCGTGGCGACCGGCAACAAGAGGGTCTAGAAGATCGGCGAGAGCCACCCGAAGTCGGCCGGCCGCTCCGAGTTCGCATGATTCCCGCCTAAGACCGGCAGTTGGGCGCTCTACCGGATGCCGTTCTCGGCCGGGAGCGGTCGTTCGGACCTCGTTCATCGCACGAGGATCGATCTTGGCCTCGGGTTAGGCTGGCACCTATTCCGGGCGGCACCTTCCCCGGGGAGGCACAAGCCCTAACGAAACCACCGGTCAAATAGAAACAGACACAGCCTTACCGGCTCGGGACGCTCAAGCTCAACGCGGCATGATGCCGATCACCCATGAGGCCCCCGCGAAGCGAGTCGAGGATCGTGCCCCGCACGCCGCGGTCGAGATCGACACCCGGTCCCTTCGCCTCATACCTGCCGCGAGGAAGCCGAGAGTCATCGAGCGGCAAACCGTTCGGCCGAATCGCCCGCCCACCGCGCCGGAAGCTGTGCTCCCGCGCCAGGTGCCACCCCCGCGCTCGCCGGGCCGCGTGCTCCAATAGCGCCTCGAACGCATGCCGAAGCCCCAGCTCGTGCTCGATCCCAGCGCCGGCACCCTGCGCCAGGGCGGAGTAAGAGTCGCGGATCGCCCTATCGGTAGACTTGAAGGCAGGGGAGTTTCGGGTCATCGGGGAGTAGGGTAGGTAGCAGCGGGCGGGTGGAAATCGCTGTGCTCCCCGCCGTTTGGTCACTGCCGTAGCCTGTTCCGGCGCGCCGAGGACCGGCGCCGCGTCCGCCTTACCGGGCTTTCGAGGATGAGGCTATGGGGCGACCTTCGCCCGGGGGAAAGCCTCAGGCCCTGGTCCGCCACTGTTGCCCTCACCCACCTCTCCTGCATACAGTTCCCCGACCATGAGCGACCATGACATACGGAACATGCGGAAGGTGCTGTTTCAGGTGATCACCGCGTCGGGGCTTGCCGATCGTCAGGTTGAGGATGCCATGGGGCTCGGGCATGGCCGTTTGGGGAGGCTGTTCGACGGCTCGATGGAAATCAAGCTGCGTCATCTCCTAGGGCTCGCGCGCCGGTTGAAGATTTCTCCTGGGGAGTTGGTGGCGATGGGTTCTCCGGAAACCGAGCAGCTGAAGGAACGTCGCCTCGCCGTTTTCCTTGGAATTCCGGAGCCGAAGGTGGTGCGCGTCGAAAAGCCGCCGGACGATCTGGAGGAGCGGATTCGTCGAGCGGTGCGCGAAGAATTGCTCGCCGCGGCGGCGGAGCGGAAGGAATAGCGAGCCAACGGACGATCCCCGCGTTTGCCGCGCCGTTCCCCTCTGGAACGGCCCGTTCTGGCGGAAAATCCTTTGGAGGAGGCCAGATTTCCCTGTTTTAACGCCGAATCGCCCATTCTGGCGAGAAACCGCCCGTTTTGGCGGAGACAACGAAAAACGAAGCCAGATCTCAAAAATTCATCGAGATTTGCCCCGTGTTGGCGGGAGATCGCCCGTTTTGGTGGAAAACAGCCCGTTTCGGCGAGAATTTTCTGGTGAAAGATTCGAACTTGCCCCGCTTGGCTTGAAACGGCCCATTTCGGTGAGGAATCGCCCATTCCGGTGAAGAGCGGCGCATTCGAACGAGGAGCGGACGATTTCAGATGAAAATCCGCCCGTTGCGGTGAAGAATTCTTCGTCGGAGGCAAGATCTACGTTCCCGAGCGAGAAACGCTCCGGCGCCGCCTAAAAGACTCCCGCGGGTGCCCCATCGATAGGTGCCACCCTAACCTGCGGCGGCACCTATTCCCCGCGGCTCGGCGCCCCGAAGACCCCGCGCGCTTCGATCCCGAAGTGATTCCCGCCGAAGAGCTGACTGCAACTCGCTCTGCCGGCCGAAGATTTCGGCCGAGAGCGGTCGTCCCGCGGGGGAGTTTTCCTCCTGGGTTGCCGTTTGTCCGAGCGGGTCGGTTGGCGATCACCCCGGCGACGTAGACACCGCCTGCCAGTCAATCCGAAGGAACGCCGCCCGAAGTTCCAACCGGCTGCTCCGCCGGCCGAGGATCGATGCTCCGACGCTTCGGCTCGTCACCCCGAAGGTCCCGTGCGCTTCGATCTTGACGTGATTCCCGCCGAAAAGCCGGCTGCAACTCGGGATCGTGTAGTCTCTCGCTCGGAGAACGACCCATGGTGGCCATCGAGACCATTGCGACGGTGACAGAGGACGGAACGATCACAGCTCAGGCTCCCGGGGAGGTGCCGCGAGGTCGCCACCGGGCCGTCATTGTCCTCGACGAGGTGGCGCTCGAACGAGACTCCATTGGAAAGGAAGGCCGTCGTGGGTTTCCCGACATGACGCCATTCCGTGAGGCACTAGGTGCCCCTTCCCACTCCGGGAACACCGTTTTGGAGATGCGCGAGGAAGAGAGAGGTTGATCTACGCGGACACCTCTCTGCTCCTGCCGGTGTACGTTCCAGAGGCGAACAGCGAACTGGCCAACAGTGTCGTCCAGGGAGCTGAGGAGCTTCTCGTCAGTGACTTGACCGTGGCCGAATTTCTCGTTGGACTGGCCCGGAAGGTGAAACTCGGATCGCTGTCGCAGGAGCTGGCGACCCAGGTCCGGGATGCGTTTGAACAGCATCTGGCAGACGGATACCTTCGGAGGGTCGCGGTGGTTGGCTCGCACAGCGAAGCGGCTGGTAGGCTTGCCGCAATGTCACCTGTAATGCTGAGGACTTTGGATGCCATTCATCTTGCAGTCGCCGTAGAGCACAAGGCGACAATGGCGACTTTGGACGGCCGCCTTTCCGAGGCGGCGCGAGCCCAAGGCCTCAAGGTACTTCCAGAGAATCTTCCCAAGCACCAAGGCCCTATCGTGGCCGACGCTTCTACCGCCTCGGATGGCGCAGGCGAGTAAGGATCGGCGGGCCGCAAGAGATCGCGCGCCTGTCCAAATCTTTTGACACTTTGGTAAACCACCCACAATCAACGCTTTACACGCGATTTGGCAAAAATTGCCCGGTTGCCCGCAAAATCTTTTGCGTGGTCGAGCCGCTGCTGAGATCTTCAGCGATCGGGCCAAGTCGCACGGGCTCTGTGAGTTAACCCGACGCGCCTCGCCTGGCAGGGTTCTTGAGATGTCCGGCTGCCGAAATGGCCCGGAAGATCCGATTCACGCCCGACGGGGGAGCTCTCTACGAGGTGACCTGCCGCACGGTCCACAGCCGATTCCTCTTGCGGCCCGGGCCACTGCTCAACGAGATCATCATCGGCGCTCTCGGGCGCGCGCAGCGCCTCTACCCTCTCGAGATCTGCGCGTTCTTCTTTGCCTCGGGGCATTTCCATCTCCTCCTGCGAGTCGAGGACAGCGAGCGCTTGGCCCGCTTCATGGGCTATTTCAACTCGAAGCTCGCCCGCGAGGTCGCCCGATCGACCGGCTGGCGGGACAAGGTCTTCTCTCGCCGCTATCAGGCCACCCTGGTGAGCGACGAGGAAGAAGCCCAGGTGGGGCGCCTGGTCTACATCCTTTCTCATGGCTGCAAAGAGAACCTGGTCGCCCGGCCCCAGGATTGTCCGGGAGTTCACTGCGTCACCGCACTGCTCACCGGTGAGCAGTGCGAAGGGACCTGGTTCGATCGCACACGGGAATGGGAAGCGCGCCAGCGCGGCGAAGAGTTCGGCGCTCGCCAGTTCGCGGAAACCGAGGTCGTGAACTTCGCCCCCTTGCCTTGCTGGCAGCACCTGACGGGGGAGCAGTACCGCGAGCGGATCGCCGAGATGATCGAGGAGATCATCGCCCAAGCTGCCGCTCGCCGAGCGGCGACGGGCATCGAGCCCCTCGGCGCCGCCGCGATCCTCCGGCAGCAGCCGTTTTCTCAGCCGGCGAAGTCCAAGAAGTCCCCCGCGCCGCTGGTCCACGCCGCCAGCAAGAGGGTTCGCACCGAGATGAAGATCGCCTACACCTGGTTCGCCAGGGCTTTTCGAGAAGCGGCTGAGTACCTTCGGGCTGGCGATCGGCTGGCTCGGTTTCCTCGGGGGAGCTTTCCTCCCGGTTTGCCGTTTGTTCGAGCGGGGCGGTTGGCGACCAGCCCGGCGACGTAGGCGAGAACCAGCCGCTCAAACCCAAGAGTCCTCAGATAGTTACCCCGCGTGGCGTGGTGGCTGCGGTTCCACGTTACGATGCTTCGGTTCAACGCTCCGAAGGCCCCCTATTCTGGGCACCTATTCCCGGGGCACCTATCCCGGTGGCTATCCCGGTGAGCGGGCGATGCTAGACTGACCGGCAGCGCATGGGCGATCTGAGATCAAGGCTGCAAAGATGGGCACGACCACTCCAACGAGGCATGACGTTATGACCAGCACCGTACTTGCCATTATCCGCGAAGGACGCATCGATACCCTGGAACCGATCAACTTCCCAGACGGAGTCCAGGTACTGGTCACCGTTCGGTCAGCCGACGATGGAGAGTTCTGGCTCGGCGCCAGCCAGAAGGCTCTCAACGAAGTTTGGGACAACACCGAGGACGACGTCTATGCGGCGTTACTCGAAGAATGACGTCGTGCTCGTTCGCTATCCCTTCTCGGACGTCTCCAGTCTCCAAAGTAAGACCGGCGATCGTCGTCAGTGGGCGGCATCCGTCACCAGATCTCTTGATTGTCCCCCTGACCAGTCGAATCGAGTCGCTGTTCCCGGGTGAGTTCCAGCTGATCGGCTGGTCTAAGGCCGGCCTCAACGTGCCTACAGCGGTGAAGCGCGGGATCTATACGATCGAGAACTCGCTGGTGATCAAGGGAATCGGCAAGCTGATACCAGTCGATGCCAAACAAGTAGTACAGTCCTTGCGAGACTGGCTGGAAATTCACTGAACGACCGGCCCAGGTGCCGCGCAGCGAGGGTACGCCGTCCCGGTCTCGGTTAGGCTGGCACCTATTCCCGGCTGCACCCCGCCTGGTGGGCCGCTTTGATGTACCGACGGACCGTCTTGCGGTCCACTCCCGTACGGCGAGAAATCGACCGCTGAGCCTCGCCCGCGCTCCACAACCGAAGAACCTCTTTCACTTCGACCACGTGGACCTCCCG
>JANNIH010000107.1:0-32300 GCA_031404815.1 Holophagales bacterium | reverse complement strand
CGCTCGCTGCCGGTGGGCATACGCTTGAAGCTCGCCCTTCTGCTCGGCGGAGAGCTGGACCGAAAGACTCAAACCCCGCGCACTCCGCACTTTGCCCGGCGCACGGTCGCTCGGCAGCTCGAGCGTCGAGATCCCCGCCAGCTGCTGCCGCCAGTAGCCGAGCTGATCTTCAAGCACCTGGCCGGAGAGCCACTCCCGCTGCCAGAGCGCGAAGTCCGGGTATTGGATCGGCAGCTCCGGCAACGGCGAGGGGAGGCCTTTGATGAACGCCGTATAGAGCGCCGAAAACTCGCGAATGAACAGGCCCATCGACCAACCGTCGGCGACGATGTGATGAAGGGTGACGAGCAGCAGATGCTCCTCGGCACCGAGACGTAGGAGCCGCGCACGGAACAGTGGCCCGGAGGCTAGGTCGAAGTAACGCCCGCTCTCGGCGCCGGCCAAACGCTCGGCCTCCACGCGCCCGAAACTGAGGCGGATCAAATCGACCCCGGCAATCCCCTCGACCTTCGGAGGGGCGATGCGCTGCACCGTCTCGCCTTCCACCAGCGCGAACGTCGTGCGCAACGCCTCGTGGCGGCGAACGATCTCGCCGAGAGCGGCAACCATCGCCGCAGAATCGAGCCGGCCGGCCAAGCGCACCACGGCGGCGATGTTGTATGCCGCGCTCCCAGGCTCCAGCAGATCGAGAAACCAGAGCCGTTCCTGGGCGAACGACAGCGGCAACCGAGCCGTTCGCGGTGCCGGATGCATCGGCGGCACCTCGCCCCCCTGTCGGGCGGCCAGGATCAACCGAGCGAGACTCACGGGCGTAGGCGCTTCGAACAGAGCACGAACCGGAATCTCCACCCGAAGATCCGCGCGAACCCGCGAAATCAGCCGCGTGGCGAGCAACGAGTGCCCGCCCAGCTCGAAGAAATGGCTGTCGATCCCTAGCCGACCGGGATCGATGCCGAGCAGCTCGGCCCAGAGCCCAACCAGCAACTCTTCGGTCGGATTGCCGGCGGGCATCACTGCGAGCGCCTTCGCCTCGGCCCAGTCCGGTAACGGCAGCGCCGCGCGGTCCACTTTGCCGTTCTGGGTCAAGGGAAATACCGGGAGGTGCACGAACGCCGCCGGCACCATGTGCCCAGGGAGCTTTCCCGAAGCGAGATCGCGCAGCTCGCCGAGATCGAGAGAGCACCCGGGCCGAGCGACGACGAAAGCCACCAATCGGCGTTCTCTCGGCCCCATCTCTTGAGCCAAGACGACCGCCGACTCCACTGCGGGAGCGGAGCAGAGCACCCCTTCGATCTCCCCGAGTTCGATGCGGAAACCTCGAATCTTGATCTGGCGATCGGCCCGGCCGAGAAAATCGAGCTCGCCATCCGGCCGCAATCTCACCAAATCCCCGGTGCGGTACAGGCGCGCACCGGGTTTGACCGCCCGCAGGTGCGGCACAAACGCCTCGGCAGAAAGACTCGGACGACCGAGATAGGCGCGTGCAAGACAGACGCCGCCGATCGAGAGTTCGCCCGGAACCCCGACCGGCATCTGACGGCCATCGCGGTCGAGGACATGAATCTCCGCACCGGCCGTTGGACGCCCGATCGGCAACGACCGTTCGGTCACCATCGGAGAACGGCCTGCCGAGTGCCGGAAGGGGTGAGAGGTCACCGAAAGCGTCGCCTCGGTCGGGCCGTACCGATTGTAGAGAACCGGCAACTCCCCTTGACGGGCGGAGTCCGCAGCCAAGAATCGAGCGAAGAACTGCCCCGGCAGTTCGGGTGGCACGGTCTCGCCGCCGGTAACGACATGGCGCAGGGTCGCGCTCGCGGCGAGCGTTCCTTCGGCGAGCAGGGCCTCCAAGAGGGTTGGTGGGAACGACGTGTGACTGATCCCCTCCTCGAGAATCCTCCGCACCAGATACCCGGCGTCTCGCTGTCCTCCCGGATGGGCCAGAACCGTGCGGCCGCCAGCGGCGAGGGGTAGAAAAATCTCCGCAAGCGAGACATCGAACCCGATCGTCGTCTTGTGCAGAAAAACATCGCTCGCTCCGAAATCGGCCACCCGTGCCCAGCCGATGCGATTGGCGAGCGCGCGATGCGATACCACAACACCTTTGGGCACGCCGGTCGAGCCGGAAGTGTAAATGGTGTAGGCCGGGTGATCCGGCAGCAAAGGGGCGAAGGGCACGGGAGCCGCGGCGGCCGGCCACGCCTCGGCGGCGAGCGGCAGAACGAGCGGCGAGATCGGCAAAGATGAGGTCGAAAGCCCGGCATCGACCAGCAGAGCGCACGCTTCCGCGTCTTCGATCATGAACGCGATGCGCTCGACCGGTAGATCGGGATCGAGAGGCAGATAGGCGGCCCCAGCGAGATGGACACCCCAGAGCGCCGCCAACATCTCGGGCGACCGCTCCATCCAGACCCCGACGAACCGCTCCGGACCGGCACCGGCGAGTCGGAGCGCCGCCGCCACCGCGCCCGCCCGCTCGGCGAGCGCACCGTAGGTCGTTGCCCCCATATCGGTCGACACGGCCACCACATCCGGCCCCTCGACGGCACGGGCCAACATCCAATCGTGGACAAAGCCATCGCCGATAGAGTCGATCTGGGCGTCGTTCCACTCGACCAACTGCCAGCGCTCGGCGTCCGAGAGCAAAGACAGCTCCGACAACCGTCGGGTCGGGTCGCCAACGAGAGCCGTCAGCAGGTTTTCGAGATGAGCGATCGCCCGCTCGATGGTCGCCGGATCGAACAGATCGACGCGATAGGCGAACCTTCCCGACATCCCTTCGGTCGTCTCCTGGACCGAAACGTCCCAGTCGAACTTGACCGTCCCGGCATCCACTTCGAGGTAGCTCGAAACGAGGCCGGGCAGCTCCAATCGCGGCATCGGAACGTTCTGGAGAGCGAATGCGACCTGGAACAGCGGCGTGTGCGACAGGTCGCGCGGCACCGCCATCGCTTCGACGACCTGATCGAAGGGCACTTCCTGGTGCGCGGCCACACCGAGCGTCGCCTCGCGGGCGCGGGCGATCAGCTCGATGCCGGTCGGATCTCCCGCCAGGTCGGCGCGCAAAACGACGGTGTTGACAAAAAACCCGATCAGGCCCTCGACTTCCGGCCGGTCGCGGTTGGCGATCGGCGACCCGACCAGGAAGTCGCGCCGACCCGAATACGCCTCGAGCAGCGCTTCCATCCCGGAAAGCAGAACCATGAAGAGCGTGGCGCCCTGCCGGCCGGCGAGCGCTCCGAGGTCGCCCGCGAGGAGCGGCGGCAGAAGGAATCGGCGCAGCGCACCTCCCGAGCCGCGCACCGCCGGACGCGGCCGATCGGTCGGCAGCTCGAGGATAGTCGGCGCATCGGCCAGACTCTCGCGCCACCAGGCGAGTTCCTGCGCCAGTCGCGAACCCGCGAGCGTCTGCCGTTGCCAGGCGGCATAGTCGACATAGCGGACCCCGATTTCCGGCAACGGCGAAGGCAAGCCGCGAATAAATGCGCTGTAGAGCGCCGCCATCTCGCCCACCAGAACACCGAGCGACCAGCCGTCCGAAACCACGTGGTGAACCGTGAGCAAGAACACATGCTCGGTCGGATCCAGCCGTAACAGGCGGGCGATCAGCACCGGTCCGGCGGCGAGGTCGATCGGATGGCGCGCGAAGTGGCGGGCGCGGTCGAGCGCCGCCCGCCGCCGCTCGGCCGAAAATGCACCCTCGACCTCCTCGATTGGCATCCCGATCTTGGTTCGTTCGGCCAAGCGTTGGACCGGCTGGCCATCGACCGCCAAAAACGTGACGCGAAGGGTCTCGTGTCGACGGACGACCTCGGCCAGCGCCCGCTCGAGCGCTTGGATGTCGAGATCTCCCACGAGACGCACGGCGGCACCGACGTTGTACGCCGGATTGCCCGGCTCGATCTGATCGATGAACCAGAGCCGCGCCTGGCCGAACGAAAGCGGATACCTGTCGCCCGCAAATCCAGGGACCAGCGCCGGTTCTATAGGGCACTCGAGGTCCGCAACCGTTGCGGCCTGGGCCCGCTCGACCCGCGCCGCGAGGCCGGCCACGGTCGGCGCGGCAAACAGCTCGCGTAGCGGTACCGCCACCCCCAAATCCCTGCGCACGCGAGAGATCAACCTGGTGGCGAGCAGCGAGTGGCCACCGAGAGAGAAGAAATTACTGTCGAGCCCGATCCGGCCGGCATCGATACCCAGGAGTTCGGACCAAAGCCCCACGATCATCTTCTCCGTGGGATTGTGCGGCTCACCCATAGAACTCGGCGCCCGATTTCCCGCCCAGTCGGGCCGAGGGAGCGCAACTCGGTTCAATTTTCCATTCGGAGTGAGCGGCAGGGCGCCCAGGGCCACGAAAGCGGCGGGCACCATGTACCCGGGCAAACGCTCCAAAGCGAGGTCGCGCAGATCAGCCAGGTCGAGCGAATGTCCCGGACGAGCCACGACATAGGCCGCGATCCGATGGTCGCCAGGACCCGCCTCCTGAGCCACGACGGCGACCGCTTCGACGGCGGAATGGGTGGCCAACACCGCCTCGATTTCGCCCAGCTCGATCCGGAAACCACGGATCTTCACCTGGTGGTCGCGCCGACCCAAGAACTCGAGATCGCCATCGGCGCGCAGGCGGGCGAGGTCGCCCGTAGCGTAGAGCCGCCCTCCAGGACGCCTCGCAAACGGATCGGGAACAAACTTCGCAGCCGTGAGGTCCGGCTGACCGAAATAGCCGCGCGCGAGACCGGAGCCCGCGAGATAGAGCTGTCCCGGCGCACCCGGCGGCACAGGATGGCCCCGGCGATCGAGAACGTAGGCGGAAGTTCCGGTGACCGGGCGGCCGATCGCGGGGCTCCGGTCGTCGCTCCGGCCCATCTCCGCCCAGGTCGAGTAGGTCGTGTCCTCGGAGGGGCCGTACAAGTTGAGCACGCGCGCCCCTGGACACCAGCTCTCGATCTGGCGCACCAGGGAGCGCTGAAGCGCCTCGCCGGCCAAATTGACCGTGCGCAAACCAGGGGGCGGCGCTCCCTGGCGTACCAGCTCCGCCATCGCCGAGGGAACCGTATTGATCAGGGTGACCTCTGCCGCGTCCGGCAGCTCGCCGAGCGCCAACGCATCAGCCGCCAGCAGCACCGTGCCCCCGCGACTGAGCGGTACGAAAAGCTCGAAGATCGAGAGGTCGAAACAGATCGAGGTCGCAGCGAGCACACCCCGGAAATCCGCCGCGGAAAACGGCTCAGCCGCCCAGCGCACCAGAGCGACAGCGTTGCGATGGGTGACCGAAACTCCCTTGGGCCGGCCGGTCGAGCCCGAGGTATAGATCAGATAGGCGAGCTGGTCCGCAACGGTCGACCGGAGCGCGATCGCGCCATTCACCGCGCTCGAATCGAAGTCCGCATCCACCAGAACTTGCGTGCGAATCCCGGCGAACCGGGGCGCCAGCGGATGTTCTGTGACCAACACCGAGACCCCGGCATCCGCAAGCAGAAAATCCAGTCTCTCCTGCGGGTATGCGGGGTCGAGCGGAACATAGGCGCCGCCTGCCGCAAGAATTCCGAGCAAGGCGGGAACCAGCTCCGGCCCACGTTCCAGGCAGACCCCGACCGGAGTCTCTCGACCGACCCCGAGCAGCGTCAAGTGGCGAGCCAGGCGATTCGCCCGGCGCTCAATCTCGCCGTAGGTCGATCGGAAACCGGCGCAGACCACTGCGGTCGCCTCGGGGGTCCGAGCAACCTGGGCCGAGAACAGGTCGTGCAGACAGCTGCCGTCCGGAGGCCCGGACTCCTGATCTTCCCGGCCCCCCCGCAGCTGCTCCCACTCAGCCGGTGTGAGCAGAGGCAACGTCGAGAGGCGCGGCTCTTCCCCTTTCGTATCGGCAAGGCCGGAGAGCAACCGCTCGAAATGCGCGAGCATCCGCCGGCCGGTCGTCTCGTCGAACAGATCGGTCGCGAGCTCCAAAGCGCCGACGAGACCCTCACCCGCCGGATCGAGGCTCAGGCTCAAGTCGAACTTGGCGGTCCGCCCGTCAATCTGGAGCGGCTCTGCGACCAGGCCGGGGAGAACGAGCTCGGGGAGACCCAGGTTCTGCACCACCAACAGGGCTCGAATCAGCGGCGACCGGTCCGGTTCGCGCGCCGAAGCCAGCTCCTGTACCAACTTTTCGAACGGCAAATCCTGGCGGGCATAGGCGTCCAGCGCCACCGCGCGCAACCGCTGCACCAGCTCTCCTCGACCCGGGTCTCCCGACAGATCGGTGCGCAAGACAAGAGTGTTGACGAAGAACCCGATCACCCCTTCGACCTCGGCGCGATTGCGGTTCGCGATCGCGGTGCCGATCGAGACATCTTCTTGATCCGCGTAGCGGGACAGGAGCGCTTGAAACCCGGCCGCAAGAACCATAAACAGGGTTGCCCGTTCCCGATGGGCGAGTGCTTCGAGCGCTGCCTTGAGATCGGCTCCGAGGTGGAAAGGCAGGCTCGCCCCCCGCGAGCTTCGAACCTTTGATGGCAGCCGATCGGTGGGCAGCTCGAGAATCGGAATTCCCGCCAAGTGCCTGCGCCAGAAAGCCAGCTGGTCTTCCAAGACTTGGCCGGTCAACCATCCCCGCTGCCAGAGGGCAAAGTCGGCGTATTGAAGCGGCAATTCCGGCAACGGAGAAGGAAGGCGGGCGCCGAAAGCCTTGTAGAAGACCGAAAGCTCGCCCGCGAAGATGCCCAGCGACCAACCGTCTGAGATCACATGGTGCTGGGTGATCAGCAGCTGGTGATCCTCGGGGGCCAGGCGCAGCAGCATCGATCGGAACAGCGGACCGCGCGCCAGATCGAAACCGCGTTCACTCTCGAGACGGACCAGACGCCCGGCTTCCTCCTGCGGGCCTGCGAGCCGGCCCAAGTCGATGTCGAGCAAAACCCCGGCTTCTAGGGCGGCGACACTCTGGACCGGTTGTCCATCTTCCAGCGCGAAAGTCGTCCTTAGCGCCTCGTGGCGGCGAACGATTTCGTCGAGGCTGGCCGCCAACACCGGCCTATCGAGCTGGCCGGACAACCTCACGGCGACCGCGATGTTGTAGGCCGCGCCGCCCGGCTCCATCTGATCGAGAAACCAGACCCGCTCCTGAGCGAACGACAGCGGCAACCAGCCCGTCCGCGGGACCGACCGAATCGGCGATGCCTCAACTCCCTGCCGGGCGGCCAGAACCAACCGGGCCAGGCCCGCGGGGGTAGGCACCTCGAACAGCGCCCGCACCGGGATCTCCACGCGAAGATCCGTGCGAATCCGCGAAACCAGGCGGGTCGCGAGCAACGAATGGCCGCCCAACCCGAAGAAGTTGCTGTCGATCCCCACGCGGCTCAGCTCGAACCCGAGCAACTCGGCCCAGAGTCCCACCAGCACCGCCTCGGTGGGGTCGCGGGGGAGGAGAACGACCGAGGTGCCGGCCGATACGGCCCAGTCGGGCCGCAGCAGTGCAGCGCGATCGACCTTGCCGTTGGCGGAAAGAGGGAGTTCGGCGAGAAGCACGAAGGCCGCCGGCACCATGTACTCGGGAAGCCGTTGCGCCGCGAGAGTGCGAACGGCGCCGAGATCGAGCGAGCAGCCGGAGCGCGCGACCAAGTACGCGACCAAGCGACGTTCGCCGGTTCCCGCCTCCTGCGCCACGACAACCGCGGAATCCACCTCGGGAGCGGCGCCGAGCACCGACTCGATCTCCCCCAACTCGATGCGGAAACCGCGGATCTTCACCTGACTGTCGATCCGGCCCAGGTACTCGATCGCGCCATCCGGCCGGCGACGCGCAAGGTCGCCGGTGCGATAGAGCCGAGAGCCGCCCCGGGCGCCATCTCCGGCAACGGCCGGGCGCAGGGCCGGAGGAACCGGGGACGGCACGAAGCGCTCAGCGGTCAGATCGGGCCGGTCGAGATAGCCACGCCCAACGCCCAACCCTCCAATGTAGAGTTCGCCCCCGATCCCGATCGGCACCGACCCCAGTGAGCGGTCGAGAATGTGGATTTCCAGATTATCGATCGGCCGGCCGAGAGGCACGCCGTGCTGGGTGTCCGCCGCCGTACAGCGGTGGAATGTGACATCCACCGCCGCCTCGGTCGGACCGTACAGATTGTGCAGCTCGATGCCGTACGGACCTCCCAAGCGCGCAGCGAACCGTCGCGCGAGGTCCGCCGACAACGCCTCGCCGCTCGCCACCACCCGCCTCAGACCCGAGCAGCGCTCCAACCCCGGTTCGTCGAGAAACAGCTGGAGCAGCGAGGGGACGAAATGGAGTGTAGTGATCCCCTCCCGCTCGATCAGATCCACCAGATAGGCGGGGTCACGGTGACCACCCGGCCGCGCGAGCACCAAACGGGCGCCGAACAACAACGGCCAGAAGAATTCCCAGACTGAAACGTCGAACGAAAACGGCGTCTTCTGGAGCACCCGGTCGTCCGCGCCGAGTCGAAAGGCCCGCTGCATCCACCGCAGTCGGTTCACGATCGCCCGGTGGCTGTTGACCGCCCCCTTCGGCCGACCGGTCGAACCGGAAGTGAAGATCGCGTAGGCCGCCCGATCGGGACCGAGCCGGTAGAGATCGACCGGCGGAGCCCCCTTCGATCCGGGCGGAGATACGAGCGCCGATTCGAGCGCAACCCACAGAGCGCCGGAGGCACCGAGCCCGCCGAGCCGAGCCATGAAACGCTCCTGCGCAAGGACGACCGGCGCCGACGCATCTTCGATCATCGCGGCCAACCGCTCGTCCGGATAGTCCGGATCGAGCGGCACGTAGACCCCGCCCGCTTCGAGCACGCCAAGCAACCCGACCACCAGATCGAGCGAACGCTCCGCACAGACACCGACCCGAGTTTCCGGCCCCACGCCGAGCGCAACCAAGCGCGCGGCGAGACCGGAGGCGCGTTCGCCCAGCTCCGCGTAGGTCAGGCTCCCCTCTTCGGCGAGCACCGCGATCGCTCCGGGAGTCGCCGCCACCTGCGCCGCGAGCAACTCATCGAGCGTTGCTGCGTCATCGCGATCGGAAAAGCCGGTGTCGTTCCACTCGACTTCGAGCTGCCGGCGCTCGGGCGTGCCGAGCAGCGAAAGCTCGCCGACCGGTCGCGCCGGATCGGCCGCCAGAGCCGCGAGCAGCTGCGCCAAATGGCCGACCGACCGCGCCACCGTCGTCGGATCGAACAGATCGACCCGGTACGCAAGCCGCCCGCGCAAACCCTCCGAAACCTCCTCGATCGATAGATCCCAGTCGAACTGTACCGTCCCCGCATCCACCTCCAAATAGGTCGCGTCGAGCCCCGGCAGCTCCAGACGAGGCATCGGCACGTTCTGGAGCACGAACGAGACCTGAAACAAGGGCGTGTGCGCGAGGTCGCGCGGCACCGCCATCGCCGCCACCACCTGATCGAACGGCACCTCCTGGTGCGCCGCTGCGCCCAGCGTCGTCTCCCGTACTCGGGCGATCAGCTCACCACCGGTCGGATCGCCACAGAGGTCGGCCCGCAAGACCACGGTGTTGACGAACAACCCGATCAACCCTTCGACCTCGCGCCGGTTGCGATTCGCGATCGGCGAGCCGAGCAGAAAATCGCGGCGCCCCGAATACGCCGAAAGCAAGGCCTCAAAACCTGCGAGCAAGACCATGAAGAGGGTGGCACCCTGCCGCTCCGCGAGCGCTCCAAGGTCGCCCGCCAGAGCCGGAGGCAGTATGAAACGGCAGAGCGCACCGAGCGTGCCGCGCACCGGAGGGCGCGGCCGATCGGTCGGCAGTTCCAGAACGGTCGGTGTGTCGGCGAGCCGCTCCAGCCACCAGCCGAGTTCCCGCGCCAACCGCGGACCCGCGAGCGTCTGTCGCTGCCAGGCCGCGTAATCGACGTAGCGAACCGAAACCTCCGGCAACGGCGACGGCAGGCCCCGCACGAAGGCGCCGTACAGAGCCATCAGCTCACTCACCAGAACCCCGAGCGACCAGCCGTCCGCCACCACATGATGGACCGTGAGCAGAAAAACGTGCTCGGTTGGGGCGAGTCGAAGCAGATGGGCGATCAACAGCGGCCCGGCGGCGAGGTCGAGCCGTCGGCGCGCATGCTCCCGAGCGCGATCGAGGGCCGCCTGCCGCCGATCCTCCAAGGTCGCTCCCGCCACCCCCTCGACCGGTATCCCGAACTCCACCCGGTCGGCCAAACGGAGGACCGGCTGGCCGTCGACCGCTGAAAACCTCGCGCGCAGGATTTCATGGCGGCGGACGATCTCGGCGAGCGCACGGCTCAGAGCCTCGCTGTCGAGCGCTCCGACAAGGCGCACCGCGGCCGCGATGTTGTAGGCCGGATTGCCCGGCTCGAGCTGATCGATGAACCAGAGGCGCGTCTGAACGAAAGAGAGCGGCGTCTCGTCGCCCGCAAACCCGGCGACCAGCAGCGGCTCCGAATCCGACTGTAGAGCGCTGCTCGTGACCCGCGCCGCGTCGATCCGCGCCGCGAAGCCGGCCACGGTCGGCGACCTGAACACCTCGCTCAGCGGCAGGTCGATGCGGAACGATTCGCGCACGCGCGACAGCAACCGCGCCGCCGAAAGCGAATGCCCACCGAGGGCGAAGAAGCCGTCGTGAGCGCCAACCCGTTCGTGTCCGAGCAGGTCCGAATAAAGCTCCGCCAACCGCTGCTCGGTCGCGGTGCGCGGCGCCACGTACCCTTCGGCCGTGCCGAACCTCTCGGGCGCCGCATTCCTTGCGAGCTGTCCGCGATCGATTTTGCCGGTGGCGGTGAGCGGCATCTCGTCGAGGACCACAAACGCCACCGGCACCATGTAGCCGGGAAGCCGTTGCGCGACAAGAGTACGTAGCCGAGCGAGATCGATCGCGCCGCTGGAACGCGCGACCAGGTAGGCCACGAGGCAGAGGTCGCCGGCTCCCGCCTCTTGAGGCACGACAACTGCGGAGCCCACTTCGGGGACGGCACCGAGCACGGACTCGATCTCTCCCAGCTCGATGCGGAACCCCCGGATCTTGACCTGGTGGTCGTGCCGGCCCCGGAAATCGAGCGAACCGTTCGATCCACAGCACACCAGGTCCCCTGTCGCATAGAGACGCCCGCCGGCTGTGGGGCCAAACGGATCGGGAACGAACTTCGCCGCAGTCAGCTCCGGCCGGCCGAAATAGCCGCGCGCCAACCCAAGGCCTGCAAGGTAAAGCTCACCGACCGCGCCCTGCGGCAGCAGATTGCCGAACCGATCCAAAACATAGGCTGAAGTGCCGGCCAACGGGCGACCGATCGACGGGCTCCTCGGATCGCCCGGCAGCATCTCCGCCTGCGTCGAATAGGTCGTGTCCTCGGAAGGACCGTACAGGTTGAGCACCCGGACGCCCGGATGCCAGCGTTCAATCTGTTGCACCAGGCTGCGCTGAAGCGCCTCCCCGGCCAGGTTCACTACTCGAAGTCCCGGCGGGGGCTCTTCCAGGCGCACCAGCTCGGCGATCGCCGAAGGAACCGTATTGATCAGAGTCACTTGCGGTGCGGTCGGCAGCGTGCCGAGCGCCAGCGCATCGGCCGCCAGCAGCACCGTGCCCCCGCAGCTCAGGGGTACGAACAGCTCGAAGATCGAAAGGTCAAAACAGATCGAGGTCGAGGCGAGCACCCCTCGGAAGTCCGCCGATGCAAATCTCTGCTCCGCCCAGCGCACCAGAGCGACCGCGCTCCGGTGGGTGATCGCCACACCCTTGGGCCGGCCGGTCGAGCCCGAGGTATAAATCAGGTAGGCCAGCTGCCTCGAATCGAAACGCGGCATCGGAGCCGCATCGAGGGTGCCGACCGTCTCGGGCAGAGCATCCACCATCACACGGGTCTCGATCGCGGCGAACCGCGACGCCAGAGCGGTTTCTGTGATCAACACCGAGAGCCCGGCATCGGCCACGAGAAAATCCAGGCGCTGCTGCGGGTAGACCGGGTCGAGCGGCACGTACGCGCCGCCGGCTGCCAGAATGCCGAGGAGCGTCGGCACCAATTCCAAGCCGCGCTCCAGGCAGACCCCGACCGGTATTTCGGCGCCAACCCCGAGCATTCGCAGTCGGTGGGCCAATCCCGCCGCCCGTCTCTCGATCTCACGAAAGGTCAGCCGAGCCTCGCCGCAAACCACCGCCACAGAATCCGGAGTCCTGGCGGCCTGCGCCGCGAACAGCTCGTGCAGGCAGCGATCCACCAACGGTTCTGGGACGGTGTCATTCCATTCGATCAGCAGCTGCGCCCGCTCGCCAGCACCCAGCATCGGAAGCTCGGCGATCCGGCGATCCGGATCGTCGACGGCGCTGGTCAGAAGGGCACACAGATGGCTGAGAGCGCGCTCTGAGGTGCCGGAATCGAAGAGGTCCGAGTTGTGCACCAGCACCAACCCCAAACCGTCGCCGGTCGCAGCGGCGAGCAGTTCGAGATCGAATTGCGAGGTTCTCCGCTCGAGCGGCCGCGACTCCAATACCAGCCCGCCGAGGTCGATACGCGCGCCACGCTCTCCTAGCGCCAGGGCCGCCAGATCGCCGGCCGATCGCAGCGGCGTTCGCTGGAGCACGAAAAGAGCTTGGAACAGCGGTGACCGACTGGGGTCACGCTCCGGTTGCAACCGTTCCACCAAGAGCGGGAACGGATAGTCCTGATGCGCGAAAGCGGCCAACGCGCTTTCGCGGACGCGGGTCAGAAGCTCTCCGAACGTCGGCTCGCCCGAGAGGTCGGAGCGAACCACCACCGGGTTGACGAAATAACCCACCAGATCGGCGAGCGCCGCCGAAGAGCGCCCAGAGGTCGGCGATCCGACCAGCAGGTCTTCCTGTCCGCTGTATCGATGGAGCAACGATTGGAACGCGGCGAGGAGGGCGACGTAGAGCGTGGCGCCACCACCCGCCGCCAAGCGCTCGATCCGCATCAGAACATCCGGGCCGAGCCGCGCGGAACGCCCTGCGCCCCGGGAGGTTTGTTCACTCGGGCGCGGTCGGTCGGTCGGGAAGTCCAACACCGGCAACGCCCCTGCCAAGCGCTCGAGCCAGTAGGACTCCTGCAGAAGGCCCTCCCCTCGGGCGAGCGAGCGCTCCTGCCAGAGCGCGTAGTCCGTGTACCGGAGGGCCGCCGGGGCGACGTCCCGATCGTCGCCGCCGGACAACTCCCGTGCGTAGATCTCGCCGAGATCCCGGGCCAGCAGGGCGATCGACCAGAGGTCCGCCACGATGTGATGAACCACCCAAAGCAGCGTGTGCCCTGTGGGGGTGACAAAAACGGTGATCCGCAGGAGGGGGTCCCGCTCCAGATCGAAGGGCCGCGTGGCGAACTCGGCAAGGCGCGCGTCGAGCTGCTCCGGCCGCAATGCCCGCGCGTCCTCGACCACGAACTCGAGAGTTCTTCCCGGGAACAGGCGTTGGACCGGACCGGCTTCGGTCTCTAAGAATCCATAGCGGAGAGCTTCGTGGCGCACCGTCAGCCGCTCGAATGCCCGGCGCAACAGAGCGGGGTCGAGGCGCGACCGCACGTCGACCGCGGCGGCGAGGTTGTACGCCGCATTCGACGGTTCCAGCCGGGCCAGAAACCATAGCGCCCGCTGACCATGGGTGAGCGGCGCACCTTCGGCCGGCACCTCGGTCGGTGCCAGAACGATTTTCGGTGCGCCGACCGATGGGTCCGACGGAACCGGCCCGGCCGGCCCGCCGAGAATCGTGGCCGCCAATTGCGAGAGCGAAGCGCCGCGCAGCAAGTCTGCCAATTCCACGGCGACCCCCAGCTGGCTCTCCAGGGCGTGCTGAAATTCGACCGCGGCCAGAGAGTCGAGGCCATACGCGATGAGCGCTTTTTGCGGATCGAGCCCTCCGGAAGGCACGCCCAGGATCCGCGCGGCCTGCTCCGTCAAATGCGATTCGAGGATCAATCGGCGCAGGTCCGCCGCCATCGGCTGAAGAGCAACAATGCTGGGTGCGTCGCGGTCCGGCTCCTCGGGTGCTTCGACACAAACCTCCGCCAGGCTGTGCCAACGAACCGCGAGCTCCCCGGCCGAATAGCGCAGGCGGGTGGCGTTGCGCTGAATCTTGCCGCTCGAGGTCTTCGGGATCGCCCCCGCTTCGAGCAGCACGATTTCATGCGGCCGCACTTCGTGATCCTGTGCGAGCGCCAGAAAAATCGCTTCCCCGATCGCCGCGCCGGGAACGGTGCTCTTCGGGTCCAGCTCGCACGCCAGGATCAGTCGCTCTTCGCCGTCGACATCGAGCGAGAACGCAGCGCTGCAACCGGGGCGCAACTCCGGATGGCTGAGCTCCGCGGTCAGCTCCAAATCCTGAGGGTAGAGGTTGCGGCCGCGCAGGATGATCAGATCTTTGAGCCGACCGGTGACGAACAGCTCGCCTGCGTGCATAAATCCTAGGTCGCCTGTGCGCAGGAAGGGACCCTCGCCACTCCCTGTGCCGCCGGACGCCAACCGCGCGTCGAAGTCGCGCGCGGTCTCCTCCGGCCGACCCCAGTAACCTCGGGCTACGCTCGGGCCCGCAACCCAAACCTCCCCGATCCGCCCCGATCCGATGCTCCGGAGGTCTTCCGGATCGACGATCTCGACCCGCTGCTCCAACCACGGATGGCCGCAGCCGACCAGCAGAGCGCTCTCAGCACCGCCAGCCAGCGAGGGGACCACCTCTCGCCGTTCGAGCGCCGCACGGTCGACACCCAGCACGATCGGGGGCTTCGCTTTGCCGCCCCCTGCGACCAACAGCGTCGCCTCCGCCAGGCCGTAACAAGGATAGAACGCCGAGCGGCGGAAGCCTTGGGGCTCAAAAGTCCGGGCGAAACGCTCCAACGTGTTGGCCCGGACCGGCTCCGCGCCGTTGAACGCCACCTCCCAGCTCGACAGATCGAGGCCGGAGCGTTGCTCCGCATCGATCCTCTTCAAGCAGAGCTCGTAGGCAAAGTTGGGGCCACCGCTCGTAGTCGCTCGATAGCGGGCGATTGCTTCAAGCCAAGAGAGCGGCCGTTTGAGAAAAGCGGTCGGCGACATCAGGATGGCATGAGCGCCGAGGTAGAGCGGCTGGAGCACATTGCCGATCAGCCCCATGTCGTGATGGAGCGGCAGCCAGCCGACGATCACCGACTCGGACGATTGCCCGAAAGCGCGCCGGATCATCTCCTCGTTGTGAAGGAGGTTGCCGTGACTGACCATTACCCCTTTGGGCGACGCGGTCGAGCCCGAGGTGTATTGGAGGAAGGCGAGCGATTCAGGGCCGAGCTGAGGCTCCCGCCACTCTCGGGCAGCGTCCTCCGAGACTTTGTCGGTCGCTACCCAGGTGAGGGCCGCAAGCTCCGGCACCTTGGCCGCGAGGCTTTGGAATCTGCCGAGCAGGCGAGAGGTGGTGAGGCCAAGCTTGGCGCGGGAGTCGCGGGCGATCGACAGCAGGCGCGGCAGCCCACGTTCCGAAGTCATCGGCTGGGTCGGAACGGCGACCACGCCGCTCGTGAGGCAACCGAGAAACGCAGGGACCAGCTCCGCCCCCGAAGGGTAGAGGAGAAGCGCCCGCTCCCCTTCCGCACCGAGCCGTTGAAGCTGCGCCCCGATCGCTCGCGCCTGGCGCCCCAGACCACCGTAGGAAAGGGAGGTGGCCTCCCCCGCCTCGCCGAGGAACGTGTAGGCCGGGCGCGACGGCTCCTCCTCTGACGCGAGGATCAGGTCGGGCAACAAAGAGAGGCAGGAATTCATTTTCGAAATAGCAACCTCAGAAGCCCGGTATGGGCGTCCTAGGAAACGTGCTCATTCTTTGCGAGTAGGTGCCGCGGAGTCTCGGTTCCAGCGCCCGGACTGAAAACTTCGGGGCCCGCTTTCGGCCCCGAAATGCACCGAGGTGAGGAGCGAGCACCAGGGCTCCCTCCCCACCTCGGAAGCGAAAACCTAGGCCTAGTGATTCTCGTCGTAGGCGCGCAGCGCCGACGACAAAATCCGAGCTCCCAGGCTCGACGTGATCACTCGAGCGCGAGTTACGTCCCGAAGGGCATCCTCCACGCAGACCTTGTACTTCGAGCGGTTCGAAAGCGGTCCGCCGCTGCCGCTCAACGGCACGAACCGAACGTAGTCGCAGGGGATTTCCGGCAGCGTGAGACGCTCTCCGGCCGCGACGTTGTAGAGACGGTTGCGAGTTCCGCCGGGCCAGACTACGTCGGCCGTACCCGTGGTCGCTTCGCCCATGCCGAAGTGCGCGATCAGCGAATCCTGCGAGCCGTAGCTCGCCCCACCCACCACCGGCTGGAACGACCTCGGGAGCCCTTCCGGGTGGAAGTAGACGAGGGCGCCGATCCCGCTGCGATTGACTGTGCCGCGGGCGAACCGGCGATTGACCAGGCCCTTGGTGCCCACCACTTCGAGCTCGACGAACGAATTGCCGTTGTCGCCGCCGTTGATGTCGATCACCAAGTTGCCATTGCTGATGTCCGGATTGACATAGGTGCCGAAGCCGGGGTTCGGGACCGGCGAGATCTGGCGCTCCAAGCGAGCGACGGCATCGAACGGCGCGCCGGTGGGTCCACCTGTGAGGACGGTCATCGGCCGGAAGTTCTGGAAGGTGAACTTCAGGTTGGCAACCGTCACCAGATCCTCGAATCCGTCGCCGTTCAGATCGCCGGCCGCCACGCCATGAACCTGGCGAAGTCGGTGGTCGGTGGTCATCGCCGCCTGATCCCAGGTGAAGGTTCCGGAGCAGAGCCCTTCGTTGCGCAGCACGGTTCCCGGGTTGTCGGCGGCGATGAACGTGAACACTTCGTCGTCGCCAAAGAGGCTGATGTCCGGGTCGCCGTCGTTGTCGTAGTCGAGAATCGTCGTTCCCCAACCGAACGGCGTGCCCATCAGCGCACCGACCCCCGGATCGGAGAAAGACTTGTCTGCACTGCCGAAGAACCAGCGTGAGTTCTGGGTCGGGCCACCCATGTACCGACCGAGGTTGGTCGAGAAGAAGTCGAGCGAGCTGTCGCAGTTGAGATCGCCGAACGACAACCCCATCCAGGACCCCCAGACCGCGAGTCCGCGGGCGCGGGTCACATCGGTGAAGTTGCCATGACCGTCGTTCTCGAACAGACGGTTGAAGCCACGTTCGTCGGCGGGAGTGGGCGGCGGCGAGCCTTGGGTGTCCGCTTGCAGGATGTCGAGGTCGCCGTCCTGGTCGTAGTCGACCATCGCGATCGCCCATGTGTAGGAACCGCCGTCCAGACCCTCGATGTTGCGAATGCCCGAAGTGGCCGAGACGTCGGTGAACGTGCCGTTGCGGTTGTTGCGGAACAGGTCGTTCGGCTCCAGCCGCGGATAGAGAGCGGCCACGAACACTGCCCGCCGGTTCTTCCACGTGTTGTAGGTGTTCGCCACCACAATGTCGAGAAAGCCGTCGTTGTCGATATCACCCATCGAGCAGCCTGCCGAGAAAGTGCCGATCCCCGCTACACCCGCCCGTGCCGTGACGTTCGAAAAGGTGCCGTCACCCTCATTGCGCAGCAAGACGTTCGGCTGTCCGGTGCCCAGGACATAGAGATCCGGGTCGCCGTCGTTGTCGATATCGCCGAAGCAGGCGCCTGAGCTGTCCTGATTGACCAGCTCCACATTCGCCGCCGCAGCGACGTCGACAAAGGTCATCGCCCCGCTCTGCGCCAGCTGGTTCTGAAACAGGCTGTTCGCCGTACCGGGACCGTTGGTGACATAGATGTCGAGGTCACCGTCGTTATCGTAGTCCCAGATCACGAGACCCGGCGCGCCATGGTCCTTCTGCGGGCTGTTTGCCTGAAGCATCGGCACTCTAGGGCTCGGAATCGGCGACTGGGCGTTGTAGCCGGCGTGAATCGCGAGCCGGGGAGACGGTGTGCGCTCGTAGCTGATCCCGGCCTCATCGGCGCCATCGGTGAACACGACGCCGCCGTCGGCCCGCGACGGGATTGCGATCGCCACCAGGGAGAAAGCACCGATCAGGGGCGCAATCCACCTCTTTCGACGGTCGCCACGGAAAACTTGAGTCTTTGCCTTGTACATTAATTGACCTCCTCGTCCTCGATTTCGCTACCAGGGGATACATCTAGGTTCCAGCAGAAGCAGTGCCGAGAACGGCCTTATGCGGGACAATTTCGTGAGCCGAACCTGTGCGATCGACCGGCCACACCGCAGCAACTCGACTACAATTCACCGCATGGCTTGGTATCGACGCAAGTTCCGCCTGACCGCCTGTGCGACCACCGGCGGCTGAGCGGCCAAAGTAGGTCCGGGGGACCTCTTCGACCTGATCGGCCCGCTCGTTCGATCGCAAGGATCGACCGAGTTGGCCGGACGTGTGCTCGTCGGTCCGGAGACCTCTGACGACGCAGGAGTCTTTGCCTTTGGCGATTCTGCGCTGGTCGCAACCGCGGACTTCATCACCCCGGTCTGCGACGACCCGCACCGCTTCGGCCGGATCGCGGCAGCGAATTCGCTCTCCGATGTCTATGCGATGGGCGGCCGGCCGCTGTTCGCGCTCAACCTCTGCTGCTTTCCCGAAGAGGTGCCGAAAGAGGCGCTCGCCGGCATTCTCGCCGGAGCGGCAGACGCGCTGGCCGAGGCGGGTGCCGCGCTGCTGGGCGGCCACTCGGTGCGCGACCCGGAACTCAAGTTCGGGCTCGCGGTGATCGGGCAAGCCGATCCGAAACGCCTGCTCGCCAACACCGGCGCCCAGGCGGGCCAACGGCTGATCTTGACCAAACCGCTCGGCACCGGCGTGCTGATCAACGCGTACAAAGTCGACAAGATCACGGAAGCCGAGCTGATCCCCGCGCTCGACGAGATGGGCCGCCTAAACGCCGACGCCGGCCGCCTGGCCCTCCTCCACGGCGCCACCGCGGCCACCGACATCACCGGTTTCGGCCTCACCGGCCATGCCTGGAACATCGCGCGCGGCTCGGGCGCCACCCTGCGTTTCCGCTTCGATTCGCTACCCGTTCACGACGGGTTCCTCCGCCTGGTCAAAGCGGGCGTCACCACCGGCTGTACCGAGCTGAACGAGGCGAACGTCCGCGATCACTGGGAAGATCGAGCGCGCCTCGACCGCGTGCAGCGCACCGTGCTGTTCGATCCGCAAACCTCCGGCGGCCTGTTGATCTGTGCGCCAAGGGAATCGGCAGAGGCGCTGCTCGAAAAACTGCTGGCGACCGGCCACCGGGCGGCCGAGGTCGGGGAAGTTCTGACGGGTCCGGCGGGGATCGAAGTCGTTTAATCCTCGCCGAGCTTCGCCTTCAGCTCGGCGAGCGCAGCGGAAAGATCGGCCACCGCCTGTTCGAGGTCGGAGACCCTTTGGGAGAGCGGCGGGGCGGAGGGCATCGGTGGCTCGAACCTCGCGCGGGTTACTTCAGGGACGACCGGATCGATCGCGTTCGGATCGCCCACCAGATGCATCCAGCGGATCTCTTTTTGCCCAGGACGGCGCGGCAGCTCGACGACCAACGGCTCTTCGTCCGCAGCGAGGCTCCGGAGCTTCGATTCGACCTCTTCGAGCGTCTTGAAGACAATCATGCGCTCGCTTCTCGTGCGGAGCTCGCCCAGGGTCTGCGGGCCGCGCAGGAGCAGCAGGGTCATCATCGCCTTGCCCGCCGAATCGAGCCCCCAGCGGCGCGAGACACTCTGCTGCCAGCGCTCGGTGCGGGCGCCTTCGCTTCGCCACACCAGGGTCTCGTGGCGAAGGCGCTCCAAGGCATCCCAGACCTGCCCCTCGGAGAGCTCGGTGATCGGGTCGCGATTGGTCTTCTGGTTGCAGGCGGCGATCAGGGCGTTGACTGTGAGCGGATAGGCCTCGGGCGTCGTCTGTTCTTTTTCGAGCAGCGAGCCGAGGACCCGAAGCTCGACGGCATCGAAGGGGCGAGGAATCCGGGTGGAAGAACTCATCGAGCGGAGCCTACTACGTAGGGCCGTCGCCGGCTTGTCCGGCATTGAGAACAACCGGTTTGTCCGGCCGTGAGGACAGCCGGTTTCGGCCCGTCTAGAAAATTCGCCTCGATTCGGCCTTGCCTTTCGCGCAGATCAATGTCACACTGGGACAAATTTCGTTTCACAAAGGTAAGACAGATACCGCTGGACTTGCAGGCGAAGGCCTTCGAACAACCTCACCTCACGTTTCAGAGCCGTGCCTCGCCACAACTCCAGACCGAGCCTGAGACCCCCGATGAACCGCCGTTTGGACTCTTGGAATCCCGCTCCGGCGTTACCGACACCGGGGAAGGAGCAGCTGCCGCTTTAGCGGCGATCATCAACAACCTGTTGTAGGGAGCAAAGTCATGGCCGAGCAGGGCACCGTGAAGTGGTTCAACGACGCGAAGGGATACGGTTTTATCGTGCGTGAGCATGGGCCGGATGTCTTCGTCCACCACGCCTCGATCATCGCCGAGGGTTTTCGCACCCTGGCCGAGGGAGATCGGGTCTCCTTCGAGGTCGTCGAGGGGCCGAAAGGCCTCCAGGCGCGCAACGTCGTCAAGATCTCTTAGGACCGCTTCGCGACGCGTACCGCCAGCCCCCGTCCAGGGCCTGTGTCGTTCGATGAACCAGTCGCTCGCTGAGAAAAGCGCCTCGCCGGGTGGTTGGCGAGGCGCCTTTTCAGCTCGAAACGAGTCGCCCGGCTAAGGTTTGAACGCCACCCGCAAGACGGTCCACATCTTGACCCTCACGCCGTCTTTGGTTGCCGGGGTGTAGGTCGCCCGGCTCGCGACGTCAACCGCCGCTTCGTCGAAGCCATATCCCGCACGAATACTCGGCGGCTCGGTCTGCAGCACCTTGCCTTTCTCGTCGACCAGCACCCGCACGTCCAAGGTAGCCGCCTTGTTCAGGCGCCGCGCGGCCGCCGGATAGGTAGGCTGAGGCAATCGAAACAACTTCGGGGTCTGAACTCCAGGGCCCGGGCGAACCAGATCGCCCACCTGAACTCTGGGCGCCGCCGGAACCAGGGTGGGAGCCGGCTCGACCGGAGCGGCGCGCACCGGAGCGGGCTCGGACTCGACCGGAGCGGGCTGAACCGGAGCGGTGCTCGTCGGCGGCGAGGCGGCGGGGGCGGGCTCGACCGGCCGTGACGTCGCAACGCGCGGCTCGGGCTCCGGCGGGTCCGGAATCGAGGCCGAAGGCGAGGCCCCGCCGGACTTCCGGCTGTCTTCGAGCTGCTTTTGAAGCTGCTTCAAGCGGTCGTCGTACTGCGATTTGAGCTTGCTCTCATTCGCCTGGATCTGCGCCTGGACCAGCTGATCGATCTGCGCCTGGAGCTGCGCTTGCGTCTCTTGGGTCATCGCCGGAGGTGCCGTTCCAGGCGCCGGGGCGCCGGGCACCGGGGCGGCCGGCGGGACGGCCGCCGGTGTGGCACGCCCGCGCATGAACATCCAGCCCCCCCCACCCAACAACCCCAAGAGCACGACGGCCGCGGCGACGTAGATCATCGGCTTTGTCTTCGAGCCGGGCGCAGCCGCCTGCATGGGCGGCGGTAGGGGCGCCCCGGCGGGACGTACCGAAGCGGCGGCGACGGCAGGAGCGGCCACCGGGCCCGGCGCAGGTGCGGCGACCGCAATCGGCGCGGGCGCCCGGAGGTCGAGTTTCTTCTCCGCCTGCAACTCCTGGTTCTCCCGCTCGATGTCGTCGCGGAAGAGGTTGTGCATGAAGAACGCCAGATTGAAAGTGTTCGGGCTGAAATGCCCTTCGTTCATCAGCTTGGAGATCGCTTTGTGCCAGGTGGTCGTATCGGCGATCCGCTGCTCGCGCGGCAGCAGGCTCCTCTTGATCAGGTCCGCTACCGGAGGTGCGATCGGCGAGCCGTCGTGGGCGAGCACCGTCTGATCGACCCGCGTCGCGTACCCTTCCGGCGGGTTCGCCCGCATGCGCTCTCCGGTCAGCAGCTCGAACAGGAGGGCACCGAGCGACCAGCAATCGTCCGCCTTGGCGAGCGGAGCGCCGGCCGCCGCTTCGGGCGAAAGATAGGCGGTGAGCTCCGGATCGGCGATCCCGCCGATCTCGCGCAGGCCGGGACCGGTCTCGAAGCCGAGTAGCCGGGTTTCCCCTTCGTTCGAGACCATCACCAGATGCGGCACGACGAAACCGTGGAGCAACCGCTGGTCGCCCACCCGGCTCTCGCTCGCGACCGAAAGCGCGAGCGCCACCCGCTCGGCGATCAAAAGGGCATGATCGGTCGGAATCGGCGACATCCGCCGTTCGGTCTGCGCAAAGATCGTCGCGAGGTTCTTCCCCGAAATGTAGTCGTAGGCGATATAGGGCTGGTTGCGCACCCGGCCGACATCGACGCCGTTGCCGATCGTCGGGCTGCGCAAGGCGGCTTGGATCGCCGCTCCGTTGCTCATCTTCGGCCAAAGTTTGGCGCCGTCGACCCCCTTGCCGTTGAGCACCCTGAGCAGCGAGACCTGCTCCAACCCTCGGGCGCCCACCTTGGCGGCACGGAACGTCTCGCCGAGAGCGTCCTCGGACAGTTTCTTGAGTAGCAGGTAGCTGCCAAATTCCTCCGGGATGTTCATCAACCCTCCTCTGGCTGCCGTCGGGTGAAGACCCCGCCCGGCGTATCCAGGGCTTCAGCGAACCTCGGCGCAAAGCCCCTTTCTGCAAAAATTTTCCCGACCTTGATACACCAGGGTCAAGGGGCTGTCAATCGAATTTGCCCGCGACTTGGCCACCCGCTACCGGCCCGCCACCCGCGCGCGGCGCTCTTCGGCCCTCTGATCCCTGAAGAATTGGCGCTGCCAGCGCTCGACGTTCGCGCTGTGCTCGGCGTAGGTGGTCGCGAAGGCGTGCGAGCCGTCGTTTTTGCTGACGAAATAGAGGTAGGGCACGTCGGCCGGAGCGGCCGCTGCGGCCAGGCTCGCGGCGCCGGGAGACGCGATCGGGCCGGGCGGGAGGCCCGGGTATTTGTAGGTGTTGTAGGGTGAGTCTACGCCTAGATCGGAGCGCCGGATGTTGCCGTTCCAGACCCTCAAGCGCTTGAGCGCGAAGATCACCGTGGGATCGGCCATCAGGGCGATCTTTTGGGCCAGCCGGTTTTCGTAGACCGCCGCGATCAGCGGCCGATCGGCCTCTTTTTGAGCCTCTTTCTCGATGATACTCGCGAGAATCACGATGTGGCGGACGCTCGGCGCCCCGGCGCGAGCGGCGAGCCGCGGCGCCACCTGCTTGTCGAACCGGGAGCGAAAGGTCTTGACCAACTTCCCGACCACCTCGCGCTCGGAGACCCCGAGGGCAAAGCTATAGGTCTCGGGGAACAGGTACCCTTCGAGATCCTGCGCCTCCGGATCGAGATCGGCGATCAGCTCGGGCGAGCGCATCAACGAGAGAAACGCGTCGAGGTCGCCAAACTCCGCTTTGCTCAGCTGCTCGGCGGTCTCTTCGAGTGTTAGCCCTTCGACCAGGGTGATCGAGTGGCGCATCACGTCGCCGCGCGAGATCTTGCTCAGCACCTCGCGCAGACTCTCTCGCCCGGCGAACTCGTACTCCCCCGCTTTGAGCGCCGGATCGCGCAGAAAATACACGAGATAGAACCGCGCGAGGCGTGCGTCCTCGATCACCCCTTCGCGCGCGAGCTGCGCGAGGATCTGGCCGGCGCTGCTGCCGGGCTCGATGACCACCCTCTTGGCGGCACCCGCGAAGCCCTGGTACGGGCGGGTGAGCCGCCAAGCCGACCAGCCCGCCATGGCCGCCGGGACGGCGGCGATCAGGCCTAGGATGGCTAGTCCAAGCAGGAATTTGCGCAGCCCGGAGCTCTTGCCCCGAGGCTTCTTCTTGGCCGGTATCTTCCGCCTCGTGGGCGTGTTCGAGCTCATGCGGCCTCCCTGCCGCCCCTGTTGCGGACGGCGAGAGCCTCTTCGAGCAAGATCTGCGCCGCCACCGCGTCGATACGCCCGCGCGCCCGCCGGGCATCCACTCCCGCTTCGCGCAGCCGGGCGGCGGCTTCGACCGTAGTGAGCGTTTCGCCCACCAACTCCAATGGCAAACCGGTCGCCGCCGCCAGTTTCTCCGCGAAGCGACGCGCCCGCTCTGCCGCCGGCCCGCGCGTGCCGTCGACGTTGACCGGCTCGCCGACCACCAGGCTCGCCACGTCCTCTTCGCGGATGATCGCGCCGATCCGTTCGATCGCCTTGGCGTCGCTCTGCCGTTCGAGGACGAGGAGCGGCATCGCATAGCTGCCGTCGGAATCGGAAATCGCGAGTCCGATCCGACGTTCTCCGAAGTCGATGCCGAGGGTTTTCATGCCGAGGGGGATTCTACAGATGTGCTAGCATCCGCGCTCGATTTCGCCGCAGGAGCCCCCCTTGAGCGCCCTTTGATCCAGCGCCGACGATCTCGACGCTCAGGGGCTTCAGAGAACGTTCCGCCGGCCGACCGGAACGTTTCCTCCCGAAGATCCGGGGCGCCACTGCGCACGCGACATCGCTAGAGGACACCGACCGAGGATCACCATGGACGACATCGTCATCTTAAGTGCCGCTCGCACGCCGATCGGCAGTTTTCAAGGCTCCCTTTCCGGTTTTTCGGCGCACGCGCTCGGCGCCAAAGCGATCGCCGGGGCGATCGAGCGCGCAGGACTCACCCCCGACCAGATCGACCAGGTCAACATGGGGGCGGTGCTCACCGCCGGCCAGGGACAGGCCCCGGCGCGCCAGGCCGCGCTCGGCGCGGGCTGTCCGGAGAGCACCGGAACGGTCACCTTGAACAAAGTGTGCGGCTCGGCCATGCGCGCGGTCATGATGGCCGCCAACGACCTGCGCTGCGGCGACTTCTCGGTCGTCGCCGCAGGCGGTATGGAGAGCATGAGCCAGGCGCCCTACCTCGCGTTTGGCGCGCGCGACGGTCTCCGCCTCGGCCACGGCAAGCTGATCGACTCGATGATTCACGACGGCCTGTGGGATCCCTACAACGACACCCACATGGGCAACTGTGGCGAGCTGTGCGCCCGCGAGTACGGCTTCACCCGCGAAGAGCAGGACGCCTTCACGCTCATCAGTTACCAACGCGCCCGAGCCGCCACCGAAGCGGGGCTCACCGGCCGCGAGATCGTGCCGGTCGAAGTGCCGCAGCGGAAGGGCGACCCGGTGATCGTCGCGCGCGACGAGGAGCCGTTCAAAGTCGACCTGGCCAAGATGGCGGGTTTGAAGCCGGCATTTCAGAAGGACGGCTCGATCACCGCCGCCAATGCCAGCAAGTTGAACGATGGCGCCGCGGCGCTCGTCCTGACCACGGCGAGCCATGCCGCCGCTCTGGGCAAGACGCCGATCGCGCGAATCGTCGGCCACGCCTCGTTCGCTCAGGCACCCGAACGGTACGCCACCGCACCGGCCCCGGCCGCCCGCCGCGCGCTCGAACGGGCGGGCTTGGTGGTCGCCGATATCGACCTCTGGGAAGTCAACGAAGCATTCGCCGTCGTCGCCATGTCCTTTATGAAGGACCTCGGGTTGGATCACGACCGGGTCAACGTCCGCGGCGGCGCGGTCGCGATCGGCCATCCGCTCGGTTGCTCGGGCGCCCGCATTTTGGTCACCCTGCTCGACGCGCTCGCCGAACGCAACCTAACGCGCGGCTGCGCCGCGATCTGCATCGGCGGTGGCGAGGCTACAGCGCTCGTCGTCGAGCGGATCTAAAGGTCGACTTTTAGGTCGGGTCAAGACCTTCGATCAGACCACGGAGGAATCCTCGGGACATGAGCCGTCGCCCCCATCTTTTCACCCTCGCCTGCCTGATCGCCCTGTCGGGCGTCGGCCCGCTGGTAGCTCAAACCCCGGCCCAGGCCCCGGAAACGACCGCGCCGGAGAGCGCCGCCGTGGCACCTGCCGCAGCGGTGCCGGTCACCCCGCCGCCGGCCGTGGTTCCACCCGCCGCGGTTCCGCCGGGCCCGCCGGGCGCCGGACCGGATCGAATCGACTTCGACCTCAAGTTCCCGACTGAGAAGGGGGGCGGTGCCACCTCGGGCTCGGCCGAATCGCTCGAATACCAGCGCGAGGACTACGCGGTGCTCTCCGGCGAGGTTCGTCTGCGCTACCAGGACATCGAAATCCAGGCCGATACGGCCGAGATCGACCTAACCAGCAAGAAGGTCCTCGCGCTCGGAAACGTCGTGCTCGACCAGGGACCACGGCGCCTTTCGGGCAAGAGCCTCGAATTCGACCTCACGACCAAAACCGGCACGATGGCCGAGGCGCAGGCCGAAGTGACGCCCGACTACTACTTCTCGGGCGCCCGGATCTCGAAGATCGGCGATGCGCTCTACACGGTCGAGGACGGCGTCTTCACCTCGTGCAATCAGAAGGTGCCCGACTGGAGCTTTCGGGTGAGCCGCGCGAAGATCGAGATCGAAGGATACGCCCGCGCGAGCCACGCCACGATGCGCACCAAGAAGCTGCCGGTCTTCTACACCCCCTATCTCCTCTGGCCGGTCAAGCGCGAGCGGAGTTCCGGGCTCTTGGTCCCGAACTTCGGCTATTCCGAGCGGCGCGGCTCCCTGGTCGGCCTCGCCTACTTCCTTGAGCTCGGCCGGAGCTACGACACGACTTTCCACGTCGATCCCTACTCGAAGGGCTTCTTGGGGCTCGGCAACGAGTTCCGCTATGCCCCGAGCGAAGGGACGCGCGGCAACTTCCAAGGATACGCGGTGCGCGACCCCGACGCGCTGCCGAACGAGGACGAGTGGCGCTGGAAGATCGACTGGAACCACGAGATGAACCAGCTCCCCTGGGGCTTGCGCGCCGTGGTGCGCTACCAGGACTTCTCGGATTTCAACTTCTTCCGCGACTTCGAACGCGACTTCGACCGCAACTCGTTCCGCTTCCAAGACAGCCGCGCGTTCATCGCCGGCAACTGGGGCTCGCAGGCCTTGAACATCCTGGCGAACGATCGGCAGACCTTCGTCGGCGGCGGCCAGTTCGTCAGCCAGCGCAAACTCCCCGAGATCGAATACTCCCTGCGCTCCACCCGGATCGGCAAACTGCCGCTCTACTTACAGGCGCAGAACTCGGTCAGCTACCTCGACCTCGAGCGGCCGGGCAGCTACTCCGGCAAATACGGCCGCGTCGACCTGTTCCCCCAGCTGACCGTGCCGGTGCGCGCGTTCCCATGGCTGTCGCTTTCGGCGACGATCGGCGACCGGGTCACCTGGTATGGCGACACGATCGACCCGCTCACCCAGCGCTTCACCGGCGAGACCGAGGTGCGCGACCTCCCCTCCGCGTCGGGGCTGATCGTCGGGCCGTCGTTCTCGAAGATTTTCAATGCGAAGCTCGGCACGCTCACCAAGTTCAAGCACATCGTCGAGCCGCGCATCACCTACACCTACTTCGGCGCTTATGACAACACCGCGGTGATCCCGCTGTTCGACGAGGTCGACTCGTCGTTCTCGCAGAACGTGGGGCGGGTCGCCCTGATCAACCGCGTGCTCGGCAAATCGGACGATCCGAAGGACGGCGGCGCCCGCGAGGTGCTCTACCTGGAGATCGCCCAGGCGTTCAGCTTGGACAACAAGCAGCCGCTCCAGATCTCGCCCTCGGATCCGCTCCGGGTGAACACCACCGACGGTCCGGTCGAGGCGCTCCTCCGGTTGAACCCGGCCAAGGGGCTGACCGCGAAGATCGATGTCTCGTACAACACGCTGTTCAACCAGCTGGAATCGCGCTCTTTGACCGGCGGCGTCGACTGGAAGGGGGGCAACTCGGTCGATCTGACCTGGTTTACCCGCTATCTCGCCGAGTCGGGCGAAACGCTCGGCGACCAGATACGCCTGACCACCGGCTTGAACCTGATCCCGCGCCGATTTCGCGTCGAAGCGCAGGTCGCTTACGATCTCGACCGCGCCGATCTTCAACAGCAGCGCTATGCCGCGAACTGGACCAGCCAGTGCTGGGGTCTCCGCCTGGAAGTGCGCGACTATTCGGTCGGCGATCTGACCAACCGCGACTATCGCCTGTCGATCAGCTTGAAGAACGTCGGCACCTTCCTCGATCTCACCGGCCGCAGTTACGGCGCCGACAACCTCGATCAGTGACCTTGAGCACGAGATGAAAGGGCTCATCCTCTCCGGCGGCAAGGGAACCCGGCTCCGGCCGCTCACCTACACCTCGGCCAAGCAGCTGGTGCCGGTCGCGAACAAGCCGGTCCTGTTCTTCGCGATCGAATCGATCGTCGCGGCCGGGATCACCGATATCGGTATCATCGTGGGCGACACTCGCGAGGAGATCCGCGCCGCCGTGGGCGATGGCTCGCGCTTCGGCGCCACGGTCACCTACATCGAGCAGGACGCGCCGCGCGGCCTGGCCCACGCGGTGATGATCGCCGAGGATTTCCTCGGGGCCTCGCCGTTCGTCATGTACTTAGGCGACAACCTGATCGCGGGCGGTATCGCGAGTCTGGTCGAGGAGTTCGTAGCCTCCGAATGCAACTGCGAGATCCTGCTCGCCGAGGTGCCGAACCCGCAGCAGTTCGGGGTCGCCGAGCTGACCGAAGAGGGCAAGGTGTTCCGCCTGGTCGAAAAGCCGCGGGAACCGAAGAGCAACCTGGCCTTGGTCGGCGTCTACATGTTCGACCGGCACATCCACGAGTCGGTGAAAAGCATCCGGCCCTCCGGCCGCGGCGAACTCGAGATCACCGACGCGATACAAGACCTGATCGACCGCGGCCTGGCCGTCCATCCGCACATCGTCCGCGGCTGGTGGAAGGACACCGGAAAAGTCGAGGACATGCTGGAAGCGAACCGGATCGTGCTCGAAACGATCCTGCCGGAGAACCGGAGCGCCCTTCTGGGCAGCAGCCGGATCGAAGGGCGGGTGCAGATCGGGGAAGGGGTGGAGATCATTGATTCTCTCGTCCGCGGCCCGGTGATCATCGGCGACGGCGCAAAGATTCACCACGCGTTCGTCGGCCCCTACACCTCGATCGGCGAGCGCTGCCGGCTGGAGCGCTGCGAGATCGAGAACTCGATCATCCTCGCCGACTCGGAGATCCACGACATCCCGGGCCGGATCGACGCCTCGCTGGTCGGACGCAACGTCAAGATCGCGCGCAGCCACGAGAAACCCAAAGCTCACCGTTTTGTCCTCGGAGACAACTCCGAGGTTGGGATCGCCTGACCTGCGCGCGCTGATCTTCGGTGGCGTCGGCATGCTCGGGCGTGCCCTGACCGCGGAGCTTCGGCGCCGCGGCTGGGCAACACTCGCCCTGTCGCGTGCCCAAGGGGACATCCGCGATGCGGCGGGCCTCGCCACTTGGATGAGTTCCTTCCACCCTCAGGTCGTCTTCAACTGCGCCGCCCACACCCAGGTCGACGCTTGCGAAGACGAGCGCGAGCTGGCGTTCGAGATCAACGGCGTCGCGGTCGGCCGGGTCGCGGACGCGGCGGAGCGGATCGGCGCCCGCCTGATTCACGTTTCGACCGACTACGTGTTCGACGGCGAGGCAAGAGCCCCCTATCCGGAAGACGCCCCGGTCGCCCCGCAGTCGATCTACGGAGAGAGCAAGCTCGAAGGGGAACGCCGGGCGCTCCACCACGAAGGGTCGCTGGTGGTCCGCACGAGCTGGCTGTTCGGGCCGCACGGACCGAACTTCGCCAAGACGATGGTCACCCTGATGGAAAGAGGGAACCGCCAGCTCCGCGTGGTCGACGACCAGACCGGCGCGCCGACCTACACCCCGTTTCTCGCCCGTGCGCTCGCCGATCTCGCGGCGCGGGGCGCCACCGGGCTCTACCACTACCGCAATCGGGAATCCGCCACCTGGTTCGAATTCACGCGCGAGATCGCCCGTCATTGGAACGACCAGGTGGACGTAATCCCTGTCACCACCGATCAATTCCCACGCCCGGCGCGCCGGCCGGCCTATTCGGTGCTCGACGTCTCGCGTACCGAGGCGTTGCTCGGCCGCCGCGTCGAGCCTTGGGCTTGGGGACTGATCGAATACCTCGAACGCATCCGCAACGTCGGTCTGGTCAACGCTTGATCCTGGTCGCCTTGAGCCAACACCCGACGAGATCTCACCAAGGAGGACGCCTGTTATGAAAGCTCTGATCACCGGAATCACCGGATTTGCCGGCTCCCATCTCGCCGACTTCCTGCTCGCCGAGCACCCGGAGGTGGAGGTCTTCGGCATCAACCGCTGGCGCAGCAAGATGGACAACATCGAGCACCTGGAAGGAAGAGTCCAGCTGATCGAGGCTGATCTGCGCGACTACACCTCGATGCGCCGCGCGGTCGAGATGTCGCAGCCCGATTACATCTTCCATCTCGCGGCCCAGAGCTTCGTGCCTTCGTCCTGGATCGCGCCGAACGATACGTTTTCGATCAACGCCCAGGGGCAGATCAACCTGTTCGAGGCGGTGCGCGAGGCGAAGCTCGACCCGACGATCCAGCTCGCCTGCTCGTCCGAGCAGTACGGCCTGGTGCTCCCCGACGAGACGCCGATCAAAGAGACGAACCCGCTCCGCCCGCTGTCGCCTTACGCGGTGTCGAAGGTGGCGCAGGATTATCTCGGCTACCAATATTTCCAGTCGTACGGGATCAAGGCGATCCGCACCCGCGGCTTCAACCACACCGGCCCGCGGCGCGGCCACGTCTTCGTCACCTCGAACTTCTGCCGCCAAGTCGCCTCGATCGAGGCCGGCCGCCAGGAGCCGGTGATTCGGGTTGGCAATCTCGACGCGATCCGCGACTTCACCGATGTGCGCGACATGGTCCGCGCCTATTGGCTCGCGGTGACCAAGGCGAAGCCGGGCGAGGTCTACAACATCGCAACGGGGACCGGCATTCACATCCGCGCCATGCTACAGATGATTCTCGACCGCTCGAAGGTCGAGGTAAAGATCGAGATCGATCCCGATCGCCTGCGCCCGTCCGACGTCGAAATCCTGATCGGCGACAGCTCGAAGTTCCGCGCCGACACCGGCTGGGAACCGCTGATCCCGTTCGAGAAGACGATCTCCGACCTGCTCGACTATTGGCGCGAGCAGCTCTCCCGGAAGCGCCACCTCTCGGAGGTCGGCGAGTAGATCGATGCGGGTACTCGTCACAGGAGTCGGCGGCTTTCTTGGGGCTCACCTCGCCCAGCGCCTGCTCGACCGCGGCCACCGGGTGGTCGGCACCACCTGGGGGACGACCTCGAACCTGGCCGGCGTCGAGCTCCACGAAGTGGACCTGCTCGACACGAGAGGGCTGCTCGCCGTCGTCCACGCGGCCGAGCCCGAAGCGATCATCCACCTCGCCGGCCTGTCGCACGTGGGCGAGAGCTGGCAGCGCCCGGCCGACTACTTTCAGGTGAACGTCCTGGGCACGGAGAATGTGCTCAATGCGGCCACCGGCGTGGGGCATTGCCGGGTCCTGCTCGCTTCGAGCGCCGAGGTCTACGGCCTGGTCCCAGAAGATCGCCAGCCGATCGTCGAGACCGAGCCGGTCGCCCCGCGCACTCCCTACGCGCTCACCAAAGCGGCGGCCGAACGGCTGACAATCCGCGCCGGGGGCGTGGTCGCCCGCTGCTTCAACCTGGTCGGCCCGGGGCAATCGGACCGTTTCGCCCTCCCCGCCTTTGCCGCCCAGCTCGCCGCGATCGCCAAGGGGGATCAACCGCCGATCCTAGAAGTGGGCAACCTCTCGGCCCGTCGCGATTTCGTCCACGTGGCGGACGGTGTGGCGGCCCTCGCCCTGCTCGCCGAACTGGGGGTCCCGGCAGAGATCTACAACGTCGCCACCGGTCGCGCCGTCTCGATCGCCGAAGCGCTCGACCGCCTGATCGCGATCTCCGGGCTACGCGTCGAGATTCAAGAAGACCCCACCCGCTTGAGGCCGGTGGACATGCCGCTGCTCGAAGGAAACGCCGCGAAGCTCCGCGCGCTCGGCTGGGCACCCGAACGGGATCTGGATCTGGCGCTCGGCGAGCTCTGGGCGGCGGTTAACGGATAAGCCGTTTTCTCGCTCGCTGTTCCTGGGACCGCTGGCGTCCTCGTCGGCGGCGAAGGAGCAAGACGGCTTAAGGTTCAGCCAAGACATCGGCGGCGGACGAAGCCACAACGGCTCGACGCAACCACCGGCCCAGTCTTTCGAGATCCTGACAGCGCAGAACCTCCTGCCGCTGCGTTTCGTTGACGGCAACACCGCGGGCTTCCAGAACACCAAGGATCGACTTGGTGACCCCTCGTGTCTCCGCCGCAGCCTCCCGGCCCAGGATCACCGGGTTCCCCTTGGCAACCAGAGCCTCGGCCACCGCATTGTCGGCAACGGCGGCGTCCAGCAGAGCCGCGACTTCCAGCGGCTTTACCAGGCAAGGATCTTCGATCTTCGCCCCAGCCTCCAACCGGCGCCAGGTTCGGTCCTCAG
>JANNIH010000106.1:0-9909 GCA_031404815.1 Holophagales bacterium | reverse complement strand
CGCGCGCTGCCAGAGTGCGAAATCGGCGAAATCGAGCGCGGGCCGGGGCGGCACCGGCGCGCCGAACGCCGCCGAGCGATACAGCGCGGCGATCTCGCCGAGCGCCAACCCGAGCGACCAGCCATCGGTGACGATGTGATGCTGGACCAGGATCACGCGATGTCGGGAAGCGCTCAACCGAACCCCGAGCGCCCGGGCGAGCGGACCGCGTGAGAGATCGAACGGCCAACTTCCCGCGGCGGCGAACAGCCGCTCGGCTTCCGTTTCGCCGCGCGCCGCGCCTTGCCGGGCGAGAGCGGAGAGATCGACCAGCGGCAGCGGCAGCGGCAGCCCGCCACGCTCGGCGATCTCCTGCACCGGCCGGCCGAGAACGGTCGGGAACGTCGAGCGCAGCGCCTCGTGGCGCTCGGAGAGAGACGTGAGAGCGGCACGCAGGGCTGTGAGATCGAGTTCACCGTCGAGCGCGAGCGGCAGACCGAGGTTATAAGCCGCGGTGCCCGGCTCGAGCTGTTCCAAGAACCAGAGCCGTTCCTGTGCGAACGAGAGCGGCAGGGGCGCGCCGGAGTGCGATTCTCGACGCAGGATCGGACCGGTCGCCAGAGGCGAACCGGTCTGCTCATTCTCCTGCGCAACCCGCAGCGCCCACTGCGCCAGGCCGCGGACGGTCGGTGCTTCGAACAGAGCGCGCACCGGCAACTCGACCCCGAGCAGGCGGGTGAGCCGCGCCGCGAGCCGTACCGCGAGCAGAGAGTGACCGCCGAGGGCGAAAAAGTCACCCTCACGACCGACCACGGCGCGATCGAGGACCTCGCTGAAACCAAGCGCCACCAGCTCCTCGAACGGCGACATCGGCTCGCCGGCTCCCTCGTCCGAGATCTCAACCGTAGACTCGGGGGATCGCCCGACCAGTGCCTTTCGATCCACCTTGCCGTGGGGGGTGAGCGGCAGTGCGTCGAGCAGTGCGAAGCTCCCCGGAACCATGTAGTCGGGAAGCCGTGCTGCGAGGTGACCGCGCAGGCGATCGACCAGTCCCCCTTCCGCCTCGGGACGCGGCACCACGAACGCCGCCAAACGCTTGCCGGCATCTCCCGCATCGAGCGCCAAGACCACGGCCACCAGAACCTCCGGATGCTCGGCGAGCACCTCTTCGATCTCCCCTGGCTCGATGCGGAACCCGCGAACTTTGACCTGATGATCGAGCCGGCCGAGAAATTCGAGCACGCCTCCGGTCGTCCAGCGCGCGCGATCGCCGCTGCGGTAGAAACGTCCGTTGGCCGTCGCGACGTACCGCTCGGCGGTCTGCTCCGGGCGCCGGAGATATCCGCGCGTGACCCCGGGACCGCCCAACAGAAGCTCGCCCGCGACGCCGATCGGCACGGGTTCATCGTCGCGATCAACCACGGCGAGGACGACCCCCGCGAGCGGTCGGCCGATCGGCCGGCGCTCCGCCGAGAGCGCCGTCTCGACCGTCCAGCTCGTCGCCAGGATCGTCGCTTCGGTCGGCCCATAGAGCACGGTCACCGCCGCCTGCGGAAAGGTGGCGCGAAGATCGGAGAGCAGCTCGGCAGGGACGGCATCGCCGCCGACAAAGAGCTGACGAAGGCCGGGCACCTCCCCGCCGCCTGGCCGCTCGCGAACCGCTTCGACCACCTGCCGCATCAGCGTCGGTACCGCATGGAGGCGGGTGAAGCCAGCGAGCCGGGCGGCCAGCGCGGCGACATCGAGCGTCGGCTTGAGCGGCCATAGGTCGACCGCTCCACCGGCCAGCAGCGGCGCGAACAGCTCGAACAAAAAAATGTCGAACGACGACGCGGCGAGCACCGGCATCCGGTCGTCGGGCGCAAACTCAAACTCCTGCTGGACCGCAGCGAGGGTTTGGGCCAGCTGCCCGTGCTCGACCATGACCGCTTTGGGTCGGCCGGTGGTGCCGGAGGTATAGATGAGATAGGCCAAGTCGGCCGGGTCGATGCCCGCAGACGCGGCGGCGACGGCCCCGACATTCACTCCCGGCGCTTCACCCCCCTCGAACGGCGCATCCAGATCCAAGATCGAGCCACCGCTCGAATCGAGAAGGCCGAGAGGAGCGGCGAGTTCGCTCGTCGCGCAATGGAGCACGACGATCGGACGCTCGACCGCGCCGAAGGCGTCGTCGATCAGCAGCCGAAGCCGAGCGATCGGCAACGCCGGATCGAGCGACAGGAAGGCGCCGCCCGCGGCCCAGACCCCGAGCAGCGCCGCGGGCAGATCGAGCGACCTCTCGAGCAGCAGCACGACCAGCGGCGTGGAACGGCCGACACCCAGGGTACGCAACCGGGCACCGATCAACTCAGCGCGCGTGCCTAGCGCGCCGAAGGTCATTTCGCCTCCCGCAAACCGGATGGCGAGAGCATTCGGGTTGGCCGCGGCGCAGGCGGCGAACCGATCCGGCGCCAACCGGCGCGATGGGACGGGACGACCCTGCCCCCAATCACCGAGCAGTTGGCGCCGCTCCGGCTCCGGCAAAAGCGGCAGATCGGAAAGCGAGCGCTCGGGATCGTCCGCCAAGCCGGCCAACAGCGTGGCCAGCTCTCCCCACCAGCGTTGGACGGTCGTCTCGTCGAGTACGCCCGAGGTGTACTCCAAGCCGCCGGCCAAGCCGTCTGGGGTCTCGACCAGGGCAAGCCCGAGTTCGAACCGTACCGACTCTTCGGCGACCGGAAGAGGGCTGAAGGTGAGGCCCGGCATCGAGACTGCCGTCCGCGGCATGTTCTGGAGTGCGAGCATCACCTGGACCAGTGGTTGATGGGTCAAGCTCCGCGGGAGATCGAGCGCCTCGACTAAACGCTCGAACGGCAGGTCGCGATGCTCGAAAGCGTCGAGGGTCGACGAGCGCACCCGCTCGAGAAAGGTGCGGAATCTCGGCGTACGGCCGGCGTTCCTCAAGACCCGAGCGCGCAGCGCGAGCGTGTCGACGAACAGACCGATCAGACCTTCGAGCGCCTGCCGATCGCGGTTCGCGATCACCGATCCGACCACAAAATCCTCCTGTCCGGTGATTCGAAACAAGAAGGCCTCGAACCCGGCGAGCAGGATCATGAACATTGTCGCGCCGCTGCGGCGACCAAGCGCTGCGAGGCGATCCGACAGGTCGCCGGACAAGCGCACCGACACCTTGCCCCCCCGAAAGCGCGTGGCTCCAGACCGCCGCGGCCGGTCCAGGGGGAGCTCCAACAGTGGCGGCACACCAGCGAGCTCACGGCGCCACCACGCGAGCTCACGGTCGAGGGTTTCGCCGACCAACCAGCTGCGCTGCCAGGCCGCAAAATCCGCGTACTGGATCGGCAACGGTGGTAGCACCGCGGGCTCAACCAGGGCAGCGGCGTAGAGCGCGATCAGTTCGCTCACCAAGATGGAGAGCGACCAGCCATCCGAGACAATATGGTGTTGTTCGAACAACAAATGGTGGCGCTCTACCTCGGAGCCCCCTAGCCGCACGAGCAGAGCGCGCAGCAGCGGACCGCGAGCGAGGTCGAAAGACCGTGCGGCGGCACGCGCGAGGACTTCCTTCGCCGTCGGTTCGACACGCGTGCCGCCGAGCGCCGCGAGGTCGACCAGAGGCAGTCGCGGGATCGAGATTCCGGGCAGCGCCACGATCTGGTACGGCCCCGAGTCGGCAGCGGCGAAGGTCGTGCGCAACACTTCATGGCGGGCGATGAGAGTCCCGATGGCCCGCGCGAGCGCCACCCGATCGAGACCACCCTCGAAGGCGAGCGCCACCGGCAGGTTGTATGCGGTGCTTCCCGGCTCGAGCTGATCGAAGAACCAGAGCCGCTCCTGGGCGAACGAAAGAGGCAGTGGCCGGTCGCGCCGGGTCGGCTGAATCGCCGGCCGGATCTGCAGCGACGGCGCACCGGTCAAAGCATCGCCGGACTCCGAACGCCGGTCGGCGGCCGACGCGGCCCGCCGAACTCGTTCGATGCGCCCGGCGAGGGCCGCCACAGTGGGCGCTTCGAACAGGGCGCGCAGCGGCAGCTCGACCGCAAAGGCCTCGCGCACCCGCGCCGCCAGTCGCGCCGCCAAGAGCGAGTGCCCTCCGAGGGCGAAGAAATCCGCGGTCCGCGAGCCCGCCTTTTGGCCGAGCAGCTCGACATAGAACCCGGCGACGATCTCTTCGACCGGACCGTGCGGCGGCTCGTTCGGCCCGGTGGCAACCGCGACGCCAAACGAACGGGCGACCGGCGCACGGGCCGCATTCGGTTCGCCTCGAAAACCGCGCAACTCGAGCTGTTCTTCGATCCGCCCGAGAGCCTCGATCTCACCGGTAGCGCGAAGGCGCCCCAAATCGCCGGTGCGAAACAGCCGACTGCCCTGCACGGTCACGAACGGATCAGGAACGAACGCGGCTGCGGTCTCGCTTGGGAAACCGACAAATCCCGGACCTACAGCTCCGCCAAGAGACAACTCGCCCGGCACTCCGAACGGAACCGGAGTCCCCGCTTCAAGGGCGTAGATCCAAGTCCGAGACGCCTCGGAAGACGAGGAGGACTGAATCTCCGATCCGCCCGCCGCAAGCTCGAGCAGCTGGCTGCGCTCCGCCTCCGAGACCAACGGCAGTTCGGAGACGCGCCGAGAGGGATCCGCGACCGCCCCGGCCAGCAGTGTCCTGAAACGCGCCGAGAAACGCGCCGCTGTCACCTCATCGAAAAGATCGGTGTCATAGCCGATCCGCCCCTTCAGCCCCGCAGCCTCCGGCCAGAGAACCAGATCGAGGTCGAACTTGGCGTGCCGAACCGCGAGCATCAAAGGCGTAACCCGCAGCGCTCCGGCGGAGATCACCATCGGCCGGCCGGCCGACGTCGACAGGTTCTGTAGCACCAAGATTGTCTGGAACAGAGGTGCATGAGCCAGATTGCGCTCGCCCGACAACTCCTCGACCAACCGCTCGAAGGGCAGATCTTGATGCGCGTACGCTCCGAGGGCCGTCTCGCGCGTGTTGCCGACCAACCCGTCGAAAGGCGGATCGCCGACCAGCTCGCCCACCAGCGGCAGGGTGTTGACAAAAAAGCCAATCAGCTCTTCGACCTCGATTCGATTGCGCCCCGCAACCGGCGCACCGACAACCACCTTCGCCTGGCCGGCGTGACGCGCCACCAGCGTCTGGTATGCCGCCAGGAGAACCATGAACAGCGTGGCCCCTCGCTCCCGCGCCAGCGCCCCGAGAGCGGCCGCGAGAGCCGGTTCGAGCGCGAACGGTACCGTCGCTCCGCGGTAGCGCTGCACCGAGGGACGCGGCCGGTCGAGCGGCAGACCGAGCAACGTGGGCACCCCGGTCAACTGCCGGCGCCACCAGGCGAAAGCCGTTTCGATCGCTTCGCCGCGCAACCAGGCGCGCTGCCAGATGGCAAAGTCGGCGTATTGGATCGGCAGTGGAGGCAGCGCAGATCCAGACGCCTTCGAAGCCGTGCGATCGGCGAATCGCTCGTACAGCCGCGTCATCTCGCGCACCACGATCGCGGTGGACCAACCGTCGCTCACGATGTGGTGGAGGTTCAAGAACAGCTCGTAGCGCTCGGACGCCAAGCGCAACACCCAGGCGACGAAGAGCGGACCGCGAGCCAGATCGAACGGCAGCGAAGCCGCGCGCTCCAGCTTCGCTCGAGCTTCGCCCTCGGCCCGAAGCAATCCCTCGGCTCCGAGTCTGCCGAGATCGACGACCGGCAGCACCCAGACCGTGCCGTCGGATGGCGGCGCGCCGATCGACTGTCCCGGCTCGCCATCGAACTCGACGAACGTGGTGCGCAGTGCCTCGTGGCGGGCGACCAAGGCCGAAAGAGAGGCGGCCAAAGCGGGAAGATCGAGCGGGCCATCGAGCGCGAGCGCGGTGGGCAGGTTGTAGGCCGCGCTACCCGGCTCCAAGCGGTCGAGAAACCAGAGGCGCTCCTGGGCGAACGAGAGCGGGACGCGCATCTCACGATCCGCCGGAACCATTGGCGGCGCCGCCAGTTCCGCCGAAGAGCGCATTCGTTCGTCGATCGCCGATGCGAGCCCGGCGATCGTCGGTGTCTCGAAGATCTGAAGCTGCGTCAACTCAACTCCGAAGACGACGCGAACGCGAGACACGACCCGGGTCGCGAGCAACGAGTGCCCGCCGGCGGCGAAGAAGTCGGTACGGCGTGGAATATCCGAACGTCCGAGCACCTCGGCCCAGATGGCGGCGAGCATCTCCTCGGTCGGACCCTCCGGCATCACGGTGGCCGATTCGCCACCCGGTCCGAAGCCCGGATCGAACCCGGGGTCGATGCGCGAAAGCGCTTTGCGATCGGCCTTGCCGTTGGGCGAAAGCGGCATCTCCTCAATGAAGGCGAACGCCCCCGGCACCATGTAATCGGGCAGCTTCTCGTGCAAGATCAGGCGGAGGCCTTCCGCGTTCACCTCGGGGCCCGCCACGATGTAGGCGACGAGTCGAGTCCCTGCCGCCCCGGCCCCGTCGAGCGCCAACACCACCACCTCGCGGACACCAGGGACGGCGCCAAGCGCCGCCTCGATCTCCCCCAACTCGATGCGGAAACCGCGGATCTTCACCTGATGGTCGATCCGGCCCAGGTAGTCGACCACGCCGTCCGACCGATGGCGCGCGAGGTCGCCGGTGCGATAGAGCCGCTCGCCTCCGCGATCCTCGCCCGAACGCGAGCCCGGCACGACGGGGGATGGCACGAAGCGCTCCGCGGTCAGATCGGGGCGGCCGAGATAGCCGCGCCCGACACCGACGCCGCCGATGTAGAGTTCGCCCGCGACGCCGATCGGTACCGGCGCCTGCGACCGGTCGAGTATGCGGATCTCCAGGTTTTCGATCGGCCGACCGATCGGCACTCCGCGCTCGGCGTCCCTCGCCACACAGGCGTGAAACGTCACATCGACCGCCGCTTCGGTCGGGCCGTACAGGTTGTGCAGCTCGATCCCGAAAGGACTTCCCAAACGCTCCCAAAAACGGCGCACGAGATCGGGCGGCAACGCCTCGCCGCTCGCCACCACCCGACTGAGACCGGCACAGCGTTCGAGCCCCGGCTCGTCGAGGAACACCTGAAGCATTGAGGGGACGAAATGGAGCGTGGTGATCCCCTCCCGCTCGATCAGGTCGACCAGGTAGGCGGGATCGCGGTGACCACCCGGCCGCGCCATCACCAGGCGCGCGCCGGTGAGCAGAGGCCAGAAGAATTCCCAGACCGAGACGTCGAACGAAAACGGCGTCTTTTGCAGCACCCGGTCGCCCGCGCCGAGTCGGTAGGCCCGCTGCATCCAGCGCAGGCGATTGACGATCGCGCGGTGGCTGTTGACCGCTCCTTTCGGCCGGCCGGTCGAGCCGGAGGTGAAGATCGCGTACGCCGCCCGGTCGGGACCCAGTCGGGCAAAATCGCCCACCGCCCCAAGTCCCGCCTCGGGCAGCGACGCGAGCGCCGATTCGAGCGGCACGACCAGCGTGCGCTCCCCGGAACCGCCGAGCGCACCGAGGCGCGCCGTGAAACGCTCTTGGACCAAGACCACCGGCGCAGCGGCATCCTCGATCATCGCGGCCAGGCGCTCGTCCGGATAGTCCGGATCGAGCGGCACATAGGTGCCCCCCGCATCGAGCACAGCGAGCAGAGCCACGACAAGATCGAGCGAACGCTCCGCGCAGACGCCGACGCGGGTTTCCGGCCCCACGCCGAACGCGGTCAAACGCGCGGCGAGCCCCGAGGCGCGCGCGCCCAACTCGGCATAGGTGAGGTAACCTTCCTCGGCGAGCACCGCCATCGCGCCGGGTGTGGCCGCCATCTGCGCCGCGATCAGCTCATCGAGCGTCGCCTCGTCCTCGGAGTCGGCAAAGCCGGTGTCGTTCCATTCGACCTCGAGCTGCCGGCGCTCCGCCGTACCGAGCAACGGCAGCTCGAAGACACAGCTCTCGGGGGCTGCCGCGACCGTTTCGAGCAGCCGGACGAAACGGTCCATCAACCGGCTCGCGGTCGCAGGGTCGAACAGATCAGCGGCGTATACCAGATAGCCGAAAAGGCCCCCCTCCTTCTCGATCCAAGCGGTCGAGAGATCGAGCTTGGGCAGCTCCTCGGCAGGCTCCAAAGACGAAACGTCGAGTCCTGGAAGCGCGAACTTCCCTAGGGGTGCATTCTGGAGCGTAAACAGAACCTGGATCAGCGGATTCACCGCGAGCGTCCGCTCGGGCTGAAGCTCCACCACCAGACGCTCGAACGGCAGCTCTTGGTGGCCGAGCGCCGCGAGCGCCGCGTCGCGGGTTCGGTTGAGAAAAACCGAGAACGGCAACCGACCGCAAGCATCGCGCGTCAATCGGCCGGGAAGCGCGATGGTATTGACGAAGAACCCGATCAGCGCTTCGAGCTCCGGCCGCGCCCGGTTCGCCACTGGGATACCCAGAAGCAGTTCCTCTTGCCGGGTGAAGCGAGAGATCAGCGCCTGGTGCGCCGCTGCGAGCACCATGAACAGGGTGGCACCGCCAGCTTCCGCCACCGCGCGGAGGACGGCCAGGAGTTCCGGCGAGAGGCGCGCGAAGACGCGCCCCCCGCGATACGACGGCACTGCCGGCCGCGGCCGATCGGTGGGCAAGTCGAGCAGAACCGGCATGCCCGCCAGCGCCTCACGCCAGTGCGCGAGCAGCCGTTCGAGCCGCTGGCCGGCGAGCATCTCGTGCTGCCACAGCGCGTAGTCGACGTATTGGAGCGGCAGCTCGGCGAGCGGCGCAGAGAGGCCCGCAACAAACGCCGCGTAGAGAGTCACGAACTCGTGGATCAAGACCCCCATCGACCAGCCATCGCCCGCGATGTGATGGAGCGTGAACGTCGCCACCCAAGAGTTGATCGCGCGGCGAAGGAAACGGGCTCGAACCACCGGGCCATGCACCAGGTCGAACGGCAGAGCCGCCTCGCGCCCGACGAATCGGCGCACCTCGGAACCGGGCACCGCAGTGAAATCGATGACCGGCACCTGGAGCTGTATGGACAGAACCCTTTGACGCGGCTCGCCTTCGATCAGTTCGAAGACGGTGCGCAGCGCGTGATGGCGCCGAACAATTTCGCCAATCGCGGAGATTGCAGCGGCAGGCACAAAGGAGCCCACAAACCCTAGCGCCGCGCTCAAGTTGTACAGCGAGCTGCCCGGCTGCAGTTGATCGAGAACCCAGAGCCGCTCTTGGGCGGATGAAAGGACCACAGGGCCGCTCTCCCCACGGCGCCGCAGAACCGGCTCGGCGAGCCGACCGTCCGTTCCCTCCTGGCCGTCGGCAGCCCTCGAAACACCGGGGTCCAGCACCCGGGCGAGCGCCGCGCGCTGTTCCTCGGAGAGGCCGGCACGCCGTTGCGCGAGGCGCGCCGCACGTTCCGCCAACCGCTCCTTGAGCTCGGAGGAGGCACCGCGTCGATCCGATCCAGATTCGCTCATAGGCTTCGCACCAACTCTCCTTCAGGCAACGACTCGAGCTGTTCGAGCACCGCCTCTTCGACAACGAGCGCCAACTCGGCAAGCGTCGGCGTTTCGAACAGGGCGCGCAATGGCAGATCGACACCAAAGCGTTGGCGCAGCCGCACCATCGCCTGGGCCGCGAGCAACGAATGGCCGCCCAGCTTGAAGAAGTTGTCGAACAGTCCGACCCGTTCGATCCCGAGCACGAGACTCCAGATCTCGGCGATGGCAATTTCGATCTCGGTCTCCGGATCGACCGACTCCCCTCCTTCAAGAGCCCCCAGAGTCCAGTCCGGCGCCGGCAGAGCGCGGCGGTTCACCTTGCCGTTGGCCGTCAACGGCAGTTCCGCCAGCACCACGAACGCCGACGGCACCATGTGCCCTGGAAGCCGATGCGCAGCGAACGCGCGCAGCTCTTCGACCTCGAGAGTCGCTTCGGATCGAGCCACGACGTAGGCCACGATG
>JANNIH010000105.1:0-21334 GCA_031404815.1 Holophagales bacterium | reverse complement strand
CGATCATCCAGGCGGACCAGCTCGGGATCTCGCTCGGCCGCATCCTGCGGGTGCAGGCAGTCGACTCGCGGCTGAAGCGACAGGCAGCCGCCGAGGAGCGGGCGATGAAGTCGCCGATCAAGATGCTGTTTCCGACCGTGCTCTTCATCTTCCCGGCGATGTTCATCGTCGTCCTCGGTCCGGCCATGCTGAACCTCTTGGAGATTTTCTAGGTGGCCGCTGCCGAGCACGACACGGAGCAAGGCTTCGGTACCGGACTTCGCGCACAGCTGGAGAAGCGGCGCGAGAGCGAGGAACCGACGACCGAGCCCGTGGCCTCAGCCGCCCCGGAGCTGCCGCGCCCGGCTGAGGCCGTCACGCTGCCCGAGTTCGCCGAGGCCGAGCTCACCGCACTCCGCAGGGATCTCGCCGAGGCGCTGTCGCGGGAGCACGATGCCCGCGCCGAGCTCGCCGACATCCAGGGCAGGCTCGAGAACGACGCTTCGACGGCACAGGCGATGTCGCTCCGATCCGCCGAGGTCGACGAGCGCGCCGCCAAGCTGGTTGCCCAGCAAGCCGACCTCAAGGAGCGCGAGCACGAGCTCGGGGCGCGGGCAGAGGCAGCCGCGGCGGAGCAGCAGCGGCTCGCCGACCTGAAGGCCGAGCTCGCGGCCGCGGAGACCCGCACGACCGAGCGCGAGAAGCAAATCTCGATCAAGCTCCGCGAGCTGACGACCGCCGACCGCGAGCGCACCGGCGCGACCACAGAGCTGGCCAAGCAGGAGGCGGCGCTCGCCCAGCGCGAGCGCTCGCTCGAGCGCGCCCTGGCCGAGGTGGACGGCCGCGCTGCTGAGGCGGCGGCTCGCGTTGAGGCGCGCGAATCGGTCGTGGAGACGCGCGAGTCGACTCTGCGGGAGCAAGAGTCCGAGCTCTCCGAACGGGATCGCGAGGTCGCGGAGCGGGATCGCGAGCTGATCAAGGCGCGCGCGACCGTGACCGCACGCGAGGAGCAGCTGGAGTCGCGCGAGGCGGAGCTGAAGGCGAAGACCGACCGGCTGACCGCCGACCTCGAGCGGCTGGCGGAGGAAAGCAACGGCACGGGCGAGGTCGTCGCGGCGATGAGCGCGAAGCGCGCCGAGGTTTCCGCGAAGGAGAGCGAGCTCGCCGCCCGCGAGGCGGAGCTGAACCGGCGCGAGTCGCAGCTGCGACGCGAAGAAGCCGAGGAGCAGACCGCTGCGCACCTCGAGGATGAGGCTCGCCGTGTCGACGACCTGCGCCGCGAGCTGGCCGCCCGCGAGGCAGAGATCACGAGCTCCGAGACGCTGCTGGAGTCGCAGCGCGCCCGTGTCGAGCGGCGGGAGAAGCGCCTCGGCCAGACGGAGGAGTCGATCTCTGACCGCATGCGCGAGCTGGACGACAGAGAGACGGAGATCGAGGAGCGCTGGGCGCGCCTCGAGGCCGACTCCGAGCTCCGCGAGATCAAGCTCGAGCAGCGCGAGCGAACTGTTGGCGACCTGGAGCTGAGGCTCGGCAAGCGCGAGACCGACCTCGCCCAGTACGTGGGGCAGCTCCAGACACAGATGGACGAACGCGAGTCCGACTGGTGGTCAAAACAGCTCGGTAAGCCAGTCGCCGCCGTCGGCGGCGACTAGCTCCGCCACCCTTCGAGAGCGGTTGGCACGGACTCCGTCCGTGCCCTTCAGGGGTCTTAGCGCGGGCACCGGGCTTCGCCCGTGTCCTTGTGCAGAAAAGAGGGTGGCCGGGGCCGCAAGGCGGCCCCCTTCAGGGGTTTTCGCGCGGACACGGGCTTTGCCCGTGTCCCTGCGCAGTTAGAGAGGTCGAGGGGCCCGCGCTAAGCGCAGGCCCCTCTCCCGAACGCTCCTTTCTGGGCCAGACGGTCCAGCCGTCGAAACGGCCGGGCCGGCTGGAGGGGGAGAGGAGTCGCGTTCGGTAGCGATAGTCATCGCACATTCCGGCGCGCGATACCAGGGCGCTACACTGATTTCTGTGAACCAGACCGGCACCATGCGGGTGAAGAGCGGCCTCGCCGAGATGCTCAAGGGCGGCGTGATCATGGACGTCGTCAACGCTGAGCAGGCGAAGATCGCCGAGGACTCCGGCGCGGTCGCCGTGATGGCGCTCGAGCGTGTCCCGGCCGACATCCGCCGCGACGGCGGTGTCTCCCGCATGTCGGATCCCGCGATGATCGCGGAGATCCAGGAGGCGGTCACGATCCCGGTGATCGCGCTGATCCTCGGCATGGTCGGCGTGCCGGCCGAGGGAATCGGTCTGATCCTAGGGGTCGACCGCTTCCTCGACATGTGCCGGACCACGCTCAACGTCACCGGCGACCTGGCGGCCGCAGTCGTCGTCTCACGCACCGAGCGCGCGGCATGAACTTAAGACCGCCCGCCAAACCGTGGGGCGGGCCGTTCGTCCCGGCTTTCGGTCAATCGGCCCGGCGGGCCTTGGGCGCCGCGATAAATCCCTGGAATCTATGGACCGTAGGGCGGGCCGAGGTGGTCTCTCTCGGGCTTGACATGAGCGGGGGGCCGAGTAAACTTCCCGCCCTGAGCTCGGGATGGAAAATGCGCTTTCTCGCCCCGCGTCCGCGGGAAACCAGACGGAATGGGCGGCCGAAGGAACGGCTTCCCGTCCTCTGTGGCCAGCTCGGGAACCAAACGGCAGTCTCACCCTTCTAACATGTCGGGGAAGCGGCTCTCATGCACAAGCGTTCGATCGCCATCGCAGTGACTCTCTTGGTGCTTCCGGCCCTCGGTTGCCACAAGGTCAAGGCCCGGATAGATTTGAAGCAGGGCAACGAGTACTACGCGAACGAAGAGTACAAACAGGCTCTGGGTTCGTTCCAGGCCGGCCTAAAGAACGACCCCGGCGCAACGTTCGCTTGGCGCTCGGTCGGTCTTTCGGCGCTCGCCCAGTACAAGCCGGGCGACGAGAGCCCGGCGAACCAAGAGCTGGCTCGGGTCGCCACCGAGGCCTTCGAGAAGTATCTGGCCGACCCGGCGAACGCCGAGGATGAAGCAGAGAACAAGCGGGTGCGCGAGTTTCTTTTGTCTATGTACTTGAACAACAAGCAGTACGACCGCGCGCTCGCCTACGTCGATGAGCAGGCCATGGCGAATCCGGCCGAGGCTGGCAATTACATGCGCTCGAAGATTAACATCCTGAACCAGGCCGGCCGCTTCGAAGAGTCGGTCGCCTTGGGGATGAGCTTCGAGGGGGACGATGCGCCGGAGATCCTCTACACCCTCGGCGTCTCGGCGTGGGACAAGTCGTACAACGACCCGAGTTTCGACCTGAAGCAACGCGAGCACATCGTCGATCTGGGGCTCGCCGCGACGGAGAAGGCGCTCAAGATCAAGCCCGACTACTTCGAGGCGATGGCGTATTACAACCTTCTCTACCGTGAGAAGGCCAAGATGACCACCGATCCGGCCGGGCGCCAGGCGTTCCTGGACAAGGCGACCGAGTGGATGCAAAAGGCGATCGAGCTGCGCAAGAAAGCAGCCGCCAACGAGCCGAAGAGTCCGGCGGAAGGGTAAGCGATGTTCGAGTCCTCGCTCATCGATCTGGACAAGACGAAAATTTTCAGTAAGTACCGCTACCTGTTCGTACCGGTCGCGGTGGGTCTCCACGCCCTGGTGGCGGCAGGGTACCTGTTCGCCCACTATTGGAACATCGAACCGGTCGCCGAGCCGCCGATCAACGTGGTGTTCCTCTCTGCGTCCGCGCCGCCACCGCCACCACCGCCACCGCCGCCGCCGCCGCCGCCGAGCGCGCCGAAACCGGTGACGGTGAAGGTGGAGGCGGTCGCCACGCCGACCGAGCCGGTCCAACCGGTCGAAGTCCCCGAGGACATTCCGCTGCCCACCGAGGAGCCGTCCGCCGCGGTCGGTGTCGAAGGGGGGGTCGAAGGGGGCATCCCCGGAGGGGTCGCCGGAGGGGTCGAAGGTGGCGTCCCGGGCGGAGTCCTGGGTAGCACCGGGGTGGCCCCGGTGGTCGACGATGCGCCGTTGCGAGTTGGCGGTGGTGTTTCGCGCCCCGAGATCCAGACCCGCGTGAACCCGGTGTATACCGAGATCGCGCGCCGCGCCCGGCTTCAGGGCACGGTGATCGTCGAAGCGATCATCGACGAGCGTGGCAACGTCACCAATGTGCGGGTGCTCAAAGGTCTACCCATGGGGCTCGATCGCGCCGCGGTCGACGCGGTCCAGAAATGGAAATTCAAGCCGGCGCTGTTTCAGGGGCGTCCGGTCAAGGTCTACTACGTACTGACGGTCAACTTCCAGGTTCAGTAAGACTGAGCAAAAATCAGCAAGACTAAAGTCGAATCCGAGAAAAGGAGAACAAAGAATGGATCTCTCCATCGCTGGTATGTGGGAATCGATGGGCTTCATCGCCAGAGCCGTCTTCTTCATCCTGGTTGTCATGTCGGTCTGGTCGCTGTACATCACGTGCGAGCGCTTGCTCCTGTTCGGCAAGGCGCGCAAGCAGTCGCTCGCCTTTGCGCGGATCGCCACCGACCACATGAAGCACGATCGCGCCCAGGCGGCGATCGACGCGGCGTCCAAGTTCCCGCAGAGCCACCTGGCCCGCGTGGTCAGCGCCGGTCTCCAGTCGTACCAATTCGAAAGCGAGACCAGTCCGCTCTCCGACCCGGAAGTCGTCGAAGCCGCCTCGCGCGCCGTCGACCGCTCGGCGCTGCTCACCACCGCGGATTTCAAGCGCGGCATCGGCAGCCTGGCGACCATCGCGACCACCGCGCCGTTCATCGGCCTGTTCGGCACCGTGATCGGCATCATCAACGCGTTCCAGGGCATGGCCGCCACCGGCTCGGGCGGTATCGGCGCGGTTTCCGCCGGTATCTCCGAAGCGCTGGTGACCACCGCGGTGGGCTTGGGCGTCGCGATTCCGGCCGCCTGGATGTTCAACTACTTCACCGGCCGCATCGAGCGCCTGCAGGTCGAGATGTCCAACTCGTCGTCTGAACTGGTCGACTTCTTCATGAAGCGGCAGAGGTCGCGGCATGCTCCACAAACGCGCTAGCCGGCAACATCCGATCGCCGAATCGAGCGTCCGGGGTGACATCAACGTCACGCCGCTGGTCGATGTCTGTTTGGTGCTGTTGATTATCTTCATGGTGGTCACGCCGCTCCTTCAGAAGGGTGTGGACGTGCAACTGCCGGAGACCGCGTCGCCGGCCAAGATGCCCGAGACCGAAAAGCAGCTGAACGTAGCGATGAAGCTCGACGGCACGGTGTTCGTTCAAGAAAAGTGGATCCCGGACATTCAGCTCGTGCCGATGTTTGCGGATATCTACAGCCGCAACAACGACCGCGAGGTGGTGGTCAAGGCGGACCGACGGTTGAAGTACAAGGACGTGCGCAAGCTGATGCAGACGATCAACGAAGCCGGGTTCACCCGCGTCGGGTTGATCACCGAGCGCAAAGCGCTCGCCGGCACTTAAAGAATCGGTCCCTCACCGGACCCAGAAGATGAGGTACAGACGATGGGTATGAGCATCGGCGCCTCCGGTGGTCCCCGGAGCGACATCAACATCACACCGCTGGTCGACGTTGTGCTGGTGCTGCTGATCATCTTCATGGTGATCACGCCGCTGATCCAGATGGGCTACCCGGTGCAGGTGCCGCCCAAGGTCGAGTCGGCGCAGCCGCCGCCGTCCTCCGACCAGCTGATCGTGCGCATGGACGAGAAGGGCACCACTTTCATCAACAAGGTGGCGGTGCCCCTGGCCGAGTTCCCGGGCAAACTGAAGGAAGCTTTGACCGGCCGCTCCACGAAGGTGATCTTCTTTGCGGCCCACGGCAACCTCGAGTACGGCAAAGTGGCGGACTTCATGGATATCTGCCGGGACAGTGGCGTCGAGAACCTCGGGATCGTGTTCGAAGATCTCGACGGCCCGGGCGCCGCGGCGGCAGCGGTCGGCGTCTCCTAGATCTTCGCCCTGGAGTTCTCTGGATCTCGGCTGTTTGGACCTGATGGACCTGGAAGTGCGAACGGCCCGGCGGCGACGCCCGGGCCGTTCGTGTAACGCCCACACGATCCGCTTCTTCTGATTCCGGAGGTTCAAGATGACGCCGCTCAACAAAGCGCTTCGCATCACCGTTCTTCTCACCCCCGTCCTGGTCGCCGCCGGTTGCGCCAAACCGCCGACCGCCGATCTGCAGGTGGCCCAAAACAGCTTGGGGCAGGCCAAGAGCACGGGCGCCGAAGCGTACGCGCCGGAAGCGTTCACCAAGGCGCAGCAGACCTTCGAACAGGCGAAGGCCGAAGTGGCGGCGCAAGACGGCCGCTTCGCCCTGCTGCGCAGCTACGGCAAGGCGCGGGCGCTGCTCACCCAGGCGCGGACCGACGCCGACCAGGCCAAAGTCAAGGCGGTCGCCGGCAAGGAGCAGTTCAAAGGGCTGGCGCAGGTCTCGCTCGACCAGGCCCGGTTGGCGCTCGAGACGGCCAAAACTTCGCTCTCCTCCGCGCCGACCGGCAAAGACAGCCGCGCCGACCTCGAAGCGATGAAAGGCGATCTCGAAGGGCTGGGCACGGCGCTCGCCGACGCCGACACCGCGTTCGCCACCGGCGACTACGCGGCGTCCAAGCAGAAGACCGACCAGATCCTCGAACAGGCCAAAGCGATCGAAGCCGACATCGCGCGCGCCCGCGCCAAGTTCGCGGCACGGTAGGAGTGGAGTTCCCCGCCCCTCATGCGTGCGCGGGAACCGTTCCGCCTCTCCACCGGTCCAACTCCTCATGGTTGCGTTCGGGCACCGTCCGGTGTCCAACGTACCGGAAGGAGGCTCCAAATGTTCGAGACCTCATTGGTTGATGCCCATCTGTCCCGTCGCACCTCTCGGTTTCTGGTCACCTCGGCCGGCCTTCACTTCGCGCTGGCCGCCACTCTGGTGAGCGCGGCCTACTGGCACATCGGTCCGGTGGCCGAGCCGGTCGAGAACGCGATCTGGCACGTCCAGCTCGCGCCCCCTACGCCCCCCGCCGGGGGGAGTCCGAAGCGTGCCGAGACCCTCGCGGCCAAACCTGCGGAGGCCAAGGCGGAGATCGTTCAGCCGAAGGAGCGGGAGATCGCGAACGAGATCCCGGAGGCGGCCGATACGGTCGAGCCGGTCGAGCCGAGGGGGTCCGGTCCGGTCGTGCTCACCCTGGGGCCGACGAGCGACGGCCCCGCCACCCCGGGAGGCCCCGGCATCGGGGACGGCCCGAACCATGGCTTCGAGGCCCCTGGCCACGGATCCGAGATTCCCGGTCCGGCGGTGGTGAACGATCAGCCCTATCGCCTCGGCGGCGCGATCGTGAAGCCGGTGCTGATCCGCCGGGTCGAGCCGGTCTACTCCGAGCTGGCTCGCCGGGCGCACGTCTCCGGCACGGTGATCCTCCAAACCGTGATCGACGAGAGCGGCCGGGTGATCGACATCAAGGTGGTCAAGGGGATGCCGTTCGGGTTGGAGACCGCGGCGATCTCGGCGGTCTCACAATGGCGTTTCAAGCCGGCGACGCTCAATGGGCGGGCGGTCAAGGTGTTCTTCAACCTAACCATCCAGTTCTCGCTCAGCTAACTCTCAACCGTCTCTCAACCGGCGCGCGCTTGCACAGGCTTGCCCCTTCCTGGTAAAGACAGGGCGTCTCGGAAGCCCGAGGCGCCCTTTGCCGATTCGATGCCCGACCCGACAACCCCTCCGCCCGCCCGCGCCCTCCTCTCTTGGGGAGAGCGGGCGTTCGCCATCGGGCTGCTCGCGATCGGCGTCGCTCTCGGCGGTGCCCTGGTGCCGCGCGCCCCGCTGCCGCTCGCCGCCGTGCAGCGCGCCCGCGCGGCGCTCCAGGCGGCTCGGGTGGCGGCGGGAGGGCGCGTCACCCCGGCGCTCTCGCACGCCGAAACTTCGGCGCGCCGGCTCGAATCGCGCTGGGCCGAAGAGGCCGCCGTCCGCTGGCGGCCGAAGCGGAGCGAAGAGATTGCGGCGCTCGCCGCCCTGACCCATGCCGCGGCGGTGCGCGCGCGGAGCGAGATCGAGGCCGAACGGGCACGTGCGGTGGCCGAACTCGACCCCCGGATCGCCGAGATCGATGCGCGCCTCGCGGCGGCCGAGAGCCGGGTGGCCGCCGACCGCGAGCTGCGCGCCCCGACCCGGCACGCCCGGGTCGATCTCGCCGCCGCGACTGCGGCCGCCCGGCGCGGCGATTGGGTCGCCGCCGACTCGCTGCTCGCTTCGGCGACCGAGGCACTCGCCGAGCTCGACCGGCGGCTCGACCGGCGCGAGGAGCGCCTTTCCGACCCGGTCTGGAAGCGGCGCTGGCAGAAAATGGTCGACGAGACGATCGCTGCGACCCTGCCGGATCGCGCCGCGGTGGTGGTCGACAAGGCGCGCCATCGCGGGTTTCTGGTGCGCGGCGGTCGCGTCGTCCTCGGCTTCAAGATCGAGCTGGGCCGAAACGGCGGCCTGCGCAAACTCTGGGAAGGGGACGGCGCCACCCCTGAAGGGCGCTACCGCATCGTCGCCAAGAAAGACCTTGGAGAGAGCCAGTTTCATCGCGCCCTGCTGATCGATTATCCGAACGCGGACGACCGCCGCGACCATGCCGAGGGGGTGCGGCGCGGCCTGGTGCCGGGCCGACGCGGCGCCGGGGGGCTGATCGAGATCCACGGCGACGGCGGGCGCGGTCAAGACTGGACCAACGGCTGCGTGGCACTCACCGACGTCGACATCGATCGCCTGTTTCCGGAGGTTGTGGTCGGCACCCCGGTCACCCTGGTCCCCACCGCGATCCTGCGCGAACCCCCGGGGAGCCGATGAGCACGAGCCCGTTCGAGGTCGAGAGGGAGCCGGCCCTGGCCCCGGCCCTGGCGACACCGCCGCCGCGGCCGATCCTCGCTCCGGATCGGGGTTGGGCGGCGGTCGCCCGTCGGCGCATCAGCCTGTCCGACCTCCGGCCATGGCTCACCCGGATCGCCCTGTTCGGCCTGCTCGGAGCGGGTCTGTCGATCCTGTTCGGCCTCGGCTTCGGCTTTTCCTACGGCGATCTCGCCCAGATGCCGCTGCCGCGGGCAGAAGGAGAGGGGAGTGCCCGCTCGCTCGCCCGCACCGAGCAAAAGCTCGCCGCGCAGGCGCCGCGCGGCGTGCGGATCGAGGTCGATACGATCGCCAATCGGCTCTATTTGAAAGAGGGGGACAAGATCCTGCGCGAAGCGGTCTGTTCGACCGGTACCGGCGGGCTGCTGGTCGATCCCAACTCCGGGCGGCGCTGGGTGTTCGAGACGCCACACGGCGTCCACCGGGTGCTCGACAAGAAGAAGAACCCGGTCTGGAACAAGCCGGACTGGGCGTTCGTCGAAGAGGGGACGCCGATCCCAAAGAGCGAAGCCGAACGGCTAGACCCCTATTCGCTCGGCGACTACGCGCTCTATCTCGGCCACGGCTACCTGATCCACGGCACGCTCTATCAACGGCTGCTCGGGCGCAGCGTCACCCATGGCTGCATCCGGCTCGGCGACGAAGACTTGGCAGCGATCTTCAGAGCGACGCCGGTGGGCGCGCGGGTCTACATCTATTGAGGTCCGTCGAATTGAGCTCCCGAGAGATGAAGCCGCGGCGATCGAAACCGGCGTGGCGGTCGCTTAAGCGCACCCTGGCGCTCGGTGGGCTGCTCGGCCTGCCGCTACTCGGCCTGCCGTTGCCGGGCTTGAGGAGCGCCGCGCGGAGCGGGGAGACGCAGAACGAGAACCGGCCAGAGGATCGCCAAGAGCAGGGCGCGGCGCTCGCGGCCGAGCTGCTCGCCGTAGAGAGTCATGCGGTCTACCTGGCGCTCGATCCGCGTGGCGGCCATCTCGATCTCAAAGTGGACGGTTTGAAGCTCCGCCGTTTCCGGATCGAGCGCGGCCTGTTCGGTCGGCCGCGCCTGTCCGGCGGTAGTGGAGGGTTGTCGGCCGCGCACTTCCGGCTGGTCACCGAGCTGCCGGAGCCGGACCGGCCGTTGATTCCGATCCGCTCGCCCAAGGAGGGGGCCGGGGCCGGGTCGAGCAGCCTCGCGGTCTCCGAGGCGCGCACCGAGGCGGTGGCGCAGATGCCTTCTCACTACCGGCTGCGGTTCGAGCCGCCGCTCGAGATCTCGATCCGCGGCGAAAGCGGCGCCGCCGACCGAGAAGCGGGGATGCTCTCGTCGTTCTGGCGCCTCCGGTTTCGGCTCTACGAAGGGTGGCAGGCGATCGGCCATCGGCTGCGCGGGCAACCGGTGCCGCCGCGGATCGTCCTCTTTCTCCCCCCCGACGAGGCACGCCGGCTGTTCATGACGCTCGATCCCGCGATGCAGCTGGTGATCGCGGCGCGCGCGTCGTCGGATCGGTCGGGGTCCCCGGGCGCACCGGCCGCGGCCCCCGGCCGGTAGGCTCCGCAGGTGGCGTCTCCCGAGGCAGTCGGGCCGGGCGGTTCGGCCGGCTCGGCGGTCGGGCAGCCGCGGGCGCCGGCTGAAACAGGCTGACCAGCGCGTGGCGCAGGCGGCCAAGCAGCCGGTTGATCGGGTGGGTTCGGGAGAGAAACGACAGCAGCGGCCGGCGCCGCTCGCCGAGCGTGCGGCGCAGCGCCTGCAGCTCTTTGTCGTAGCGATCGACCCGCAACCCTTCGCGCACGGTGCGGTAGGCGGCCGAGCGATCGTTGCCGAGCAGCTGAATCCGCGCCAGATTCAGATGGTTTTCCGGCTCGAACAGTTGCAGTCGTAGCGCATGACGGCAGAGCGCGAGCCCCTCGTCGATCCGCCCTTCGCGCAGCGCCAAGCCGTAGCCCAGATACGAGAAGGCGATCCCCGGCAGGTTGCTGCGCTCGGCGCTCGCCGCCGCGCCTACCAGCCGGGTCAGGCCATCGGCCCAGTCCCCCTTGCGGCAGAGGTCGATCCCCAGCAGGGCCTGTTGCACCTCCGTCGAGCGCATCGCTCGGATCCGGCCGGAGCCGCCGAGGCTGCCTATCCAAGAGCTCATGTAAGCCAATGTACAAAAATCGATGAGTCGATGCAATGGAGGGTCGGAGCCGGGCCGCCTCTACAGTCTGTTCCTGGTAGACTACCTTTCGCCCGAGCATCCTGCCATGGCCACGGTCGAACCCCACTCTGATCTCCTTACACTGCTCGATCTGGCGCGGCGGTTCGCTGAGCGTGAGCTGTACGAAGAGGCGGCCGAGCTGTTTCTGGTCGCCCTCCGCCTGGAGCCCGCGAACCTGGGGATCAAGCTCGGCCTCGCCGAGGTGCGCAAGGGGCAGGCCGCCCGCCAGGGCAAGCCCCCGCGCGGCCTGCGCGAACAGCTGAGCGAGCAGCACCGCCGCAACGCGATCGACGCCGCACAATTCGTCGGCCTCGGGCATCTCTACGCCGAGAAGGGGGAGAGCGCCCGCGCCCTCGAATGCCTGGAGATGGCGCGCGCCAAGGACGACGCAGGCCCCTCCCGCCACAAGCTGCTCGGCCGTCTGCTCTTCCGCAAGAAGGAGCACGACGCCGCGGCAGAAGAGCTGCAGCAGGCGCTCCGCTTCAACCCGTTCGACCGCGAGACCGCCGAGATGCTCGGCCGCGCCGAGCTGGAGCGTCAGCACCACGAGGACGCGCTGCGCGCCACCGTCCACGCCTTCCTGCTGCTCAACGAAGCGGATCACGACGGCGGCGATCGGTTGCGGCGACGCATTCAGACGATCAAGCAGATCCTCGGCTGGGGCACGCGCGAGCTGGCCACGGTGTTTCACGAACGGCAGGACGCCCTCCACGTCTCGTTCGACCGGCTGGAATGGCACCGCGAGCGCCAGCAAGAGGCGGACGGCCTGTTGCCGCGCGGAATCGCCGGCCCGGGTGTGACGCCGCGGCGGATGCCGGGCGGGCAGATCGAGCTCGCCACCCGCCTGCGCCGGATTCGCCTGCTCGCCCACCTTCCGGACGAGCTGATCTTCAAACTCACCCGAGCGGTCGAGGTCGAACCGTTCGACGTCGGCAGCCTGATCTTCGCCCATCGCCACAACGGCCGCGACATCTACCTGATCGACGAGGGCGAGGTGACGATCCAGCGTCCGACCTCGTACGGCACCTATGTGATCGGCAACATGGGGCCGGGCGAGATGTTCGGCGAGGCGAGCTACGTCACCGGCCAATGGCGCAGCGGCGACGCGATCGCCACCCAGCCGAGCCACCTGCTGCGCATCGACGCCGCGGCGCTCGACTCGCTGATCGAAGACAGCCCGGAGCTGGGCAGCCAGCTCGCCTGGATTCTCTGGCACGCGTTGGCGCGGAAGCTGCGCAGCACCAACGAGCAGCTCAAAGGTTTTTTCAACCCGGAGTCGCTGCCCGAGAACTTCCTCCGCCTGCGCCGCCCGCCGGTCGGCGGCACGGGGGTGGTGGGGGCCGTTACGGTCGACAGCTCGGACAAGATTCGCCTGTTCCGCGAGCAGGGGTTGTCGCGGCGCGAGCTGATAACGCTCGCCACCTTTTCCAAAGAGGTGCGCGTCGCTGCGGGCGCCTATGTCTTCCAAGAAGGGGACCAAGGCGCCGAGATGTACGTCATCCTCGAAGGGCGGGCGATGATCAGCAAGTTCATCCCCGGCGGTGGGGAAGAGGCGCTCGCGATCCTCGACCGCGGCGACTTCTTCGGCGAGATGTCGTTGATCGACGGCCAACCCCGCTCGGCCGACGCCCGCGCCCACGCCGGACCCTTAACCGCCCTCGCCCTCACCCAGGCCACCGTGCGCGAAGTCCTCGCGCTCGACCCCCACGCCTCGCTCGAATTCCTCCAGCTCCTCTGCCGCCTGATTGCCAACCGCTTGCGCGAAATCGACGAAAAAGTCATCGGCTGGCGCATCATGTCGGGCGAGCGGACCGCGACCGGGTAAGCTACTTTCATGACGAGAGCCTCCGGCATGGAAAGACACCCTCCCGTGCCGGAGGTTGATAACGGGGGACCGGTGCTCAGGTGACCGGGATGCCCTCGGAACCCGGTCCCAGCCAGGTGCCGCCGGGCTTCAGCCAGGTGGGGTAGGCGAGCCCGAGCTTTTTTTGCAGCATGACCTCGGAGGTGTTGAGGGCTCCCTGCACCCAACCCTGGACGTTCGAGTAGGTCTCGCCGCACAGGTAGAGGTGCTCGTCGGGCAGCGGCTGCAGGATGCGCGGGATCAGCGTCACTTCGTTGTTGCCCGCGGTCCAGGCGTGCCAACCGGCCCCCCAGGGGTCCTTGGTCCAGTTTTGGTAGTGAATGTAGTAGGGCAACGGCGGCGTCGCTTTGTCCTTGAGCGGCCCGATCACTTTGACCAGATCCTGGTGGGCGAACTTGCCCATGTCGTCGGAGCCCGCCCTCGGCCCGTGGCCCTGCGCGGCATCGAAGCGCGGCGGGCCGGTCGGCGGCACCGCGCCCTGGTAGCGATCGTACGGGCCCGGCCCTTCCTGCAGCTCGCGCCAGTAGCGCTCGGCCTCGGCGTTGACGTAGCTGGCGAGGACGAACGAGTTGCCGCCGTCCGTGGCGGTGTGCCAGTAATAGAACTGGCGCACCCGCAGGTCGGTCGTGCTGCGGCCGCACGTCGGCGCGGGGTACCGCACGCCGTTCTCGTCGATGGTCTCCGCCTCGGTCCACCAGGGGCGCTCGTAGGCCATGAAGATGCGCATGGCGGGCACGTCGAGCACCGAGCCGAGGAGCTGGTTGACGGTCGGGTTGGTGAAGAAGAAGTTCTCCTGATCGAGCAGCTCGAGCGAGCGCCTGGGCAGGGTCAGGATCACGTATTTGGCGCCGTAGGTGCGGCAGGAAGCCGGGTCGGCCTGGCAGCGCTGCTCGGCCTCGGCGGTGGAGAGAGTCCCGGATTCGCGCTGGAAGAAACGCAGCACGTAACCGCCCGCGCCGTCGTGGTCGAACGAGAGGAGCTGGTGCTGCAGGTAGCCCGTGCCGCCCTTGGCGAGGAACCCCTGGTAGAGCCGGTTGGGGATGTCCGAGTAGCCGCTCGCGATGTGCCGCCACGCCGTCTCGGTACAGGCGTGCTTGATCTGACCCTCGACCGGTCCATTGTAGATCGTCGGGTAGAGATCGGCCGCGGTGGGGAAATAGAAGTCCTCGTCCACGTTGGCGGGTACGTTGCCGGGCGACCAGAGCGAGTTGTATCCCCCCGAATCTTCGAGGAAGGCGATCGCCTCGGAACTCAAGAAGCGGGTCATCAGCGCCCACCACGACCAGTCGTTGACCAGCCGGCCGTCGACCCTGGCGACCTGCTTGGCGGTCTCGTACTCCTGGCGCAGCGCCTCGACGTTCAGCCAGTCCTTGGCCTGGAAGGCCGCCTGATAGCGGGTGCGCAGGTAGATCCAGCCGTTGGGGCCCGGCGGTGGCTTGTCCTTCACGGGCTTCTCGCCCGGCCCCGGGTAGGGCTTGAGCGCAGGATTGGAGGCGGTGTCGTTCGTGTCCGGCAGATAGCCCGCGAAGGCCTGGTTTTCCACGTAGGTTTCGAAGCTGCCGCCGCCCGCCATCACGACGTTCTCGCTCTCGGTGAAATTGTAGGGCAGGTCGGCCGGCGCCGGCAGGGTGCCGTTCAAGAAGCGCTTGCCGCGCAGGTAGATCGGATTTTCCGGCGGCTCGTCGACCGGGAAGGGCTCGTGCTCGAGTCCGAGGTGCTCCGCCAGGTCGGCGACGATGTGCATCTGCGGCTGGAAGCGGAAGCCGCCGAACTCGGCGTGCTTGCGCTCTCCGGTGTCGCGGTTGCCCGGCCCTTCGCCGATGCCGAGATCCGGATGGAGCTTCTGCGGAATCTCGGCCGAGAGCATACGGCCACCGACCCGGCCCGAGTACTCGAACAGGCCGATGTTCAGCTTGCCGCCGTTTTTGGCCGCCAGCTCGGCGAGCGGCGAACCGGCGCCGAGCTCGCCGTTGAGCAGGCGGTAGGCGACGTAACAGCCGGCGACCCCACCGCCGACGATCGCCACGTCCACGCTGCCGTCGAGCGGCGGCTCGCCTCCTTTGCTTTCGGCCGCGGCGCTCCTCGGCAACATGAGCGCCGCGATGCCGGCGGGCACCGACTTCAGCAGTTTTCTCCGGTCGAACGGCATCGAGATTCCTCCTTCGAAGGCTTCAGGCGATCAGTGGCCGCTCGGCGGGAGCGCGCCCCCGGCGACGGAGAAGTGGTACTGGGTGTCGATGTCCGATCCGGCCTGCCCGGCGGAAAAAACGAAGCTGTCGTTGAAACCCTTCAACTGGGCGACGCCATGGCAGCCCATGCAGCCCCCCATGTTGACCGGGTTTTTGAGCTCGCGGTTGAAGATCACGTTGGGGAGGTCTCGTTCGAAGAGAGCGGCGGTGCCTCGAAGGTTGACCTTTTGCGTGTAATACGCGGAGATGTTGCCCCGCTCCGGCATTCCCGGCGAGACGGGGGAGAGCCCCGGCGGCAGCCCCTGGAACTTCTGCAGGCCATCGTTGGTCTCTACCACCAGGTTGGCCAGGTAATAGGGTTGGTTGAAGGCCATCGACTCCGCCTCACTGCCGACGGCGGCGAACTGGGTGCCGATCAGCCGGTAGTTCCGCCAGACCGAGCCCTTGCCGAGCTCGGCATGGACTGCATCGTTGACTCTCTGCGTGCTGGCGAGCGGATAGGGCATCTGGCGGACGATCGGGATGGCGCCGCCCGGCGCCTTGACGAAGTTGGGGAACGGGGTCAGATCGGTGACGAACTTGTATCTGTAGAGGGCCGTCACCGGGCCGGGAAAGGCGAAGTAATTGGCGTAGTAGTAGCCGGTCGGCTGGCTCGGCGGTCCCGCCAGGCTGGTGTGCTCCCAGGTGGCGAAGGCGAAGGTGCCGCCGTGCGCGAACAGATTTGGGTTGCGCCGGTCGAACGGCTGGGAATGCACCCGCTGAATGATGTGCAGGGCGACCAGGCCGAAGGTATCGACGTCGTAGCACAGCAAGGAGGGGTCCTTCTTGGGCTCCCGGCTGCGGAAGTAGATCGCCTCGGTGGTGTGGTACTTGCCGCTCTTGACCTCTGGTCGGTCGAGCAGCACCCAGGCCGCTTTGAGCTGGACCGAGCCGATCCCCGGCAGCGCGTTCGGGTCGGCGAGGGCGGCGTAAGAGGTGGCGACCGTGTCGGCGTCGTAGCCGTAGACGGCGTTCGGGCTGCGCCCCGGGCCGGTGGCGGCGCTGGTGCGGAACGGCAGCTTCGGGTGCGCTTTGATATCGGCGCTGGTGGCCGCCTGGGTCGAGTTCGCGTCGAGCTGGAGATCCTGGTCGAGGATGTAGCGCCAGAAGTCGTAGTTGACCTTGACCTCGAAGAACACCGGCCGCGACCCCTTCTGCCCGGGGTTGCCCTTCCACACCCGGGGTCCCACCGGCGTCCGGCCGTCGATCACGTGCTGATTACTCGCCGTGTTGTCCGGGAACAGTTCGGTGACGCAGCTCTGGTAGGTCGGGTTGGTCGAGGCGTCGTAGCCGGCGCAGAGCACCGTCGAGGGTTCGCGCGCCTGCGAGGCCACCTCGACGATCTCGTCCGGCGCCTGGACTCCACCGGCGGTCGGGTGCTTCCGCCCTTGGAAGAAGATCCGGTGGTGGCCGCGCCGTTCGAGCATCGAGGCCGCCTTCGACCGGCTGCTCCCCGAGCATTCGGGGATGCCGCCGGGGTTGCCCTTCGAGGCCGGTTGCTGGGCGGGAGCGAACGTCACGCCCTGCCAAGGGCTGGTCCGGTTGACCTGGTATGGCGGGGCTGTCGTGACCGGTTGGAACAGCTCCCGCTTTTCCTTGAAGGTCTCCCAGACCAGGACGTCGTCGTCGGCCGCGGCGGCGAAGCTGGTTTCAAGGTCGGGCACGCCGCGCTCGAACCCGGTGGGATAGGTGGTGCGGTCCGACTTTGCCTTCTTCTCCTCCGCCGGCCAGTTGAGCGCCGCGAACGTCGCCCAAGCCCAGGAGTCGAAGGTCGGCCCCACCTGCGCCTTGGCTGGCGCCGACGCGTCGGCGGCGAAGAAGGAGGAGACGTCGAAGGTGTTGGGCGGCGCCGGGCAGTCGATCTGGGGCGCCGCCGGATCCGGCAATCGGTCGGACGGCAGGCAGGCGTGCGGCGCGGGTCCGGGCGGTTTGGCGGAGGCGCCGCCGACGGCGATCAGCAGAACGCTGCAGAGACCTAAGCCCAATCCGAGAACGACGATCACACTCGAGGTGCGCAGGGTTCGCTTCGCCACGGAGACCTCCTTCTGTTCTACGCCATGGGCCGCCGGTCGTCGAAAAAAGTAGCCGTGGAGAACTCTACATCCGGTCTCCTAGAGCCGTGCTCCGATCCAGCATGTTCATGTTTTGATTGCCGCAACGTAGCAGAAGTGCAGGGAGCGGTCAAGTCTGCTTTTTCCCTTCCCCCTCGATTGCCCGCCCCCTGCCGGGAGGGTCCACGGGTGGACCTGTTGGATTCGTCCGCTCAGGCGCGAGGGCCGCCGCCAGTGGCACGACCTTCAGCTCTTTCACCTTCCGCAGCCGCCGGTCCTCGCTCGCGAAGGTCTTCGCACCCGCGGCGAGCGCGGTCGCGAGGTGGATCGCGTCGGGAGCGCGCAGGTCGTAGCGGGCGCGCAGCTCGGCGGCGCGCTCCGCGATGTCGGAGTTGAGATCGTGGAAGTCGAGGTTGGGGAACGACTCCAGAAGATCGCGATAGCGGCGGCAGAGATCGCCCCGGCCCATCCGCTTGGGGACGACCAGGATTTCGAGCAGCGCGAGCACCGAGGCCACGAGCCGGACCTGGCCCAGCTCTGCGGCTTCGAGGAGTGCGTTCGCCGCCGCGCCGAATTCGCGGCTCCCCTCGAAGTGGTAGACGAACAGCATCGAGTCGACCCCCAAGAGGGGGAGCGTCCGCAGTGGCGCCATCACTCCCACGCCTCGCGCTCGCGTTCAATCGCGGCAGACCCTCCGGCGTCGCGCCAGACCTCGGCGCCGAGGCCGCGGAGGGCGGCGCACCACCCCCCCTTGGCGCTCTCCAACGTGACCTGTTCGCCGTCGAGCCGGAGCAGGACGACGTCCCCCGCTTCCAGGCCGAGCCGGCGGCGGACCTCGGCGGGGATCGTGATCTGGTATTTCTCGGTCAGTTTTGCCGACGACAGGACCATGCGGAGCCCTCCTTGCGATCTCCTTACATTCTGGTCGAGCAGTAAGGGGATTGCAAGAGGGTACGGCAGACGACTCGGGTCAACCCCCGCGTTCCGCCTACTTGTCGGCGACGAACTCCATCGCCACCGAGTTCATGCAGTAGCGCTGGCCGGTCGGTTTCGGGCCGTCGTCGAACACGTGCCCCAAGTGGCCGCCGCAGCGGGCGCAGACCACCTCGGTCCGCCGCGTGCCGAACGACCAGTCGCTGTGCTCCTCGACATGCGCGGGATCGATCGGCGCCCAGAAACTCGGCCAACCGGTACCGGACTCGAACTTGGTCGCCGAGCTGAACAGGGGGAGCGCGCAGGCGGCGCAGCGGTAGACCCCTTTTTCATGGTTGTTCCAATCTTTACCGCTGAAGGCGCGCTCCGTCCCCGCCTTGCGCAAGACCTTGTACTGCTCTCCTGTCAACAACTTGCGCCACTCGGCGTCGGTCTTCTCGACTTTCTCGATCACGGTCTTTCCCTTTTTTTCATCAGCCGGGCCTTTGGCGGCCCCTTTCTCACCGGCGCGGGCGAAGCCGAACGCCGCAAAGAGGCCGGTTGCGAGGAGGACGAGCAGGAGGATCAGGACTTTCATGGGAGGCGTCTCGCTTTCTCCGGCCAAGGTGCGATTCGGCCGATTCTCCGGGCTTTCTTGCGCGTTCCGCGCAGCCACGGACCTTCAAGAATACGCGCAGCCGGCCCCGCCGGATTGGCTGCGGAACCCCTCGCGTACCCCTCGCGCCCATTCTCGGGCACGCTTCTTGCCTCAAGGAGAACATCAGGTAGACCAAGTCTCCTCGTTGGAGCAGAGGACGTCGGGGCAACCCGGTGTTCGCCTTGCGATGTGATGGCCGGGGTGTGGACGGCACCCCGGCTCTTTTTTCTACGTTCCTGCCGCCCCTTCTGTTTTGAGATCTGCAAACAGGGCGAGAAATCCCGCCTCGTCGAGGATTCGAACGCCCAGCCGAGCCGCGTCGTCCGCTTTCGAGCCCGGCTCGCTCCCCACCACCACATAGGCGGTCGTCTTGCTGACCGAAGAGACGGCGCGGGCGCCGAGCTGCTCGATCCGCTCTTTCGCCTGCTCGCGCGACAGCGTTTCGAGCCCCCCGGTGAAAACGAACTTCTTGCCCGCGAGCGGGCTCGGTGCCGCGGGCGCCGGGACGGTCACGGCTGCGAGCTCGATCACCGCGGTGAGCGCATCGAGCACGGTGGAGTTCTGCGGCTCGGCGAAGAAGGCGAGGATCTGCTCGGCCATCCGCGGGCCGACGCCCGGCACCGTCTGCAACTCCTCGGCGCTCGCCCCGCGGATGCGCTCGAAGGTCCGGAAATGCCGCGCGAGATCGCGGGCGACCGCGGTGCCGACTTCCGGGATGCCGAGGCCATAGAGGAATCGGGCCAGCTCGGTCTTCCGCGCCCGAAGGAGCGCCTCGACCAGTTTGGTCGCCGACTTCTCCGCGAACCCTTCGAGCGGTGCGATCTGCTCTCTGCGCAGCGCGAACAGGTCAGGCAGGTGGCGAACCAACCCTGCCGACACGAACAGCTTGGCGCTCTCGTCGCCCAGCCCCTCGATGTCGAGCGCGTTTCTCGACGCGAAATGGACGATCCGCCCGGCGAGCTGCGCCGGGCATTCGAAACTGTTCGGGCAGACCGTGAAAGGCCCGCGCTCGATGAGCGGCGTGCCGCAGGAGGGGCAGGCCGCGGGCATCTGCCAGGGGTCGCTCCGCTCGCGCCCCGGCTCTTCGATCCGCTCGATCACCTGCGGGATCACGTCCCCGGCGCGCTGAATGCGCACACGGTCCCCTTCGCGCACGTCCTTCCGGCCCACCTCCTCGCGATTGTGCAGCGTGGCGCGGGCGACGGTGACGCCGCCGATCTCGACCGGTAGCAGAAACGCGACGGGGGTGACCACGCCGGTGCGGCCGACGCTGAACAGCACGCTTTTCAGGCGCGTCACCACCTTCGGTGGCGGGTATTTGAACGCCAGCGCCCAGCGTGGGGAGCGGGTCACGAAGCCGAGCGCGTCGCGGAGCGCCGCGGAGTCGACCTTGACCACCGCTCCGTCGATCTCGTACTCGAGGTCGGATCGCACGGACTCGATGTGGGCGACCGCCTCGATCACCGCATCGATCCCGCGACACACGCGGTTCAGCGGATTGACGCGGAACCCCCACGCGGCGAAGCGCTCGAGCAACGCGTGATGGGTCGGGACGCGTTCGGCGAGCTCGCCGGCCGAGTGCGCCACCAGATGCAGCGGCCGCCCCCGTACCATCGCCGGATCGAGCTGGCGAAGGGTGCCCGCCGCGGAGTTCCTCGGGTTCTCGAAACGCCGCTCGCCCGCGGCCTCGCGCGCCGCGTTCATGCGCTCGAAGCCGGGAAGATCGAACAGCACCTCGCCCCGGACGGTGAGTCGTCCTGCCGGAGCGCTCGCGAGCCGGAGCGGCACGGTGGGGATGACCCGCAGGTTGTGGCTCACATCCTCGCCGGTGGCGCCGTCGCCGCGGGTTCCCCCGGCGACGAACACGCCGTCCTCGTACACGAGCTCCATCGCGAGCCCGTCCAGCTTGGGCTCGACGACATAGTCGATCTCCGTCGGGGCATCCTCGGCGAGGTGGCGGCGGATGCGCGCTTCGAAGTCGTGCAGGTCCACGTAGGGATCTCCGGGGCCCTCCTCGCGGCGGTACCCGTTCTGCAGGGACAACATCGGGATCGGATGTACGAACGGGCTCAGCGCGTCGAGCGCGCCGTCGCCGACGCGTCGCGTGGGGCTGTCCGGGCGCGCGGCGTCGGGATCGGCGGCTTCGAGCGCTTCGAGCTCGCGGTAGAGGGCGTCGTACTCCCAATCGGGGATCTCCGGCGCGTTGGCCACGTGGTACAGGCGATTGTGCAGGTTGAGCTCGTCGACGAGCTGGTCCATGCGTGCACGATCCGCCACGCGCCCGCATAACGCCCGGCGAAGCGCGCTCGCCAGCCCGACCGCGCTGCGCTACGCTCTGGCGCCCATGCCGACCACGCGCCAGATCTTCGAGGCGATGCCCGGCCGGTTCGTCACCGGTAAAGCCCCGCGTCCCCTGACGTTCTACTTTTCCATCGGCGACGACAAATACACGCTGCGCTTCGACGCGACCGCGTGCGAGGTCAAGCCCGGCAAGACCGAAGGCGCCGACTGCGTCGTGAAGTCCGATCCCGGGGTCTTCGCGAAGCTCGTTCTCGAAGGCAAGGCGCC
>JANNIH010000104.1:0-30337 GCA_031404815.1 Holophagales bacterium | reverse complement strand
CGCGCGCTGCCAGAGTGCGAAATCGGCGAAATCGAGCGCGGGCCGGGGCGGCACCGGCGCGCCGAACGCCGCCGAGCGATACAGCGCGGCGATCTCGCCGAGCGCCAACCCGAGCGACCAGCCATCGGTGACGATGTGATGTTGGACCAGGATCACACGATGTCGGGAGGCGCTCAACCGAACCCCGAGCGCCCGGGCGAGCGGACCGCGTGAGAGATCGAACGGCCAACTTCCCGCGGCGGCGAACAGCCGCTCGGCTTCCGTTTCGCCTCGCGCCGATGCGCCTGGCCGGGCGAGAGCGGAGAGATCGGCGAGCGGCAGCGGCAGCGGCAGCCCCCCACGCTCGGCGATCTCCTGCACCGGGCGGCCGAGAACGGTCGGGAACGTCGAGCGCAGCGCCTCGTGGCGCTCGGAGAGAGACGTGAGAGCGGCACGCAGGGCTGTGAGATCGAGATCACCGTCCAGCGCGAGTGGTAGACCGAGGTTATAGGCGGCGGTGCCCGGCTCGAGCTGCTCTAAAAACCAGAGCCGCTCCTGCGCGAACGACAGCGGAAGCGGCAAACCGGAACGGCGCTCGCGGCGCAGGATCGGAGCGGACGCCAAGGGCGGCCCGGTCGGTTCGCTCTCCTCGGCAAAGAGCTGAGCCCATTGCGCCAAGCCGCGCACGGTCGGCGCTTCGAACAGCGCGCGCACCGGCAGCTCGAGACCCAGCAGTCGCGTGAGCCGCGCCGCGAGCTGGACCGCGAGCAGAGAGTGCCCGCCGAGCGCGAAGAAGTCGTCGTCTCGACCGACGACCTTGCGTTCGAGGACCTCGCCGAAGCCGAGCGCCACCAGCTCTTCGAACGGCGACATCGGCCCGCCGGAGCTTGGCGCCGAAATCTCGCCTGCCGAGCCGGGTGCCCGCTCGGCGAGCGCCTTCCGATCCACCTTGCCGTGGGGGGTGAGCGGCAGTGCGTCGAGCAGCGCGAAGCTCCCCGGAACCATGTAGTCGGGAAGCCGCGCCGCGAGATGACCGCGCAGGCGATCGACCAGTCCTCCTTCGGCTTCCGGACGCGGCACGACGAAAGCCGCCAACCGCTTGCCGTCATCTCCGGCGTCGAGCGCCAACACCGCTGCTGCCGCCACCTCGGGGTGCTCGACGAGCAGCGCCTCGATCTCTCCCGGCTCGATCCGGAACCCGCGTACCTTCACCTGCTGGTCGAGTCGGCCGAGGAATTCGAGCACCCCCTCTGCGGTCCAGCGCGCGCGATCGCCGGTGCGGTAGAAGCGCCCGCCGTCCGTCGCGATAAAGCGCTCGGCGGCGAGATCCGGCCGCCCCAGATAGCCGCGCGCCACCCCCGGTCCGCCCAGCAGAAGCTCGCCGGAGACGCCGATTGGCACGGGTTCATCGTCGCGATCGACCACCGCGAGCACGACCCCCGCGAGCGGCCGCCCGATCGGCCGGTGTTCCGCCGAGAGCGACGCCTCGACCTTCCAACTCGTGGCCAGGATCGTCGCTTCGGTCGGCCCGTAAAGAACGGTCACCACCGCCTGCGGGAACGTGGCGCGGAGATCGGCGAGCAATTCGGCAGGGACGGCATCGCCCCCGACGAATAGCTGACGCAAGCTCGGCAACTCCCCGCCGCCTGGCCGCTCGCGCACCGCTTCGACCACCTGCCGCATCAGAGCCGGGACCGCATGGAGGCGGGTGAAGCCATCGAGCCGGGCGGCGAGCGCGGCGACGTCGAGCGTCGGCTTGAGCGGCCACAGTTCGACCGCACCACCGGCCAGGAGCGGCGCGAGCAGCTCGAAAAGGAAAATATCGAAGGACGCCGCGGCGAGCACCGGCATCCGGTCGTCGGCCGCAAACCCGAACGCTTGCTGCACCGCGGCGAGGGTCTGCGCGAGCTGCCCGTGCTCGACCATGACCGCTTTGGGTTGGCCGGTGGTGCCGGAGGTGTAGATCAGGTAGGCCAGATCGGTGAGATCAACCGCGCCGCGATCCGTGCTTGGAGCGCCATCTGCCTCGCGCGGCGCGTCGAGATCCAGCGCAGTTTCGCGGTTCAGGCCGAGAGGCTCGGCGAACTCGCGCGTCGCGCCATGGAGCACGACGACCGGTCGGCCGCCCGGGCCGAACGCGTCCTCGATCAAGAGGCGCAGACGGGCGATCGGTAGCGACGGGTCGAGGAACAGAACTGCGCCGCCCGCGGCCCAGACCCCGAACAGCGCCGCGGGTAGATCGAGCGACCGTTCGACCAGGAGCGCGACCAACGGCGCGGAACGGTTCACCCCGAGGCTCCGGAGTCGAGCCGCGACCTCTTCCGCCCGCGCTGAAAGCGCGCCGAACGTCAACTCGCTACCCGCATGGCGGACGGCCAGGTTGTCCGGATTCGCCGCCACCGTGGCCGCGAACAGGTCGGGCGCCGAGTGGCGATTCTTTCGATCGGCGGCGGAGCGCGCCTGCCCCCATTCGAGCAACTGGCGCCGCTCCGGCTCCGGCAGTAGCGGCAGGTCGGAAAGCGAGCGCTCAGGATCTTCCGCCACCCCCGCCAACAGCGTCGCGAGCTCCCCCCACCAACGCTCGACGGTCGCCTCGTCGAGCAGGCCCGAGCTGTATTCCAGACCACCCACCAACCCTTCCGGCGTCTCCGTGAGCGAAAGCCCGAGATCGAACCGCACCGACTCCTCGACCACCGGCAGCGGGGCGAAGGTGAGGCCCGGCACCACTACCATCGTCCGCGGCATGTTCTGGAGCGCGAGGACGGTCTGGACCAGCGGCTGATGCGCGAGGCTCCGCGGCAGCTCCAGCGCCTCGACCAGGCGTTCGAACGGCAGATCGCGGTGCTCGAACGCGCCGAGCGTGGCCGTGCGCACGGAATCGAGGAAGGCGATGAAGGCCGGCGTCCGTCCTGCCTGCCGTTCGACGCGGGCACGCAACGCAAGGGTGTCTACGAACAGACCGATCAGCCCTTCGAGCGCCGGGAGGTCTCGGTTCGCCACCACCGTGCCGAGCGCAAAATCTTCCTGCCCGGTGATCCGCGAAAGGAACGCCTCGTACCCGGCGAGCAAGATCATGAACATTGTCGCGCCGCGACGGCGACCGAGCGCAGCGAGGCGGGCCGACAGCTCGGCCGGCAAGCGCACTTCGACCTTGCCGCCGCGGAAACGCGCCGCGCCGGAGCGCCGCGGGCGATCGAGCGGCAACTCCAAAAGCGGTGGCACGCCGGCAAGCTGGCCGCGCCACCAGGCGAGCTCCCGGTCGAGCGTCTCGCCCGCCAACCAGCCTCGCTGCCAGACGGCGAAATCCCCGTACTGGATCGGCAGCGGGGGCAAACTCGACGGACTGCCGGCCACCAACGCGGCGTAGAGGGCGATCATCTCGATCACCAGGATGGAGAGCGACCAGCCGTCCGAGACGATGTGGTGCTGATCGACCAGCAGATGGTGGCGCTCCGGCTCGGAGCCACCGAGGCGCACGAGCAGAGCGCGCAGCAGCGGACCGCGCGCCAGGTCGAAAGGCCGCGCAGCGGCGCGAGAGAGAATCTCCCCGGCCGCCGGCTCGGCACGGGAGCGCTCGAGCCCCCCGAGATCGATCAGCGGCAGGAGCAGGCTCGATGTCGAAGCCGGAGGCGGCGCTACGACCTGGCGCGGTCCCTCCTCGTCCGCGACGAACGTCGTACGCAGTATTTCGTGCCGGGCGATCAGCGCCGCAACCGCCCGCGCGAGCGCCCCGGAATCGAGCCGGCCATCGAGCGCGAGCGCCACGGGCAGGTTGTAGGCGGTGCTCTCCGGTTCGAGGCGATCGAAGAACCAAAGCCGCTCTTGGGCGAACGAGAGCGGCAGAGGCAGGTCGCGCCGGGTCGGCTGAATCGTCGGCCTGATCTGCGGCAATGGCGCCGCGACCCGCCGCATCCGATCGATGCGCGCTGCCAGAGCCGCGACCGTGGGTGCCTCGAACAGCGCGCGCAAGGGCAACTCGATATGGAACGCTTCGCGCACCCGCGCCGCCAGCCGAGCAGCGAGCAGCGAGTGCCCCCCGAGGGCAAAGAAGTCGGCGCTGCGCGTGATCGTGGCGAACCCGAGCAGCTCGATATAGAAACCGGCGACGATCTCTTCGACCAGACCACGCGGCGGCAAGCTCGGCGCGCCAAGATCCGAAGCGGGTGCCCGGCGCCGACCCACCAGCCCCTCCTCCGCCGGATCGGGCGCCGCGTCGGCCGCGAGAGCGAACAGCTGGCGGTTCTCCGTTTCCACCCTCGGCGGCAGCTCGGAGACGCGCCGGTCGGGTTCCGCGACCCCGCCGGCCAGAAGGGTCGCAAAGCGCGCCGCCCAGCGCGCCATCGTCGACTCGTCGAACAGGTCGGTGTCGTAGGCGATCCGCCCCGCGAAACCATCGCCCTCCGGCCAGAAGGCGAGATCGAGATCGAATTTCACGTGGCGGACCGGCAACGCGAGCGGCGTCATGCGGAGCCCCCCCGCGGCGAGCTCGACCGCGCCGGGCCTGCCACCACCCGGCACCGCAAGGTTTTGCAGCACCAGCATCGCCTGAAACAGTGGCGCACGAGCGAGGCTGCGTTCGACCGCCAGCTCTTCTACCAGACGCTCGAACGGCAGATCCTGGTGCGCGTACGCGCCGAGCGCCGCCTCGCGCGTCAATCCGATCAACCGGGAAAACGGTGGGTCTCCCGCCAGGTTGCCGCGCAGCGGCAGGGTGTTGACGAAGAAGCCGATCAGACCTTCGATCTCGGCCCGGTTGCGCCCGGCGACCGGCGTGCCCACGATCACGCTCGCCTGGCCGGCGAGGCGCGCCAGGAGCGTCTGGAACGCCGCCAGGAGCACCATGAACAACGTCGCGCCCCGCTCTCGCGCGAGCACACCGAGACCGGCGGCGAGATCCGGACCGAGCGCCAGCGCCACCTCCGCCCCCAGATAGCGCTGGACCGGCGGCCGCGGCCGGTCCAGCGGCAGGTCGAGCCGCGCAGGCGCTCCCGCCAAGTGCTCGCGCCACCACGAGAGCGCCGCTTCGAGCGCCTCGCCGCGCAGCCAGGAGCGCTGCCAGATCGCATAGTCGGCGTACTGAATCGGCAGCGGAGCCAACCCCCGCGGCGCCTCCGAGCGACCGGCGAAATGTTCGTACAGCGCCGCGGTCTCACGCACCAGAATCGCCGTCGACCAGCCATCGCTCACGATGTGATGCAGACTCAAAAGCAGCTCGTGGCGCTCGACCGCCCGGCGCAGAACCACCGCGCGCAGCAGCGGCCCGCGGGCGAGGTCGAACGGCAGCACCGCCGCCCGCTCGAGCAGCGGCCGGGCTTCGGTCTCTTGCAAATTCCCGGCATCGAGCCGCTCGAGATCGACCACCGGTAGAGCCACTCTGACGCGATCAGGCGACGGCACTGCGATCACCTGCTCCGGCTCACCGTCGCGCTCGACGAACGTGGTGCGCAGCGTCTCGTGGCGGGCGACCAGCGCGGTGAGCGCCGCGGTCAATGCCGCAAGGTCGAGCGGGCCGTCGAGCGCGAGAGCGGCAGGCAGGTTGTAGGCCGCACTTCCCGGTTCCAGCCGGTCGAGGAACCAGAGCCGCTCCTGGGAGAACGAGAGCGGCACGCGCGCCCCGCGATCCGCCGGGACCAGCGGCGGCGCCGCGAGGTACGAGGAAGAACGCATCCGTTCGTCGATCGCCGCAGCGAGGCCCGCGAGCGTCGGCGTCTCGAAGGTCTGGCGCAGGGGCAGCTCGACTCCGAAGACGCCGCGCACCCGCGACACGACCCGGGTCGCGAGCAGCGAGTGCCCTCCGGCGGCGAAGAAATCGGCACGCCGAGAGAGATCCGGTCGCCCCAGCACCTCCGCCCAGATCGCGGCGAGCAGCTCCTCGGTGGGGCCCTCGGGCGGCGTCGCGGCGTTCGAATCGCCGCCCGGTCCGAAGCTCGGATCAAACCCCGGCTCGATCCGCGAAAGCGCTTTGCGGTCGGCCTTGCCGTTCGGCGAGAGCGGCATCTCCTCAATGAATGCGAACGCCGTCGGCATCATGTAGTCGGGCAGCTTCTCGCGCAGGGTCGCGCGAAGGCCTTCGATGCTCACCTCGGGACCTGCCACCAGGTAGGCGACCAGGCGGCTCCCGGCCGAGCCGCCCCCATCGAGTGCCAGAACCACCGCCTCGCGCACACCGGAAACCGCGCCGAGCGCCGCCTCGATCTCCCCCAGCTCGATGCGGAACCCCCGGATCTTCACCTGGTGGTCGATCCGGCCCAGGTAGTCGATCACGCCGTCCGACCGATGGCGCGCGAGGTCGCCGGTGCGATAGAGCCGATCGCCTCCCCGGGCACCCGCCGAACGCAAACCCGGTGCGACGAGGGACGGCACGAAGCGCTCCGCGGTCAGATCGGGGCGGCCGAGATAGCCACGCCCGACGCCCACGCCGCCGATGTAAAGCTCCCCCGCAATGCCGATCGGCACCGGTGCCTGCGAGCGGTCGAGAACCCGGATTACCAGGTTTTCAATCGGCCGGCCGATCGGCACACCGCGCTCGGCATCCCTCGCCGCGCAGGCGTGGAACGTGACATCGACCGCCGCTTCGGTCGGGCCGTACAGGTTGTGCAGCTCGATGCCGAAAGGACTTCCCAGCCGTTCCGTGAACCGACGGACGAGATCGGGCGGCAGCGCCTCACCGCTCGCCACCACACGCCGCAGGCCGACGCAGCGCTCGAGCCGTGGCTCGTCGAGAAACACCTGGAGCATCGAGGGGACGAAATGGAGCGTGGTGATCCCCTCCCGCTCGATCAGATCGACCAGGTAGGCGGGATCGCGGTGGCCGCCCGGCCGGGCCATCACCAGGCGCGCCCCGGTGAGCAGGGGCCAGAAGAATTCCCAGACCGAGACATCGAAAGAAAACGGTGTCTTTTGCAGCACCCGGTCGTCCGCGCCGAGTCCGTAGGCCCGCTGCATCCAGCGCAGCCGGTTGACGATCGCGCGGTGGCTGTTGACCGCTCCTTTCGGCCGGCCGGTCGATCCGGAGGTGAAGATCGCGTACGCCGCCCGATCGGGACCGAGCCGAGCGAAATCGCCCGGCGGCGAGCCCGGCTCGGGCCGAGAGGCGAGCGCCGGTTCGAGCGGCACAACCCGCGTACGCTCCCCGGAACCGGCGAGAGCATGGAAGCGCACCGTGAAGCGCTCCTGGACCAGGACGATCGGCGCAGCGGCATCCTCGATCATCGCGGCCAGGCGCTCGTCCGGATAATCGGGATCGAGCGGCACATAGGCGCCCCCCGCCTCCAGCACCGCGAGCAATGCCACGACCAGGTCGAGCGAACGCTCGGCACAGACGCCGACCCGGGTCTCCGGCCCCACACCGAGCGCGGTCAAACGCGCTGCGAGCCCCGAGGCCCGCGCGCCCAGCTCGGCATAGGTGAGGCAACCTTCCTCGGCGAGCACCGCCATCGCGCCGGGTGTGGCCGCCATCTGCGCCGCGATCAGCTCATCGAGCGTCGCCGCGTCTGCGCCATCGCCAAATCCGGTGTCGTTCCACTCGACCTCGACCTGCTGGCGCTCCGCGGCGCCGAGCAACGACAGCTCGAAGACACAGCTCTCGGGGGCTCCGGCAACCGCTTCGAGCAGTCGGACGAAACGGTCCACCAACCGGCGCGCCGTCGCGGGGTCGAAAAGGTCGGTGGCGTAGACCAATTTGCCCGAGAGGCCGCCCCCCTCCTCGATCCAGGTGGTCGCAAGATCGACCTTCGCCTGTTCCTCGGCGGGCTCCAAGGCGGCGACCTCAAGCCCGCGGAGCACGAGCCTCTCGGAGGGCGCGTTCTGGAACGCGAACAGGACCTGGACCAGAGGGTTTGCGGCGAGCGTACGCTCCAGACGCAGCTCCGCCACCAGGCGCTCGAACGGCAGTTCCTGGTGGCCGAAGGCGGCCAACGCCGCCTCCCGGGTTCGCGCGAGGAGGTGCCTGTACGGCAACCGGCCTTCGGCGTCGCGCGTCAACCGCCCGGGCAAAGCGAGGGTGTTGACGAAGAAGCCGATCAGCCCTTCGATTTCCGGCCGCTCCCGGTTCGCCACCGCGATCCCGAGCAGCAGCTCTTCCTGCCGCGTGAAGCGCGAGAGCAGCGCCAGATGCGCCGCGGCGAGCGCCATGAACAGCGTGGCGCCGCCGGACTCGGCCACCGCCCGCAGCGCGGCCAGAGGTTCCGGCGCGAGGCGCGCAAAGACGCTGCCCCCGCGATAGGACTGCACCGCCGGGCGCGGACGATCGGTCGGCAAGTCGAGCAGAACCGGCACACCGACGAGCGCCTCACGCCAGTGCGCGAGAAGGCGTTCGAACCGCTCGTCGACGAGCTGCCCGCGCTGCCACACCGCGAAATCGGCGTACTGCAAAGGCAGCTCGCCGAGAGGAGACGGCAGGCCCGCGGAAAACGCCGCGTACAACCGCACGAACTCGTGGATCAAGACCCCCATCGACCAGCCGTCGCCCGCGATGTGATGGAGCGTAAAGGTCGCCACCCACGAACTCTTGGCGAGCCGCAGGAGGCGGGCGCGCACCACCGGCCCGCGAGCGAGATCGAACGGGTTCGCCGCCTCGCGCTCGACGAATCGGCGCACCGCGGAGCCGGAGAGCGCGGCAAAGTCGAGCACCGGCACGTCGAGCCCCGGCGGCAGGACGATCTGCCGTGGCTCGGCCCCTTCGAGGCCGAAGACCGTGCGCAGAGCTTGGTGACGACGGACGATCTCGCCGATCGCGGCGATCGCGGCGGCAGGCACGAATGCGCCGGTGAGCGCGAGGCTTGAGCTCAGGTTGTACAACGAGCTGTCCGGCTCCAATCGATCGAGGAACCAGAGCCGTTCTTGAGCAAACGACAGCGGCGCGTTTTCCTCTGCGGGCGACCGGCGCGCGATCGAACGCCAGACGCCGACCTGGTCGGAGACCGGCTCCTTCGTGAGCGCGCGAGCCAGTTCCCCGGGAAAACGCTCCGCTAGAAAGCGCGCGAGCCGCGCCACGGTCGGATGATCGAAGACCGCAACCACCGAGATCTGGGCTCCCAATCGCTGCTGCAGAAGATTGGTCAAGACCGCGACCTTGATCGAATCGCCCCCGATCGCGAAGAAATCATCGGCGACACCCAATTCGGATCGATCGGACTCTGCCAAGCCCGGCAGAACCTCGCGCCAAAGGGCCGCCACGAAGCGCTCGGCCGGAGTGCTCGGCAACGTCCGGTCGGCTGCCACGGGCGCCGGGCCGGGGGCGGGGAGACCCCGACGGTCGATCTTGCCGTGCGCCGAAAGCGGCAGCGCGGCGAGGAACACCCACGCCGCCGGGATCATGTAGTCGGGAAGACGCCGAGCGAGAAACCCTCGAAGCTCGTCTTCTCTCGCGAGCTCATCGGGCTCCGCAGTCGCTCGCGGCACGATGTACGCAACCAGGCGGCGACCTCCCTCCTCCTCCTCGTCGTTTCGCGCCACGACCACCACCTCGGCCACCGATGGATGCGCTGCGAGCGCAGCCTCGACCTCCCCTGGCTCGATGCGGAAACCCCGCACCTTGACCTGATCGTCCAAACGCCCGAGAAACTCGATCGTGCCGTCCGCATGGCGGCGCGCGAGGTCGCCGGTGCGATAGAACCGCTCGCCTTCAGCCGAGGAGCGCGCGACAAAACGATCCGCCGTCAACGCGTCCGCATCGGAGCCGAGATAACCGCGCGCGACGCCTGGGCCGCCGAGCCAAATTTCCCCCGGCACGTCGATCGGAACGAGCCGACCGTCCCGATCGCGCAGCTCCAACCGACAGCCGGGGAGCGGCCGGCCGACCAGCGCGCCGCGCGGCGTCGCGCCGCGGCCCAACGTCGCGCTCGCGGCGACGATCGTCGCTTCGGTCGGGCCGTAGAGCACCGTCGGCAGGGCGCCCGGAAACCCCGCCCGCATCTCGTCGATCAGATCGAGCGGCACCAGGTCGCCGCCGACGAACGCACGGCGCAGACCGGCCAGGCCGCCGCGAGCGAGCGCGAGACCCGCGATCTCGCGCATCAGCGCCGGCACCGCATGGAGCAGCGTGGCGCGCGGCAGCTCCGCGAGCAGAGCGGTCAGGTCGAGCGTCGGCTCCAGACGGAACAGCACCGACGTGCCGCCTGCGAGCAGCGGACCGAACAGCTCGAACAGGAAGATGTCGAACGAGGCCGCGGCCAAGCAGGGCATCCGGTCGCCTGAACCAAAGAATCCCGCCACCGCGGCCAGGGTGTGCCCGATCTGACCCTGCTCCACCTGCACCGCCTTCGGCCGCCCGGTCGTGCCCGAAGTGAAAATCAAATAGGCCAGATCGCTCGGCCGGGTCGCTCGCGCAAAGTCCCCACCGTCCTTGCCATCCTCCAAGTCTTTGGGGCCCTCCTCACCCACCGCCAGCACTCGTCCTCCCGCCTCCGCCACCCACGCCCCCACATTCCCGGCATCCGCCACCAGCACCCGTACCACCTCGCCGCGCCAAGCCTCTTCCAAGTAAAGCGCGAGCCGCTCCGCAGGCAACGCCGGATCGAGCGGCAGGTAGGCGCCGCCCGCTTTCCAGACCCCGAGGATCGCCGCCGCGAGGTACGGTGTCCGACCGAGCAATAGGGGCACCCGCGCCTCCGGACCGACCTTAAGCGCCACGAGCCGGCGGGCGAGCCGCTCGGCCTCCACATCAAGCCGCCCGTAACTCCAGGATTCGGTGGCGCCCCCTTGCCCTACGGCTTCGATCGCGATCGCTTCCGGCGTCGCCCTCGCCTGGCGCTCGAACCACCGATGGACCGCGACGAACGGCTCCGCTCCACGCTCCGTGTCGTTCCATTCGACTTCGAGCTGCTGGCGTTCAGCTTGCGCGAGCAGCGCCAACTCGAACACGCAGCTTTCGGGTTCCAGCGCCACCGCTTCGAGCAGGCGAACGAATCGATCGACCAGCCGGCGGGCGGTCGCCGGGTCGAACAGATCGACGGCGTAGACCAGCTTGCCGGAGAGCTCCCCCCGCTCCTCGACCCACGCGGTCGACAGATCGAGCTTCGCCGGCTCCTCCTCGAAGCTCAGAGGCGAAACCGAAAGCCCCGGGAGCACGAGCGGTCCAATCGGCGCGTTTTGGAGCGCAAACAGGACCTGGACCAGAGGGTTGGCGGCCAGGGTTCGTTCGAGGCGAAGCTCTGACACCAAGCGCTCGAACGGCAGCTCTTGATGGCCGAAAGCGGCGATCGCCGCTCCCCGCGTTCGCGCGAGAAGGACCGAAAACGGCAGCCGACCGCGAGCATCGCGCGTCAGCCGCCCGGGCAACGCGAGGGTGTTGACAAAGAAACCGATCAGCCCTTCGAGTTCCGGCCGCACGCGGTTCGCCACCGCGATCCCGAGGAGCAGCTCCTCTTGCCGGGTGAAGCGGGAGAGCAGAGCAAAGAATGCTGCGGAAAGCGCCATGAACAGCGTCGCGCCGCCGGCTTCGGTTACCGCGCGAAGAGCAGCGAGACTTTCCGGCGCGAAGCTCGTAAACACATGCCCACCGCGGAACGATGCGACCGCGGGTCGCGGTCGATCGGTTGGCAGATCGAGCTGAACCGGCACGTCGGCGAGCGCCGCGCGCCAGTGCGCGAGCATCCGTTCGAGCCGCTCGTCGGTGAGCATCGCACGTTGCCAGGCCGCGTAGTCGGCATACTGAAGCGGCAATTCGGCGAGCGGCGATGGGAGGCCCGCAGCCAGCGCCTCGTACAGTGCAGCGAACTCGCGGACCAGGACGCCCATCGACCAGGCATCGCCGGCGATGTGATGGAGCGTGAACGTCGCCATCCAGGATTCGTGCGCGAGGCGGAACAGGCGAGCGCGCACCACCGGCCCCCGCACGAGGTCGAAAGGGGTCGCCGCTTCACGTTCGCCTACGCGGCGCGCCATGACCAATGGGTCGGGCGACGCGACAAAGTCGAGGATCGGCACCGGTATCGTCGTCTGTTGCAGAATGATCTGACGAGGCTCGGCCCCGGCGAGCCCGAAGACCGTTCGCAGGGCTTGATGCCGACGGACCACCTCACCGATCGCGGCAACTGCGACATCGGGGAGAAAGTCGCCTTCGAGCGCGAGAGCCACGCTCAGGTTGTAGATTGCACTCCCGGGTTGGAGCCGGTCGAGAAACCAGAGCCTCTCTTGAGCGAACGAGAGCGGAGCGGGCTCGGCTTCGGGCGACCGGCGCTCGATCGGCCGCCAGGCTCCCACCTCGTCGAAGCCCGGTGTCTCCGCGGAAGCGTGAGCCAGCTCCGCGGAGAAGCGCTCTTCCAGAAAGCGCGCGAGGCGCGCCACGGTCGGGTGATCGAAGACCGCGACCACCGAGACCTGGGCGCCCAATCGCTCCTGGAGCAGATTGGTCAGGATCGCGACCTTGATCGAATCGCCCCCGAGCGCGAAGAAATCGTCGGCGACACCCAATTCGGATCGATCGGACTCCCCCAAGCCCGGCAGAACCTGGCGCCAGAGGGCCGCCACAAAGCGCTCGGCGGGAGTGTTCGGCAACGTTCGTTCGGCCGCCACGAACGCCGGGCCGGGGGCGGGGAGACCTCGGCGGTCGATCTTGCCGTGGGCTGAAACCGGCAGCGCGGCGAGGAACACCCACGCCGCCGGGATCATGTAGTCGGGAAGACGCCGCGCGAGGAGCTTTCGAAGCTCGTCTTCTCGCGCGACTTCATCGGGCTCCGCATTCGCTCGCGGCACGATGTACGCGACCAGCCGAAGACCTCTCTCCCCTCCGTCTTTCCGTGCCACGACCACCGCCTCTGCCACCCCTGGATGCGCCACAAGTGCGGCTTCGACCTCGCCGGGCTCAATGCGGAAACCGCGGACCTTGACCTGATCGTCCAGTCGACCGAGAAACTCGATCGTGCCATCCGGTCGGCTGCGAGCGAGGTCGCCGCTGCGATAGAACCGGGCGCCACCGGCCGGGTCCGTGACAAAACGCTCCGCACTCTCTTCGGCCGAATCGGCGCCGAGATAGCCGCGCGCAACACCTCCGCCACCGATCCGGATCTCGCCCGGCACTCCGATCGGAGTGAGCCGGCCGGCCCGATCGCGCAGCTCCAGGCGGCAACCGGGCAGCGGCCGGCCGACCAGCGCACCGCGCGGTGTTTCACCCACCGCCAACGTCGAACTCGCGGCGACGATCGTCGCCTCGGTCGGGCCGTAAAGCACCGTCGGCAGGGCGCAGGGAAACCCCGCTCGCATCTCGTCGATCAAGTCCGGTGGCACCAGGTCGCCACCGACGAACGCCCGACGCAGGGCGCGGAACCCGCCCCGTCCGCGTGCCAGACCCGCGATCTCGCGAATCAGTGCCGGCACCGCGTGGAGCAGCGTGGCACGTGGCAGCTCGACAAGCAGCGCCGACAGATCGAGCGTCGGCTCAAGACGGAACAGCACCGACGTGCCGCCTGCGAGCAGCGGACCGAACAGCTCGAACAGGAAGATGTCGAACGAGGCCGCGGCCAAGCAGGGCATCCGGTCGCCCGGGCCAAAGTATCCGGACACCGCGGCCAGCGTGTGCCCGATCTGACCCTGCTCGACCTGCACCGCTTTCGGTCGTCCGGTCGTCCCAGAAGTGAAGATCAGATAGGCCAGATCGCTTGCCTGGAGCGCTCGTGGGTCGTCCTCACCCTCCCCTCCGTCCCTGCTGTCCTTCAGCTCCCAGGGGTCCTTCTCGCCTACCACCAGCACCCGCCCGCCCGCCTCCGCCACCCCCATCCCCACACTCCCAACATCCGCGACCATCACCCGCACCGCCTCGCCGCGCCAAGCCTCCTCCAAGTAGAGCGCGAGCCGCTCCGCGGGCAACGCCGGATCGAGCGGCAGGTAGGCTCCGCCCGCTTTCCAGACGCCGAGCACCGCGACCGCCAGGTAAGGTGTCCGGCCGAGCAGAAGGGGCACCCGTACCTCCGGACCTACCCTGAGTGTCGCGAGCCGGCGGGCGAGCCGCGTGGCCTCTGCATCCAGCCGCGCGTAGCTCCAGGCGGTGGCCGTCCCCTGCTCGCCCATGGCATCGATCGCGATCGCCTCCGGCGTCGCGCGCGCCTGGCGCTCGAAGCGCTCCAAGACCGAGACGAACGGCACGGCGAGAAGAGCCGTGTCGTTCCATTCGATTTCGAGCTGCTGGCGCTCGGCCGGCCCGAGCAGCGCCAGCTCGAACACACAGCTCTCGGGCGCTTCCGCAACCACTTCGAGCAGGCGGACGAAACGGTCCGCCAACCGGCGCACCGTCGTGGGATCGAACAGATCGGCGGCGTAGACCAGCTTGCCCGAAAGGCCGCCCCCCTCCTCGGTCCAGGTGGTCGCGAGATCGAGCTTCGCCTGTTCCTCGGCAGGCTCCAAGGAGGCGATCTTGAGCCCGCCCAGCACGAGCCTCTCAGCGGGCGCGTTCTGGAACGCGAACAGCACCTGGACCAGTGGGTTTGCGGCCAGCGTTCGTTCCAAGCGCAGCTCCGCCACCAGGCGCTCGAACGGCAGTTCCTGATGGCCGAACGCTGCCAACGCCGCCTCCCGGGTTCGCGCCAGGAGGTGCGCGAACGGCAACCGGCCGTCTGCGTCACGCGTCAACCGCCCGGGCAAAGCGAGGGTGTTGACGAAGAAGCCGATCAGCCCTTCGATTTCCGGCCGCTCCCGGTTCGCCACCGCAACCCCGAGCAGCAGCTCTTCCTGCCGCGTGAAGCGCGAGAGCAACGCCAAATGTGCCGCGGCAAGCGCCATGAACAGCGTGGTTCCCCCCGCCTCGGCCACTCTGCGCAACGCGCCGAGCGGCTCCGGCGCGAGACGGGAAAAGACGCGGCCCCCACGATAAGACTGCCTCGCCGGGCGCGGTCGATCGGTCGGCAAATCGAGCAGAACCGGCACATCGCTCAACGCCTCACGCCAGTGCGCCAACAGCCGTTCGAGCCGCTCGCCGACGAGCCGCACGCGCTGCCACGCCGCATAGTCTCGGAACTGCAAGGGCAGCTCGCCTAGCGGCGAGGGAAGGCCCGCCGAAAACGCCGCGTACAGCCGGACGAACTCGTGGATCAGAACCCCCATCGACCAGCCGTCGCCCGCGATGTGATGGAGCGTGAAGGTCGCCACCCACGAACTCTCGGCGAGCCTTAGGAGGCGGGCGCGCACCACCGGCCCACGCGCGAGATCGAACGGATTCGCCGCCTCGCGCTCGATGAATCGGCGCACTTCAGAGTTGGAAAGTGCGGTGAAATCGAGCACCGGCACGCGGAGCCCCGGCGGCAGGACGATCTGCCGCGGCTCGGCCCCTTCGAGCCCGAAGACCGTGCGCAGGGCGTGGTGGCGACGGACGATCTCGCCGATCGCGGCGATCGCGGCGGCGGGCACGAATGCGCCGGTGAGCGCGAGGCCTGAACTCAAGTTGTATAACGAGCTGTCCGGCTCCAATTGATCGAGGAACCAGAGCCGCTCCTGGGCGAACGAGAGGACCGCAGAGCCGTCGTCTCCGCTCGCCCGCGTCGCCAGCTCGCCCGCGTCGGCGGCACCACCGGATGCGCCACAGTCGAGCCGCCGCGCGAACACCGCCTCCTCTACCGCGATCGCCAGCTCGGTGAGCGTCGGCCGCTCGAAAAGAGTGCGTAAGGGCAGCTCGACGCCAAAGCGCTGGCGCAACCGCGACATCGCCTGGGTGGCGAGCAACGAATGGCCACCCAACTCGAAAAAGTTATCGGATACGCCGACCCGTTCGATCCCAAGCACGTGGCTCCAGATCTCGGCGATCGCGCGCTCGATCTCGGTGGCCGGGGCGACCGACGTCTCCCGACCGAGCTCGCCCCAGATCGGCGCCGGCAATGCCTTGCGGTCGATCTTGCCATTCGGCGTAAGCGGCAGCCCCGCGAGCATCACGAAGATCGCCGGGACCATGTAGTCGGGCAGTTTCGCTTGGGCGAACGCCCGAAGCTCGTTCGGTTCGAGCTCGGTGCTCACCGCGCCCTCTTCGGTGCCATCCGAATCCTTCGACGCCGCGGGCACCACGTAGGCCACCAGTCGCTTGACCCCCGGCTGTTCCTCGAGCACCGCCACCACCGCTTGACGCACTCGCGGATGACTCCCGAGGACCGTCTCGATCTCTCCCGGCTCGATGCGGAATCCGCGCACCTTGACTTGATGGTCCAAGCGGCCGATGAACTGCAGGTTGCCGTCCGCCAACCAGCAAGCGAGGTCGCCGGACCGATAGAGCCGCGCGCCCGCTTCTCGGCCAAAGGGGTGCGGGATGAACTTCTCCGCGGTCAGGTCCGGGCGGCCGTGGTAACCACGGGCGAGGCCCGGACCACCTGTGCACAGCTCGCCGGGAACACCGATCGGCACCGGCTCGAGCAAGCGGTCGAGCAGAAAGATCTCGTCGCCCAGGAACGGGCGGCCGATCGGCGCCATGCCGACTCCGGCGAAACGCCGGGCGTTCTCCGCGGTCAGCTCGAAGAACGTGCTGTCGATCGCCGCTTCCGACAGGCCATAAGAGTTGATCGCCCGGGTCTCGCGGCCGCACAGCTCGGCGAACGCCGCGAACTCGGTCATGAACCAGGCGTCTCCTCCGAGCACCGCCAGGCGCAGAAAATCGAGCCGTTCGCCGGTCCCTCGAAGATGCTCGGCGAGCAGGCGCGCCACCGCAGGCACGAACTCGGCGGCGTCCACCTCCTCCGCTCGCATCAAGGCGTAGAGCCGGTCGGGCTCGAGCAGCACATCTCGGGGCGCGAGCACCAGCTTGCCGCCCGAGGCCAGCGCACGCAAGAAGTCGCCGGCAAAGACGTCGAACGAGAAGCTCGCCATCTGCAAATGCGCCGAGGTCCGCTCGGACAAGCGGTAGGCGAGGTCACATCCGCGGAACGAATTGACCCAGGCGCGGTGGTCGATCATCGCGCCCTTCGGCCGTCCGGTCGATCCGGAGGTATAGACCAGATACGCCAAGCTCCACGGCCCGACCCGAGGGTCGACCGGCAGGGGCGCATCGGGCTCGGAGGCGATCCCCGCGGCCTCGTCGTCGAGGCGCAGCAACGGCACACCTGCGGGTGCCGCCGCGACCGTATCCCGGGTCGCGATCACCAGCTCGGCGCCCGCATCCTCGGCCATGAACGCCAACCGCTCCCCCGCGTAAGTGGCGTCGAGCGGCAGATAGGCACCGCCCGCCTTGAGCACCGCGAGCACCGCGACCGGCAAGTCGAGCGACTTGTGGAGGAGAAGGCCGACCCGTGATTCGGGTCCAATGCCCAAACGGCGCAACCGATGCGCCAAGCGGTTCGCACGCCGGTCCAGGTCGCGATACGAAATGCGGTCGCCTTTGGCGACCACGGCGATCGCCTCCGGTCGCTCGACCGCCCGGGCCTCGATCAGACGATGAGCGAGCCCTCCGCCCGGCTGAGGCTGCGGACCGAACGGCCATTCTAGCAGCAGCTGCGCGCGTTCCCCGACGCCGAGCAGAGCCAGCTCGGCGAGACGTCGGCCGGGCGCCGCCAACCCCGCTTCCAGCAGGCGGACGAAATGATTGGCGATGCGCTCTGCGGTGGTCGGCTCGAACAGATCGGCGTTGTATTCGAGCCGACCTGAGAAGCGGCCTTCGCGTTCGATCAGCCAGAGCGTCAGCTCGAAGTTCGCGTGCTCGCTCGCCATCGGCAGGATCGAGACGGTCAGCCCGGGAAGCACGAGCGGCGCGAGCGGCGCGTTCTGGAGCACCAGCATGACCTGGAACAGCGGCGGGCGCGCGAGATCGCGCTCCGGCCGAATCTCTTCGAGCAACCGCTCGAAGGTCAGCTCTTGATGGGCGTAGGCGCCGAGGGTGGTTGCGCGCACCCGTCTCACGAGGTCGCGATAGGTCGGATTTCCGGCGAGCGACGTGCGTAACGCCAGGTTGTTGACGAAGAAACCGATCAGCCCAGAGACCTCGGGCCGAGAGCGATTGGCGACGAACGTGCCGACGGTCAGATCCTCCTGGCCGCTGTAGCGGTGAAACAGCGCATAGAACGCAGCGACCAGAACCATGAACGGAGTCGCGGCCTCGTCTCGGGCGAGCGCGCGCAGGCGACCCGTACCTTCCCCAGACACGACGACCGGTCGAACGCCCCCGGCAAAAGTCTGGAGCGCCGGGCGCGGACGATCGACCGGCAGCTCGAGCGGCGGCGCGCCGGAGAGATGACGCCAGAAGTCGAGGTAGCGCGCCAACTCGGCTCCAAGAAGCCAGTCGCGCTGCCAGGCAGCATAGTCGGCATATTGGACCGACAGCTCCGGAAGCGGCGATGGTTGCCGAGCCACGTAAGAGGAGTAAAGCGCGGCCAGCTCACTTACGAACACGCCGATCGACCAGCCGTCCGAGACGATGTGGTGCTGAGCGAGCAGGACCTGGTGCTCCCGCGGCGCGAGGCGGAGCAGAGTGCATGCGAGCAATGGCCCCACTGCGAGGTCAAAAGAGCGAAGCGCGTGGCTCCGAGTGAGGCGATGCCCTTCGGTCTCAGAGGCCGTCGAACGCTCCGGAAATCGTGCGAGGTCGACCACCGGCAGCGCCTGCGGCCCAGGTCGAGCGATCGCCTGCCGAGCACGTCCATCCACGGCGGGGAAGGTGGTGCGGAGATCCTCGTGCCGCCGGACGATCTCCGAAAGGCAAGCGGCGAGCGCAGCGATGTCGAGGTCGCCTTCGAGGCGCACGGCGGCCGCGATGTTGTACGCCGGAGTCCCAGGCTCGAGCTGGTCGAGAAACCAGAGCCGCTCCTGCGCTGCCGAGAGCGGCAACTCACCGTCCCGCGGAGTGTGCAAAATCGGCGGCAATCTTTGCGCATCGCCCTCGGCAGGCGTCGAGCCTAAGGGATCGACCCCGATCATCGTATCGACCACATCGGCCGCATCGGCTCGAGAACAACGCGCGAGCTCGGCCACGGTCTGATGGGCGAACAGATCGCGCGGCGCCAGATCGAGCCCGGCGGCCCGGGCGCGCGAGATCGCCTGAATCGATAGGATCGAATCGCCGCCGAGCGCGAAGAAGTTGTCGTCCGCCCCGACCCGAGGGAGGCCCAGGAGGTCGCCCCAAATCCGCGCCAGCGTCCGCTCGGCCACCGTCTCCGGCGGGCGATAACCGCCCGCGGTCGCCGACCGCGGCGGCGCAGGAAGCGCCCGTTCGTCCACCTTGCCTGACGAGGTGAGCGGAAACGCCTCCAGCTCGACGAGCGCGGCCGGCACCATGTAGTCGGGCAGCCGCTCGCGCAGGAAGTCGCGCAACTCCTCAGCGCTCGCCACGCGGCCCGGCGCGGCGACAAACCAGGCGACCAGCTGGCGCACCGGGAGGTCGTGTAGCGCGACCACCACTTCGCCAACCGTGGGGTGCTTGGCAAGCACTGCGGCGATCTCGCCCGGCTCGACCCGAAACCCGCGAATCTTGATCTGGTGATCCACCCGGCCGAGAAAATCCAGCTCGCCGTCGGCGCGCAGCCGCACCAGATCACCGGTCCGGTAGACGCGCGCTCCGCGCTCGGTTCCTCGCGGATGCGGCGCGAACGCCTCGGCGGTCAGGTCCGGTCTCCCGAGATAGCCGCGCGCGAGGCAGGTCCCGCCGAGGGAGAGCTCGCCCGGAACGCCGATCGGCACCGGCCGGCCATCGCGGTTGAGGACATGAATCTCGGCACCCGCCGTCGGACGTCCAATCGGCAACGATCGATCCGTCGACTCCGCCGGCCGATCACCAACGAGGAGCGCTTGTCGAAACGGATGAGAGGTCACCGACAATGTCGCTTCGGTCGGGCCGTAGCGGTTGTAAAGCACCGGCAGCTCGCCCCGGGGATCTCCGCTCGCGGCCGAGAATCGAGCGAAGAACCTCCCGGGCAGCTCGGTCGGCACCGTCTCACCGCCGGTGACGACATAGCGCAGACTCGCGCTGGAAGAGAGGGTCCCTTCGCCGAGCAGAGCGTCCAAAAGCGTCGGCGGAAAGGAGACGTGGGTGATTCCCTCTTCCAGAATCCGCCGCACCAGATACCCGGCGTCGCGTTGGCCGCCCGGTTGAGCCAGCACCGTGCGTCCACCCGCCGCGAGCGGCAGGAAGATCTCCGCCAACGAGACATCGAACCCGATCGTCGTCTTGTGCAGGAAGACATCGCGCGGCCCGAAATCGGCCGCCAACGCCCAGCCGATCCGATTGGCGAGCGCCCGGTGAGACACCACAACTCCCTTGGGGGCACCGGTCGAGCCGGAGGTATAGATCGCGTAAGCCGGGTGATCGGGCGCCAGGTCCAAGAGTCGCTCGGGAGGGGCGGACGGCGGCCAAACTGCGGTGGCGAGCGGCAGGACCTGTGCTGCCGAAAAGCCCAGATCGCCGACGATTTCGGCCGCCCGCCCGGTAAGTCCAGCATCTACGAGCAGCACGCAGACTCCGGCGTCCGCAATCATGAACGCAGCTCGCTCCGGCGGCAGCTCAGGATCGAGCGGTAGATAGGCGGCTCCCGCCAGGTGGACGCCCAAGAGCGCCGCCAGCATCTCGGGCGAGCGCTCCATCCAGATCCCGACGAACCGTTCGGGGCCGGCCCCCGCACGGCGGAGCGCAAGAGCCACCGCACCCGCACGTGCGGTGAGCGTGGCGTAGGTCATCGCGCCGGCATCGGTGGTGGCCGCCACCGTATCCGGAGTCTCGGCGGCTCGGGCCAAGATCCAATCTTGGACGAAGCCGCACCCCTCGTACTCGGTCCGTGGATCGTTCCACTCGATCAGCTGCCAACTCTCGGCGGGCGAGAGCGGAGACAACGCCGAGATCCGACGACCGGAATCGGCAGCGAGCGAAGCCAGCAGATTCTCGAAATGGCCGATCGCGCGCTCCACTGTTGCCGGGTCGAAAAGATCGACGTTGTAGGCCAGCCGCCCGCGCAACCCATCCGCCGTTTCTTCGACCGACAGATCCCAATCGAACTTGACCGTTCCGGCATCCACTTCGAGATAGGTCGCTTCGAGCCCAGGCAGCTCCAACCGTGGCATCGGCACGTTCTGGAGTGCGAACGCGATCTGAAACAGCGGCGTGTGCGAGAGGTCGCGCGGCACCACCATCGCTTCGACCACCTGATCGAACGGCACCTCCTGGTGCGCAGCCGCGCCGAGCGTCGCCTCCCGGGCGCGGGCGATCAGCTCGTTGCCGGTCGGATCGCCCGAGAGATCGGCGCGCAGGACCACCGTGTTGACGAAGAACCCGATCAAACCCTCGACCTCGTGCCGATTGCGATTCGCGACCGGCGAGCCGAGCAGAAAATCGCGCCGCCCCGAATACGCTGCGAGCAGCGCCTCCAGCCCTGCGAGCAAAACCATGAAGGGCGTCGCACCCTGGCGCTGGCCGAGCGCGCCGAGCGCTGCGGTGCACTCCGGCGGCACGAAGAAACGGCGGATCGCGCCGCTCGAGCTGCGCACCGCCGGACGCGGCCGGTCGGTCGGCAACTCAAGGACGGTCGGCGCGCCTTCCAACCGCTCTCGCCACCAGGCGAGTTCCCGTTCCAAACGCGACCCGGCCAGGCTCTGCCGCTGCCAGGCCGCGTAATCGACGTAGCGGACCGCGACCTCCTGCAGCGGCGACGGCAGGTCGCGCGCGAAGGCCCCGTAGAGCGCCGCCATCTCGCCCACCAGGACGCCGAGCGACCAGCCATCCGACACGATGTGATGGATCGCGAGCAGGAACAGATGTTCGGCGGGTGCCACCTTGAGCAACCGGGCGATCAGCAGCGGACCGACAGCGAGATCGAATTCGTGGCGCGCATGTTCCCTGGCCCGGTCGAGAGCCGCCCGCCGCCGGTCGGCGAGGGAGGCGCCCGCGATCTCTTCGATCGCCAGTTCGAGGCCGATCCGAGCGGCCAGGCGTTGGATCGGCTGGCCATCGACCGCCGGAAAGGTGGCGCGTAGGGTCTCGTGCCGACGAACGATCTCGACCAACGCGCGGGTGAGCGCCGGGATATCGAGTTCGCCTGCGAGACGCACCGCGGCAGCGTTGTTGTAGGCCGGGTTGCCCGGCTCGATCTGGTCGATGGACCAGAGCCGCGCCTGGACGAAGGAGAGCGGCCTGGCGTCGCCTGCGAGGCCGTGAACCAATGCGGGCTCGACGCTTCGTGGTGAAGCTGCGGAGCTCTCCGCTTCGGCCGCCTCGATCCGCGCCGCGAGTCCGGCGACGGTCGGCGCCGTGAACAGCTCGCGCAGCGGCAGATCGACCCGAAAGGCCTCGCGCACTCGGGACAGCAACCGGGTTGCCGAGAGCGAGTGTCCGCCGAGGGCGAAGAACCCGTCGTGAACACCGACGCGATCGATCGCGAGCACACCGGCGAACAGCTCGGCCAACCGCCGCTCGGTCGCGTTGCGCGGTGCGACGTAACCCTCGCCCGAGCCAAGCCCATCGGGCAACGGACCGCTCCTCGAGAGCCATCCGCGATCGACCTTGCGGTTTGCGGTGAGGGGCAGAGCGGGCAAACCAATCCATGCTGCGGGCACCATCGCAGCGGGCAGCCGCGCGGCGAGCCGTTCGCGTAGCGAGGCCGGCTCCGGCGACTCCCCTTCCACGGCCACGAAGTAGGCTACCAGGCGCGCCTCTTCACCACTACCACCGACGACGCGCGCGACGACCACCACCTCGGCAATCTCTTTCTGCTCGGAGAGAACCGCTTCGATCTCGGCAAGCTCGATTCGATGGCCGCGAATCTTGACCTGGTGATCGACTCGACCGAGAAAGTCGAGTACGCCATCCGACCGTCGGCGCGCGAGATCGCCCGTGTCGTAAAGGCGCGCTCCGGCGCGACGAGCGAACGGATCTGGGCGGAAGCGCTCCGCGGTCAGGTCCGGGCGTCCCAGGTAACCGCGAGCCAGACCAAGGCCGCCGATGTGGAGAAACCCCGGCACGCCGGAAGGGACCCTCTCGAGTGCGCGGTCGAGCAGGTGGATTTCGGTGTTGGCGATCGGTCTCCCGATCGGAACCGTCGGTGTGGACCCACCGGCGCCCGCGCGCGGATCGAGCCCGTCGAGCTCGTGCGCGGCCGACCAGATCGTGGTCTCGGTCGGGCCGTAGAGGTTGATCAGCCGCCCCGGCAGGCGTTGGCGTGCCTCTCCGGCAAGCGCCGTAGGGAACGCCTCGCCACCGAGCAGCAGGGCGCGCAAACCGAAGAGCGCCTCCCAGCCGCCCGGCCGTTCGGTGATCAGGCGTAATAATGAGGGAGTCGCCTGAAACAACGTCGGGCGGTGACGGATCACCTCGGCGGTGAGCGAATAGCTTTCGTCGCCGCCCGGGTCGCCCGTCGGGATTTCCGCCTGCGCCCGCACCATCAGCTCCGCGAGCGGCGTAAGGGCGGCGAGTACGGTGTCCTCATCAATGCCGAAATCGATCAGGCAGGCGACCTCGTCGACACCGATCCGGCGCAGGCGTCCAACCATCGCAAGGCCGTCCTCAATGCTGCCGAACAGCGCGCCGGTCTCGAAATAGCGGGCAAACGCGAACTCCAGAAGAGCCTCCCGGTCGGCGTCGCTCATCGTGCGCAGGTCGCCCGCGAGGTTCAAGGACCGCACCAGGTTCTCCATCAACCCGAGCGACGAGCGCAGGTACTCGGTGAACGGCCGGCGCACCTGCTCACGGACCTGATCGCGATCGCCACCGAGGAAGGTGTGGAGCATCAGCGTCACCTTCCCGGCCGCCGGGTCGAAGCCGGCGGCGGCGCGCGCCGCCCGGTAGGCGCTGATCTTCGCCGCGACTTCCTCCAGAGTCTGGCCGAGCAAGTGGGTGAGCACATGGGCGCCGATCTCCCCCGCTTTGACGAAGGTTTCGACCGCGCCCGCCGCGGTCACCCAGACCGGCAGATCAGCCTGGACCGGTCGGGGCAGGACGCGCACTTCGATCTCCTGCCCGGTGCCTCCTTTGACCGCCAGAGGCTCGCCACGCCAGAGCGCACGGACGGTTTCGATGCCCGACCAGAGACCCTCTTTCCGCTCGACGTAGCTTTCCGGCCGGAGCGCGAAATCGTCGGCGTGCCAGCCGGAAGCGAACGCGATGCCGACCCGGCCGCGAGAAAGGTTGTCGACCACGGCCCACTCTTCGGCCACCCGCAAAGGATGATGGAGGGGTAGCACGACGCTGCCGGCGCGAATCGCGATATTGCGCGTGATCGCCGCGAGCGCGGCGCCGGTCACCGCGGGGTTCGGATAAAGGCCTCCGAAAGCGTGAAAATGACGCTCCGGCGTCCATACCGCAGCAAAGCCGTGGGCATCAGCGAAGCGCGCGCCCTCCAGCAGAAGGCGGTACTTGTCGCTCTCGGAATCAGAGTTCGACTCATCGCTGGCGAAGTAGAACAGCGAGAAGTCGAGCGTCCCGCCGACCTCGGCACCCGCTACGGCCACTCGGTTGACTCCCAGGATCGCATCCTCGCCGAGCAGCACAACCTCGGCGCCCCGACAGAGAGTCCAAAACAATTCGAGCACCGAGATGTCGAACGACATGCTGGTGGCCGCGAGCAGCCGGTCGCCCGGGCCACAGCCGACCGCGGCATCCATGCCGACAAAAAAATTGACCACGCCCCGATGGTGGATCGCCACCCCTTTCGGCCGGCCGGTCGATCCCGAGGTGTAGATCACGTACGCCAGGTGCTCAGGGTGAAGGCTCGCTGGCGGCAGTCGGAGCGGAGAGCCCGTCGGCGGCACCTCAAGCCTCCGCCCCTGATCGATGCGCAGAACTCGGATCCCGGCGCTCTGCGCAATCGCCGCAGCCAGCCGGCGCTTTCCCGCCGCATCGGTCAGCAGAATCCGCGCCCCCGAATCAACGAGCATCTGAGCCAAGCGCTCCGGCGGATAGCTCGGATCGAGCGGTAGGTACGCCCCACCGGCCTGCCAGACCGCAAGCAGGCCGGCCACGAGATCGAGCGAACGGGGCAGGCACACCGCGGCGAGCGAATCGGGTCCGAGACCGAGCGCAGAAAGCTCCGCGGCCCACTCCGCCGATCGTTCGGCGAGCGCGGCATAGCTGAGCGTCTCCCCGCGGAACGAGAGTGCCGGAGCCTCCGGCGTCGCCGCAACCTGTGCCGAAAACAGCATCGACACCGTGGCTTCAAGCGGGAGCGCCACTTCGGTGCGATCCCGTTCGAGCAGCAGGGCCCGCCGTTCCGCCGTGGAGAGCAACGGCAGGTCGGCCACCGGAACCGTTGCGGGGGCATCGAGAGCACCCTCCAACAGAGTGGCGAACCAACCCGCCAGGCGTTCGATGGTCTCGGCCGCGAACAGCTCCTGGTTGTAGATCAGACGCCCGACCAGACCGCGGGAGAGGCTCGCCAGGGCCAGCGTCAGGTCGAACTGCGCCCCCGGCTCGGGCAAAGCAACCGTCTCCGCCGTGAATGGACCGAGCCGCAGGCGAACCCCTCCCTCCCCGATCGCGAGAGCGGCCAGCCCTTCGTGCGACAGGCGGGCTTTCTGCAAGCTGAAAAACACTTGAAAGAGCGGCGAACGCGTGGGGTCGCGCTCCGGCTGCAGGCCTTCTGCGAGCCGCGTAAAAGGCAGCTCTTGATGGGCGAATGCACCGAGCGCAAAGGTGCGAACCTGGCCGAGGAGCTGCGCAAACGTCGGGTCGCGAGAAAGGTCGGCACCGATCACCACCGGGTTGACCAGATAGCCCACGAGATTTCGCTCGTCGGCGCGGCCACGCCCGGCGGTAGGCGTGCCGACCAGCAAGCGCCGGCCACCCGAGACCGAACCCGAGATCCGCCCGAGAACGGCCTGAAAGGCTGCGAGGAGGGTCATGAACAGCGTGGCGCCGTTCGCGCGGGCAAGAGCGCCCGCACGCGCCGAGAGTGCCGCAGGCAGATCGACTCGCTCGTTACGCGCGACGAAAGTCTGCACTGCGGGTCGCGGACGATCCGAGGGCAGGTCGAGCACAACCGGATATTCGGCGAGCGCTTTGCGCCAGAACCGCCAATCTTCTTTCTCTTCGGCCCCTGAAGCGCGCTCCTCTTCTCTCAGTAGCCGTTCGGCAAAGCCAATTGAATTGGCAGGAAGATCCGCTCTGGACGGATCACCGGCCAGGCTCGCCGGGTAGAGCACGAAAAGCTCGCGCACCAGGATCTCGAGCGACCAGAAGTCGGCCACGATGTGATGAACCGATAGGGCCAGAGCCGAGCCGCTCGGCCCCTGGAGCAACAGGACCCGCCAGAGCGGTCCGTGCTCGAGGTCGAAAGGACGGAAAGCGAACTCGGCCAATCGGGCCGCAATCCCACCTTCCTCCCAAAAAGTCGGGCTCTCAACGATCAGATCGAACGCTGGCTCGGCGGCCGGCGAACGGTCGAGGATGAGGCGGGGGCCGCCGTCGACCTCGGGAAAGCGTGCGCCGAGCATCGGATGGCGCGCGGCGAGAGCGGCGAGAGAACGCGCCAAAGCCGCCTCGTCCAGCCGCTCGCTCAACCTGACTGCGCCCGCCATGATGTACGCCGCGTTGCCGGGCGCCAAGCGATCGATGAGCCATATCGCCTGCTGGCCGAACGAGGGCGCCAAAGGACCGATCCGCGATCCGCGCGACGAGGGAAGCGAAGTCATAGCGAACCATTCTAGTCCCCGCGCAGCGCAAAGGCCGGCGCCACCCGGGTGGCGCGCCAAGCGGGAATCAGTGCGGCGAGAGCGGAAGTCGCGAGAATCACGGTAGGCACCGCCACGTAGGTTAGCGGGTCGTAGATCTTCACTCCGTAAAGCAGACGCTCGATCAGGCGACTCGCCATCAAAGCGCCGACGACGCCGAGCAGGACGCCGAGGCCTGCCAGCCGCATCCCCTCTCCGATCACCAGGCCCAACAGCTTGGGGCGGTCGGCGCCAACCGCCATTCGCACCGCGAGTTCACGCGTGCGCTGAGCGACGCCATAGGCCAGCACGCCATAGACGCCGAGCAGCGCGAGGGCGAGGGCGAGGCCCCCAAAGAGAGCGAACAGGAGCGCCACGAAACGGGGCATGGCGAGCGTCTTTGCGAGCCGATCGGTCATCGGCAGAACATCGGGGATTACCTGTTCGGGATCGACCTCGAGCAGGGCACGGCGCACGGCGGTTGTCAGCGACGCCGGGTCACCGCTCGTGCGGGCGGCGAGCCAAAGCCAGGGAGAGGCGATCTGTGCCTGCGCCAGGTAGACGACCGAACGCGGATCATCGGCTAGTGAGACCGGGCGGATCGCGCCGACCACTCCCACGACGGTCCGCCACTCCTCGGCAACGCTGGGCGAGCCGACCACGCGTACGCGCCTCCCCAGCGGGCTCATCCCGGGCCAAAACCGACGAGCGAGCAGCTCGTCGATCACCGCCACCAGGTCGCCGCCCGCGGCATCGCGATCGGTCAGGCCGCGGCCCGAGCGGATCGGAATGCTCATCGTTTCGAAATAATTCGCGGTCACGGCGCGCCAGCAGACCTCGGGCCGCACCTCTCCCGGCACCGGCACCGCCGCTTCGCGAAGCAGAAAACCGCGCTCGTCGAATCCGCCGACGATCGGTAAGTCGCTCACGCCCGCGGCCATCGACACCCCGGGGACCTGATGCAGGCGCTCGATGAGCGCATGCTGCTTGGCGGTCACCTTCGCCCGCGTCATTTGGGGCCCCTTCGCCGGACGAAGCTTAAGAGTGAGCAGGCGATCGGAGCGGAAACCGGGATCGACCCTTCCGAGAGACAGGAGGCTCCGCGTGGTGAGCGAAGCGCCGATCAGCACCAAAGTGGTGAGCGCAACCTCGGCGACGATCAGCGCGTGGCGCGGACCGCGACGCCCGCGGCTTTCGCCGGCAGCGCCCGCACCACCGCGGAGCGCGCCGGCGAGGTCGAGGCGCAGAGCGCGGAGGATCGGCGCGAGGCCGAACACCAGGCCGATCAGAACTGCCGCAGAAAGCGCAAACAAGAGCACCGTCCGGTCGATCCCGACCCGGTCGAGAAAGGGAATCCGCGCCGGGGCATTAGCCACCAGCAGACCGATCCCCCAACCCGCGAAGAGCGCCCCGCAGGCCGCCCCCGCAAGCGAGAGCACGAGGCCTTCAACGACCAGCTGGGCGAACAGGGCGCGCCGCCCGGCACCGAGACCGATGCGCAGCGCCATCTCCCGACCGCGAGCGACCGCACGGGCGAGCAGCAGGTTGGCGACGTTGATGCAGGCGATCGCAAGGACTCCCAAGGCCGCTGCGAACAAGGCCAAAAGATTGGCGCGCACTTTGCCGCTGAGCTGGTCACGCAGACTGACCAGGCGAATACCCCACCCGCTCGCCGCCGGATAGAGGTCCGGGTGCTCCTCGGCAAAACCGCGCGCGACTTGGGCCAGATTCGCGGTCGCCTGTTCGAAGGTGATACCCGGACGAAGACGGCCGAGCAGGATCAAACCGCGCGCGTCCCGGGCCGGCAAGTGGTCCAGGTCCATCGCCAGCGGCACCCAGAGATCCACCTTCCTCGGCAGCAAGCGAAAGCCGCGCGGCAGCACGCCGATGATCGTGTACGCGACGCCATCGAGCAGCAACTGTTCTCCCAGAATGTCGGGCCGTGCCGCGAAACGACTGCGCCACATCTCGTCGCTCAGCAAAGTGACGAAATGTTTGCCGAAGCGATCCTCTTCGGCGCGAAAGGTCCGCCCGAGCGCCGGCCGGACCCCGAGCATGCCGAACAGCTCCGCAGAGGCGCGCACGCCGTCGCGGACCTCCGGTTCGCCGCTGCCGGTGACGCTGTATTCCTGATGAATCATCGCGGTCAGGGTCGAGAATGCTCGGCTCCGCTCACGATAGTCGAGAAACTCTCGACCGGAGACCGGCACGCGCTCTGGGCTGTCGGCCAGAAACTGCTGCCACAGGTGGACCAGGCGATCCGGCTCCGGGTAGGGCAACGGTTCCAGGAGCACCGCGTTGACGAAGCTGAAAATCGCCGTATTGGCGCCGATGCCGAGCGCCAGACAGAGGATCGCGGTGGCGGCGAACCCAGGTTTCCTGGCGAGGCTACGCACGGCGAACCGCAGGTTGCGAAGGATGGTGCTCATCACGGGGTCATTCTCCGGTTCGGTTCGCGCTTCGATCGATCGGGACGGTGGTCCGTTCGAGGTTGGACGAGGCGGCGAGGGCCAAGGCCAGGGCGCGCGCCACAGTGTCGAGGGCCGGCGGGAGCAACAGGTCCGTATGGTTGCCGGCGATCGACCAGACCTCGACACCGCCGGCGACCAGCGCTTCCCAACCCAGCATTGGATCGGTTGAACCATCTGTGCGGTCGTGAGCGCGCAACAGGAGGAGGGATCCCGAATAGGGACCCGGGGAATAGTTCCTCTGCGCCTCTCGGCTGGCGGCGTACACTGCGAAGTAGCGACGCGCCAGGTCGAGATCGAAGCCGGACTGACCGAGCGCGCGAGCCCGGTCGGAGATCCAGGTCAACCGCGCGTCGAGATCGAGCGGGCGCAACTCTTCGGCCGTGATCCCGAGCGCTGGATCGAAGGCGCCCGCCAACAGCTCCTCCTCGTCGCGCTCCGGAAGCGGTGTCTCGAACTTCTCCGTGCTCGCATCCAGTAGCCCTAAGACGCCCACTCGACCCACCCCGGCGTAGCGCTTGGCCAACAGGCGTGCCACCTCATATGCGACAAAACCCCCGAAAGACCAGCCGACGAGGTGCCACGGCCCGCGGGGAAGGATCGCGACAATCTCCGCCACCGCGTTTTCGGCGATCGCTTCAACCGACCCGTACGGGATCGTCCCAGGCTCGCGACCGACCGCTTCGAACCCCAAGATGGACCGCTCTTGGGGCAGCTGGCGGCTGAGGCCGCTATAGCAGAGGATGCCGCCTCCCGCCGGGGGGAAGAGGAAGATGGGGGCCAAGGACGCACCTTCGGTCGCCGGCCGCAGAGCGACGAACCGCAGAGGCCCGGAAGCTGGAGCCGCCAGCTCTTCCCCGGACTCCTCGGCACGACGGGCGAGTGCCGCGATCGTCGGATATCGGAACAGGTCGAGCGGCGCGAAGGCGAGGCCGGCCGCGCGCGCCCGAGCGGCGATCTGAACAGCCACGATCGAGTGGCCTCCGAGCGCGAAGAAATCATCGTCCACCCCCACGGCACTCGCAGCCACTTCTCGGCCTTCGACCGGGCGCGCTATCAAACCGAGCGTGTCGGCCCAAATCGCCGCGAGCGTCGCCTCGGCCGGGGTGCGCGGCGCAATGTAAACTGCCGCGCGACGCTCGGGATCGAGCGCGAGGGCCGCCAGAGCCTGGCGATCGACCTTGCCGTTCGGGGTCAACGGCAGCTCGCTCAAGCTCACGAACGCTCCCGGCACCATCGGCTCAGGCACCAGGCCCTGGCAGTGCGCGCGCAGCGCACTACCGATCGAAGCGGCATCTAGAGAAGTATCGGTGCTCAAGACGACAAACGCGGCGAGCGTCCGATCCTGGTCGGCGCCGCGTGCC
>JANNIH010000103.1:0-18120 GCA_031404815.1 Holophagales bacterium | reverse complement strand
CCTGAACCCGGACGTTCGATCCCGGGACGCCCCCGGCGATCTTTGCGAGGAGAGCATCGTGGAAAAGAAGCGGCGCAAGCTTCATCTGGCCAAAGAGACCCTCGGCACCCTCACCCATCCCCAGATGTTCGCGGCGCGCGGTGGAACCGAAGTGGACGGGGATGCCGACGCGATCACGATCATCCCAATCTCGCGGTGGATCACCTGCCAGCGCTCCTGCAACGGGACCTGTGAATTCACCTGCCAGTACACCTGTACGGGCTCGGCCGTGATCTGCTGCGCTTGAATTGAGCTTGAAGAGAGGGGCGGTCTCGGCCGCTCCTCTCGATTGGAGTCCGGTTTGCGGCCTGATCCGCTCGCTCGCGAGCGGCTGCCGAGCTGGTCGCCAAGCCGGGAGGTATCGGCGGGCGGGCCGAGCTGGCCTACCGCCTGTACACTCTCTGCGGGCGCAACAAGCGCCCGGCCGAGGCACTCGCCTACAACGGCCTCGTCCAAAGCTGGCCCGAGGTCGCCCGGTCGATGCAGGATGGGGGCCAGTCCCAGCTCGAGCAGGGCACCTTGTTCGGCGAGAGGAATGATAAATGCAGATCGAGTCCATCGAAATCCGCAACTACCGTCTTTTTAGGAACGCAACGCTTTCCGACCTACCGCGCCTAGCGGTCGTGGTCGGCGCCAATGGGTCCGGCAAGAGCACCCTGTTCGACGTCTTCAGCTTCCTCAAAGAGGCCTTGACGGAAAGCGTCGCGCAAGCGGTGGCGCGCCGTGGCGGCTTTGGCGAGTTGGTCAGCCGCGGAGAAACCGGACCGATCGGGATCACGGTCAAGTTCCGAGAGAGCGGTGGGCGCCTCGCGACCTATCAACTCGACATCGCGAACGAACAGGGCCGGCCGGTCGTAGAGCGCGAGGTCTTGAAATTCCGCCGCGGCCAGTTCGGCAAGCCCTGGCATTTCGTCGACTTCTCGCACGGGCTTGGAAGTGCCATCACCAACGAGGCGGCGTATGGGCGGGAGGGCGTGGTCGAGCAACGCAAGGAGTACGTGCTCGACGATCCCTCCGTTCTGGCGATCAAGGGTCTCGGCCAGTTCAAAGAGTTCCGCGTCGTCGCGGAGTTCCGCAGCCTGATCGAGAACTGGCACATCTCCGATTTTCACATCAGCAACGCGCGGCCGAGTTCCGAGGCGGGATACGCCGAGCATCTCTCGACCCGCGGGGACAACGTGGCGCAGGTGGCGCAATTCCTCTTCGAACGCCACCCGGACAAGTTCGAACACCTGCTCGAGGTCATGAAGCAACGGGTTCCCGGGGTGAGCCGGGTCGAAGCGAAGCCCACCGAAGACGGGCGGTTGGTGCTGCGATTCCAGGATGGGAGCTTCAAAGACCCGTTCATCGCCCGCTACGTCTCGGACGGCACGATCAAGATGTTCGCCTATCTGGTGCTGCTCTACGACCCCAAGCCGCACCCACTGCTCGCGATCGAAGAGCCCGAGAACCAGCTCTATCCGGAACTTCTCCACGAGCTGGTCGAGGAGTTCCGCGACTATGCGCGGCGGGGCGGTCAGGTCTTCGTGTCCTCCCACTCGCCTGACTTTTTGAACGGCGCGCACCTCGACGAGATCTACTGGCTGGTCAAGCAGGATGGATTCTCGACGGTGCGGCGGGCCAAGGACAGCGAGCTGCTGCAAAACCTGGTCGCCGAGGGCGACTTGCCCGGGACGCTCTGGAAGCAGGGGCTGTTCGAAGGAGCCGGCCTGCGATGGCCCGAGATCGCCCGGCTGGCGCGGAAGGGCGGTCAGCCCCAGCCCGAGCAGGTCGGCTTGTTTGAGAGGAGTGAACCATGAGTCCGAGTGACGCCACCCCGACCCCGGGAATCGCGACTCGCATCGAGGCGCTCGGCTACCGGTCGTTGCGCTACGTGTCGCAGGCGCTGGGCCCGTTTCACGTTCTCGTCGGGCCGAACGCGAGCGGCAAGTCGACCTTCCTGGACGTAGTGGCCTTTCTCGGCGACTTGGTTCGCGGAGGGAGCGAGGCTGCCGTTCAAGGCGATCCGCGGTTCGGAATCCCGCTCCGCGCGCCCGACGGGAAACAGCTGACCTGGATGCGGAATCGCGATCGATTCGAGTTGGCGATCGAGCTCTCCATACCTGCGGAGAGGAAATCGCGGATCAAGAACGGCGGCGCCGACGTCTGCCGCTACGAAGTGGCGATCGATGTGTCCGGCCCGCTTCGAATCGTCGGGGAGACGCTCTGGCTCAAGCCTTTCCAGAACGAGCCTTCCGCTCCCCAACGGGCGCTCTTTCCCCAGCCGCCGGTCGCTCCCGACAGCATCGTTCATCCGCCGCGCAGACGGACGCCCACCGGCTGGAAGAAAGTCGTTTCCAGAGGAGACGAGCCCGAACGGGTCATGTTCATGTCCGAAACCTCGGGCTGGAACAATCCATTTCGTCTCGAAGCCGAGAAGGCGGCGCTGGCGAGCCTGCCCGAAGACGAAGAGCGTTTTCCGGTCGCTACCTGGTTCCGCAAGGTCCTCGGCGAAGGTGTGCAGCGGCTCGTCCTTTCGAGCGAAGACATGCGCCGGCCCAGCCCGCCGGGTCGCTCGCGCGGGTATCTTCCGGACGGCTCGAACCTTCCCCATGTCGTCCATGCGCTCCAAGAGGGAAATCCGGATCGGTTCGCTCAGTGGATCCAGCACGTTCGCGAGGCCCTGCCGGACCTCGAGGGCATCACCACCCACGAGCGAGCCGAAGACCGCCATCGCTACTTGGTGCTCCGATATGCGAGCGGATTGCAGGCGCCGTCCTGGCTCGTGTCGGACGGAACGCTCCGTCTGCTCGCGCTCACGCTGCTTGCCTATCTCCCGGATCTTTCGGGGATCTATCTCATCGAGGAGCCGGAGAACGGGATTCACCCGCGAGCCGTCGAGACGGTCTTCCAGTCGCTTTCTTCCGTCTATGGCGCGCAGATCCTGTTGGCCACGCACTCACCGGTCGTTGCCAGCATGGCGGAAATCGAACAAATCCTGTGTTTCGCGCGGACGAGAGAGGGGGCGACGGATCTCGTGCTCGGCAGCCAGCATCCGCGTCTGCGCGATTGGAAGGGCAGCATCGACGTGGGCACACTGTTGGCCGCGGGAGTTCTGTCGTGATCGACCTCGTCTGCCTGCTGGCTCCGTCGAGCCAAGCGGCCTCGATCCTCCTCGATCTACCGCGCGCTGGCATCGAGCGTGGGGGTCGGGCGCTGCAAGGATCGGTCCTTTCTGCGTCTGGCGGAGCTGCTTCGCGGCTGGTTCGGCGCAAATCGGTAGGAAGGAGTTCCTGACCATTGGCGGGTCGAAGTCCAGCCTTTAGACAGAGGGAGAATGCCCACGCCGCGCCTTACGATGCTCCACATCGAAGTGGGTGGCAAACGTGCCGCTCCGCTTCGGACTCCAGTAGACTTTTCTCCGCACATCAGCGGGAGGTGGCCAATGAATATTCTCAAGGTAGCGCCCTATCGGGCGATCGTGTGGGTTTCGTGCTCGGGTTTGGCTCTGGTTCTTTCCGGGCCGGCGGAGGCCGGCTCGATCAAGATGGTCAACGGGGCCGCGGTCTATACGGCGAGCAACAACGAGGTGAACACGATCGTGATCGATCCGCGGGGGAGCGCGTTCGATCCGGCGACCGGCCAGAGCGTCGTCGGCTTCACCGTGACGGACAGCACTACATCTCTATTCGGCGGCCCAGGCTGCCGGATCCTCACCGGCACCGCGATTTGCGAGCCGCTGCCGCTCTCGATCACCCTCGACTTGAAGGACAAGAACGACCGGCTGAGCCAAGACAACTCGATTGACAACGGAGTCGCGATTCCGATGTTCGTCAAAGGGGGGGCGGGCGATGATGTCCTGTTGGGCGGCGACGAGCGCGACACCCTGGACGGTGAGCTCGGCAACGACACGATCGACGGCAAGGGGGGCGACGACGTCCTCTTGGGCGGTTCAGGAGACGACCGGCTCACCGGCGGCCCCGGCGTCGATCGATTCAACGGCGCGGCGGGCAGGGACACGATCGACAGCAAGGACGGCAACGCCGAGATCGTCGATTGCGGCATCGGTATCGATACTGTGACGGCGGATGCGAACGACGACCAGAGGCAGTGCCGGATCTAGTGGTATGCGTGGGCAGCGTGGGGCGCCGGCAGTGCCGTTCCATGCGGCCCGGCCGTTGCTCTAAGATCTCGCGGTGCCCGGCGAACCCCAGACTTCCTCTTCCTCGTGGGTCCGCAGAAGGCCCGCCCTGACGGCCTTGGTTGCGATCGTGGCGGTCGCTGCCGCCACGCTGCTCGGCCGCGCCTTGGGGGCGAACGCGACCACGATCGGTCTGATCTTCCTGGTCGTGGTGCTCGGTTTGGCGGCGTGGGGCGGCTGGAAGGTTGGGGTCGTGGCGTCGTTTAGTGCGACGTTCTCGTTCAATTTCTTCTTCCTGCCGCCGCTCCATACGCTCAACGTCTCTGAGCCCGCGAATTGGGTGGCGCTCGGATCGTTCCTATTCGCTTCGACGTTCGCCGCCCGGCTGGTCGCCACGGCACGCCGCCAGACGGAGGACGCCCAGGAACGTCGGCGCGAGACGGAGGTGCTCTATCAGCTGTCGCTCGATCTGTTTGCCGCGAGCAATCGGTTGGGGGCGGTCACCGAGGCCTGTCGGCGAACCCTCACCGCGTTGGGTGCCACGAACGGCACCCTCGTGCTCGGTGGCGAGCCGGAGAGCCTGGCCGCGCGGATCGAGGTGGGGGAGGCGCCCCCGGAGGTCGATCCCAAGCTGCTCGTCCGGGCGCGCCATGGCGCGGCACCCGTCGCGGAGGTCGACTCCGGCGGTGGCCGTCGGCTCTACCTGCCGCTCGAGGTCGGTGGTGCGGTGCGCGGTGTTTTGGTCGCGAGCGAGACCTCGGTGTCGACTCCGTTGCTCGCTTCGGCCGCTCGGCTCTTGGCGCTCGCGATCGAGCGGGAGCGGTTGCTCGGCGAGGCGGCTCATGTGGAGGCGCTACGGGCGAGCGAGACGCTAAAGACCGCCCTGCTGCGGGCGGTGTCGCACGACCTTCGCAGCCCGCTCACGGCGCTCCGGCTGGAGGCGGAGGGGCTGCTCCTCCGCTTCGAAGATCGCCCCGACGTGGCGCCCGCGGAGCGTGCGGGCGTCGATCGGATGGTCCTCGAGGTCGAGCGCCTCGCCCGACGGATCGATAATCTGCTCGCACTGGCCCGCCTGGAGGCGGGGGCTGCCCGGCCGCATCCGGAGCCGGTGGCGGTGGGGGACCTCGTGCGCTCCGCGCGCGAAAGCCTGTCGGCCCGGCTGGCCGGGCGTGAAGTCACCGTACGCATCGCGGCCGGCTGCCCCGACCTCTGGGTTGATCCCGCGCTCGCGCTGGAGATTCTCGCCAACTTGCTCGAAAACGCCGATCGGTTCAGCCCTCCGGGCGTGCCGGTCGAGCTCTCCGCCGCGGTTCTCGGTGGAGGGTCAGGAGGGGAGCCTCCGCCGCGCGTTGCGATCGAGGTGCTCGATCGAGGGCCCGGTCCATCCCTCGCGGCGGGCGAGGGGGCGACCGCGACCGGTCTCGGCCTGCTCATCGTGCGCAGCCTCACCCCTTTGCTGGATGGAGTCTTCTCGTTGACCCACCGGCCGGGGGGCGGCGCGATCGCCCGCGTCGAGCTGCCGGCGGCGGAATTTGGCGACTTAAGGGGAGGGCGAGGATGATCCGGGCGCATGGGGTGCCGCGCATCTTGGTGGTGGACGACGACGCTGCGATCCGCGGCGCGCTCGCGCGTGAGCTGTCGCTCGCGGGCTACGAGGTCGTGGCGGCCGCGGACGGCCTAGAGGGTGCCCGGGCGTTCGCCGCCGAACCGTTCGATCTGGTGATCACCGACCTCGCTATGCCGGGCGCGGACGGCTTCTCGGTGATCCGGGCGGTCCGCGGGGCCGGCGCGCCCGGGAGCCCGATCCTGGTCCTCTCGGTGCGCGGCGACGAGGAGGACAAGGTGCGCGCGCTCGACCTCGGGGCGGACGACTACGTAACGAAGCCGTTTTCACTGCGCGAGCTGCTCGCCCGGGTGCGCTCGCACCTGCGGCGGGGGAAGGGGGAAGCGGAGGGGAAAGAGGGGGCGGACTCCGTGCTCCGCTTCCCGGGTCTGGCGATCGATCGCACCCGCCGGACGGTCGAGGTGGATGGCGCGCCGGTCCGCTTGACGCCCACCGAGCTGTCGATCCTCGAGCTGCTCGCCACCCTCTGGGGGCGCCCGGTCACCCTGCGCCAGATCGTCGGCGCCGTCTGGCACGGCGCGCCCGGTACGACGTACGACACCGTCCGCGTCCACGTCGGCTCGCTGCGCCGGAAGATCGAGCCCGATCCCGGCAACCCGCGCTACATCGGGACCGAGCCTTGGGTGGGCTACCGGTTCCTGGCCGAACCGGTGGAGGGCATCTAGGCGCCCGAATTGAGGGCGCACACACCGGTGCGCCCCCACGTGCGGCCATGGCGTGGCACGACCTTTAGAAACTCTTTCGGCCTTCTTTCCCCCCTTTTTGGGCCGGCGGCGGCACGATGGCCGCCATGATCGACCTCGCGCTTCTCTCCCTCGCTTTCGTCCTGTTCTGGGCGGCCGTTCGTCTGGCGCGTTTCTTTGCGCTCTTGGGCGAGGAGCCGCGATGAACGCTTTTTACCTCGTCGCCGGCCTCGCGGTGCTCGCGCTCGCGATCTACCTGTTCGTCGCTCTGTTCCATCCGGAGCGTTTCTCATGAACGCGCTCGGCAGTTGGCGCGGCGCGGTCGAGATTCTCGTCCTCCTCGGGGCCGTGGCGGCGCTGATCCGTCCGCTCGGCGCCTATCTCGCCCGGGTGTTTTCGGGCGAGCCCATTGCGTTGCTCGGGCGGCTGCTCGGCCCGGTCGAGCGCGCGATCTATCGGGCTCTCGGCGTCTCTAAAGAGCGTGAGATGACCGCCCGCGAGATCGCGGTCGCCCTGCTCGCCTCGAACGCCGTGGGCTTTGCCGCGCTCTACGCGCTGCTCCGCCTGCAAGGGGTGCTGCCCGGCAATCCGCAGGGGCTACCCGGCCTGCCTGCGCAGACCGCGTGGAACGTCGCGATGAGCTTCGTCACCAACACCAATTGGCAGTCCTATTCGGGCGAGGCGGCGTTGAGCCATCTCACCCAGATGGTGGGCTTGACCACCCAGAACTTCCTCTCCGCCGCTTCCGGCTTGGCGGTGCTCGCGGCCGTGGTGCGCGGATTCGCACGGCGCGGCACCGACCGGTTGGGCAACTTCTGGGTCGATGCGACACGCTCGATCCTCTACGTGCTCCTGCCGCTCTCGCTCGTGCTCGCACTCGCTTTGGTTGGCCAAGGCGTCGTTCAAACGTTTTCGCCCTACGCCACGGTACACACGCTCGAAGGGGAGAGCCAGACGCTCGCGCTCGGGCCGGCCGCTTCGCAGATCGCGATCAAACAGCTCGGCACGAACGGCGGAGGCTACTTCAACGCCAACTCCGCGCATCCGTTCGAAAACCCGACGCCGCTTTCCAACGCCCTTGAGTTGATCGCGATCCTGGCGCTGCCGGCCGCCCTGTGCGTCACGTTCGGCCGGATGGTCGGCGACCGGCGGCAGGGGCGCGCACTGCTCGCCGCGATGACGATTCTGTTTCTGCCGTTCCTTGGGCTGGCGCTCGCGGCGGAGACGGCGGGCAATCCGGCGTTCGCCAAGCTCGGTGTCGATCAGAGCGCCGGCGATGCCCAAGAGGGGGGCAACCTCGAAGGCAAAGAGGTCCGCTTCGGCGTGCCCGCCGCGGCGCTCTGGGCGACCGTCACCACCGCCGCCTCGAACGGCTCGGTCAACGCGATGCACGACTCGTTCACGCCGCTCGGCGGCCTTGCGCCGACGGTCTTGATGCTGCTCGGCGAGGTGTCGTTCGGGGGTGTCGGCTCCGGACTCTACGGCATGCTGCTGTTTGCCGTGCTCGCGGTGTTTTCGGCCGGGCTGATGGTCGGCCGAACGCCCGAATACCTGGGCAAAAAGATCGAGCCGTACGAGATGAAAATGGCGTGCTTCGGCGTTCTGCTGCCCTGCATCGCCACCCTCTTGGGGCTGGCGCTCGCGGTGTCGACCCCGGCCGGCGGCGCGGGGATTCTTAACCCTGGGCCGCATGGCTTTTCCGAGCTGCTCTACGGCTTTGCCTCCGCCGCCAACAACAACGGCAGCGCGTTTGGCGGGCTGTCCGCAAACGCGCCGTTTTATAACCTGACGCTCGGAATCGCGATGTTTCTCGGCCGCTACGGTGTGGCGCTACCGGCGCTCGCGGTCGCCGGAGCGCTCGCCCGGAAACGGACGGTGCCCGCGGGTCCCGGCACGCTGCCCACCCATACGCCCCTGTTCGTCTTCCTGCTCGCCGCGGTGGTGGTCGTCGTCGCTGCGCTCACGTTCCTTCCCGCTCTCGCGCTCGGACCCATCGCCGAGCACGTCCAGCTCTTCTCGGCGGTCCGGTAAACCGGGTCCCTCCAAAACGAAAGAACCCGCTCATGTCGCGTCCTCGCGTCAACCCGTTCGATCCGAAAATCCTCCGCCCGGCGCTCGTGGAATCGTTCCGCAAGCTGTCGCCGCGCCTGTTGTTCCGCAATCCCGTTCTGTTCACCGTGCTCGTCACCTGTGTCGCGTCGACACTGCTCGGCGCCTTGTCGCTCGCGGGAGTGGGGGGCACCGAGACCGGCGACCCCGGATTCGTCCTGTCGATCGCAGGTTGGCTCTGGCTCACCCTCCTGTTTGCGAACTTCGCCGAAGCGGTCGCGGAGGGGCGGGGCAAGGCGCAGGCCGAAGCGCTTCGCCAGACCCGGAAGACCACGCTCGCGCGACGCCTGTGGGGACCCGACCGGCTGGGCAAGGCGACGCCGGTTGCCAGCTCCGACCTGTCGGTGGGCGATCTGGTGCTGATCGAGGCGGGGGAGATCGTCCCGGCCGACGGCGAGATCGTCGAAGGGGCGGCGACGGTCGATGAAAGCGCGGTGACCGGAGAGAGCGCCCCCGTGTTGCGCGAGAGCGGGGGAGACCGCAGTTCGGTCACCGGCGGCACGCGCGTCCTCTCCGATTGGTTGGTGGTGCGGGTGACCACCAACCCGGGCGAGACCTTCCTCGATCGGATGATCGCGTTGGTTGAAGGGGCGAAGCGGCAGAAGACGCCGAACGAGATCGCGCTCACGATCTTCCTGGTCGCCTTGACACTCACGTTCCTGTTCGCGACGGCGACGCTGTTGCCGTTTTCGATCTGGAGCGTTCACGCGATTGGCCGCGGCGCGCCGGTGGCGCTGCCGGTTTTGATCGCGCTCCTGGTCTGCCTGATGCCCACCACGATCGGCAGTCTGCTCTCTGCGATCGGCATTGCGGGGATGGACCGGATGATCCAGGCGAACGTTATCGCGACCTCCGGCCGAGCGGTGGAGGCGGCCGGCGACATCGACGTTTTGCTGCTCGACAAGACGGGCACGATCACGCTCGGCAACCGCCAAGCCGCGGCCTTCATCCCGGCGCCGGGGGTGACCGAGGCGGAGCTCGCCGACGCAGCGCAGCTCGCCTCACTCGCCGACGAAACGCCGGAGGGTCGCAGCATCGTGGTGCTCGCCAAGGAGCGGCACGGTTTCCGCGAACGCGAGGTCAAAAGTCTGGGTGGGCGATTTCTGGCCTTTTCCGCCGCCACCCGAATGAGCGGCGTCGATCTGGACGGCCGCGCGCTGCGCAAAGGGGCGAGCGATGTGCTCGCGCGTTGGGTGGCGGAGCGGGGGGGGACCTTTCCGGACGCGGTGCGCCGCGACGTGGAAGGCATCGCGCGCCAGGGGGGGACGCCGCTGGTGGTCGCGGACGGGGCGAAGACCTTGGGCGTGATTCAGCTCAAGGACGTGGTCAAAAACGGCATCCGCGAACGGTTCGTCGAGCTGCGGCAGATGGGCATTCAGTCGATCATGATCACCGGCGACAACCCGCTTACCGCGGCGGCGATCGCCGCCGAAGCGGGGGTCGACGATTTCCTCGCCGAAGCGACGCCCGAGGCGAAGTTGGCGCTGATCCGCAAGTATCAGGAGGGCGGGCGCCTGGTCGCGATGACCGGCGACGGCACGAACGATGCCCCGGCGCTCGCCCAGGCGGACGTGGCGGTGGCGATGAGCTCGGGCACCCAGGCGGCCAAAGAAGCGAGCAACCTGATCGATCTCGATTCGAACCCCACCAAGCTGATCGAGGTGGTCGAGATCGGCAAGCAGCTGTTGATGACGCGCGGGGCGCTCACCACGTTCAGCATCTCGAACGACATTGCGAAGTATTTCGCCATCCTTCCCGCGGCGTTCGTCTCGATCTACCCCGCGTTGGCCAAGCTCGACCTGATGCATCTTACGAGCCCCGAGAGCGCGATCCTCTCCGCCGTGATCTTCAACGCTCTGGTGATCGTGGCTTTGATCCCGCTCGCTCTGCGCGGCGTGCGCTACCGCCGGGTCTCGGCGGCGCGCCTGCTGCGCGACAACCTTTTGATTTACGGCCTGGGCGGGTTGATTGCGCCGTTTCTCGGCATCAAGGCGATCGACCTCCTGCTGGTCGCCCTCGGTCTGGTCCGATAGGGAAGAAACACTGCCATGAGAACCACCTTACGTCCTGCGCTTCTCTTCGTCGCGATCTTCACGTTGATCTGCGGCCTCGCCTATCCATTCGGCGTCACCGGCCTCGCCCGACTGTTGTTCCCGGACCAAGCGGGCGGCAGCTTGGTGCGGGATGCCCAAGGCCTTGCCGTAGGCTCCGAGTTGATCGGCCAGACTTTCGCCAACCCGCGCTATTTCTGGGGCCGCCCCTCCGCGGCAAACTACGATGGCGCAGCCTCTTCGGGCAGCAATCTCGGCCCAACGAATCCCGCGCTTGTGGGTCCCCAAGGCTCGATCGCTAGGCGAGCACGGGAGCTTCGAGCGCAGGGCGAACCGAGCGTTCCGATCGACCTCGTTACGTCGTCCGCGAGCGGCCTCGATCCCGATCTCACCCCCGCCGCCGCCGATTACCAGATTGAACGCGTGGCCGCCGCCCGCGGCCTTTCGCCCTCCGTTGTGCGCGACCTTGTGGCAGCGCATATCACCGGCCCGCAGTGGGGCTTTCTCGGTGTGGCCCGGGTCCAAGTGCTGGCACTGAATCGGGCGCTCGATCGGCTCGTGCCATGAAAGATCGACTCGACCGGCCCGACCCGGAGGCTCTGCTCACGCTCACCCGGGCGGAAGAGCAGGCGGCGCACCGGGGCCGGCTGCAGATCTTTTTTGGTGCTTCGGCCGGGGTGGGGAAGACCTACGCCATGCTCGCGGCGGCGCAGGCGCTCGCGCGCCAGGGGGGCGACGTGGTGGTCGGTTGGGTCGACACCCACGGCCGGACCGAGACGGCGGCTTTGCTCGACGGCCTGGAGGTTCTGCCGCCGCGACGGTTGGAGCACCGCGGCATCGAGCTGCTCGATCTCGATCTCGACGCCGCGCTCGCGCGCCGGCCGAGCGTTCTCCTGGTGGACGAGCTGGCGCACACCAACGCGGCCGACGCGCGCCATCCGAAGCGCTGGCAGGATGTGGAGGAGCTGCTCGCCGCCGGGATCGATGTCTGGTCGACGCTCAACGTGCAGCATCTGGAGAGCCTGAACGACCTGATCGCCCAGATCACCGGCGTCGCCGTGCGCGAGACGGTTCCGGACTCGTTCTTCGACCGGGCCGACCCGGTGCGTCTGGTCGACCTCGCGCCGGGCGAGTTGTTGGAGCGCTTGGCGCAGGGGAAGGTGTACCTCCCGGAATCGGCGCACCAGGCGCGCGAGGGGTTCTTCCGCCGCGGCAACCTGATCGCTCTGCGCGAGCTGGCCCTCCGCAAGACGGCCGACCGGGTGGACGACCAGATGCTTCGCTACCGCGAGCAGCAGGGGATCGCGCCGACCTGGCCGGTCGCCGAGCGGTTGGTGGTGGTGGCCGGCTCCGGGCCGCAGGCGGAGCGGGTGGTGCGCGCCGGCCGCCGGCTCGCCGAGCAGCTGCGCGCGGAGTGGTCGGCGATCTATGTTGAGACCGAGCGCGAGCGCCGGCTGCCGCAGGCCGATCGCGACCGGGTGTGGGGGACGCTCCGACTCGCCGAGCAGCTGGGCGCATCGACCCGGGTGCTCTCCGGGCTCGATCCCGCCGCCGAGATCCTCCTCTTCGCCCGACGGGCGAACGCTTCGAAACTCGTGCTCGGCAAGCCCGAGGCGCCGCGCTGGCGCGACCGCCTGTTCGGGAGCTTTGCCGAACGGCTGATCCGCGATAGCGGCGACATCGATATCTATATCCTCTCGGGGCTCGACGCGCCGACCGGTCGCCTCGGCAGGGTGGCCGACCAGAGAGCGTTACGCGAGCGGTGGAAGCGCTCGCGCTCGCGTCCCCGCGCCTATCTGCTCGGCCTGGTCGCAATCGTGGTCGCCTCGGGTTTTGCGGCGCTGATGGCGCCTTCGTTTGGCGAGGCGAACCTGGTCATGGTCTATCTGCTCGCGGTGGTCGGTACCGCGCTCTGGGCCGGTCGCGGCCCGGCGATTCTCGCCTCGCTCGCGGGGGTGGCGGCGTTCGATTTCTTCTTTGTTTCGCCTCGCCTGACTTTCGCCGTCGACGATACCCAGTATGTCGTGACGTTCGTCGTGATGCTCGTAACGGCGCTCGCGATCTCGATGCTCACCGCCCGCCTGCGCACCCAGGTGTCGCTCGCTGCGGAGCGCGAGGAGCGGACCGCCGCGCTCTACGATCTCGCCCGCGAGCTGGCCGGCGCGGCCGACCTGCCAACCATCCTCGGCTCGGCGGCCCGCCACCTGCGCGAGATGTTCTCAAGCCAGGTGGTGATCCTGCTGCCCGACGGTGTCGGCGCCGAAGCGCGGCTCACCGAGTGGGCGAGCGACACGGTGACCTACCTGTTGAACGAGCGCGAGCTGGCGGTCGCAGCTTGGGTTTTTGATCACGGCCGCTGGGCGGGCCTGACCACCGAGACGCTCCCCGCCTCGCTCGGCCTCTATGTGCCGCTCACCACCGCCCGCGGCACATTCGGAGTCCTCGGCCTCCACCCGGCCGACCGGCCGCGGCTGACGAGGCCTGACCAGAAACACCTGCTCGAGGTCTGTGCCGGCCAGATCGCCCTCGCGGTCGAACTGCGCACGCGGGAACGGGCGGCTCCCACCCGTTCGGGCTGACGACGGCTATGATCCACCGATCATGCTGACCCTCTACTTCCTCCGCCACGGCCAGACGCAGTTTTCCCGCGACGACACGTTCTGCGGCTCCGGCCTCGATCCCGAGCTCACGCTCGAAGGGCGGGCGATGGCCGCGGCGTTCGCGCGCGCTTATGGCTCGTTTGGCTGGGCCGGCATCTTTGCGAGCCCGCTCAAGCGGACGATCGAGACCGCGCGGGAGCTCTGCGACTCGTGGCAGCTGGGGTTGGAAATTCGCGACGGGTTGAAGGAGATCGGTTACGGCGAATGGGAGGGGAAGACCCGGGCGGAGGTCGAGCGCGAGTTTCACGACGACTACATCCGCTGGGCGGCCGATCCGGCCTGGAACGCGCCGACCGGCGGCGAGCGGGGGATCGTGATCGCCCGCCGCGTGGCCGAAGTGATCGAGGAGATCAAGGAGCGCTTCGCGGAGGGTCCGGTGCTCGTGGTCTCGCACAAGGCGACGATCCGGATCGCTCTCGCGAACCTGCTCGGCATCGACGTCGGCCGTTTTCGCTATCGCCTCGCTTGCCCGGTCGGCAGCGTCTCGATCGTCGAGTTCGGGCCGAACGGGCCGCTCCTGCGCTCGCTCGCCGACCGGTCGCACCTGCCGGCCGAGCTGCGGGCGCTGCCGGGAACGTAGAGCCGGGCTCCGACTGGTAGACTGTAGGTTCTGCCGCGCATCCGCCCGGAACCCGCGCGCTCCCGCCCCGGAGGCCCTTCCCGATGTCCAGCCCCGACCCCCATGCCCGCCTCGCGCTGATCGTCGATGACGAGCCGGGGATTCTCACCACCCTGTCCGGCATCCTCGCCGACCGGGGCTACCGCACGCTCTGTGCTGCGACCGGCAACGAGGCGATCGATCTCTACCGGCAGCACGGTCCGGACGTCGTCTTCTTGGACATCTGGCTGCCCGACCGCGACGGCCTGGAGACACTTCAGATGCTGCGCCGGGACGATCCCACGGCGGCGGTGGTCATGATGTCCGGCCACGGCACCACGGCGACGGCGGTCAAGGCGATCAAGATGGGCGCCTACGACTACCTGGAGAAGCCGCTGTCACTGCGCCGCGTGGTCGAAGCGGCGGAAGGGGCGATCGACCAGAAGCTCGCGCTCGGACTCGATCGGACGAACGGTGACGGCCCGGGGGTGGGTGGCCTCGAGACCGAGGCGCCGCGGGGGCTCGACCTCGAACGGCAGCTCGCGCCACCCCCTCGGCTCTCGATCCTCGCGGCGCGCAACCAGCCGCAGCGGACGATTCGCCACTCGACCGTGATCTACGGCCTCGGTCTCCATTCCGGCGCGCGCACCGGCATGGTGATCCAGCCGCTGCCACCCGACAGCGGCATCCACTTCTACACCCTGCCGGGCGGCCAGCTGATTCCCGCCCACGTCTCGGAAGTGGCCGACACCGATTACGCCACCACGATCGGCCGCGACGGGGACAGCGTGCGCACGATCGAGCACTTCCTTTCAGCACTCCACGCCGCGGGGATCACCAACCTGCTGATCAAGCTCCACGGCGAGATTCCCGTGCTCGACGGCTCGTCGGTCGAGTTCTGCCAACGGCTGCGCGCGATCGGAGTGGAAGAGCAGGACGAGCAGCAACTAGAGCTGGTGATCGATCGGGTCTACGAGGTCGGAAGCGGCGAAAAGAAGCTCACCTTAGAGCCGTACGACGGCTTTTCGGTTTCCTACAAGCTGCGTTATCCGGCCCCGGTGGGGGAGCAGGAGCACGAGTTTGTGCTCGCGAGCTTCGAAGGGTACGAGCGCGAGATCGCCCCGGCGCGCACGTTCGGCTTCATGAAAGATCTCAAAATGATGGCCGAGCTAGGGCTCGGCTCCGGCGGTCGGCTCGACAACTTCATCCTGGTAGGCGAAGACGACGTGCTCAACACCGACCTCCGCTTCGAGAACGAGTTCGCCCGCCACAAGATCCTCGACATCATCGGCGACCTCTTCCTCCTCGGCTACCCGATCCGCGGCAAAGTCACCGCGAGCTTGACCGGGCACCGCGACAACATCGCGCTGCTCAAGCAGATTTGGGCGGCGGCCGGGGTGGGCTGAACGGGGGTTAGGTCAGGTCCTTTGTACAGGGCGACGGATGGGTCGCCACTGTCGTGTCGTGTCGTGTTGTGTCGTTTCTCTGCTTGACACATGCATATAGGATATATACCCTGGCGGTATGCGCTTTCAGTTTGACCCCGCCAAAGCGCGCTCGAACTTCGAGAAACACGGTGTTTCGTTCGCCGACGGCGAGGGTGTCTTCGATGACGTCCTCACCATCCATCGCCCCGACCCGGACGCGGAAGGGGAAATGCGGTTCATCGCGGTTGGGCTCGGAAGCGGTGGCGCAATCCTGGTCGTCGTTTACACACTGCGTGGAGAGGACATCCGTCTTATCTCTGCCCGCCGAGCGAATCGTCGTGAGGTCAAAGACTATGAGAGCTGAATACGATTTCTCGGAAGGCGAGCGCAAAGCGCTGATCCCACAGAAGGGCAAGACTCGGATTTCGATATTCATCGATAATTCCGTTCTAGACGCCTTTCGTACGCGGGCAGAGAGCGCCGGAACGGGATACCAGACGATGATGAACGAGGCACTCCGTCAATACCTCGCTGAGACCGACCGCCCGGTTACCGAGATGAGGTTGCGCCAGATTCTTCGCGAGGAACTTCCCCTCGGCTCAAAACAGCCTTCGATTCAGACGGGGCGGCGTAGCGCAAAAGCCGTAGCCCGCTGATCGCAGGGGCAGACCGAATCACCGCCGCGGCGGACGGGGCGGGGGGATGGGGATGCCAGGAACGCGGCGGAAAACGACCACATCACCCCCGCCGTCGCTCTGCGGGAAGCGCGCGACCTCCCGGTAGGCGCGGTGAAACCAGGGTTGTCGAACGATTGGCCGCGTGCTGCGCCGCTCGGTGTGAAACAGCACCAGCGGGGTCGGATCGGCGAGGAAGGCCCCGAGCAGATCCTTCTTCGCGATGTAGGGGAGCGACCTGGGGGTGACCAGCCCCATCAAGTCCTCGACCGATCGGTCGCCGTAGTAACCGAGCACGCCGATCTCGCCGAACGCGATCGATTCTTCCGCAGCCGTGTTCTGCCGAAGCCAGAGCGCCGCTTCCCGATACGCCCGTTGGCGCGGCAGCTCGGCGAATCCGCGCAGCCAGGAGAGATTCCAGGCCAACGACCCGACCAAGGCCGCCGCAGCGGCCATCGCGAAAAGACCGGAGACGACCCATTGCACCCGCCGACGGGCGAGCCAGCCTTCGCGCGCCTTGCGCCAGGCTGCGACACCGGACGCGGCGAAACCGAAGAGGATCGCGGCCGCAAACGGAAACACGTACCAGATCGAGAATGGCACGCCGAGCAAGGGATAGATCAAGATGTTGACCGCGCCGTAGCCGACCATTAGACGACCGCAAAGCCCCCAGCGCCGGAAGACCTCCCTCCCTCCGAGCACACCGTAGATCAGGATCACGCCGCCCCAGGTTCCGGAGAGCTGCAACCAGCTCGACCAGCCCACCGCCCAAAAGCCGCGGTCGGCGAAGCCCGCGCCGCCGGTGATCTCCGCGAGGTGGCGCTTGGATTCGAACGTGACCGGCAGGAGCGTGCCAAACGCGGCATACGCCGCGAAGAGGCCGCCAAGGATCATGAACGCGGCGGCGATCGCCCAGCGCCAGGGGAGCCGCCGCTTCGCCTGAATGAGCAGAACGCCGAGCGCGGCGAGACCGAGGGCGGTATCCGGACGCACCCACACCGCGGCGCCGCCCAGCAGCCCGGCCAAGATCGGCCGCCGTTCGGCCAACAGGGCCGAAGCGAGCAGGAGGAACAGCGCGAGCGCCGTCTCCGACCCTTGCGCCTTCCAGACGAACGGCGAAGCGAGGAGAAGCGTTCCGCCGAGCAGGATCTCCGGCCAGCTGTCGCGGTCCGGAGCGGAACGGAGCAGGCAGGCCACGATCCCGATCAGGGCGGCGGCGAAGACGACAGTGGCGAGGATCTCGATCCGCGCGCCGGTCGCCAGGTGCAGACCGGCAAGGAGCAGCGCGAGCCCCGGATTCGACAGCCCAAACACCGGTTCGCCCAGATTGAAGACGAAGCCATCGCCATGCGCGAGGTGCCACGCATAGCGATACGTGATGTAGAAATCGTCGATCGCAACACCCGCCGTTCGCACCCCGAACGCGACGGCCAGCGCAACGCAGACGATGCCCAATCCGACGGTGAGCGGGGAGCGCCATGGGGCGGGAATGGCGGGTTGTGATGGGACTGCGATCGGCAAGCCGTGTGTGAACTCGGCCGGATCGTTGTGAGAGGCTCCGAGACGATTAAGCGCGCTCTCCGACATAGTGATAAGGATAGCACTCGGCGCCAGCCGCCTGGATTTTCTCGCTCTTGGGGGCGTGGCGGATGCGGTCCGGCCCTCTGGTACGATACCGAACGGTGGACATCAACCCCGTAACTTGGCGGCGTGCCGCGGCGGCTCTCGATCGGCGGTTCGGCCTCGAGGTGCTCTGGCTCTAAGGTTCCGCCGCCAAGGGTACCGATCGGGCGGACTCCTTCCGTCGCGATGATGTGGGTCGCGAGATCCATGGCGGCCTGAATCGCCCGCACGAGATTCAGAGCGGTGATGTCGTCGCGGTCCAGGTCGGAGTCGCGTGCGTGATCGACGCGTTCAATCTCGCTCGGGATGCGGACTGACCGGTCTCGCATCGCCAACGCCTTTAGAGACGCTGGCTTCGTGCTGCCTCGTGCTGCCAAGGCCCCGTCAAAGTCGCCGGCTGATCCAAAGCGTGGAGAAGATCAAGGCCAGCATCGCCTGTCATCCGGCGGCGTCTGAGATCGGCCCAACGGGCCGGGAGAGCCCAGCCCAGGGCTGAGGCCGAAGGCCGATGC
>JANNIH010000102.1:0-33230 GCA_031404815.1 Holophagales bacterium | reverse complement strand
CTTCTGCCCTTTCGGCTCCGAGCCTCGGAGTACTACGACTGACGACGGCAATGAAGGCGCCGGGCTGTTCATCTAGGACTCGAAGAACGCCGTTCAGGGCCTTCAAGAACAGGTCGGCCTTTTCGGCGCCGGAGAGGTTCTTGCCGCGCAAGATGAAGAGGCGCCCGCCGTTCTCCATCAACGCCTGTGTTGCCACGGGGTCAGAGCGAATATTCCGATCGTGAGAGATTGCGACGAACGATTCCCGGGCGGCAAACGCGATCCATTCTTCGTCGGGAACATTCAGCTCGCCGAAGTGATCGGCGTAGCGCACCACCTTGAGCCCACTCTCGCGCAAGATTCGGGGGAACCCCTTCCCCAAATCCCGGTCGGTGAATAAAGTGATCTCAGGCGGCTTCGGGGAGCTCGTACCGGAGGGCCTCTTCAACCTCAAAGACCTCTAAATCGTAGTCATCCGCGAGATCGGCCGAGGACTCTCCGGCGCGAAAACGCTCGGCGATGACCGAGGTGGTGATGGCTCTCCGGTTGACCACCGGGCGGCCGAAAGCGATCCTGGGATCGATCGCGAGAATCTTTGGTGAGTCGAGTTGCTCGGGCCGCGTCAAGGGGAAGATCTTGACCGGGAGCCCTTTGATATTCCACTCGATTCTCTTCAAATAGGCACCGAGGATCTCGGGCATCGCCGCCTGACCGCCCTTGCCGAGGTTCGTCAGCTCGTTCAGCTTCTCCAGGAAGACGTTGCCTCGGGTGGCGCGAAGGTCCGGGCTCAGCAGAACTCGATCGATCTTGAGCGTACGTCGGGCATAGTCGAGCGCGGTGCGCACCTCTTTCATCTTGACGCCGTACTCGGTGCGGAGAGCCAGAAGAACGTGTGCCTCGATGAGGTTCGAGAACGAGAGATCTGCGTTCTCCCGGTCGGGACGATGGATGAGACCCGCCCGCGGCTTCTCCCCATTCGAGACACGATCGTTTCGGCCGGCGAGCCACGACTTCAGGGTCGCCTTCGACATGCGCAGATAGTGCGCGGCCTCCGGTACGGAATACCGGGGGAGCTCGTTGCGGTCGAGTAAGGCGATCTTGCCAGTCACGGGGGCAATCATACGCCTCGGTTGGGCCGGTTTCCACGGAGGTTCGGGCCGGGCGTGCGCGGGGGTTGGGATGGATTCGGCTGGGTAGGGCGTATAGACATCGAAGGCCCATGCGAGGCCGCCCTTCCGCCTCCGCGCGCCACTTCGAGCGCCGGTTCGGCTACCGCGCCGCCTTGGCCACCGCTTTCTCTCTCGGCACGAACTCCTCGAACAGCGCCTTCTTCAAGAGCGACGGTGGCAGCAGCCCCTGGGCGAGAATGAAGTCGTTGAACCGTTGCCGCTCGAACGCGGGTCCAAGCGTCCGCTCGACTTGGGTGCGCAACCCCATCAACCGCTGATAGCCACAGAAGTAAGCCGTGGCCTGGCCGGGGGCGCGGAAGGTGTAGCGCTCCACCTCTTGGAGCGCCATCGCGTCGGACAGGACGACATCCTGGGTGAGCACGCGGGTGGCTTCTTCCTTGGTGATCGTGCCGAGCTGGAGGCCCGGATCGAGCTGGGCGCGGGCGGCGCGCAAGAGGCGCGCCTGGAGCGCCGCGAGCTGGCCGTCGAGCGGCTCGTACGGTTTCGCTTCCGCCTCGGCGTAGAGCGCCCATCCTTCGACGTTCACGCTGTTGAAAGCGAACAGCGCGCGGGCGAGCGAGACCCCTTTCTCGATCAGCGCCGAGAACTGCAGCTCGTGCCCGGGCCGCCCTTCGTGGGCGGTGAGCGTCCAGGAGGCGGCGTCGTAGGTGAAATCGTCGAAGCCGATCAGCTTGCCGTCCGCGCCGGGAATTCGGAGCGGCAAAACGAACTCGCCGATCTCGCCGGTGTTGCCGATCATCCGCGGCGGGCGCATATTGGGTGCCGGAGTCGAGGCGCTCTCCGCTGCGCTCGCGAGCCGGATGCGCATCGGCCGGTCGGGGAGGGTGACGATCCGGCCGTCGCGGATCACCCGCTCGAGATCCCGAATGCGCGCCTCGTAGTGGGGGAGGATCGCCTCGCCCACGATCTGATTCTTCTTGAGCTCGCGCAGCACGTCGCGATAGTCGGTAACCGAGAAGCCCTTCTCTTTGGCCACCAGTGGCGCGAGCGTCTGCATCTCGTTCTGGATCTCGCGGAACGACACCTCGGCGCGGCTCACCAGCTCCTCGACCGGCATATCGACGCCGACCTGCTTGAGCGACAGGGCGTAGAGCTCTGCCGGCAGACGGAAGTCGGTGCGCGAGCGGGGGAGGACCTCCGCGCGGACAAACGCCTCGTAGTCGGCGAGCTGTTTCTTGATCGCGGCGTACGCGGCTTCGTATCCGGTCAGCTTGTACTTGGTGAACAGCTCGCCGATCCCGTCGGCGAACGTCGCCGTGGTCTGGAGCGATTTTTCGACCTCTTCCCGGGTCGGTCCGAGCAGGCCGGCGAGCGCCAGGCGGGAGCGCGTGTACTCCGCCGCCAGGACCGCTATCGGCTGGCCGCCGTTGGTGCCCGGGTCGAGCCCGGCGTAACGGGAGAGGCGCACCACAGCGGCTTTGCGGCGCTCCGGCGAAACCTGGTCGTCGAGCAGGCTGCGGGTCCCTTGGAAGATCAGCTGATGAAGGTCGAAGAACGGCGCCGTGAGGCGCTGGTTGACCTCGGCGGCCTCGATCCCATCTTCGGCCGAGCCGATCAAGATCTCCAGATCCTGGCGGACGGCGGGGTCGGTTTCCGCGGCGAGACGTTGTTTGAGCTCGGCGATCCCGAGTTTCGTCGCCGCCGTCTGACGCTCGACGAAGCCGGGGGTCAGATCGGAGATCTTGTCGTCGTAGCCGTCGACGCCGAATTGGCTCGCCCCCTCGGGACCGAAGCGGGCGAACAAGTCGATCAGGATCTGAGCGTTCTTGTCGCTCTTCTCCACCCAGGCGGGTTTGCTCGGCGGCGCGGATTTCGGTGCGTCGGCGGCGCGGGCGGCGGTGCCGAGAGCGGCCAGGCCGCCGACGAGAGCGAATACCGCCAAGCGGTGTCGGCGGAGAGATCTGCGGGACGTGTCGAACACGGGGAACACTCCTTCCTAAGGGAATCGAGGGGGGCCGGACGGATGAGTCCGGTGTCATCTCGATGTACGGCCGGAGCGGGGAAAAGATTCTCTACTGCGGCAGCTCGCCCCCGCGGGACCCCAATTCTGTAACTTCTGCCGTTCCCGCCCGTAAGGCTCCTTGAACTCACAAGGAGACCACCCCATGCGCCGCTATGCGTTTCTCTCTCTTCTCTTACTCTCCGTCGCGATCGCCCAGCCCGCCCGGGGCGACAATGACGATCAGACGGTCCGCACCTTCACCAAAACGTTCCCCGGGGCCGGGATTTCGACCCTGGTGCTCGATGTACCGATCGGCGCGGTCGAAATCACCGCGGCCGATGGCGCCGACCTCCAGGTGGAGATCCGGGTGGTCTGCGATCGCGACCATCTGCGCTCGTGCACCGAGCGGGCCAAGAAGCTCACCCTCTCCGCCGGACGCTCGGGCGACCGGGTCGATGTGCGGGTCGGGAAAGGAGCGGGCGGGGGCAACCACAGTCTCCACATCAAAGCGTTCGTGACCGCCCCGCGGCAGCTCGCGGTCAAAGCGGATCTCGGGATCGGCGAGCTGCACATCGACGGGTTTGCCGGCGACGTCACCGCCGACTTAGGCGTCGGCGAAGTCCATGTCTCGGCACCCGAAGCGGCGGTTCGCTCGGTCTCGATCGAGACCGGGGTGGGCGAAGGGCACCTGACGGCCGCCGGCCGCCATTTTTCGAGCGAGGGGCTGTTCACCCGCGACATCGATTGGAGCGCCGGCACCGGACGCGCCCGCATCGCGGTCGATTGCGGCGTCGGCGAAGCGCACGTCCGGCTGGATGGTGGCGTGCGGACGGCTGCCAAGCGGTAGAGGTGCGGTCAAAAGTCGCGCCTTAACCAGTAAGGGTCAAGGGAGGGGGAGAGGGGGTTGACCGGTACGTACGGACCCGGTAGGTTTGCACGTACGGAGGGGGAGGACATGGCAGCCAAGCTGACGCTGAAGCTCGATGAAGACGCGATCGAATACGCCAAGATGTACGCCCGGAGCCGAAAGGTCAGCCTTTCTCGGATGGTCGAGACTTATTTCCGGGGCCTTGCGGGGCAAAACGAGCTGCCAGCTCCCGGGCCCACGGGGGTGGTCGCCGAACTCGCCGGGATTCTGGCGGGCAAAGACCTAGATCTCTCCGACCAGGGGTGGGCACGCCACCTGGCCCGGAAAGCCTCGTGATCCGCCGGATCTTCGTCGATACCGACGTCATTCTCGATCTGTTGCTCGCCCGGGAGCCGTTCTTCGGTGCGGCGGCCCGCCTCTTCCAGTTACTCCAGGAACACCGCGTCGAAGGTTGGACCTCGCCGGTGATTTTCGCCAACCTGTTCTACATTCTGCGGCAGGCGATGCCGGCCCCGCAAGCGGTCGCGAATCTCCGCAAGCTGCGGTTGCTGCTAGGAGTGGCGGCCCTGGATGAGGGGATCGTCGACCATGCGCTGGCCTCAACCTTTTCGGACTTCGAGGACGCGCTCCAGAACTACACAGCGGCGCGCCACGATTTGCAGATCCTGGTCACCCGCAACAAAAGGGACTTCAAGGCCTCGGAACTACGGATTCTCGACGCCGCCGAGTGTGTTCATTTGATCGAACGGGGGTGAGCAGCCGAATCCGCAGCCCGGCATGGGAGGCTTTGCCGTTACTTGATCGTCATCGAATCCGAAGGAATTCCCGGGGAGGCCAGGAGGTGGAGCCTTCGATGTTAGAATGTCGGTCCAGTCGCCAAACAAACTCAAACGCTCCCTCCTACCGTCGGGTCCATCCGCTGATGATCGTCGAGAAGCGTCACCTACCGGGTTTCACCGTGCTCAATGTCGAGGGCGTGATCAAGCTCGGCGAGAGCGCGCAGTTCTTCGCCCAAACGCTCGAGCGCGCCCTGGAGAACGACCAGGGGCATGTGATCATCGACTTTTCCCAGATCAACTACATCGATTCGACCGGCATCGGTGAGCTGGTGGGATACCTCGGCCGCTTCCGCGATTTTGAACGCGAGCTGATCCTGGTCAACCCCTCCGACCGGATCCGCAAGCTGCTCCACGTCGCCCGTCTCGCCGAGCTGTTTCCGACCTACGACACGGTCGAAGCGGCGATCGCCGCGGAGGGGTGACCGCTCTGCCCGCTCCGCCGAGTCTCGCTCCATCCCCCTTCGTTCCATTCGCCACCGTGGTGAGGAATGGTCGGCCCGAGTCGTGGCATTTCGGCGCGGCTGCGGTCGTCACCCCTGCGGGGCGGCGGGTCGCCCAGGCCGGCGATCCGGAGCTGGCCACCTACGTCCGCTCGGCGGCGAAACCGTTCCAGATCTTGCCCCTGCTGCTGGCCGGCGGTGTCGAACGCTTCGGACTCTCCTCGGAGGATCTGGCGCTGATCTGCGCCTCTCACGGCGGCCGGCCGGAACATGCCGAACGGGCGGTGCGGCTGCTCAGGCGGGGGGGCTTCGGCGTCTCCGATCTGCTCTGCGGCGCGCACGCGCCATTCGACCCGGAAGCAGCGAGCGAGCTTGAGCGACGGGGAGAGGAACCGACCGCGCTCCACAACAACTGTTCGGGCAAACACGCCGGGATGCTCCTCGCCTGCCGGCTGCTGGGCTTCCCCGCAGCGGACTACATCGATCCCTCCCATCCTTTGGAGCGGCTCATCCTCGCCCACGTGGCGGCGGTCGCCCGGGTGGAGGAGAGCGCGATCGGTCTCGGAGTCGACGGCTGTAGCGTGCCCGCCTTCTATATGACGCTCGCAGCAACCGCCCGCGCCTACGCGGCGCTCGCCGATCCGGTCGGCGCAGGCGTGCCCGACGACGTGGCATTGGCCCTTGGTGTAGTGGCCGCGGCGATGGGGGCGGCGCCCGAGATGGTCGCCGGTCCGGGTCGTTTCACCACCCGGCTGATCGCGGCGACCTCCGGCCGGGTGATCGGCAAGGAGGGGGCCGAAGGGTTTTACGCCATGGCGGTGCGCAGCCCATTTCCGCTCGGGGTGGCGTTCAAGCTCGCCGATGGCGGAGAGCGCGGTCGCGACGGCGTCGCTATAGAGCTGCTGCGCCAGATGGGGGCGCTCTCGGGCGAGGAGCTCGACGGGCTCGAAGAGCTGATCCGACCGGAGATCCGGAACGTCCGAGGAATTCCGGTCGGTGAGGTCAGCCCCGAGATCGAGCTGGTGGAGGCGGTGAAGTCGTGAAGACTGCGCGGTTTGCTGTGCTGCTCGCGGTTGGCGTCTCCGTTGCCCTCCTGCCGGGCCTCTCGCTGGGTCTTGGCGGCTGCCGCTCGGCGGAACCGAGATCCGGATCGGGCAAGAAGCCTCGGCCCCCCTATTGGATCGTCACCGCGCCGATCGCGTTCCAGATCCTGCGCGACTCGCCCGACACCCTGGTGCTCGATCTGCGGACGCCCCAGGAGTTCCAGGGCGACATCGGCCATCTGGCCCGAGCGCGCAACATTCCGCTCGATCGGTTGCCATTGCGACTGCTGGAGATCTCCTCGTATCGGAAAGAGACTCTGGTCGTCTACTGTCGGCGCGACGGCTGCGGCGACGCGGGGATGAAAATTCTTCTCGCGAGCGGCTTTTCCGACGGCATCCTGATCGACGGCGGCATCGACGCCTGGGTCGCGGAGGGCTTCAAGACGGTCCGCGCGGTCGCCGAATCGGCAGAGGGCGAGCCCGGAACGAACCCTTAGGGAATTCGGTGCCCCTTGCCGCGTTGCGACAAGATCGGTTAGAAAGAGCGCTGTCAGCTCGAAGATCACCCTCGTCCGGAGGTTCCATGACCGTCCATTCGCCCGTTTCGACCACCACGCCAGACACCGCCGAGATCTTGGGGGAGCTGCGTGCGCTCCTCGGGGAGCGGCTGCTCACTGAAAGTACGATTCTCGACACCTACCTGTCCGACTTCGGCCGGATGGTCGAACGGCGGCCGGCCGCCGTCGCGCGCTGCACTTCGTCGCAGGAAGTGGCGGAAGTCATCCGCTTCTGCCGGAAGCACAAGATGCCGCTCGTCCCGCGCGGCCAGGCGCACACCCAGACGGGGCAGAGCACGGTCGTGGGCGGGATCGTGCTCGACACCGCCCTCTTGAACACGATCTACGAGATCGATGCCCTTGGGCTCTACGCCGACTGCGGCGCCGGGGTGGTCTGGCGCGATCTGGTGAAAGCCGCGATCGATCGCGGGCTGGTGCCGCCGACGCTCACCAACAACTTAGGGGTCACGGTCGCCGGCACTACCTCAATGGCCGGATTGGGGGTCGCGAGCTTCCGGAACGGCACGCAAGCCGACAACGCGATCGAGCTCGAGGTGGTTACGGGAGAGGGCGAAATCGTCGTCTGCTCGCACGAGCAGAACCGCGAGCTGTTCGACGCCGTGCGCTGTACGCTCGGCCAGATCGGCATCATCACCCGGGTGAAGACCCGCCTGCGCCAGGCGAAGCCGAACGTCCGCCAATACAGTTTGATCTACGACGACCTCGGCGCGTTCATGGCCGATGCCAAGAAAGTGATGGACGGGACGACCTTCGCGAGCATGGGGGGGATCTGTTCGCCCGCGCCGGTCGGCTTTCGGCGGATCGGCGAGGGGATGGAGCCGGGGGTTGGGGTCGTCGGCTTCGGCCACTGGATCTTCCCGATGTTTTTGACCATCGAGTTCGGCCCCGGCGAAGAGCCGGACGACGACCAGGTGCTCGCGGAGCTCTCCCCCTATCGCCGCGCCCACATTGAGGACGCCGCGCTGTTCGACTTTTGCCAGCGGATGGAGCCGATGTTCGCGATCTGGCGGCGCACCGGCTACTGGGAGCACACCCACCCCTGGATGGAGACCATCCTGCCCTGGGACGGTGCCAAAGAGTACGTCGAGATGATTCTCGCCAACCTTCCCCCCGCGGCCCTGGGGCTGGGCGGCCACGTCCTGCTCTGGCCGTCGCGCACCGACTGCTCCGAGGTGCCCTACTTCATGCACCCGGGCGGGGATTACGTGCTCGGTTGGGGCGTGCTCGGAGGCATGCCCAAGGAGCCGGCACACATCTACGAGGCCTACCTCCAGAACCTCGATTTCGCGAGCGAGCTGTCGATCCACCAGTTCGGCGGCAAACGCTATCTCTCCGGCTACATCACCTTCGACACCGCCGAGCGCTGGGCGCTCCACTACGGCGAGCAGTGGGAGCCGCTCAAAGCGGCCAAGAAGCGCTACGACCCGGACGGGCTGCTGGCGCCGGGGTTCATCGTCTGGGAGTAGAGACATCGGGAAAGCTCGGCCGGAGATGCCGTACCCTCGCGGCCGAGCGCTTCCACGTGAATTGCACCGCCCATTGAGCACCAAATCGGAGTAGGCTTCGGGCTCAAACGCCGTAGAACCGTAACCCCGCTGCCTTCCGTGGGTGAAAGAATTCATAGGCTGCCACCTTCAAAGGGTCGCCTGCACTCCCAAACTCCGATTCGCACCCTCGCCGGGGGGAAAGAACTTCTCATGTTCAGATCGCGCGCTCTGCCGTTTCTCGCCCTCCTCCTTGTGATCGCGGCCGTCCCGGCCCTGGCTGATACCACGCCCCAGACGCTCCCTTTGTCCCAGAACTGGACCACCACGACGCTGATCACGGCCAACGACAATTGGTCAGGAGTGCCGGGGATCGAGGGCTACCTGGGCCAGGACATCACCACCGTGACGGCGACCGATCCCCAGACGCTCCTTGGGGTGAGTGGCATAGCGAACGACCTCGACGTGATTGCCAACCAGACCAATCCGAACACTTTGACGAACGGCGGGGTCGCGGAGTTCGACGGCATCGCCAACCCGTCAATCGCGCTCAACGGCTCGGGCACGGCGGACGCCCCCTACGTGATCTTCTACCTCAACACCACCGGCTCCTCGGGGGTCACTCTCCACTACAACCTACGCGACCTCGACGGCTCGGTCGACAATGCCATCATGCCGGTCGCCTTGCAGTTCCGGGTCGGCACCTCGGGCAATTTCACCAACGTGCCCGCCGGCTTCGTGGCCGACGCCACGACCGGTCCCAGCCTGGCCACTCTGGTCACCCCGGTTTGCGCCGTCCTTCCCGCGGGGGCAAACAACCAGGCCCAGGTCCAGGTGCGGGTGATGATCGCCAACGCGGCGGGCAACGACGAGTGGGTCGGCGTCGACGACATCGTGATTGACACCGCTGGGTGCGGTGCCCCCCTCCCCAATTTGACGATCAACGACGTCTCTTTGAACGAAGGCAACGCCGGCACCACGACGTTCACGTTCACGGTCAGCCTCTCCGCCCCGGCCGGCGCTGGCGGCGTGACGTTCGACATCGCGACGGCGGACAACACGGCCACCCAGCCGAGCGATTACACCCTGAAGTCGCTCACCGGGCAGACGATCCCCGCGGGAAGCAGCACCTACTCCTTCACCGTTCTGGTCAACGGCGATCTCACGCCGGAAATCAACGAGACCTTCTTCGTCAACGTCACGAATGTGACCGGCGCGACCGTCACCGACGGCCAGGGCCAGGGAACGATCGTCAACGACGATGCGGCCCCGAACCTGACGATCAACGACCTCTCGATGAACGAAGGCAACGCCGGCACCACGATCTTTTCGTTCACCGTCAGCCTGTCCGCCCCGGCGCCGGCCGGCGGCGTGACGTTCGACATCGCGACGGCGGACAACACCGCCACGCAACCGAGCGACTACACGCAGAAAGTGCTGGTCGGCGAGACGATCATGGCCGGCGTCAGCACCTACGTTTTCGACGTGTCGGTCAACGGCGACGTCACCCCGGAGACGAACGAAACCTTCTTCGTCAACGTAACCAACGTCACGAACGCGATCGCGACCGACGGCCAGGGCTTGGGTACGATCGTCAACGACGATCTGACTTTCATCCACGACGTGCAGGGGGCGGGCTCTGCGACGCCGATTCCGGGCGCCACGGTCACCGTGCAGGGGATCGTCACCGCGAGCTTCCAGGCGAGCACCCAGAAGCAGGGCTTCTTCCTTCAGGAAGAGGACGCCGACGCCGACGCGAATCCGGCGACCTCGGAAGGGATCTTCGTCTTCTGCAACACCTGCCCGACCGCGGTCTCCGAAGGGCAGCTCGTGCGCGTCACCGGCACCGTCTCCGAGTTCTTCAACAACACGGAGATCACCGCGAGCACGGCGGGCTCGGTCGTGGTCATGAGCAGCGGCAACCCCTTGCCCACCCCCTCCTCGATCGATTTGCCCGTGGTCGGCGTGGTCAACGATTTCTACGAGGCGCGCGAGGATATGCGCGTCACGTTCGTCGATGCGCTCTCCGTCTCGGAGTACTTCGAGCTCGCCCGCTACGGCCAGATCGAGCTGTTCGAAGGGGGGCGGCCGAAGCAGTTCACCGAGACGAATACGCCGAGTGTGGCGGGCTACACCGCCCACCTCGCCGCCCTCGATCGGCGCCGGGTCATCCTCGACGACGATGACGACTCGCAGAACGTGTCGTTGAATGATCCGAACGGCTTGCAGTTCATCTACCCGCCCCGCGCCAACGGCGGCTTCTCGGTGGGTACGCAAGGCACCGATTTCTTCCGCGGCGGCGACCTGGTGAACGGTTTGACCGGCGTGCTCGATTGGTCGTTCGCGGGCTTCACCGGCACCGACGCCTGGCGCGTTCGCCCCACACTCGCCACCCCGGCGACGTTTACGGTCGCCAATCCGCGGCCGGCAACACCTCCGGCGGTCGGCGGCGCGATCCAAGCGGTCGGCATGAACCTGCTCAACTATTTCACCACCATCGACACCACCGCCAGCACGAGTTCGGGTCCCTGCGCCCCGGGTGGCACCCTCGACTGCCGCGGCGCCGACAACGTCGCCGAGCTCAACCGTCAGCGCGAGCGCGCCTCGATCGTCATCTGTAGCCTGAACGCCCACGTCTACGCCTTCGGCGAGCTCGAGAACACGACGGCGAGCGCCTCGATCACCGACCTGCTCGGGGCGGTCAACGCCCGTTGCGGTGGCGCGAACCCCTACGCGTTCGCCAACACCGGCGGCACGCTCGGCACCGACGCGATCCGCGTCCAGATCATCTACCGCACGGGCATCCTGGCGCCCGTCGGTTCGCCGCTCTCCGACCTCGACCCGATCCACAGCCGGCCGCCGACCGCCCAGACGTTCGATGTCGTCGATGCCACGAACCCGGCGTTCGGCCGGCGCTTCACGGTGGTCGCCAACCACTTCAAGTCGAAGGGTTCAAGCGCCGGCCTGCCCGGCGACGCCGATGCGGGGGATGGCGCGGGAGCCTCCAACGCCACGCGGACCGCGCAGGCCACCCGCCTGCTCGCCTGGGTCACCGGCACCGTGGTTCCCGCGGCCGGCGACCCTGACGTGCTGCTGCTCGGCGACTTCAACTCCTACGCGGCGGAAACGCCGGTCACCACGATCACCGGTAGTGGCTACACCGACCTGGAGACCACGCTGCTCGGACCGACCGCTTATTCCTACCTGTTCGATGGCCAGCTCGGCCACCTCGACTACGCCTTCTCGAGCGCCAGCCTCACTCCGCAAATCACGGGCGTAGGTGCCTGGCACATCAACGCCGACGAGTCCGATCTGCTCGACTACAACGACGAGATCAAAGATGTCGGCGAGGCGGCATTCGAAGAGAAGCCGGATGGCTCGGCTCTGGTGCCGCCGCGCGTTTTGTTCCAGCCGGCCACGCCGTACCGGGCCTCGGACCACGATCCGGTCCTGGTCGGCATCTTCCAGATCGCCGATTTGAGCGTCACCAAGACCGACTCGCCCGATCCGGTGACCGCCGGCAACAACCTGACCTACACGGTCACCGTGACCAACAACGGGCCGGATGCCGCGACCAGCGCGTCCTGGAGCGACACGCTGCCGGCCGGAACGACCTTCGTTTCGCTTCCCGCCGTCGCCGGCTGGTCCTGCATCACCGGCGCCACGGTCTCTTGCTCCAACCCCTCTTTCGCCGTGGGCAGCGCGGTCTTCACGCTCACCGTGGCGGTCGCTCCGTCGGTCGCGGGCGGGACCGTGCTTTCGAACACGGCGACCGTGACCTCGGCTACGGGAGACGGCAACAACGGCAACAACAGCGCCACGGCGACCACGACGGTGGCGGCTTCGGCCGACCTTTCGATCACCAAGACCGATGGGGTGACGACCGTGACGCCGGGCGGCGGCACGACCTACACGATCGTCGCCTCGAACGTCTCCGGGCCGTCGGGCACCACGGCGGTGGTGGCCGACACCTTCCCCGCCTCCCTTACCTGCACCTGGACTTGCGGGGGCGCGGGCGGTGGGTCCTGTACCGCCGCGGGCTCCGGCAACCTCAACGACTCGGCGACGTTGCCGGTCGGCGGGTCGGTTACCTACACGGCGATCTGCTCGATCTCAGGCGCGGCCACCGGTTCCCTCGTCAACACCGCGACAGTCACCGGCGTGGCGACCGATCCGACCCCGGGCAACAACAGCGCGACCGATACCGACACCCTGGTGGGCCAAGCCGACATCGCGCTCGCCAAGAGCGTCGACAACGCTTCGCCGGGCATCGGGATGAACGTCATCTTCACGGTGACCGCCACCAACAACGGCCCGTCCGATGCGACCGGGGTCCAGGTGAACGACCTCCTGCCGGTCGGCCTCTCGTTCGTAGCGGCGACACCTTCTTCGGGCAGCTACAACAACACCACGGGCCTCTGGACGATCGGCGGGCTCGCCAACGGTGCGAGCGCCACGCTCTCGATCACCGCAACCGTCACCCGCATTCAAGCGCTGGTGAACCAGGCGAGCAAGAGTGCGGCGGGCGAATTCGATCCGAGGGCGAGCAACAACACCGCGACGGTGCGGCTCAACTCGAGCCCATTGATCGACATCCAGGTTTCACAGACGGTCGATAACAGCACCCCGGGCATCGGCCAGAACGTCACCTTCTTGGTGACGGCGAGGAACGCCGGACCGGCGACCGCCACGGGGGTTAGCCTCAACAGCAACCTCCCCGCGGGTCTCACCCACGTCTCAAACTCTCCGTCCCTGGGGACCTACACTCCGGGCACAGGTACCTGGAGCGTCGGGTCGCTCGCGTCCGGAGCTTCCGCAACCCTCACGCTCACGATGACGAACACGCTCGCGACTCCGATCGTTCAGACCTTCACGAAGACGGCGTCGACCGAGATGGATCTGGTCACCGGCAACGACGCGGCGAGTGTGGTCTTGAACCCCGCGGCCCCGCAGGTCGATCTCGCACTCACCAAGATCACGATGCAGGAGCCGGCCGCTTCCGGCCAGAACTTCAGCTATGTGATCGAGGTCACGAACCTGAGCGCGGGGACCGCCACCAACGTCATAGTGACGGACACGCTGCCGGCCGGCGTCACCCTGGTCTCCGCGGCATCGAGCCAGGGAAGCTGCACCGGAACGACGACCGTCACCTGCAACCTCGGAACCCTGTTGGGTGGAGGCAGCGCCACCATCAACCTGGTGGTGACCAAGACGGTCGGTGGAACGGTAACCAACACCGCGATGGTGACGGGTACCGAAAGCGACCCGAACTCGGCCAACAACACCAACGGTGTGATGACCACTCCGGTCACGCTGATCGGCTTCGAGATCGAGTGATCGGGTAGAAGGGCGGGCGGGCACGCCCCAGAGCCAACGAAGGCCCCGTCCCCCTCAGGGAGGACGGGGCCTTTTTCGTGCTTGGAGCGGGGGATTCGCGCTAGAATCCGGCCATGGAAAATGCGTTGCGCCTCGAGGACTTCCTGCCCGCTCCGGTGGAGCACCGAGAGGAAGAGGGAGCGAAGAGAGGGGAACAGACGCGGCCTCATGGCGGTGGGGTCGAGAATTTTCTAGCCGTACAGCTGGAGTTCCTGCGCGCCGCGCGAAAGCTTAGAGAGCTGGCCGCCGAATCCAAGAGAGGGGATCAGCGTTTCGAATCGGCGTTGCAGCGTCTGGTTGCTGAAGCGACGGCCAAGGTTGCTCGAGGGGATGGACTCGATCTGATCGCCTCCATTGAGGAACTCCGTGCCGTAGAAGAACGCATCGGTGTCGCCCTGGAGCAGGTGGCGGGGACTTTTGGTGAGAATCGCAATTTCCCTCCGGCAGCCCAGATCATCGAAGGCCTGGAGAGGAACCGCGAGCAGACCCGAGACGCGCGATGGCAGCTCCTGGCCCTGCGAGCGCAGCTCGAAGCCGAGTCGGGGCCGGTTCTCGAAAGCGTGGCCGATCTCGAAAAAATCCTGCTCGAATAGCAAAACGATGTCTCGCATCGAAGTCGTCCCGCGCTTTCAGAAGGCGTATCGACGCTTGACGCCACCTCTTCAGGCGGCGGTTCGCAAAGCACTCACGACCTTGATCGAGAATCCCGCGAGCCGTGGGCTCAATCTGGAGGCTTTGAGTGGGCGCCCAGGCTTCTATTCGATCCGTGTCAATCGAAACTATCGCGCCCTGCTCCAGAAGAAGGTAGATTCAGACGGGGAGTACTTCTCGGTCGAAGACGTCGATACCCACGATATCTACAAACGGTAACGAACCGGGCTTCGACTTCGCTCAGCCGCCGGTCAGCCCACCACCAACTCGGCTGCCTCTTCGCCCTTGGCCATCTGGGCGGAGACCAGGTCGGCGTAGATCCCGCCGAGGGCGACCAGCTCGTCGTGGTGGCCGCGCTCGACCAGTTTGCCGTCGTCCATTACCAGGATCAGATCGGCGGCGCGGATCGTCGAGAGGCGGTGGGCGACCACGATGCGGGTGCAGTGGAGCGCCTCCAGGTCCTTCTGGATCCGCCGCTCGGTGACCGAATCGAGCGCGCTGGTCGCCTCGTCGAGGAGCAGGATCGCCGGCTTCCGGACCAGCGCCCGGGCGAGCGCCAGACGCTGGCGTTGCCCTCCGGAAAGGGAGGCGCCGCCGTCGGCGACCAGCGTTTCGTACCCCATCGCCATCGCTTGCACGTCGGCGTGGATGTGCGCCTTCTCGGCCGCGCGGGCGACATCCGCGAGCGAGAGGTCGGGATCGGCGAGAGCGATGTTGGCGCGGATCGAGCTGCCGAATAGATAAGGGTGTTGGGGCACCACGCCGATCTGGTTCCTAAGCGAGCGGAACTCCAGCTCGGCAAGGTCGAGTCCGTCGTAGAGGATGCGCCCCGAGGTCGGCACGTAGAGGCCGACGAGCAGGCCGGCGAGCGTCGATTTGCCGGCGCCCGATCGCCCGACCAGGCCGACGAACGTCCCCGGTGGGATCTCGACCGAGACCTCGCGCACGACGAACGGCAGCGACGGCCCGTAGCGGAACGCGACCTCTTCGAGCCGAATGGCTCCCAGGAGGCGCGGCGTGCGCCGGACCTTGGTCAGGTCCTGCTCGGGTGGCGTTTCCATCACGTCGTTGATCCGCTCCAGATAGCCGCCGAGCAGTTGGAGCTGGAACGCGGTCGAGACCAGCGTCGAGAGTGGGGTCAAGAAGCCGTTCGCGAGCGCGTTCAAGGCCAGCATCGTGCCGAGCGTCAGCTCGCCGTTCAACACCTGGTGCGCGCCGAACAGCATGATCACGAGCGGCGAGCCGCTCTGGAGCGCCGCGAGCATCGCATCGATCAACGCCTGCAGGCGGCCCCGCGCGAGCGAAACGTTCAGGGTATCGACGAACAGGTGCGACCAGTGCTCGACCGCGCGCTGCTCGGTGCCGCTCGCTTTGAGCGTCTCGATGCCGGAGAGCATCTGCACCTGGTAGGTCTGCGACGCCGCCTGCGCCTGGAGCGACTCGGACATCAGGTCGGAAGTACGCCTGCGCGCCGCGAGAAAAAGGATCAGCCGCAGCAGCCCCAAGCCGAGAACCAGTAGCCCCATAGAGGGCGAAGCCGCAAAGACGAACACGAGATAGAGGACGACCAGCGTGCCGTCGAGCACGCCGGAGAGCGCGCCCGAGGTCAGGATCTCGCGCACCGTGGCGTTCGAATTGAGCCGCATCATCAGGTCGCCGGCCGAACGCTGTTGGAAGAACAGGTAGGGCAGGTTGACCAGATGGTCGAGAAAATCGAGCGTCATCTGTGCGTCGAGCCGGGTGCGCAGCGCGAGCAGCAGGTAGGAGCGGACCAGCGAGGCGAAGTACTGGAACAGCACAATCGCGCCGAGCCCGATCGCGAGCAGCTGAAGCAGCGACAGATCCCCCTGCGGCAGGACCCGATCGACGATCATCCCGGTGAGCACCGGCAGCGCGAGCGCGAGCAGCTGGACCAGCACCGAGATCGCGACCACCCGGCCGAGCCAGCCGGATTGGCTGAGCAGTTGGCGCAGGTAGCGACGGACGCCCGACGGGCGTTTGTCCTCGGGCTCGAAGGTCTCGCCCGGCTCGAACATCAAGGCGACGCCGGTGAACGCGGTGCGCGCCTCTTCAAACGGCACCTGGCGCCGGCCGCCGCCCGGATCGACGATCGCGAGCCGGTTGCCCGTGAGCAGGCGCTCGAACACCACGAAGTGATTGAACCGCCAGTGCAGGATGCTGCCCGGATCGACGAAGCGGAGATCCTCGATCCGCTCGACCTTCACGCCGCGCCCGCGCAGGCCGAACCACTCGGCGCCGCGCAGGATCGATGGGGCAGAGGCCCCCTCCCGGCCGAAGCCGACGATCTCGCGCACCTCGTCGAGCCGCAGGTTTTTGCCGTGGTAGCCGAGTGCCATCGCCAGGCAGGCCGAGCCGCAATCGGACGCCGCCGTCTGCTGGATGTAGGGAACGCGTTTCTTGCCGCTACCCCAGGTGGTCAGACGGGCGAGCGCCGGGAAGCGGCCGACCAGGCCGCCCTTGCCGCGCAACGGAGGATTCGTCCCGGAAGCGGGCTCCGGATTCGAGCCGTTCGGGGACGCCATCAGCGCCGCCCTCCGCCGGTCAGCACGCGCAAGCCGGGGATCAGCGCGGTCGCGAGCGACTCGGAGCGGAGGCTCACCTCGGCGTTCCCCCACATGCCGTCATAGTACGAATACTTTCGGCCGTCGACCGTGAAGCCGGTCTCGGGCAGGCGCGCCCAGGCGAAAACCACCGGCCCCGCAATCTGCGCTCCTTCGCCCACTCCCGACCCGAGCAGCCGGCGCGCCTCTTCCGGACCGAGCACCTCGTCGCTCACCGACTCGATCTCCAAGCGCTGGTAGGCGTAGCGGAAACCGTCGAGTTCCAGACGGATCGGCAATCCCGCTTCGAGCTGCGGTCGAACCCGGCCGGGCAGCAGCACCGCGACGCGCGGCGCGCCGCCGGGTTGGGCGTCGGTCGATAGCGAAGCGATCACCTGCCCGGGCACCACCTGCTGGCCGGTGCGCACCCGAACATCGGCAACCACCCCCGCGCGCGGCGCGCGGACATCGCGCTCGGCCAGGCGCGACTTGGCCAGCTCGATCTGGCCACCCAGGCCGATTAGCGCCGCCTCCGCCCCGCGGTCGCCCGGATCGCGCAGGCGCGAAGCCAGCTGCAGCTCGAATTCCCCCTCCAGCCGGGAGAGTTCGGCCGCCTCGGGTCCGCCGTACAGGTGGACGAGAGAAGCCCCTTCGGCCACCCGCGTTCCCGGCTGCGCCTCGATCGAGGCGACCGTACCGGCGGCGGTGGCGGTGATCTCGCTCCGCCCGCCGAGCCGGATGACCGCGACACCCGTCGCCCGCTCGTGGATGCGGCCGAAGATCAGGAACAAGAGGCCGACCCCGGCGAGGCCGAGCAGCAGCCACGAAGCCCAGTCGATCCAGACCGGCGAGATGCGCAAGAGGTCGCCCTCTTTGCGCGCCGAGGTCATGTGGTGATCGAGTGCCTCCTCGCGGAAGACATCGAGCGCGCCCTCGCGCATCTGGCGCTCGTCGCGCTTCCCCTGCTCGACGAGGCGCGTCTCCAGAGCCAGCTGGGCGAGGGCCGGCGCCGCGCGCTCGGCGTAGAGGGCGAGGGCCGCTCGATCTGCGGCGGAAAACGGCTCGGCGCCCGGATCGCGCAGGGCGGCGAGCACGGCGATGACTGGAGCCATCGGAGCCATCGGAGCCATCGGGGCCACCGGTGCCAAGGGAGCCGGCGGGCCGGAGGTTGTGGAACCGTCGGCGGCTGGATCGCGCACGGCGACCGCGGCGAACGGCCCCTGGCCGGAACCTTCCGGATCATCTGCCTCGCGCTCGAAGCGGGGATCGTCCGCCAGGCGCGCCACCGCGACCGCCCGGCCGGTGCGCGCGATGAAACTGACCAGGCCGACCGCCGCGCTCTCCCGTCGCTCTTCGGCGGACATGCCGCCCCGCCGCTCCCAGAGCACTTCGGTTTCGGCGTCATAGAGCAAAACATGGGCGCGGGCGGCACCGATCAAAGTGCCGAGATCCTCGCGCACCAGATAGGCCACGGCGGCCGGATCGCGTTCGCCCGCGAGCCGACCGGCGGCGGTGAGCACCCGTCGCGAGAGTTCCGCCCCTTCGTCGCGCCGAGGCACGGGCAGGGGGCCGGTCCCGGCGAGCGCGAGCCCTTCGGCGTGGGGCGCGGTGCTGTTGCCGAGCGGCTTGGCGAACCGATCCGTGAAGTCGTCCATGAGCCTCAGCGCACGGAACCGCGACAGCGCGCTCTCGAGCAGGGCCGACAGATCATCGCCGTCGATCGGCTGCAGGCTCAAAAAGAAGATTCGGTCCTCGTCGATCAGCTCTTGGAAGACGGCCGGATCGGGGCCACCCGAGGCGAGCAGATGGAGCGTCCGCGCCTCTGGAAAGCGCTCGCGCAAGGATTCGAGCAGGTGCCGCGCCGGATGCCCCGAGAATCCGGGGCCCAGGGCCAGCACCGCCACCTCGCCCCGCTCGAAGTGCGCGATCACCTCGCCCTCGGTCCGGGCGGCCTCGACCCGCACGGCCTCGTCACAGCGCCGCCCCTGCGCCTCGATCTCCGCATTGGAGAATCCGGCGAGCAGCAGTGTCACTTCCGCCTCCGGGGGGCGGACCAACCTCAGGGTGTCGCGTTGTGTCTTGGCCACAAATCCTTGTCCTGATGCGAGATAAGCATCCTCTCCAGAATTCACCGAGCATAAGTTCGCCCCGCTCGGCGGTCAAGGCGAACGGGTTCCTGTAGGCATACGGTGCCGCAGGCGGCATGTTGTGTGCCGCTCCGGGCCGGATCGCCGCCGCGAAGGGTTCGACGGCGGGGGGAGGCCGGGGTATTAGAGAGCCTCGACGAAATGGCGGACGCGAAGGTTTCTCGGGAGCGTCGAGCTCCAGTTACGGCCGGCCGAGCTCCCAGGAAGCTCTCCTTAGCCGGCGCTTGCGTATTCCCTAAGAATAGACCGGAGGTTTTTCGGCTCGAATTGTAAGGTCCTGGAGGCGATTCGCGTCTTTTAAGTGGCAGGAGGCACCTGCCGCTATGACGAGTCACGACCAGCTGTGGAAGGACCTGTTTCGCGCCTTTTTCCCCGATCTGTTGTTCCTGCTCGATCCCGACCTCGCGACGCGCCTGGTCGGGAGCCTCGGTCCGGGAAGAATCACCTTCCTGGACAAGGAGGTCTTTCACGATCTGCCCGAAGGCGAGCGGCGGGAGGTCGACCTGCTCGCCGAGATTCCCGATCGCGCGGGCGGGCGGAAGTTTCGAGTTCATGTGGAGATCGAGCAGAGCTTCAGCGGCAAGATCGCTCGCCGCGTCGCGCGCTATTCGCACTATCTCTACCTGCGCCACCCCGGGCCGGTGGTGTCGATCGTCGTTTTCCTGCACGGTGGCCCGCCCGGTGCCCTGTGGACCGACGCCATCGAGCGGGTGTTCGAGCGGGAGATCCACCGCTTCAACTATCTGTCGCTTGGCCTGTCGAGGCTGCCGGCAAAGACCCTGCTCGACCGATCGGAGCCGCTCGCTTGGGCGCTCGCCTCCCTCAGCCGGGCGGGCAAGATGGGCCGAGCCCGACTGAAGTTGGAGCTGCTGCAAAAGATCGCCACCGCTCCCGTAACCGAGGTCGAGAGATTCTTGTTGGCCAACAGCGTGGAAACTTACCTACAATTGGCAGGGCGCGACGCGGAACAGTACGCAGAGCTGCGCCACGCCCAAGAGAACCCGGAGGTCGAAGCGATGGAAATGACATGGGCCGAGCGGATGCAAGCGGAGTATCGGCAGAAATATCTTGAAGAGGGAGTGGTTCTTGGTCTGGAGCAAGGTCTGGAGCAAGGTCTGGAGCAAGGGCTGGGACAAGGGTTGGAGCAAGGCATTCGCAATACCTTGCTGCGCCAGATCGGTCAGCGGTTCGGGGAGGTGCCTCCTGGGGTTCGGCAGCAGGTCCAAGCGATCGACTCGCTCGATGAGTTGGGCGACTTGACCGACCGGATCTTGGATGCGAAGTCACTCGCTGAGCTGGGCCTCGGGAGCTAGTTGGCCTTCCCTACGTATTATCCCGACCCCTTCGCCACGGTCGTTAGTGGCGTGCTGGGTCCGATCGTACGGATCGGGGTCTTCGCAGCACCCTTCGGCTGGCTTCTCGCCGCGGTTGCGATCTGGCGCCCGTTCCCGCACGTATTCGCTATCCTCTCGCGCTGGTTCGTGGCGGTTCACGCCGCGGCCGGTGCGCTCATTCTGGCCTCCCTGGTAGGGGCGCTCGCTTCCGGCCAGGCCCTCGGAGAAAACGTTTGGGGACTCGGGTTTCTCGTCGCCTGCCTCTCGGGCGCTCTGGCCTGGATCGTCGTTGGCCGCCGGAGTCGCCCCGAGGAACGCCTGCCGTCGCTGTTCTAGCGTTGGATTGATCCATCGATGACGGGAAAGTCCATTTTTTACTGATAGTTATGAAGATTCCGAGACGGGAAGATTCCGAGACGGCCTCCTACGCCCGCCGGAACCGGCCCCCGGGCATCCTCTTCACCCGGCCGAGCAGCTCCAGCTCCAAAAGGGAGGCGAGGATGCGATCGATCGGGGCGCCGGTCGCGACGACCAGATCCTCGGGTGCGCGGTCGAAGCCGGGGACCAGGGCGGCCAGGATCGCGCCGGCCAGGCCGGGGGGCAGCGGCTCGGGCTCTGTGATTTCAGGCGGAAGGAGCGACAACTGCGTCATCGTCCCCGGACCGAACAGGTCGAAGAGATCTTTCGGGTGCTGGGCGAGGAACGCTCCATCGCGCAGCAGGGCGTGGGGTCCGAGCGAGCGCTCGTCGAAGATCTGGCCGGGGACCGCGAAGATGTCGCGGCCGAGATCGAGCGCCCAACGGGCGGTCGAGAGCGAGCCGGAGCGGGCGGCGGCCTGGACCACCAGGGTGGCCGAGCTGAGCGCCGCGATCGACCGGTTGCGCACGGGGAAGTTCCAGGTCCGTGGCTCGTAGCCGCAGGGGAATTCGCTCACCAAGGCGCCACGGGCGGCGATCGCCCGACCGAGGGGGGCGTGGCCGCGCGGATAGTCGATCCCCAATCCGCAGCCCAAGATCGCGACCGTCCGTCCGAGGGGCGGCCCGAGGGCGCCTCGGTGCGCGGCGGCATCGATGCCGCGGGCGAAGCCCGACACCACGGTGATCTCTCGCTCGGCGAGCCCGGCCGCGAACAGTTGGGCGACCTCTAGGCCGTAGGCATCGGCGCGCCGCGAGCCGACGATCGCGACCGCCGGACCGGTCGGCAGCTCGCCCACGATCGAAAGAACCGGTGGGGCGAGCGGTAGCTCGCTCAGCGCCTGCGGGTAGTCGGGGTCGAGCCGAGTGACGATTCGGGCGCCGAGCGCCAGGGCGCGCTCGCGTTCGGCGGCCGCCACCTCGCCCGCTTTCGGCAATGCGGCGAGCGCGGTCTCGAGCTGTCGTCGCGGCACTCCGATCTCGCGGGCCAGGCGGTCGGTGGATCCGACGCCGGGTCCCGTCCAGGCCGGGAGATCCTCCGCGAGCCGGGCGAGCGCCGGGCGGGAGAGGTTGATCTGAGTGTGCAATCCAATCAGTAGGTCGGGCGTGGGGTCGTTCGGCTTGTTGCGGGTCTCGTTCTTCGTCGGGTTCATGGCGCGTGGCCTCCTCACCAGACATAAGACGTAAACGGCGGGGCCAATCTAGATGATTCGGGGACGAACGGCGTCCGGGAGGGCGAAGTCGTTCGTATATACTCCGCGCCAGCCGCTCAATGCCTGTCCTAAGCGAGCGCCATCGAACGTGAAAACGACCCGCGCGAACCCGTCGACGCACCGCTCGAAACCCTCGGTTACGGAGATCTCGCCGATGTCTTTCGCCACCCTCCGGTTCAACCTGCAAAAGGCCCTGATTTCGTCCCTTCTCCTCGTTGCACTCAGGGCGCAGCCACTGTCCGCGAGCGACGCAAGGGGGGAAGGGCAGCTCAAGTTCGGGGTCAAAATGGCCCAGCAAGGGCTCTGGAACGAGGCCTTGTTCCGCTTCCATCAGGCTGAGCGGGCGGACCCCGCCAATCCCCGCATCCGCAACAACCTGGCGGTGGCGTACGAGGCGACGGGCGATTTCGAGAAAGCGCTCAGTTTCTACAAGCAGGCCTTGGAAGCGTCGCCGAACGACCGCACACTGCGCGGCAACTACGCGCGTTTTGTCGAGTTCTATCAGGCGTTCAAAGGGGGCAAGGCGGCCAAGTCGACGCCGGGTAAGGACAATGCGATCAAGCCGAGCTTGAACCCCGCCGAGCCGCTCGTGCCGACCGGCGCGCCGGCCTCTTCTCCAGGGCCACCGATCGAGCTGCCCGACAACGTGCCGCCGCCGCCCCTTTGATGCTTTAGACCGGCCGAAAGCGCCGGCACTTAAGGAGACCTGTCGATGCGCTGGAAGCACATTGCGATCGCCTCAACGGCCCTCTTCGTTGCATTCGCGACGGATCGGCCGGCCCACACCTCGACGATCGAAGTCCAGCTCAAGTTGCCGCAAAAGGCGCGCCTCGACCTGAAAGGCAAGAAGTCGATCGCAGTGGCACCGTTCCAAGTCGAGACCAAGGAAGACACCCAGCGCTTTCAGGGGCGCGACATCGACGTCCAGAAGGAGTTCGAGCGCTACCTGGTCAAAGTGATCCGGCGCGAGACCGAACTCAAGGTGATCGAGACCGGCGTGCTCGATTTACCCGTCACCGATTTCGAGCAGCTCGCGCGCCAGGTCGATTTCTGGCTGGCGCTCGGTGAGCGGACCGGCGCCGACCTGCTGCTTTCGGGCGGGCTCGACTTCGATGTCCAGGATCGGACCGGCTATCGCACCGAGGAGTACGTTTCGCCGTTCAACGGCCAGACCTACTACCGCCAGGTGCTGGTCGAGCAGACCGGTTTCGAGTACGACATCCTGATGCAGGTCTACGACGCGAAGAGCGGGGCTCTGGTCTACCAGGACAACTTCAAGGATTTCCAGAAGTTCGAAGGGGAATCGACCGACCCGCTGCGCGGCATGTTCGAGAACCTGCTGTCGTTGGAAGACAAGATCGTCGGCGTCTTCACCCAGAAGGAAGTGGAGACCACGCGCACCCTGTTCACCGACTGACGGCGAACCCGATGATTCCGCTGCTCCTCATGGCTATCCGGTCGAGGGTAAATCCGTTGTTTCCGTGGCTCGCAGACGAGCCGATCCGCGAGAGGAGGTTTCGTTGAACCGTCCATTTCCACGACTTCGGGGTTTGGTGTACAGCGGCGCTTGGGCCGGGGTCTTCGCGATCTCGATCCTGGCCGGCCTGGCCGAATTGGCTGGATCGTCGCCCGCGTCCGCACAGACATCGGGTTCGTTCGGCAAGAACAAGATCGCCTATCGGAAGTTCGATTGGCACATCTACCACTCGCCGCACTTCAACCTCTATTACTACACCTCCGAGGAGAAGCTGCTCGAGAAGGTGGCGTCGTTCGCCGAAAGCGCCTACGACCGATTGTCGCGCGAGTTCAACTTCCAGATCAAGGAACCGGTGCCGCTGATTTTCTACGCCAACCACTCGGCGTTCGAGCAGAACAACATCATCTTGAACTTCATCCCCGAGGGGGTCGGCGCGTTCGCTTCGCCGGCGCGTTTCCGGATGGTCTTGCCGGTCGATCTCGCGGACTCGGAGCTGATGGAGCTGATCCTCCACGAGCTCACCCACATCTTCCAGTACAAGATCCTCTTCCAGGGCCGCCTCGCCGAAGCCGCCGCGACCTCGCCGCCCACCTGGTTCATGGAGGGGATGGCGAGCTACATGGCCAAGGACGAGTCCTCGCGCGACAAGATGTTCCTGCGCGACTCGGTGGTCAACGACCGGATCCCCTCGGTCGGCACCGATTTCGGCGGTTTCTTCGCCTACCGGTTCGGCCATGCGGTGTTCGATTTCATCGAAGAGCGTTGGGGCAAGGATGGCTTCCTCGACTTCGTCTACGAGGTGAGGAATGCCCTCGGCTCGCGGGTCGACCGCGCGATCAAGCGGACGTTCAAAATGGAGGTCGAGGATTTCGACGCCGAGTTCCGGCGCTGGCTGCGCAAGAAGTACCTGGCGCAGCTGATCGTGACCGGTGAGCCGGGCGACTTCGGCCGCCTGTTCCGGGTCGAAAGCAACACCGGCAATACCTATGAGATCTCGCCCACCGCGTCGCCCTCGGGCGATCTGGTCGCGGCGTTCAGCACCTATCGCGGCGACGTCGATGTCGTCCTGTTCGATGCGCGCAAGCGCAAGTTGCTGCGCAACCTGACCAAGGGGTATTCGAGCCAATACCAGTACCCGGTCGCGCAGGAGCTGGAACTGGGCAGGAAGACCGGTCGCGACCTCGCGTTTTCGCCCGACGGCAACACGATCGCCCTATTCGTCAAGCGCGAGAGCGGCCGCAGCCTCGCCCTGCTCGACGTCTTGAAGGGTGGCATCCGCCGGATCATTGAGATGAAGGACATCGAGCAGCAGCTCGCGCCGGCTTGGAGCCCGGACGGCCGAACGGTCGCCTTCTCCGGCTACCAGAACGGCCAGTTCGACATCTTCACGATCGACCTCGAGACCCTCACGGTCACCAACCTGACCGTGGACCCGGTGTTCGATGGCGCGCCGACCTACTCGCCCGACGGCAAGTCGATCATCTTCGTCTCGGATGTCGGCGAGAAGCAGAAGCTGTTCCGCATCGATCTTTCGGCCCCTTCGGTCCGCTTCGCCGTAACCTCCGGCGACTCGACCGAGAACGACCCGCTCTATTCGCCGGACGGCAAGCGCCTCTACTTCACCTCCGATCGGGCCGGCGCCGAGAACATCTACAGCCTCGACCTGGCGACCGGCGCGCTCGCACAGCACACCAATGTGGTCACAGGTGCATCGATGCCCACGGTGCTCAAAGGAGAGGCGGGCAAGGAGAACCTGGTCTACACCGGCTTCTGGAAAGGCACGTTCGATCTCTACGTCTCTGAGCTCGAAGAGAAGATCGGCGAGCCGGCCACCGAGGTGCTCGCGACTGCGCCGACCGGCGCCCAGGAGATCCCACGTTTCGAGCCCGACATCCAGGTCGCGATCGACGAAGCGAACAAGGAGCGCTACGGTGGCCGTCGCTTCTTCCTCGAAGGGGCGCAAACCTACATCGGTGTCGACGACAACCAGACGGTGGTCGGCCAGGTGCAGCTGAGCTTTTCGGACTACCTCGGCGACAAGCGGTTGCAGGCCCAGTTCGCTTCGATCGAAAGTTTGTCGAACTTCGACTTCATCTACGCCGACCTTTCGAACCGCTGGCAATGGCAGGTCAACCTGTTCGACACGCGGCTGTTCTACGCCTCGAACGAGGTCGTCGGCACCGAGTTCCGGCGCGGCCAATCGGCGCTCGAGCTGACCGGACTCACCGGTTCGGTGGTCTACCCCTGGAGCTTCTACCGCCGTGCCGAGGTCGGGCTCGGCTATGTCCTGCGCGATATCAAGTTCGACTCGTTCCTCACCGATCCGCGCACGGGCCAGCCGGTCAGGGTCATCGCGAGAGCCAAAGACAACTACCCCATCATTCAGAGCGCTCTGGTCTCCGATTCGACCGTGTTCGGCGGCTCGGGACCGCTCTCGGGACATCGGATCCGCCTGGATGCCAGCTACGCCCCGGACCTCGAAGGGAGCGGCACGCTCCTCTCGCAGGTCGATATCGACGCCCGCAAGTACTTTTCTCTCACTCGCAGGAGCAGCCTGGCGTTGCGCGCCTACGCTGCGGCCACCGAGGGGAACAGCCCGACGCCTCTCCGGATCGGCGGGCTGGATACGGTGCGCGGTGTCGACTTCCTGTCTTTGCTCGGGGACCGGGTGTTCTTCACCAACATCGAGCTGCGCTTCCCGCTGATCGACCTGATCTCGACGTCGTTTCTCGGCATCCAAGGGGTGCGCGGCGTGATCTTCTTCGATGCCGGCGGCGCCTGGTTCAACGATCTGCAGGGCTTCCGGTTCTATGATTCGAACGACGGCAAGTTCCAAGATGGCGTCGCCGCCTACGGCTGGGGCATCTCGGCTCGGCTGCTCGGCGGCCTCGACTTCAACTGGGACTTCGCGAAGCCCTACAAGTCGAGGACCGAGGATGGGAAGTTTCGGACCTCGTTCTGGATCGGGACGCGGTTCTAAGGGGGCCGGATCTCAGGTCGGGGCGGCGGAGGGAGGAGAGGGAAGGAAAGACCTCTTCCTCCCTCCGCTCATCCCCGACGATTTCTTCAAGCCGCTGTCCTTTGACCCCTGATCCGGACGTCCAAGCCTACCCGGTGCGGGTGGTCTGGTAGCCGCGAGGTAACCCCTTATGTCCTCCGTCATCGCCAACGTCGTCGAAATCGAAGCCGTTCAGCCCCACCCGAACGCCGACCGCTTGGCCCTCGCCCGGATCAAGGGGTGGCAGGCGGTGATCCGCAAACACGAGGACGGCAGCCCTGAATTCGCGCCCGGCGAGCGGGTGGTCTTCATCCCGCCCGACAGCACGCTGCCGCGGGAGATGGCCGAGCGGCTCGGCGTGTTGACGTATCTCTCCGAGCGAACGGACATCGAAGGCGCGCGGGTGCTCGTGGTCCGCCAGGTGCGGTTGCGCGGCGAGCCTTCGTTCGGCCTGGTGGTTCGGCCCGAGGATCCGGCCTGGCCGGTGGGAACCGACGTGCGCGAGCACTACGGGATCGGCAAGTTCCGGCCGCCGGTGCGGTTTTCGGCGGGCGACGCCGAGTCCAACCATCCGCTCTTCCAGCGGTATACCGACATCGAGAACCTGCGCCACTTCCCCGAGATCTTGGGCCTCGGCGAAGAGGTCGTGGTGAGCGAGAAAATCCACGGCACCAACTCACGTATCGGCTGGGTCGAGGACCGGCTGCTCGCCGGTTCGCACGGGCTCCAGCGCAAGCGCCCGGAGCCCGAGGAGATGGCCACCAACACCTACTGGTTCCCGGCGACCCTCGAACCGGTCCGCAACCTGCTCGACGACCTCAAAGCCCAGGGCCACACCGTGGCGATCCTCTACGGCGAGATCTACGGCAGCCGCGTCCAGAGCCTGCACTACGGCCGCCGCGACGGGCTCGGCTTCGCCGCCTTCGACCTCCTGGTGGGGGAGCACTTCCTCGACTACGACGACTTCGCCGCCCTCTGCGCGCGCCACGCCGTGCCGACCGTGCCGATCCTCTGGCGCGGGCCGTTCTCGCTCGAGAAAGTAGCCGAGTTCTCCCGCGGCCAGACCGCCCTGGCCGACCAACACATCCGCGAAGGCGTAGTAGTCAAACCGGCCAAGGAGCGCTTCGACCCGGAAGTCGGCCGGGTGGTGCTCAAATACCTGAGCGACGACTATCTGCTGAACGACAAAATCCGAGCGGCGGATGCTACGGATTTGTGAGGGAGGGGGGTCAGCGCAAGGGGCGAGCCGCTCTGGTGGCTGAGCCCTTTGCGGCGGCCACGCTTAGAGCTTGCTCGGCCCACTTGTTTAAGCTGACACCGCTCTGGGCTGCGGCCTTGAGAGCGGCCACATGTACGCTGGGCGCGACCCGAAGCATGAGCTTTCCGCTGGCAGGCTTCTCGGCCGCGGCGCCCAAGCGCTCACAGGCAGCGATGTAGTCATCAACCACTATGTGAAAATTGCTCTCGAACTCCGCAATCGACTCACCGTGAAACGTAATGATGTCGTCAAGTCCCAAGACGCGACCGACAATGACCTTGTCCTCCGTATCAAAGGTCATGCTCGCCACATAGCGGCGGTACGTCATCGAATTGGTCATGGTCTCGCTCCTATTCGTTCAAGGAACTCTCGCGCAGCCTTCACGCGGTAGCGAAGAGCCTCCTTGCTCGGGTGAGGACGATGAAACGTCGCGCGTCGCCCCTCGTACTCGAACGTGACCGAGGAACCCGGCCCTTCGACCGTTCGGCAGCCCAGCGCATGGAACAGAGCCTCGATTCGACCCCATTGCAAGTTCCCATCGACGGGATCGGCCCAGACGGCCTCAAGGCTCCGTCGATGCTTGCTGTTCACGCCAGAAATGATAGCACGAGGAAGAGGTTCGGGGGCTGCGGTGAACGACCTTGCTTGAGCGCCGAAGGCGCGCCCGATAGAAGCCTGGGGCAGCGCCCCAGGAAACGGAACCGCCAATCCGCGCCCAAGGGCTGAAGGCCTTAATGGCCTTCGACAGAATCACCTGCGGTAGCGGACGTAGAGTGGCCATGTCGCACGAGAGTAGTTCGGATGCCCACACCGCGAAGGGCTTTTCCCGTCCAAGGCAACGGGCCGCTCTCCTGCGAGACACCAGAAGTCGATCTCCTGCCGGCTGATCCGGTCGGCGCCGCCGGTGTTCCTCACGGCGAGACCCTTTTTGTGCGGGAGGGATCACCAAAAACGGGCCGGAGCAACCGAAGGGTGATCGGTCGAGGCGGCGTTTTGGGTGGCGGGTTCGGTTTTCTGGGTGAGCCGAAGGGTTTTCTGGCCGCCGAATTCGCTTTGCGGACCAGAAATGGACGTTCTGGGCCAGCCGAGGGGTTGGCGCGGTCAGCGAACCGAATTCGGCACCGGGCGAAGGGGTTTTCCGACTGAGAAAAGGGCTCACGGCAGTCAGAAAGGCGCTTTGCCGGTCGCGAAACGACCTTCGGGGTCAGAAAAGCGAATTCGGCGGCCAGAAAAGGGGTCCGCGCACCCAGAAAAGGCAACTCGGCGCTCAGATCTTCGGCCTTGGTGGTTGCGGAGAGTGGAGACGCCCCGACGGCCAGCACCCGGATGGGCTGGTGGTAGCGGACTGGGAGACGCCCCGACGGCCAGCACCCGGATGGGCTGGTGGTAGCGGACTGGGGCGTCTCTACGCCCTTCGGGTTGGGGTGTTCCTTTTCCTTCCCGGAAGGCCGTTTTGGCGGCTTTTGCGGAAACGGATACAATCTCGTGAATATGTTGATCCAAGTCCTCGGTGGCTACGGCGGCGAGAGCAACCTGTGCCGGATGACGTGCCTGCTGATCAACGGCACGATCGCTCTGGATGCCGGATCGCTGTCTCAGGTCCTGTCGATCGAACAGCAGGTGGAGGTGCACTCGATCATCCTCTCCCACTCGCACATGGACCACACCAACTCGCTGCCGTTCTTCATCGAGAACGTCTACGGGCACGGCGACCAGGCGATCGAGCTGTACACGTCCGAGGCGACTTCATACGCAATCCGCAAGCATCTGTTCAACAACGCGACCTGGCCCGATTTTACCCGGCTGCCCAACCACCTGCTGCCGGCCGTTCGCTTTCACGAGCTGGACAGCGAGGTGCCGGTCGTCATCGACGGGGTGAAGTTTACGCCGATCGCGGTCGATCATCTGGTGCCGACCCACGGTTTCCTGATCGAGCAGGGGGACCAGGCGTTTCTCTGGTCGAGCGACACCGGACCGACCCGGCGGCTCTGGGAGATTGCGAACCGGACGCCGAACCTGCGCGCGCTGTGCATCGAGACCAGCTTCGACAACTCGCTCCAAGAGGTGGCCGACATCTCGCTCCACCTCACCCCGCGGACGCTCGAAATCGAGCTGCGCAAATTGGAGAGGAAGGTACCGATCCTGCTCCATCACCTGAAGCCCCCGTACGTGAAGCGGATTCACGAAGAGGTGCGGGCGCTCAAAAATCCGGATCTCGATTTCCTCGAACAGGGCAAGGAATATCGGTTCTAGACATGGTTCTAGACCCTCACCCAGCGCGCGCGGGCGAGCAGCCGCAGGCGGGCGCGCAGCCCGATTCGTGGCGGGGTGATGAGCAGGCTGGCGTCCGCCTCCTCGATCTGAGTGAGCAGGGCCAACCCGGCAAACAGAGCGTAGGCCACCGTTCGGCGGTAGCCGTCGGGTAACGTCGGGAGCCCCCGCGCGCCGCCGAGGAACAGCGGCCGCAGCCGTTGGCACTCCTTCCGAGCTTCGGCGAGCAGGAGCGGTTCCGCAGGCGGAATCGGGGCCGCGTCGCCGACCTCCGTCCGGGCGAGCGGGCAGCGGCCTTCCGCCGTCTCACGGCCGAGCTGTTGCAGCCGGTCGAGGCGGATCAGGCCGGCGCCGAGCGCTTCGATTTCGGGCGGCAAAGGCGCCCCGAGCCAGGCGCGGCCAAAGCCTCGGGCGAGCGCGAGCGCTGCGCGTTCGACATCTTGGACAGTCGTCGGCTGGTCGTGGGTCGCGCGGCGGCGGGCGCAGACGCCCAGGGCGTCCAGCCCCTCGGTCGACCAGCGTCGGCGCCCCTGCTCCCTGCTCATCGCGACGAAGATCGGTTGGGCGACCGCCCGCCCGGAGAGCGCCTCGTCCAGCGTGTACTCCCAGCGGTTGATCGCCGCGAGCCGATCGCCATCGACCCCGCGCCGGCGGGCGAAATCGAACAGGGTGCAGGCATAGGCGACGAGCGCCTGCGCCCGCCGCCGCTCGGGCCGGGTGAGTAGCGCGAGGGCGAGGGCAAAATCACCGAGATGGGCGCGGGTGAGATCGGCGCACAGCTCGACCGCGGCCTCCGGATCCGGGCGCTCTACGGCGGGCCGAATCTCGTCGGCCAGCCGGCTGTGGCGGCTGGCGCCGAGCGCGTCGGCGCGCCAGGCAGGGTCGTCCGGATGCTGTTCGATCGAACGGCTCGGCGCGTCGTCCGGGGCCTTCTCCATCCGAATCAGGCCGAATCAGGCGAGCAGGCGGAGCAGCTCGCGCTGCGGCTCGGCGCCGGTGATCTCGGGGCTGGTCGCGGTGAGCGCGACGTTGATCTCGCTCCGGATGCCGAAGTCGTCGGTGAGATAGATCCCGGGCTCGATCGAAAAGCCGGTCATCGGCAGCAGCCGCCGGGTGTCGTGGGTCTCCAGGTTGTCCATGTTGGCGCCCTGGCCGTGATCGCTGGTGCCGATCGAATGGCCGGTGCGATGGATGAACCGGTCGCCGAAACCGGCGCGGCGGATCACCTCGCGGCCGACCTCATCGACCTCCCAACCGGCGATGGGCTGGTGCGGGAAGCGAGACCGGACCAGCTCCCACGACGCATCGCGGGCGCCTCTAACCGCCGCCCAGACCTCCTGCTGCCGGTCGGTGGGCGCCGCGGCGCACACCCCGCACCAGGTGATGTCGGCGTAGACGCTGTTCGGCGCCTTTTCTTTGGCCCACAGATCGATAAGCAGGAAGTCGCCCGGGCGAATCGCCGCGGAGCGCCCCGGGCCGGGCTGGTAGTGCGGATCGGCCGCGTGGCCGTTGACCCCCACGATCGGGTCGGACTCGGCCCACAGCCCGGCGCGCTCGAACGATTCGAGGATGAAGCGCTGAACCGTGTATTCGTCGCCCGGCTCGCCGCGGCGCAGCAGCGCTTCGACTTCGGCGAAGGCGGCGAGGACGATTCTGTGCAGGTGGACGTTTGCGCGGCGGTGCCCGGCGAGTTGCTCTTCACTCCAGACCGCGGCGAAACGCTGCACCAGGTCGGCGCTGGTGACCAGCTCGACCCCGAAGCTGCGCAGCAGCTCGGCGGTGCCCGCATCCAGCCGGGAGATGTTCGGCAGCTCGTTGTTCGGGCTGTATTGAGCGGCGATCCGGCGGTAGCCCGCGACCAGGTCGCCGAGCTTGCTCCGGTGCTCCTGCCAGGGGAGGTAGATGTCCTTGCCGCCGGGCAGATGGTCGAGCATGGTGGATTCGATCGCATGCACCAATTTCTTGGGCTCGCCCACACGGGGGATCAGGTAATAGCAGCGCCGGGTGACCAGTTTGCCTTCGTCGGTGAGGCTCAACAGGTCGAGCCCGACCGGATCGATCTGCTGAAAGCAGGCGAACAGCCAGCCGTCGAGGTCCGCCTCGGCGAGCGCACTTTGAATTTCCGCGATCCGTTCCGCGAGCATGGATTCTCCTCCGGTGGATCGGTTTTTCGACCCGACCCGAATCGTATCAGAGCCTCCGCGAGCTAAACTCCGCCCGGAAACAGTCCTCGTGTTTCGCAGCCGACACCGGGAGCCCCCGGGCGTCGAGAAAGGAATCCCGTCATGTCCCGTTCCCAACATTCCCCCCGGGTGCCCGTCGCCGCCCCGGCGCTCCTCGTGGCGAGCCTGCTCGCCCTCTCCGCACTTTCCGGAGTCGGCCATGCAGCCGGCGAAGGACGCCTGCTCGGCACAGTCGTCGATGCGGCCGGCGCGCCGTTGGCCGATGTGCTGGTCACCGTCACCCGGGAGGGTGCCAACAACTACAAGCAGGAGAAGAAGTCCGACAAGCGCGGTCAGTTCACCGTGATCGTGCTCGACGCCACGGTGTCGTACAAGTTCACCCTATCCAAACCAGGCTTCCTGGGGTTCGAGCAAGACCTCAAGCTCAAGCTCGAAGACATCTTGCGTCAGACCTTCATCCTGGCCCCGGCCACCGCGGCGGTGCTGAAGGTCTCGCCCGAGGAACTCGCGAAGCTCGAAGCCAAGAACCAGGCGATCGCCGCCTTCAACGACGGGGTCGCCGCCTTCAACGCCAAGGACATGGGGCTGGCGGCCGAGAAGTTCCGTCAGGCGACCACTCTCGACACCACGATTGCGCCTGCCTACGCGGCGCTCGGCGAGGCCTACATGGACTTGGGCAAGTGGGCGGAGGCTTTGGTCGAGATCGATCGCTTTCTCGAACTCACTCCGGGCGACAAGCGGGGGCTCCAGGATCGGTACGACACCCTCAAGGAGCTGGGTGACAAGGAGAAGGCGAAAGCCGCGCTCGACACGCTGATCGCAGCCGATCCGAGCCGCGAGACCGCGGTGCGTATCTTCAACCTCGGTGCCGAAGCTTCGCGCGCCGGGGAGACCGAGGCCGCGATCGCCTACTTAGAGCGCGCGCTCAGCATCGACGCGACCCTCGATCCGGCGGCCTCCGCGCTCGGCAGCCTCTATTTGAAG
>JANNIH010000101.1:0-102421 GCA_031404815.1 Holophagales bacterium | reverse complement strand
GCTATGCACCCTACATCGCTTTGTTCCATGAGGTCGCGTCAGACCCGCAGGAGCCGCCGCCTTGATCCTGTTCGCCTTCCTCGTTCCCGAGTGGCCCAACGTCCACGAAGCCGCCAACCAGGCCGCGGCGTCGGCCCGCTCGTCGGGACGCACCCCCCGTTTCCGCCCGGCGGGGTGGATCTGATCGTCGATTTCGAGCGACCGATCGGTCCGGGATTCGTCGAGCTGCGTGCGCTTTAGGTACAATGTCTGCCGTGAGCAAACTCTTCATCTCCCACAGTTCGAAGGATGACGCCTTCGTGCGCGAGCTGCGCCAGGCGCTGGCCGACCATGGTCACGACGGGTGGATCGATTCGCGCGAGCTGCGCGGTGGCGATCCGCTTTGGCCGGAGATCCAGGAGGCGATCGAAGACGCCTCGGGCTTCGCGGTCGTGGTCAGCGCGGACGGGTTGCAATCGAAGTGGGTCGGCAAGGAACTGCGCCACGCGCTCAAGACTCGGGACGAACGCGGCAAGGGCAGGTTCCCGGTCATCCCCCTGTCGCTCGACGGCACGAGGCTCGGCGTGCTGGAGGAGTTCTTCGGCGAGGAGCCGCTTTACCTCCCTGTCAGCAGCGGCGCGGGCGGCGTCGAGGCGGCGATGAATGCCCTCCTCGTTGCGATCGGCGCGCGCGAGCCGGCCGACGTGCGGGCGACACCGCAGCCCGAGGCCTGAGCCGCTCGAAGAGCTGGTCCTCGAGCTGTCCGATCTCAGATTCCACGAGCAAGGCGGTGCCCGCCGCGCCTCGGCTCGCGCGCGGCTGGTCTATCAGCCGGCGACCGCCGGCCAGCCGGAGGTCCACAGCGCGCAGGCGTGGCGATTCATTGCCCCCCTCGGTCCCATCGAGGCGGAGGAGCTGCGCTGGTACCTGGAGAAATACGCCATCTGGCCGAGCCCGTATTTCCGCGACCGCGCGCGGAAGGTGGAGGAAGACCTCGTGAAGTGGGGCCGGCTTCTCCACGACGAGGCGATGCCCGCCGCTCACCGGGAAAACGTCATGAAGGCGTGGGAGAAGACCGGCAACCACGCGGGCCGCCGCTTCTCCGTCTACGTGGATGTCGCGCTCGAAGAGGGCGCGCCCGAAGCCGACGTCACGGCCGCCCAGGAAGCCGCCGCACTCCTGCTCGGCCTCCCCTGGGAATTGCTCCACAACGGCAAGAGCTACCTCTTCCAAGGCGCGAAGCCGACCCGGGTCCGCCGCAGGCTCCCTGGCACCGAAGTGCTCGACGTGCCGGTCGTCGCGCCCCCCATCCGCATCCTGCTCGTCACCGCGCGGCCGGAGGATGAATCGTGCGGCTACATCGACCACCGCGCGAGCGCGCTGCCGCTGGTCGAGGCGATGGAAGCTTTGCCCGGCCTGGTCGAGCTTTTCGTCCTCAGCCCACCGACGCTCCCCGCTCTCCGCGAGGAGCTCGACCGCGCCCGTACCGTGGAGATGCCCTACCACGTCGTCCACTTCGATGGCCACGGCGTCTATGACCGGAGCGTCGGCCTCGGTGGGTTGTGCTTCGAGCATCCGGAAGATGTCGCCAAGCTCGAGAATCGCCGCCATCTCACGATCTACACCAAGGATTCGATCGAGCACGGAACGGGGCTGGAATCGCTGCTGCGCGACCACCGCATCCCGCTCGTCTTCCTCGAAGCCTGCCAGACCGCGCAGGCGGAGAAGGCGTCCGAATCGGTCGCGTCCGAGCTGCTCAAGGTCGGTGTCGCCTCGGTCGTCGCGATGAGCCACAGCGTGCTGGTCGCGACCGCCGGCCTCTTCGTCGAGTCGTTTTACCGAGCGCTCGCGGCGGGCCAACGCGTGGGCGACGCCATGCTCGAAGGGCAACGTCGCCTCAAGGACGACACCTTCCGCGCGCGCATTTTCGGCGTCGGCGAGCTGCGGCTCGAAGATTGGTTTGTGCCCGTCCTCTTCCAGGAGAAGGACGACCCGCGGCTGTTCCGCGGCACGCTGCCGTCAAAGCAGACGGTGGAGGATGAAAAGGAACGGCTCGCCCACCGCCTCGGCGACCTGCCGCCCGTGCCCGCCACCGGCTTCGTCGGACGCAGCAAGGAGCTGCTGGCACTCGAGCGGCTGCTGCGCAAAGACCGCTACGCCGTGGTGCGCGGCCAAGGCGGCGAAGGCAAGACCGCCCTCGCGGCAGAATTCGCGCGCTGGATGGTGCGTTCGCAGCAGGTGCGCCGCGCGGCGTTCGTCTCGGTCGAGACGCACGGCCACGTCGCCGCGGTGGTGGATGCCCTCGGCAACCAACTGGTTGGGACGAGTTTCTCCGTCGCCACGTTCGACAACTTGGAAAAGGCCATCCTGCCCATCGAACGCGCGCTGCGCGAGCAATCGACCCTGCTCGTAATGGACAACCTGGAGAGCATCCTGCTGCCCCCTTACCTCGAAACGCCCGAGGCGCTTTCGGAGGAAGCGGGCCGCGAACTGCAAGCGATCCTCGCCCTCTGCGCACGGTTGCTCAAGGTGGGAGAGACGCGCCTCGTCTTCACCAGCCGCGAGGCGCTCCCCGCTCCGTTCGATGCGGAACGCCACCGGCGCGAGCTGCACCGGCTCGACCGCGAAGACGCCGTGAAGCTCGTCGAGCGCGCGCTCAATGCCGATCATGGCGCCGGGGCGGGCGCAACGCTCGATGCCGCGCGCGAAGCGATCGAAGCGCTCGTCGATGCCGTCCACGGCCACGCGCGCACGCTCGCCCTGCTCGCGCCCGAATTGCGCAGCCGGGGTGTCGCGGCCACTCGCGAAGCGCTCGTCGAGCTGATGGCCGCGATGGAGCGGCAGTTCCCCGGCAGCCGGGAGAAATCGGTCTTCGCCAGCGTCGAGCTCTCCCTGCGCCGTATGTCCCCCGAGAACCGGGAGAGGGTGAGCGCGCTCGGGGTGTTTCACGGCGCGGTCGATCTGGACGCGCTCCGCGCGATGATGGAGTGGGAAAAGGCGGACGTGGCCGCGCTCGCGGGCGAGTTGGTCGAAACGGGCCTCGCGACGCCGAACCGCTACAACCATCTCACGCTCAATCCCGCGCTCTGCCCCTATCTGCGCGGCCGGATGGAAAGCGCGGAACGCGAAGCCTTGACGGCCCGCTGGGTCGGGGCGATGCGCGGCTATGTCGGGTTCCTCGAACAACAGCGGAGCCAGAACACCGAAGTCGCGGCGACGCTGACGGGGCTGGAGCTTCCGAACCTCTTCGCGCTGCTCGATCGGGTCGAACGCGCGGGGGATGCGGAAGCGACGATCGATCTCGCCACGTCGCTCCACAGCCTGCTGCAAAACGCCGGCAAGCCGCGGCTGCTCGAGCGCGTGGGGCAGGTGCGCGACGCCGCGGCGAAGCAGCTCGAAACGCAGGGCGACACCTGGACTCACGCGCGGTTCGAGGCGGCGCGGACCCGCATCGAGCAGCAGCTTGGCGGCGGCGGGTTGCGCGAGGCGCTGGCGGGCGCCGAAGCGTTGCTGAAGCGCGCCCGGGCGGCGGGCGGGCAGGCGTATCCCGACGCTGATTACGATCTGGCAGGGGCGTGCTGGCTCCTGGCCCGCGTGTTACAGACCGTCGGCGGCTCGGACCAGGCGCTGCCGCTGCTGGACGAGGCCCGCGAGCGCTTCGAAGCCGTGGCCAAGGAGCGTCCCGGCAAAGCCGCGGAAGGGATGGCGTCCGTCTGCTTCGCGGAACAAGGCGACTGCCTTCGCTCCTTAGGCCGGCTCGACGAAGCGGCGACGGCTTACGAAGAGAGTATCCGCCGCGGCGAGCGACTCGGTGCCGGCCGGGATGTCGCCGTGGGCAAAGGCCAGCTGGGGACCGTCCGCCTGCTGCAGCGCCGCTACCCGGAGGCGCTCGCGGCGTATGCGGAAGCGCGCGAGCGGTTCACCCAGTTGGACGAACCGGGCACCGTTGCCGTGATCTGGCATCAGACCGGCTGGGCGTATCAAGAGGCGGGCCGGCCGGAAGCGGCGGAGGATGCCTACCGAAAATCGCTCGCGATCCAGGTGCGGCTTGGGAATGTCGCCGGGCAGGCGAGCACGCTGAATCAACTGGGGAATTTGTATGACGAGGTCCTGAACCGCCCCGAGGAAGCCGTGGCCTTTTACCGGCAAGCCGCGGACAAGGATGTCGAAGGCCGCGATGCGGCGAACGAAGGCCGCGCGAGGAACAACCTCGCCATGACCCTGCGCAAGCTCGGCCGCCTGGACGAAGCACGGCAGGAAATCCACCGGGCGATCGAATGCAAAGCGCAGTCCGGCCAAGCGTCCGAGCCGTGGAAGAGCTGGTCCATCCTCGCCGGCATCGAGACGGACGCCGGCAAACCCACCGCCGCCGCGGAGGCTAGAGCCAAGGCCATCGCCGGCTACCTCGCCTACCGCCGCGACGGCGGCGAGAACCACGACGGGCCGGGCCGCCTCAGCCTCGCCGTGACCCAAAGCCTGCTCGCGGGCGACCCGGCCGAGGCCGAGGCCCTCCTTCGGCAGGTCGCAGCCGACCCGGACGCGGCGTGGCTCCTCCCGTTCATCCATGCCCTCCAAGCCCTCGTCACCGGCAGCCGCGACCGCACGCTCGCCGAGGCCCCGGAATTGCACTACATGATGGCCGCTGAAATCCTCTTCCTGATCGAGACGCTGGAGAAGGCGGGCCGGTAGGGGGAGACCTACGTTGTCTGCCCTGGTGGGCCGCGCACACACCCGGGCGCACAAACCCGGGCGCACACACAGGTGCGCCCCTACGGTCGGCCGTCCGTCGGCGTCTTCGCCGGCGTTTTCGAGGGGCGAACGTTGGCGCTTCGAAAGCCACCGAGACGGCGACGTTCCCAGATCATTCGATTTCCCTTTCCTCGGTCAGGTGCCGGGGTTTCGGCCCGCGTTCGGCCGCACTTTCCGGCGGAGCCGGGCCGATCAGGCCGTTGAGGTCGAGAAGCTCGCGTTCGAGATGCTTGGCCAGGCGGAGCGAACGGCGAAGGGCTTCCCGATCCTGCGGCACCTCGGTTGCGTCCGGGGCCAAGGCGGTCACTTCTCGCAAGGCCATTGCGCCATGCGCAAGATCGGCGATCACTGCGCGCAAGTGCGCTCGGGCTTCCGGTTCGCCGAGCCCCACGTTCTCGGTCACCTCTTCCAAGATTTGGTCCGCCATGGCTTCGCTCAAAGCGACGACTTTCTCGCGCAGGGCAGGAGGGGTGAAGTGGAAGAGGACGGCTTCGCGGAAGGGAGCCAGTTCGCGCCAGCGGCTTCCTCTCACCACCTCCAGGTCGAGGACCAGGCGGACTCTGGTGACTTCACGCTGCCTGGGAGTCTCACTCAACTGAAGATTCCTCCGATTCCTCCGTCAACCAAAGATTTCGCATCTCAAGCAGAAAGGCGAGTTCGAACCCGACATAGCTTCTCGATGGCGGCGTAGTTCGTGAACGAGGGCGAAAAACGAACCCCGGTCCCCAAAGGGCCGCGGAACGGCCGAAGAGCCGCGCGGCGTCGCCCAGCCGGCCCTGGTCGCGCGCCATCTCGGCGCGGGCGAAGAACTCCTCGGCCGATCGGCGAAACCGAGAGAGTTCGTTACTCCCGAGAGGCGTCACGGTGGATCCTGCCGCCCGGTTTCGCAGGGCCACCCCTCGCGGAAGATTTGTAGCCCGCGGGGATCTTCGATCGCGCGCTCGATCACCTCGACGGCGAGGAGAACGATCGCGGCTTTCTCAGGGGAGAGCGCCCCATGCTCCTCGATCTTTCGCGCCCTTCGGGCGAGAGAAGGCAACCGTTCGAGCTGGTTTTGAAGATGGTAGATCGCCGCCAGCTCGACCAGGGCGAAGGCCTCAAAGGTGGGCTGCCGGCTCAATCGAAAGTCGTTGGCGGCACGGACGAAAGCGAAGATCGCTATTCCTAAGTCTCCAGCCGCTGCGGCCTTCATGCCGATCGCCATACGGCCCGAGGTCAAGCGAGCCGGGGGCTCTTCGATGGGGATCGAGTTGGGGCGTCGCCCAGCGAGCCCCAAAAAGGGCGAATGCGCCGGTGTTGGCGCCGACGCATTCGCTTCGCCCTCGGGCGTGAGAGGGGGTGAGTGACGCCCGGGGGCAGAGGGGAAGTGCATGGCAAACAGCCTAAGCACAGAGCGGGAAGTTTCAGCCGGGGAATACGTCAACGCCCTGAAATTGGCCGTGCGGGTGGATATCTCCGCTTCGCGAAATCTCGCCTGCGTCTTTCTGGCGCGAATGGTGTAACCTCACGATCAAAACGCTTTCGGAGACCACCAGATGCCGAAATCGAAGGACGATCTTTTTCCGCCGCTCGGCGTTGCGCTCCACTACCTGCGCACGAACGCCAAGATTTCGCGAGAAGACTTCGGGCGCCCCTTGGGGCTGCCCTCGAAGATCATTTCGGATTACGAATCGGGGCACCGAACGATCAGACGAGAGCAGGCGGAGCAACTGCTCGCAGCGCACGGCATCGGGCCGCAGGCGCTCGACGAGGTGCTCGCCGACATCACCGGCCGGCGGGCGGTGAGATTTCCCGAGGGCACGATCCCGCTGCCTTCCGAAGAGCTGGACCGTCTCGCCCGCGAGGCTCGGGAAATCTCCCGTTCCTATGTTTCGGAGATGGCGAGCCGGCGTCGACGGGATCGCGCGCGGGCGGACCACGCCTTGGCGGGCGAATTGTTCGAGCAGCTCGCGGGCTGTACGCCCCACCAGCGACGGCTGTTCGTGCCTCGCGCCGAAAAGTTCCGGCTTTGGGCTCTGTCGGTTCGATTCGGAGAAGAGAGTACGAAGGCCGCGTCGGCGGACACCACCCGGGCGGTCGAGTACGCGAAGCTCTCCCTGCGCATCGCCCGGCTCGCGCCGGCCACACCCAAGTTTCGTGCGCTGCTCGAAGGGCAGGCCTGGGCGTTCCTGGCGAACGGACGGCGGGTCTCCGGGTTCCTGCCCCGGGCCGACCTGGGCTTCGCCCATTCGGCTCGGCTGTGGCAGGAAGGGGAGGGTGGCGATCCCGACCGGCTGCTCGACCCCACGCGGCGGCTCGATCTGGAAGCTTCGCTGCGCCTGGACCAGGGCCGTCTGACGGAAGCGCTAGCGCTGCTCGACCGCGCACTCGCGGAAGGACCACAAGGGGTGGTGGCGGGGCGACGGTTGGTGAAAAAAGCGGTTGCGTTGGAGCGGTGCGGTCAACCGGAAGCTGCGCTCGTGGCGCTTGGCGAAGCCGACCGTTGCCGGGGCGCAGGGGCCGACCGGTGGCTCGATTGCGGCATCCCGTTCAACCGCGCGGTCAACTTCTGTCATGTCGGTCGCTACGAGGAGGCCGCCGGCATCGTGCCGGTCGTGCGCGCCCTGGCGATCGAGCTGGGCAACGGGATCGACCTCGTTCGCATGGACTGGCTGGAAGCCCGCGCCCTCGCCGGCCTCGGCCGGATCGAAGAGGCGATCTTGAAGCTCGGCGGGGTCAAACAGGAGTTCACCGCGCAAGGCGATGCCTACGAGACGGCGCTGGCGTCGATCGACCTCGCGGCCCTTCATCTCGATCAAGGGAAGCCGCGCGTCGCGCGCGAGTTGGCCGCCGACGTGGCGAAGCTGCTCGACGTGCAGGGGGTACCCCGCGACCTGCTCGCCGCGCTGATCCTGTTCGTCCAGGCGCTCGAACAGGAACGGGCGACCGCTGCGGCGGCGCGCGATCTCGTCCGAGCCTTCGAACGCAGTCAGCCCTTCCAGGCGACCTCCCTTTCGGAGGAACGATGAGTCCCTTCGCCTCCGCCCCGAGGCGGCGGCGGATTTCCCCTTGCCGTCAGGTCCCTCCGAGCGGAAGCAAAGGTTCGAGCGGTTACTGCCTGCACCCCCCGTCGGGGTCCAAGGCGCAGCCGCTATCTACCGGAGCGGGCGCGGTGCCGCAGCGGCCGTTCGGGTCGGCGTTGCAGCCAGACTCGGCCCAGAGCGCCGACAGGACGCCGCGGAGCCAGCCGCCGAAGTTCCAAGGGATGGGGATCGCGGCGGCCGGTGCGGCGGCCGAAAGCAGGGCGATCAACAGGGCGGCGAGGGGCAGAACGGATCGACGGGAACGAATCGTAGACATCGAAAATCTCCCTTTCCAAGGCGCCGTCTACGCCGGCCGGGACGGCGGGCGTCTGCGCCCTGGCGGAGTATGGAGCGGCCAAGAGTGGAAATCTCCCTCGGAACGCCTCGTTTCGGGACGTTTCCACTTGCCGCGGGGCGCTAACGAGACGGCATGACGGATTCCGGGATCGCGGTCGGCTTTCTTCGATCACTCCGCGGCTGGAGCCGCGAGCAGTTGGCTCGCGCCGCTGGCCTGCATGCCTCTTCGATCGGCCGCCTGGAACAAGGGCGCCGCCCGCGCCCAGGGACGCTGGAAAAGATTCGCCGGGCGTTCGGCCTTTCGCTCGCGACCTGGCACCTCCTGCTCGACCTGATCGCCGATTGTCGCCGGGAGCTGTTCTCGGGCTCAGCCCTCGCCCCTTCGACCGAGGCGGAGCCCCTCGAAGAGGTGCTTTCGATGCTCGTTCCGCGGGTTCTCGCGGCGCTGATGGCGCTCCCGGCGGCCTCGATCAAGGTCCCACCTCCACTCCTCGCCGCCGCCGCCGACCGCAGGCGTGGCAACGAGCTTTGGGAGCGGCTTCGGCCCTTGAGCACATTGGATCGTCGAGAGTTGATCGCAATGGCTGAGGAATACTCCTGCTGGGCGCTCGCCGAGCGGCTCGCCGAAGAGAGCGAAAAGCTCGCGCTCAACCGCTCGGGGGAAGCGCTGGCGCTCGCGGGAATGGCCGACCGGATCGCCGAAACCGCGCCCATGCCGTCGCGCTTTCGCGCCCGACTGCGGGGCCTGACCACCGCCTATCTGGGCTACGCGAGGCGGGCCGCCGGCCTGGAGGGAGCCGAAGCGGCCTTCCGCAGATCGGACGAGCTGTGGATTTCGGGAGCGGGCGGCGATCCGGCCGGGCTGCTCGACGGCTCCCGCCGACTTGCCCTCAAGGAAAAGAGACTCCCAGGCGAGGCGGTCAGGAGGACTGCGGACGTAGCTGTAGAAGGGTGAGGGGTTCAGCCATCGTAGCCATCCGAACCTGTAGGTCCGGCGATCATCAATGGCAGTACCCTAAACCGCTTTTCGAACGGTCGCGCAGGAAGCGCGGCGCGCGCGCCGTCGAAAGCTGACGGCGCTTGAGGCTGCCTTCAGGGCGAGGGGGGCGGAGGGGTGGCGGCGAAAGAGCCGAAGATGTCCCCGGGTACACGCTCGATCTGGGCATCGGGCCGACTGCCGGCTTCGGAGAAGAATCTCGCGATTGCGGCGATCGATTCCTCAAAGCCCGCGCTGCAGCTGACCGGATAGGTGACCCCAAACCTGACCGTCGTGCTGCGATCGCCTCTTCTCCCAAACCAGGTCACAGCAGAAAGGAGCCCGGTGCCCTGGCCGGGTTGGTCACGGTAGTTGCACCGTCCGGCTTCCGAACCGAACCGGTTTCGCGACAACGTCTGCTGCAACCGCTGAACGGAATCGGAGGTCCCGCGGGCGCGAATCAAGAAGGTCTCATTCGGCAGCCGCTGCCACCCGACTACGAGGCCATCGCGGAAGATCACGTAGTCGAAGTCGATCTTGTAACCCGTTACTTCGTCATCGACATGCGTCGTGCGACGGACCAAGTAGCTTTCGGGCGCGGGGGCCTGGACCATCGTCACCCCTGGAAAAGTCAGGGCGAACCCGCAAAGGAAAGGGAATAGGGATTTTGCTTTCATACAATGCCCCCAGGGTGCCAGGTTCTACGGCACAACTCGGACAATTCCGGTTTGCCAGTTGCAGCTCGAACCGACTGTGCCAAAGTTCTCTCCCGCCAGCCACAGGCTGAGTCCGTCCGGATCGGCCTGCGCTCCGGAATAGTCACCTGTTTTGTTGCCGAAGCCACCCCGAGGGCAGGTCCCCGGCCGGAGGAGCGTCAGCGGCGAAAACGTTGAGGAAACCGACAGGCTGGTGAGCCAGCCAGAACTATGCTGAATGTCTGTGGAAGCCAGGTGAAGCGCCAAGCCGATCCGGCCACCATTGGTCACGGCGATTGCCGGCATCCACAGGAAGCCGTTGTTCGGCAAGCCGACAATCGCTTGCTCAGCGAGGGGAGCTTGAAACCCGGCGGTTGTGGGCGTAGCGTTGAAGCGTAGGCCTCGGAAGCAAGACTTGTTGATCCCCGGCGAACTCTGGCAGCCGGTGGTCTGGACCGCCCAGATCGAATCCCCGACACCCGCGGCTTGGACGATGCGGGTATCCCCCGTGTCTAGAGAGATCCCAGCTGGTGGGGGCGCGTCGGGGGGCTCGGTATACATTCGTTGGCCCAGCACCTCGGTCATTTCCAGGCGCGGTGAAGTGGTTGCTCCATCACGTACCCGCCAGATCCGATACCCTTTTGCAGGTGGCGGCTTGCTGCTGACCAAATAGCCGGAAGTGCCACCGGTGGCGCTGGGGAGCGTGTAGTGCTGAACGGGCTGGAGGGTCTGGGCGTTCGCGGGTTTGAACTCCGCGCGGGCGAGAGGGCGAAAGATCGCGGCGTTGGGTAGGTTGGGACAATTGCCGGAAACATTGTTGACCAGTGCGGCCTTGGCGAAGAGTCTCAAGAGCGGGTATCCGTTCGATTGGCGCGGGCCGTTAGCCACGAACTGATTCGTCGTCACCATCACCACGTCTCGCCCCACCCCTAGGCTCGGGTAATCGGCGAAAGTCTTATCCGCCGTGGTGATATCAGTCCGGGCTTCCATAGAATATCGGCACCATTGGGCCGCATCCAAGCCGGTCGGGTTGGGACTTCTCGAGACCGCAAGGAACAACCGCTGCGGGTCGCCGTTGACCACGCTTTCAAGGACGACGATGAAGAAGCGGCTGGAGTTGCGATCGTAGAAGACCTTGGGATCGAAGACCCCGGGTGGATCGGTGACGGGGTTCAGAGGGGTGTGGAAAAACGCCGCGGTGGTGCGCGTGACGCGCACTGTTCCGTTGGTGTCGAACAGCCGCAGGGCGGCGTTGACGGCTTCGAGCACTCTCTCGGGGCTGCGGGCGACACCCACGTCCGGCGGTGTCTTCCGGCCTCCGGCAACGTAATCAATCCCCGGGAAGCTCGCCAAAGGGGTCACTTTCCCGGTATTCGGCGCAAGCGCGAGCACCACGTCGGGCGGTTCGGCGTTGGGGTCGGCGAGTGCTTTCTCCTGCGCTTCTGCCAGTTCCTCGGGCGAAAGGGCGAAAGGTTCCGGCATTTCTTCGGGCTCAGATTCGCCGGGGAGCGGGTCGGGGTAGTCCACTTCGGGCAGCGGCTCGACCGGCGCTTCCATCACCGGCTCGAAGGTTTCGACATCCTGCCCGCGCGCGGGCCAGACGGCGAGGGCGATCGCGAGGCAAAAAAGAGCGGGTGCTTTGGAGTTCATGGTCCCTCCACAGTTCCAATTGGACATTACTAGGTCCGCTACAAAATGCAGGGTGCTTGTGGGAGGGCAAAGCGAGCCACGCTCGTTTGGGTGGATCGACCGCCGGATCGCCGCACTATGAACCGCTTGAACGCTTGGCCCGGGGAACGGGTGTTTCCACCAAACGGCTCGACCAGCGCCTCGCGCTCTACCGGGCGATCTGTGCCGGGGCCGGGGCCGAACGGCCCACAGATGCCGCGGCCCTCGGCTCCTGGGGATCGGATCGGCGGGAGGATCTCGAAGAGATCGCGGCGGAGATGGCGGACAGCCTCAAACCGGAGTTTTACCAGGCCCTGATGGCGCTCGAATCCGTCCTCGTCGCCGACGAACCGCCACTCACTCCGCAGGAAGATGATCTCGAAGCGGCACGGGACCTGGCCGAAGAGGCCCTCACGATCGCGGAGAAGGTTTCGGTCGGCGCAATAACCCGCCCCCGCCTGATCGCCTATGCCCTCGCGCACATGGCAAAGGTCGATTCTGCTTGCGGCGACCCGGAAGAAGCGGCCGAGAAGATGCAGCGCGCACGGAAGATGTGGCAAGTCGGCGACGGTTCGGATGACCTCGAAGAGGCTCGCTTCGAGGCGCTGGTGGGGGCCGGCTCGTAACACCAGTGGGCTGGGCCAGAACACCAGTGAGCTGAGCCAGAACACCAGTGGGCTGGGCCAGAACACCACTGGGCTGAGCCAGAACACCAGTGGGCTGGGCCAGAACACCACTGGGCTGAGCCAGAACACCAGTGAGCTGAGCCAGCTCGGCGCCGGCCCCTGCGGTGCCGAGCTCGTGCTCGGCGCTCCCAGGGTCGCCTACGCCGCGGCCGGCGCCGCGACCGGAACCGGCAGCACTTCCACCGCCTCTTCCCACCAATCGGCCCCATGCGTGAACGGCAGGCTTTCGTACGAGCAGGCGGAAGCCACCTGATCGCGGCCGTAGATCGGCCGGCCGACGTGGCGGGCGCGCAGCAGCGGGTAGAGCTGCTGGCAGCCGTGGCAGAAACGGGCGGTGGCGGCGCCACGCCGCTCAGGGGCGATCTGGCTCGCCGGTGCGGCCGGCGGATAGCGGAAACTCATCGATCGATTCTCCTCGAAGCGGCCAGGATCTTACCGCAGGAGGTCTCCTGGGACCGCTGGCGTCCTCGTCGGCGCCTTCGAGGCGCGAACGTTGGCGCTTCGAAGGCCGCCGAGACGGCGGCGGTCCCAGGGATCCCATGGCGGGAGGACCTCGACTTTTGGGAGGCAGATTCCCGGGCCTTCTACTGCGCGGCGATCAGCTCGGCGCGCGAGAAGAAGAACGCCGTTTCGATCTGGGCGTTCTCGGCCGAATCGCTGCCGTGGATCGCGTTGGCTTCGATCGAGGTGCCGAACAGGTTGCGGATCGTCCCCGGTGCCGCTTTCGCGACGTCGGTGGCGCCCATCACTTCGCGCAGATAGGCGACCGCGTTGTCGCGGGCGAGCGCGATCGGGATCACCGGTCCGCTGGTCATGAACTCGACCAGGCTGCCATAGAACGGGCGCTCCTTGTGAACCTCGTAGAATGCCTGGGCCTGCGCTTGGGTCAGTCGGATCATCTTGAGGCAGCGCACCTCGAAGCCCTCCTTCTGGAGGTGGGCGATGATGTTGCCGGCATTGCCGGCCGCGACGCTGTCCGGCTTCAAAATCGTGAGGGTCGTTTCCATAGTGCCACTCCCTTCATCATGTTGGACCCGAGATCGGCCTTCCGGCCACCTCGATCGTTTGAATGTGTTCTCCCGAAAACCCGATCGAGCGGGTGCTACGAGAGGATTTCGAATTCGCCCTTGGCGCCGCGGACGAAGTAGACCGTACCCACCAACTCAACACCACCATCGGGACCGAGCAGGATCGCGGCCCCCGACGGGATACCCAACCCCCAGGTGACTCCCGGCGCCTCGAGCAGCTTTCTCAAGCGTCGGTCGTGACCGGGATCGAAATTCGGTTCGACCACCCCTTCGGGCAGCCAACCGAGCCCCGGAATCAGCGCGCCCCCGGCGATGCTCCGCACGTAGGCGCCGGCAGCCTGCGCCGCCGCAGCGATCGCCACGACCACCCCTCCGAGGCGCAGCTTGGTCGCGAGCGCCTCGGCGGCCGGGGTGCCCACGATCGATTCGAGCAGGTGATCGGCGACGCCCCCGCCGAGATAGACCGCCCCGACGTCGCGAATGCGCTCGGCGTTTTTGCCTCTCCGCCCATCGCGCCCGCGGTAGATCGGGATCGTCTCGGCGGTCCGTTCGAACTCTTCGCCGAGATACTCGGCGAAGTGCCGACCGTAATCCTCCGAGCCGCTCGCCGCCGGTACGAAACCGATGGCCGAGCCTTCCGGCGTTTCGTCGAGCCAGGCCTGATCGGCCTCGGCCGTCTCGCCGAAGCTGAACTCGCCACCACCGACCAGGGCGAGGGTGCCCTGGAAGGTCGAAGGTGGAATCAAGAACCTCGAATTGGACTCTTCCTGATTCCCGACTCGCACTTCTTCATTCATCGGCCCAGCGCCCGTTTCACCGTCTCCCCCAAGTGACCGGGCGATTCGACGACATGAATGCCGGCGTCTTTCATCGCCTGCATCTTTTCGGCGGCCGTCCCCTTGCCCCCCGCAACGATCGCGCCCGCGTGGCCCATCCTGCGCCCAGGCGGCGCGGTGCGGCCGGCGATGAAGCCGACAATCGGCCGCCGCAGAAGGTCCCAGTGTTCCCGACACCAGAGCGCCGCTTTCTCCTCCGCGTCGCCGCCGATCTCGCCGATGAAGATCACCGCCTCGGTTGCGCCATCATCCTTGAAGGCGGAGAGGACGTCGATGAAGTTGGTGCCATTGACCGGATCGCCGCCGATCCCCACGCAGGTCGATTGGCCGAAACCGAGGTTGGTGAGCTGCCAGACCGCCTCGTAGGTGAGCGTTCCCGAGCGGCTGATTACGCCGACCGAGCCTTCCTTGTGAATGTGCCCCGGCATGATGCCGATCTTCGCCTTTCCCGGCGAGATCACGCCCGGGCAGTTCGGACCGATCAGCCGGGTCGGGTGGTCGCGCAGAAAGGTCTTCACCTGCAACATGTCGTTGACCGGAATCCCCTCGGTGATGCAAACCGTGAGCTCGATCCCGGCCGCGGCCGATTCCATGATCGCGTCGGCGGCAAACGGCGGCGGCACGAAGATCATCGCGGCGTTGGCGCCGGTTTCGGCGCGCGCCTCCTCGACCGAATCGAAGACCGGAATCCCCTCGACCGTCTCGCCCCCCTTGCCCGGCGTCACACCGGCCACCACCTTCGTGCCGTAGTCGCGGCAACCGAGCGCGTGAAAGGTTCCCTCTTTGCCCGTGATCCCCTGGACCAGCAGGCGCGTTTCTTCATTCACCCAAATCGCCATTACGCAGCTCTCCCTTCGGCCGCCGCGACCACCTTCGTTGCGGCATCTTCCATGTCCAGGGCGACGATGAATGAGAACGGCGCATCGCGCAGAATCTGGCGGCCGAGCGTGACGTTCGTCCCTTCGAGCCTTACCACCACCGGCAACGTCACGTTACCCAGCTCTTGGATCGCGCCGACCACTCCGTTCGCGATCCGGTCGGTCCGCGCGATGCCGCCGAAGATGTTGATCAACACCGCTTTGACATGTGGATCGGAAACCAGGATGCGGAACGCGTTTTTCACCGCCTCCTGGCTCGCCGAACCGCCGACGTCCAGGAAGTTCGCGGGCGAGCCACCGTGCAGCGAGATGATGTCCATGGTCGCCATCGCGAGACCGGCGCCATTGACCATGCAGGCGATCGAGCCGTCGAGCTTGATGTAGTTGAGGTTGTACTTGCCCGCCTCGACCTCGGCCGGATCTTCCTCGTCGAGATCGCGCATCGCCAGGATGTCGGCGCGGCGAAACAGAGCGTTGTCGTCGAAATTCATCTTGGCGTCGAGCGCCAGGACGTCGCCGCCGCCGGTGATCAGGAGCGGGTTGATCTCGACCAACGAGGCATCGGTATCGAGATAGGCGCGGATCAGCGAGTCGACCAGCTTGCCGCATTTGCGCGCGGTGTCCCCTTTGAGCTTCAACCCACGGGCGACCGCCCGGCCCTGGAAAGGCAGCAGGCCGAGGTGCGGGTCGATGTGAAGGCGGAAGATCGCGTTCGGATCGTGAGCCGCAACCTCTTCGATGTCCATGCCGCCCGAGACCGAAGCCATGATCACCGGCTTACCCGTAGCGCGGTCGAGAGTGACCGAAAGGTAGAGCTCGGAGGCGATGTCGAGCGCCTCCTCGACCAGAACCATCCGCACCTTCTGCCCTTCCGGGCCGGTCTGCGGCGTCACCAGCTGCATACCGATGATCTTGCCCGCGAGATCGCGCGCCTCTTCGGCGGTTTTGGCGAGCTTGACCCCGCCACCCTTGCCGCGCCCTCCGGCGTGGATTTGCGCCTTGACCACGGCGCGCCCGCCGAATCCCTCGGCGATCCGCCCCGCTTCCTCCGGGTCGCTCGTCACCTGCCCGCGCGGGGTGGCCACCCCATAGCGGCGCAGGATTTCCTTCGCTTGATACTCGTGGATCTTCAAACGGATGCCCTCCTGGCGATTTGGCAGACACTGGAGCGCCCCGGAACGAACCGCGCTTCCAAGGGCTGACCCAAGCTTATCAGGGGGCGGCGAGGATTGGGGGCACCGGCGCCCATCGCCGGCGCCCGAAGGGCACCGAACCCGTAGAGACGCCCCAGGACGCCACCACGATCCTATCCGGGTGCCGGCCGTCGGGGCGTCTCCGTTCGCAGGGCACGGTCTCAGTACAGGAAGGCGTACCCGATCTTCATGAAGAACGTTCGGTCGGTCTGCTGGAGATCGACGTTCTGGAACCCCAGGCGGGAATCGGTATAACCCGCGAAGAGCACCGTCTGGGGGTTCAGCTTGTAAGAGAAGAGGAACTGCCCGAAGAGATCCTCCTGCTTGGGACGCACCGGGCGCAAGTAGAGGCTCGGGTCGCGCTGCAGATCCTGATACTGGACGATCGCGCGCACAAACGCGCGCGTATTGAACTGGTAGATCAACTTCATCTGGGTCAGGTTGGCCTCGAAGAGCTGCCCCCCCGTGACGTCCAACGTCTGATAGGCGTGGTCGAGCTGAAGACTTAAGTTGCGCCCCCGGAGCTGGATGCCCGGCACGAGATTGACCAGGTCGCCCTTGCGAGTGTTGGCAAAGTCGATCTGGTCGCCGACCTGGCCCGTGAGACGCAGGCGCAAACCACCGGTCGGGTTGATCTGAAACGCGAAGTTCTGTTGGTTGAGATCGAAGGTGGTGCCGTTGAAGAAGATCTTGCTGGATTCCAGGCGAAGCTCCGCCAGCGACTGCAACGCTCCGTTGAGCGTCCCGAACAACTCGACCGTCTGATCGGTGAGAGTGCCGGCGTGGTCCTTGGTGCGGAGCCCCTTGGCGCCGACACTCATCCGGGTGTACCAGTCGGTCTTGCCGCCATAGAAGAAGCGCTCGCCTTGCGCCTGCGCGGTCTTCACGTCGACCCGCGGAATGAAGCCACTGTCCGCGCGGAACTGAGGGTCGAGATCTTGGTAGGAGACGAATCCCTTCCAAGTCTTGGCAAAGTGGTCATACTGGGCCTGGAAGCCGTCGCCCCCAAAGGCGTCGCGGTCCTGGCCGAAGCGATCCGCCACCTGCAATGGATACCGAGTATCCGATTTCAAATACTGGACGCGGAGAGTGTCCGAGGGGTTGAAGCGGAAGAAACCATCGAGACCGGCCACTCGGTTGTGATAGTTGTCGCCTTCGCGGCCGGTGTAGAGAACACCCAGAGTCGAGTACTGACCGAGGTCGCGGCGGTAGCGAACGACCCCGGTATTGATCGATTCGGCCAGGGACGTCGTAGCGGAACCCTGGTTCGCCGGGATGACAATGTTGGTGACGTCGTCGTCGGCCACGAACACACCGAGAGAATTCTTCCCTTCCTTGGTGTTGAGCTTGATACCCCAGTCGGGGTCTGCCACCGTGCGCGTGAACACGGCTTGGAGTGGGGTCAGGTAGAGGTCGGCGCCTTCGAGGAAGAACGGCCGTTTCTCGGGGAAGAACAGAGCGAAGCGGGTGTTGACCTCGAGCTGGGCGGAGTCCGTCTCGACCTGCGAGAAGTCAGGATTGATCGTGGCGTTCAACGTCGTGTTGGGCGTTACGCCCCAGCGCGCGGTGAGGCCGGGCTCCACCTTCTGGTCCCCCTTGACGAGATCGCCGTTTGGGAACGTCTCGACGGCATCTGTTCTGAACGCGGCCAGGGTCGGCGTCAGCTCCAGATTGCGCCCTGGGGCGATCCCCGAAAAGCCTTCGATCTTGTTCTCCTGACACAAGAGGCAGTCCTTGGCACGGTCGGTGAACTTCGACGAGATGCGATACCGGACATTGCGCGGATAGCTGCGGAAAGCTTCAAAGCCCCAGGTCTGCGGTGCGTTGGTCCGCGGGAAGCGGAGCTGTTTGAACGGGACGGCGATTTCAACCGTATAGCCTTGCGCGTTCACCTGGCCCTTGGCGTCCCAGATGGCGTCCCAAGAGAAGTCCTCCAGAGCATCGATCTCGGAGAAGACTGCATCGACCTGTACTCCGAGCGGGTTGACGCGGAATTGAAAGGCGCGGCGCTCATCGTTGAAGGTGTCGATGGTGAAACCGACATGGTCGTCCTGCAGAAACGTTCCAATCAAGTCGCGGTCCATCAGGTGGGAGCGGATCGCTCCCGGCTGCGGGTCCTCACAGCGGAAGGCGACGTAGATGTTCTCGGAATCGTAGGTGACCAGGGACACGGTGACGACCGGCGGCGCACCGTTGTTCGCGCGCGCCCATTCGAAGGGAAGATCCACCACCAGTGCGGATTTCCAAGCGTCTTCGTCGAGCAGGCCATCGACCTTGATCGCCGAGGTGGCGGAGGTGACGGTGAAGCGCCGGGTTTCAGCCGAGGGTGGAGCGGCTGGAGGCGCCGTCGCAGGAGCCTGCGCAACGACGGGCGCCCAGGCGAGAGATAGCAAGAGCGCCGCTCGGACGGACCGGGTCGCGGCGGCAGTGATTTTTGCATTCATTATAGCAAGCTCTCCATGAGGTTGGGTCGTTGGGTCACGCCGATGCGGTGGCCGGCTGCTGCTCGTCGCTCTTCTCGGGTTCCGGGGGGGGCGGAGGCGCGGCCTGCCTTCTCGGCGCGTCCGGCAGCTCGGTCTCGACATTGCGGACCCGGGGGTTGAGGAAACCCCAGAGTGCAGCCAGGCCCGGGACGACGGCCATGGTGAGAAACATGAGGCCGATGCCGCGGCCCGGACCGACGCCGACCCAGCGGCCGATCACGGTTCCGGCCAGGGCTCCTCCGGGCATCAGGAGGGGGATGAACAGCTTGTCGGCCAGCGGGCCGGCGCTGAAGTCGCCGAGCGGTGTGGTGAACTGAGCGATCATCCGGCGCATCGCGAAGACCCGACCCTGGACGTCGCCCGGCGTCTTGCTTTGCCAGATCGCTGTGCTCGAACCGTTCATGATCGGCATACCGATGTACCAGATCAGGACGCCCGCACCCACCATCAAGAGCGACGGCCGGAGCCCCACCAGAACGAAGCAGGCGCTGATCACCACGCCGACACCGAGCACGCCGTACACGCGCGGCTTCGGGCCGCCGGTGACCGTCATGATGGCGCCACCGATCAGCATGCCGATGCCGACCAGCGACATGATGGTCCCCACAGCCACCTTCGAGCCGGTGAAGCCCAGCACCATCGGCACGAGCGCCACGCCGCAGACGCAGAGGGCGAAGTTGAGGACCGCGAAGTAGAGGAGCAGCCTGAGCAAGCCGGGCCGCTCGCGGATGAAGGTCCAGCCGTAACCGGCTTCGCGCCAGATCGAGCCTTTGGCTTTGCGCCCCTCAGGGCTCACTTCCGGCCGCGGAATATGCACCAGCAGCAACGTTGCGGCGGCGAAGAGAAAAGTGGCGAAGTCCACGAGTAGGACGCCCCAGATATCGACTGCGCTCAAGAGCAATCCGGCCAGCGCAGGCGCCGCGATCGTGGTGCCCGCCGCGCCGAACTCCATCATGCCGTTGACCCGGCCGAACTGGCGGCGCTCCACCAGCATGGTGATGGACGAGATGTAGGCCGGCCACTGGAAAGCGCCGAAGGCCGCGCCAAAGGCCGCGCCGATATAAATGTGCCACACCTGAAGGTTTCCATGCCAAAGCAAGTACGCATAGATCAACGTGATGAGACCCGGACCGAGGTCGGTGGCGAACATCACCCACTTGCGGTCCCAGCGGTCGACCAGCGCTCCGGCGAACGGCGCGAGCAGGACTCCGGGCAGGCTGGCGCACACGATGATCAAGGTGTACTGCGTTACGGACTGCGTGCGCTCCAGCACCCAGATACCTAGGGCGAAGCTGGTGAGACCCGAGCCGAGCAGCGACACCAGCTGCCCGATCCAGATCGTACTGAAGGCCTTCAGGCCCTGAGACGGCGTATTTTCCGACATTTTCTCTCCTGTCAAAACGGAACGGCTACGTCTGTCCGCCACTGCCCAACGGGCTGTTGGCCCACAGCTCGGAATCGATTTCGTGCGCGAACATTGCTTCCCCTCCCCCGGCTTCCCGACGCCGGAGGTAGACGTCATAGGGGCCTACCTCGTCGGCCGACCACCCGACCTGCACCCGGTAGGGCAATTCCTTTTCCAAGGCCCAGAAATCCTCGGGCTCGACGCCCTTCGAGCGGGTCCGGCGTAGCGCCAGTTGGACCTCGCCCACGGTTCTCTGGGAGGCGGCGGAATGTAGAATCTCCAGGGCTTCCATCTCCACCGCCAGGCGTGCATTCGGAATGCGCCGGACCCTCACTGCGGCAGGCGCCTCGACCGCGAGCAGACGGTGGAGGTCGGCCGGAGCTGCACCACCGTCGCCCCACTCCAGCCGGCGCGCCTTGGGCTCCTCCGGCATCGGATCCGACAGATGAAGGATCGCATCGTATCGGAATCGCGTCATCTCGTTTCGGGCGCGCCCTCTCTTGAGCTGGACTTCGGCGTAGGAAACCCCCGGCAGCAACCTGGAAATTGCCGCGAAGAGAGCAGGATGGAGCGCCAGCTCCCGCTCTTGACGTACGGCGACTGCCACCCGTTCCCGCAGATCGTCCAGGGTCATGGCCTCGTCTGCCTGCTGCAGCTGCACGGAGGCGTGGAAAGCCTCCAGCAGCGGGAGGCTGCGAAGGTCGCCTAGAAAGATCCTGCCTCCGGGAGCAAGCCTTGCCACCGCCCCCTTAAGCACCCGGAGAAGGTAGTCGAGGCTCGGGAAGTACTGGACCACGGAGTTGAGGATCACCAGATCAAATCCGCCTTCGATCCCAGCCAGGTCGTCGGCCGTGCCCCGCACCAAGGTCACGTTAGAGAGCCCTGCTGCTTCGACCTGGCCCAAAACGTAGTCCAGCGCTTCGGGCGAGAAGTCGACGGCGACGTATTCGGCAGTGCGCGGCGCGACTCGGAGCAGGAGCATGCCGGTCCCGCATCCGATCTCCAACACGCGCTGTGGAGACCGGTCGAGGAGGCGCGCGACGGTACTCTCCACCCACTCCTTCATCTCCGCTTCGCGAATCGCTTTTCCTGTATAGCTGCTCGCCCAACCGGCCACGTTGAGCGAGGGATCGCGAGGGGGTGGACTCTCCGCGTAGGCGTCCCCCCAAAGCTCTCGCCAGCGGCGCAGGTGTGCTTCCTCTTGCTCAAGAACGGGCACGGTAGTCCTGGACGAACCAGCGCAACACCTCCTCGCATCGGCGCGCGAGGGGCTGGATGGTTTCGGGCTTGTGGAGATTCTTGTTGTACTCCCACTTGAACAGTACTTTGTCCTCAATGATGTAGCCACCGATGGTGATCGGACACATCCGCTTGGTGGTGCGATCCTGGTGGTAGCCGCCGAAGTTCTGGAGCTTGGTGAGCCGACCCAGCTCCTTGGCGTTGTCCGGACCGAAATAGTTGAAGAACACCTGCGGCTCCAGCGCCTTCGCCAGGTGACCGGCAACATCGGCATCGTTGCTCAGGTAGCGCAAGATGCCATAGCCGGTTCCGCCATGGGGAACGCGACGGAGCTGGCGATTGAGTTCCCTGGCACTCTCCACGAGGTTGGGGCTCGGCCCCATGTCGAGCAGCACCGGATAGATGGTGTTGAACCAGCCGATGGTGCGCGTCAGATCCATATCGTCGTAGATCGCCTCGCGGCCGTGGCCGAGCAGCAGAATGGGCAACGAACGAGAGCCGATCCACCCTTCGAAGGCCGAGAGGATCGCGGTCACCAGGATGGCGTCGATCTGCACTCCGTGGAAACGCGGCACCTGCTGGAGCAGGATCGTGCTCTCCTCCAAATCCAGCTCCGCGCGCTCGATTTTGACCGAAATCCAGTCGTTCGGTCCGAGGTCGTGGTCGATCGGAAACTGCGGCGGGTTCAAGGGTGCCTGGGCCAGCCAGTAGTCCCGCTCTTGCTGCGGCATTCCGCCCGGCTGCGCGCGCTCGGCCAGACGCTCGGCCCACTGCTTCGCCGAAGTGGTCTTGCGCGCGGTTTCGATCGCCAGACCCGCTTCGAGCCGGCGGTAGGCTGCGTCGACATCGTCCAGAAGGATCTGCCAGGAGCCTACGTCGGCGGCAAAGAAGTGGACCGACATGAAGACGAAGGCCACCTTGCCAGGTTCGAAATTGAAGACGGCGGTCCGAACCAGATTCCCCGCTGCCATGACACAACTGATCACCTGGTGGCGAACCGCAGCGGCGAGCGTAGGGAAGCGCTGCTCCTCCGGCAGAGCCGTCAGGTCGATGCGTTGCAGATTCAAGGCCGCTGCCGGCGGATCGATCACGAGGTTCTGGCGCTCCACGTCGGTCACCATTCGAACCCGCAGGTTGTCGTGATGCAGCATGGCGTGCTCGAGAGCCATTCTGAGGAGCCGAATGTCCAAATCACCGTTCTTCGGTTCCAAGAGCGTGCCGATGGTGTGGAAATCCGGATTCACATGGCGGAGGTCGAGGAAGTGAAGCTCGGCCGGGGTGTACGGTTTCGGCCCGGTGATCACCCCCTGTTCCGCCAAGATTTCGATGGTGCCAGCCACCGCCGCCAGCTCGGCCACCGTGCGGTGCTGGAAGACCTGCTTGGTGGTGATTCCCATGGCGGCCTTGTTGGCCTTGGTGACGACCCGGATGACCAGCAGCGAATCGCCGCCCAGCTCGAAAAAGTCGTCGTTCGCGCCGACCCGCGGGAGGCCGAGCAGCTCCTGCCACAGCTCGCAGAAGAACTTCTCCTTGTCGTCGTTTGGAGGCACGTACTCGCGCGCCGCGGCGTTCTTGTCGGGCGCCGGCAGAGCGCGGCGGTCGACTTTGCCGTTCGGCGTCAGCGGCAATGCATCGAGGAACGTGAAGAGGGCCGGGATCATGTATTCCGGCAGCTTCTCCTTGAGATATGCACGGAGGTCGGTGACCACGGGTTTCGTCGCGCCCGAGGCGGTCACCACGTAAGCGGCCAACCGCTTGCTGCCGGGGGTGTCCTCGCGCGCCACCACGACGGCCTGGGCGAGATCCGGGTGCCCGGCCAGGGCCGCCTCAATGTCGCCCAGTTCGATGCGGAAGCCGCGCACCTTCACCTGATGGTCGATGCGCCCGAGGAACTCGACCCGGCCGTCGGGGAGGCGCCGGGCGAGGTCGCCCGTGCGGTAGAGCCGGGCCCCGGTCTCGCCCGTGAGTTCCCCGAAGGGGTTCGGGATGAAACGCTCGGCGGTAAGATCGGGGCGACCGCGGTAGCCGCGCGCCAGGCCGGCGCCACCGATCAGCAGCTCTCCGGGAACACCGAGCGGCACCGGGTTCAAGCGCCGCGACAGCAGGTAGATTTCGGTGTTTTCGAGCGGCCGACCGATCGTGATCGATCCCTCCTGCCCCACTTCGTCGAGGGTGGACCAGATCGTCGCCTCGGTCGGCCCATAGACGTTCCACAGGGAGCTGCAGGCGCCCAGTATCTGGTTCGCGAGGTCGCGCGGTAGCGCCTCGCCGCCGCAGAGGATCTTGATTTTGCGGTTGCCGAGCCATCCCGCGCCGAGCAAAAGTCGCCAGGTGGCAGGTGTCGCCTGCATCGCGGTGATGCCACGGCGGTCGATGAGTTCTGCCAGCTGCTCACCGGCCTGGCTGGTGTCGCGCGACACCAGGACCACAGATGCGCCTACGATCAACGGCAGATAAAGCTCCAGCCCGGCGATATCGAACGACAACGTGGTGACCGCGAGCAGCACGTCGGAGCGGGTCAGCCCCGGCTTGCGGCTCATCGAAAGCAAAAAGTTGACCACCGAGGCGTGCGTGATCTGGACACCCTTGGGCTTGCCGGTCGAGCCGGAGGTGTAGATCACGTAGGCGAGGTTTGCGGGATGCGCGCCGCCGTCCAGCGGCTCGGCACCGAAGGCATCGATCACCGCTCTATCGCGATCTACAACGATGGCGCGGGCCGCACTCTTCGGAAGTCGGTCGAGGAGCCGCTCTTGGGTCAACAGCACGGGCAGCGCCGAATCCTCCAGCATGTGGGCGAGCCGTTCCTGAGGATACTCGGGGTCGAGAGGTACATAAGCACCACCGGACTTGAGCACGGCGAGCACGCTCACGAGCATCTCCAAAGAGCGCTCCATGGCGACCCCGACCAGCGTCTCCGGGCCGACACCGAGCCGGCGCAGGTAGCGGGCCAAACGGTTGGCGCGCCGGTCCAGCTCGCGGTAGTTGAGAACGGTCCCTTCCATCTCCACCGCGGGTGCGTCCGGCGCTTCGCGGACGCGCTCCTCGATCAATCCGTGCAGGGTGGTTTCCGGCACTTCGATCTGGGTGGCGTTCCAATCCACCAGCAGACGGCGGCGCTCGGAGACGGACAGGAGCGGCAATTCGGAGAGGTGCAGCTCCGGACTCGCCGCCACCGTGGCAAGAAGGGTGCGGAAGTGACCTGCGAAGCGCTCCAGAGTCGCCCGGTCGAACAGATCGGAGTTGTATTCGACGAAGCCGTCGACTCCGGCCGGCGTCTCCGTGAGATAAAGGGTCATCTCCATCTTCGAGGTGCGGCTGTCGATGGGCACCGGAACCAGCTTCAGTCCAGGGAGGTCCATCGCCTCGCCCGGGTTGTTGAGCAGGATCAGCATGACCTGGAAGAGCGGCGTGCGTGCCATGTCGCGAGGCGGATTGAGTTCCTCCACCAACTTCTCGAAAGGAAGGTCCTGATGGGCGTGGCCGTCGAGCGAGACCTCGCGCTCCCGAGCCAACAGTTCGCGAAAGGTGGGGTCACCCGAAAGGTCGGTGCGCAGGACCAGGGTGTTGGCAAAGAAGCCGATCATCCCTTCCAGTTCGGGTCGCCGCCGGTTCGCAATCAGCGTACCGACCGCGATGTCCTCCTGCGTGGTCCAATGATGGAGCAGCGCTTTATAGGCGGCGTTGAGCACGATGAACATCGTGGAGCCTTCACGCTGCGCCAAGGCCTTGAGATCAGCCGCCAGGACCTGGTCGAACCCGAGCGAGATCGCAGCGCCGTTGTGGGTGCGCACGGCAGGACGTGGACGGTCGGTGGGCATCTCCAGCGGGGGTACCGAGGCCAGCTGTCGGCGCCAGTAAGCGAGCTGGCTCGACAGGACCTCCCCCTGGAGCCATTCGCGTTGCCAGAGCGCGAAATCGAGATATTGCACCGGCAGCTCGGCCAGCGGCGAGGGCTGTCCGGCGGCGAAGGCATCGTGCACCGCCGCCAGCTCGCGCGCAAAGATGCCCTGAGACCAACCGTCGTACGCGATGTGGTGGACGTTGTAGTAGAGCAGATGCTCGCGTAGGCCGGTGCGGTAGAGACGGGTCCTCATGAGCGGACCGAGGGTCAGGTCGAACGGCTCCTTCGCATCGGCAGCAGCCATGCGTAGCGCCTCGTTCCAGACCTCCGCCGGGTTCGCCACCCGCTCCCGCACATCGAGAAAGGGAACCTCCATGTCCACCACCTGGGCGATGACCTGGGCCGGTGTCCCCTCCTCGGAGCGGAACGTCGTGCGCAGCGTCTCGTGGCGGCGAACGACCTCGCGCAAGGCGCGCTGCATCACGGCGGGATCCATCTCGCCGGTGATGCGCAACGCCTGCGGGATGTTGTACTCCGGGCTCTCGGGCTCGAAGTGGTTGAGGAACCATAGACGTTGTTGGGCAAACGAGAGCGGAAAAGACTCCTGCGCTCGGCTCTGCCGGGCGATGCCTTGCGCCGCAACCGGCCGCTCTTTCTGCTTCTGAAGCTGCTGGAAGAGCAGGGCCCGCTTCTCGGGCGGCAGCTCGGCGATACGCTGGTTGAGGTCGACTGCGGTCATGCAACCATCTCCTTGTCCATGGAATCCATTCACCTCGCGCCTTAGAGCGCGCCTTCCATCTCGGCGAGCAGCTTGGCGAGCAGCTCCTCGTCGGCCCGCTCCAGGCCCTTCTCTACGATCGCATCGGCGAGGCCGACCACGGTCGGACTGTTGAACACGGCGCGCAGCGGCAGCTCGACGCCGAAGGCCTCTTGCACGCGAGAAAGCACTTGGGTTGCCATCAACGAATGGCCCCCAAGCTCAAAGAAGTTGTCGAGGGCACCCACCCGTTCGACGCGCAGAACCTGCGCCCAGATCGCCGCGAGCCCTTCTTGCACTTGCCCCTCCGGAGCCACATACTCGCGCCCCAACTCGGGTCGGCCCCCTCCCGGAAGCGGTAGCGCTTTGCGATCCACCTTACCGTTCGGAGTCAGAGGCAGGCTCGGGAGGGCCAAGAAGAACGACGGGATCATGTAGTCCGGCAGCTCCTCGCGCAGCGCCGCCCGCAGATTGCCTACGCTCGCCGCCTGCCCTTCCGCAGCCACATAGTACGCGGCGAGCTGCGGGTTGCCCGGCGTCTCCTCGCGCACCACGACGACGCTCTGCGCCACGGCAGGATGGCGGCAGAGGGCGGCTTCGATCTCCCCCAACTCGATGCGGTAGCCCCGAACCTTCACCTGAAAATCCGTGCGCCCGATGTAGAGGGTTCGACCGTCCCGGAACTGCCGGGCGAGATCGCCGGTACGGTAAAGGCGTCCGCCGTTGGCACTCACAGGGTCCGGGATGAAACGCTCCGCCGTCAGCTCCGGGCGCCGGAGATAACCTCTTGCGACACCGTCGCCGCCAATGTAGAGCTCGCCTACGACCCCGATCGGCACCGGTTCGAGATACCGGTCGAGAATCTAGAGGCTGGTGTTGGCGATCGGCCGGCCGATCGCCACCGTGCCGCCAGGCGTGGCAGAAGAGACCACTGCCTCGACGGTTGACCAGATGGTGGTCTCGGTGGGGCCATAGACGTTCCAGAGAGAGCCCACGCGCGCCAACAGGTCGGCGGCCAGGTCGGCGGGCAAGGCCTCGCCGCCGCAGAGGATCTTGAGGCCACTCTGGCCCGCCCACCCGGACGAGAGCAGCATGCGCCAGGTGGCGGGGGTCGCCTGCATCACGGTGGCGTTCGAACTCGCCAAGAGGGCCGCGAGGCGCACCCCATCGCCGACCGTGTCGCGGCTCGCCAACACAACACGCCCCCCGACCATGAAGGGCAGATAGAGTTCCAGTCCAGCGATGTCGAAGGAGATCGTGGTGACCGCAACCAGGGTGTCGGCGGCGGTCAGACCGGGCGTCCGCGCCATGGTCGCGAGGAAATTGACCACCCCTTGATGGCGCACCTCGACCCCCTTCGGCCGCCCTGTGGAGCCGGAGGTGTAGATGACATAGGCGAGGTCGTCCGGTCCGGCCAACGGCTCCGGGCAGGTGCCGGGCTCGCCGTCAAAAGCACCGGGTTCGACGGCGATCACTTCGAGCCCCTCCTGCTCGTCCAGCAGCAGGTCGCTCTGCAACTCGGTCTGCGTCAAAAGCACCTGGGCGTCGCTGTCCTTGAGCACGAAGGCGATTCGATCCGCCGGAAAGGTCGGATCGAGCGGAACATAGGCGCCGCCGGCTTTGAGCACGGCAAGGAGAGCCACCACCATCTCCGGCGAGCGCTCCAGGCAGACGGCGACCAACGAACCCGGCCCGACACCCGCGGCCCGGAGCCGGTGCGCCAGGCGGTTGGCTCGGAGGTCGAGGTCGCCGTAAGTGAGGCGCTCGATGGTTGCCGGATCCGAGTCGAAAACCAGAGCCACCGCCTCGGGGTCGCGCGCCGCTTGCGCCTCGAAGAGCTGGTGGACGCAGAGGTGGGACGGATAGTGCGCCGTCGTGTCGTTCCAGCCCTCGACGATCTGGCGACGCTCGTCCTCGCCCAGAATCGGCAGCGCACCCACAGCGCTGTCGGCATCTACCAACACGGCGCGCAGCACATTGGTGAAATGGGCTGCGAAACGCTCCATGGTCGCAGCGTCGAAAAGGTCCGTGTTGTACTCGACGAAGCCGGCGAGACCATCTCGGGTCTCGGAGAGCGAGACGAGCAGGTCGCCGCGGGAGGTCTTGTTGTCGATGGACGGTACGCTGACCGCAACCCCGGGCAGTGCCGGAGCGCCGGCACCCGCCTGATGGAGCACGAAGAAGACCTGGAAGATGGGGTTGTGGCTCAGGTGGCGTTCAGGGCGCAGCTCTTCCACGAGTTGCTCGAACGGCAGCTCCTGATGGGAGTAGGCGCCGAGGGAAGCCTCGCGGACCCGCGCCAGGAGTCTCCGGAAACCCGGCTCGTCCCGCAGGTCGGTGCGCAGCACCAGGATGTTGGCAAGAAATCCGATCAGTCCATCGAGCTCCGGCCGGTTGCGGCCGGCGATCGGCCAGCCCACGAGCACGTCCTGCTGCCCGGAGTACCGCCCCAGAAGAGTGTTCAACACCGCTTGCAGAGCCATGAAGAGTGTGCACTGCTCCCTGCGGCCGAGCGCGGTAAGGTCACCGACCAGGGCCGACGGTAGCTGAAAGGTTTGGCGAGTGCCGCGCGAGCGTTGGACCGCCGGCCGCGGCCGATCGGTGGGCAACTCGATGGCCGCCGGGGCGCCGGAGAGCTGCCGGCTCCAGTAGGCAACCTGCTTGGCGAGCACCTCCCCTTGGAGCCAGGCGCGCTGCCAAGCGGCGTAATCGGCATACTGCACGGGTAGCGTGACCAAAGGCGAGGCCTCACCCCGGGAAAAGACTCCGTAAAGCGTCACCAGTTCGCGCAGGAAGACCGAGATGGAAACGCCGTCCGAAATGATGTGGTGGATCGCGAAATAGAGCACCACGTCGTCCGGAGCGAGCTGGAACAGGGTGAAACGCACGAGCGGCCCGCGAGCGAGGTCGAACGGGCGCAGCGACTCCCCGACCAAGCGCGCCAGGGTTTCGGTTTCGGCGGGCAGCACGGGCAGAGCTTCAAGGTTGACCCGCGGCAGCGCCGGAGGCAGGTCCGAAGGGGGCCCTACGACCTGCACCGGCTGCCCGCCAAAGATCGCCACGAACGTGGTCCGGAGCGACTCGTGTCGGCGCACGATCTCGCCCAACGTGCGGCCGAGCGCGGCCAGGTCCATGGGGCCGCGAAAGCGCACCGCAACCGGCAGGTTGTAGCCCGGATCACCGGGCAAGAGCTGGTCTAGAAACCAAAGCCGCTGCTGTGCGAAGGAGCAGATCAGCGGCTGGTCCCGGGCTACCCGTTCGATCGGTGGCGCCATCATCCCGTCGGCGGCGCGACGAAGGTGCTCGACCGCGGCGGCAAGGCCTGCAACTGTGGGCTCCTCGAACAGAGTGCGCAGGGGGATCTCGACTCCAAGCGCCTCGCGAAGTCGAGAGATCGCTTGGACCGCCAGCAAAGAATGCCCACCCAAGTCAAAAAAGCTCTGGTGGCGACCGACCCGATCACAACGCAGCAGGTCGGCCCAGATCGCGGCCACCACCTCTTCGAACGGCGAGCGGGGCGCCTCGTCGGCACCCCCTCCGGTAGCGGCCTCCGGGGCCGGCGCGAGGCGGGAGAGCGCGCGGCGATCCACTTTGCCGTTGACGTTCTTCGGCAGCGCGTCCAAAACAACGCAGGTGGCAGGGACCATCGAGTCGGGCAGTGACTCGCGTAGGAACTGCTTCAGCCCTTCCGGTGTCGCCGGCCCAATCAGAGCGGCATACGCAACCAAGCGGCGGCTCCCCGGAGCGTCCTCGTGGACGAGAACGATGCACTCCCGAACCGCCGGGTGGCGGGCGAGGGCTGCTTCGATCTCACCGGGCTCGATGCGGAATCCGCGGATCTTGACCTGGAAATCGGAGCGCCCCAAGCACTCGACGGTGCCATCCGGCAGGCAGCGCCCGCGGTCGCCTTGGCGATAGAGGCGCTGCCCGGGACCGTACCCCATCTCCTCGGCAAACGGATCCGGAAGAAAGCTGGCGGCGGTCCGATCGGGCCAACCGAGATAGCCGCGCGAAACGTTCGGACCGCCGATGTAGACGTCGCCGTGAACACCGGCAGGCACCGGCTCCATAGCGGCGTCGAGAACGTAGACGCGGCAGTTCGCGATCGGTTTGCCCACCGGCACACGCTGCACCCGGCGCAGCGCCTCGGTATCTGCCGCGACGGGCTCGTACGTGAGGGCCGTCACCGTGGCTTCGGTCGAGGCATAGCCGTTGATCCAGGCCACTGCCGGCGCCAACTCCAGCCATTCCGCCACGCGCTCCGGCAGGGCCTGCTCGGTGCCAACAACGACCATGCGCAACGGCTTCGGCGGCCGCCCGCCGGTGCGCCGGAGCTCGCTCACCCACTCGTGCCAGTAGGCCGTAGGCAGGTTGGCCACAGTGATGCCGTAGCGCTCGATCATCCCGTGCAGCTCACCGAACGACGGAAACAAGCCCGCAGGCCTCGGCACCACGGCACCACCGGCGATCCAGGTCGGGAAGATCTCCTCCGACGTGATATCGAAGCTGATCGAAGTGAACTGGAGGGCGCGATCCGCGGGACCCAGATTATAGCGTTCGGCGCAAGCCGAGGCGTGGTTCGCGAGCGAAAAGTGCGGCACCCCCACACCCTTGGGCCGACCCGTCGACCCGGAGGTATAGATGACATACGCGAGCGCCTCGGGCACGATCTCGAAACCGGGCTCCGAAGGGTCCTCGCCTTCCAGATCCTCCATGCAGATCACGCGGGCTGCACCGGAAGGGATGCCGGGGTTCCCGCAAGCCAGGTCGCGGCTGGTCAACAACACCGGCATGCGTGTGTCGTCGACGATCACCGCCAGGCGCTCTTGCGGGTAGGACGGATCGAGCGGCACCCAGGCGCCACCGGACTTGAGCACGCCCAAAAGGGCCATGGGCATGGTGAGCGAACGCTCCAAACAGACGCCGACCGGCGTATCGAGCCTGACGCCCAACCGGTGAAGCGCCCGCGCGATCCGGTTTGAACCCGCGTGGAGATCGGCGTAGGTGAGCACCCCGTCCTCGAACAGGACGGCAGGGGCTTTCGGGGTTCGGTGCGCCTGCTCGGCGATTCGTTCGGGCACCAGGCGGGGCGAGCCGCTGAATCGGCGGTTCCATTGCGTGAGCGTCCGCACCCGCTCCTCGGCCGAGAGCAGAGGCACCTCGCCGAGCGCCCGGTCCGGATCGACCAAGATGCCACTTGTGAGTTCGGTGAAGCACGAAGCCAGGCGACGAATCGTCCCGCGCTCGAAAAGATCGGTGTTGTACTCGAAGAAACCGGCAAACACTCCACCGCGCTCCACCATGTCGAGGGTCAGGTCGAGCTTGGCGAAACCACGCTCCAAGGGGATGCTCCCGAGCTTGACGCCCGGGATCTCCACAGTGCCGCCGGGAACGTTCTGGAACACGAACAGGACCTGATACAGCGGGTTGTGCGACAGGTGGCGCTCGGGCTGAACCGCCTCGACCAGTCTCTCGAAGGGGAGTTCCTGGTGGGCCTGGGCGTCGAGCGTGTCCCTGCGTACCTGCTTGAGCAGGTCGCGAAAACTCGCGCCCGCACTGAGCTTGGCGCGCAGGAGCAGGATCTCGGAGAAGAATCCGATCACCTCTTCGAGCTCGGTGCGATTGCGGCCGGCGACGTTGGTGCCCACGAGAAACGCTCCCTGTTCGGTGATCCGGAACAGAAGAAGCTCCAAGAGGGCGAGGAGAACCATGAACGGCGTCGCCCCTTCGCGCCGTGCCAGGACGCGAACGCCCTCCGAAAGCTCCGCCGGCAGAACGAAACCCTCCATGGCGCCGCGAAAAGACCCTCCCGGCGGCCGCTGGCGATCCGTCGGGAGTTCCAGATAGCCGGGAAACCCCTCCAACCGGTCGCGCCACCAGGCCAGCTCGCTTTCCAGGCGTTCGTCCGTGAGCCGCTCCCGCTGCCAAACCGCGAAGTCGGGATATTGAACGGCCGGCTCGGGCAGCGGCGAAGGAATGCCCGAGCAGAAAGCCCGGTAAAGAGCGGTCAATTCCCGGTAGAGCAGGCCCATCGACCAGCCGTCGAAGGCGATGTGATGCACGGTCAGCAGGAGCGCGTGCTCCAAGTCGGAGATACTCAGAAGCCGGGCGCGAAACACCGGCCCCCGGATCAGATCGAAGGGGCGGCGCGATTCCTCCTCGGCCACACATCGGGCATGCGCGAGATCTTCTACAACCTCGATCGGCAATGGAAAAGCGACCGCGGGTACAACCCTTTGGCCCGGATCGCCGTCGACCTCCGGAAAGACGGTGCGGAGCGCCTCGTGCCGACGCACAATCTCGGCGACAGCACGCCGCAAGGCTCCAGCATCCAGAGGGCCGCTCCAGTGGAGCGCTCTAAAGACGTTGTGGGTATTGTTCCCCGGCTCCAGGCGATCGAGAAACCAGAGGCGCTGCTGGGCAAAAGAGAGCGGAAAGACCCGCGCAGCACGCTCCTTCTGCCGCGCCAAACGCGCGAGCAGAGCGAGCTTCTCGGCTCGGGACATCTCGGACATGGTTTCCAGGGCCTCGCTCAATGCTCGTCTCCCACCGCGACGAGAGGCGCTCGATCCAAGAACGGCGTGAAATCGGTGGCGATGACGCGGGTCCCGCGCACACGGTCGGAGAGTGAGGGTTCGAGATCGCGCACCACCGCCATCCGCTGCAGCCAGCGATCGCGCCCGTCGTAGTAGGCTTTGAAATCCGAGCGCGCGTGGACGCAGCGACGGTTGTCGAGCACCAGCAAGCTGCCCGGCTCGATCACCACATCGCGTTTCGCTTCGTTGACCAGCTCACGCACCACCTGCAAGGCGTGCTTGGCCGCAGGCGTCTCCCCCGCCATCAGGTCGAGGTCGTAGCGCAGGAACGGGTCGAGGCGATCGCCAAACAGGACCGACACGAGCGGCCCCGCCCCCGGCACCTCTTCGAGGTTTCCGAACGAGTAGTCGACCCCGGTGCGGAAGAGGTCCGAGAACAGGGTGTCGCGCTCACCTGGCGGCAGCAGGTGGAAGAACCGGCGAACGCTCGAAAAGATGGTGCGCGCCTGCTTGTCCGGGTCTTGCCGCAGCCCGTAGAGCAGCAGGTACTCGGGTAGGTACGGGTGGAAGGCGATCTCGGTATGGAAATCGAGCAGAATCGCCGAACTCTCGCTCGACAGTTTGTCGGCATTTTGGGCCGTCGGGAAGACATCTTGAAAGAGGTTGCCCTGCTTCTCCTGAAGGTAGGCCACGGGCTCGCCCAAGGCCGAAGCCACGCAGCACATCCACAACTCGCTCACCCAGGTGGCTTTCTGCGGCCGCTCGCCAGAGAGCGTCGGGGTCGGCGGCAGCACGGGGTCGGTCGGCAGGTTGCGCAACAGGAGCGCACCGTCCGAATTGCCCCGCTTCGCGAAATCGACCAGGACCTGACGGAGGCGCCGTGGCATCTCGTGAAAAAGCAGGCGCGCCTCCTCGAAAAACGTTTCGAAGTCCGCCCTGGGAGAGCGCGTCGCGAACGCCAGTAGCTCCCGCAAACGCGCGTGTTCTTCGTCGGTGATATCGAGAACGGTTCCCTCGGCCGGCCCCGGCAACGCGTGCCGCTTCATCAAGTCGTGCGCGGTTCCTGCCGCGGTGGCCGAAGGGAGGAGAACCGTTCCAACGGGCACCGCGACCCGACTGTGCCCGAGCCATTGCAGGGTCTGCACCAGCAGGCGGGCGTTGTCGTTGTAAGTGACGTAGGGCTCGGCAAACAGATCCGAATCCCCGGCCACGACGACGCGCCCGCGCCCCACTTCGGCCACCGCGATCAGGGCCGCCCCGCCGCTGCCGCACACGACGGGCTTTGCCCGCCCGTCGAGCAGCTCCACGGTGCAACCCGAGCAGTAAGAAACGGTGGCGACTCCCTGGGCGATGGGGTGCTCGTTCACGTTCGTCGCCTCGAACACGTGGAGCTGCCGGCCAGCCTGGACCGCGGCCCCTGGAACCTCGGCGAGATCGTTGTTGAATCGCAGCCCGAATTGACCGAGCAGGTCGTTGATGTTCGAACCCCAGTGATCATTTTCAAACTCGCCAAGCACCAACAACCCCATCCCCGCTTCGACCGCCTCAACGATGGCCGCGATCTCCTCGGTTGAGATGAAGGCTTCGCCGCCTACCCCCAAGTGCGCATGCTCGGACGAGCAACAGTGGTTGAGGAAAAGGACTTCGGCCTCCTTCAAGCACCCGGCGGTGATCGGTCCCACCGTGAGCCGATGATGCTCCCCGGCCAGCACCGAACGGACCAGCTCGGCAACGTGCGCGTAGGAGTAGTAGCGAGGCGCCTCGTTGCTGCGCCGACTCATCGCCAGCGCCAGCAACGGATCGGCGGTCCATGTTTGGTTGTGCGTCTCGTCGTAAAGGACTCTCATCGGACCCCTTCTCCCATCAGTTCACCGAGCATCGCGTCGAGGTCGGTATCCGAGAGCGAGGCGGCGGTTGCCATCAAGGCTTCCAGCTCGCCGCTTGCCAAGAGCGGTTCGGGCGCCAGCGCCGGCTCCGCCTGCCGTTCCGCCACCAGAACGGCCAATCTCTCGATCGTGCGGCGTTCGAAGATCACGGTTAGCGGTAGCTCCACCTGCAAGAGGTTCCGAATCCGGGCCAATACGCGCGCCGCCGATAGCGAATGCCCTCCGAGGATGAAGAAGTCGTCGCAGACCCCGACACGCTCTCTGCCTAGGACCTCGACCCAAATCGCCACCAACGTCTCCTCCACCGGATTGCGCGGCGCCACGTAGACCGTTTCGTCCTCCGGCCGGACCGGGTCGAGGCCGGGGAGAGCGTTGCGGTCCACCTTGCCGCTCGGCGAGAGCGGCAAACGCGGGAGGGGGACGAAGTCGGACGGCACCATGTATTCCGGGAGCCGCTGCGCAAGGAACGCGCGCAGATCGCGGGTCTTGGGGAACTCGGTATCCGCCACGGTCACCAAATACGCCACCAGGCGTCGGTCTCCCGGGTGGTCCTCGCGCACCATTGCCACGCATGCGCGAACTCCCGGATAGGCGGACAGAACCGACTCCACCTCGCCGAGCTCGATGCGGAAACCGCGGATCTTGACCTGAAAGTCAACCCGCCCGAAGAACTCCAAGGCTCCATCGCGTGGACGCCGCCGTACCAGGTCGCCCGTGCGGTAGAGGCGGGCGCCGAGGTGGCCGTGGAACGGGTCGGGAACGAAGCGGTCGGCGGTGAGGTCCGGTCGGCCGAGATAGCCGCGGGCGAGCCCTTCGCCGCCGATGTACAACTCGCCGGGAACGCCGTCCGGCGCCAACTCGAGGCCGCGATCGAAGCGGTCGAGCACGTAGATCCCGGTGTTGGCGATCGGCGCTCCGAGAGGCACCGCGCGCCCGCCCAGATCGGCCGAAGAGACCGGATGGACGGCGGACCAGATGGTGGTTTCGGTTGGGCCGTACATGTTCCAGAGCGACCCCACCCGAGGGACCAGGTCGCGAGCCAGGTCTGCCGGCAGCACTTCGCCGCCGCACAGGACCTTGAGGCCGGGGCTCCCCACCCAATCGCTCTCCAGCAGCAGCCGGTAGGTGGCAGGCGTGGCCTGCATCACCGTCGCTCCTGAGCTGACGATTCTCTTCGCAAGGAGCGCGCCGTCGGCGACGGTCGCCCGCTCTGCAAGCTCAACTCGTGCGCCAACGGAGAGCGGCAGGAAGATCTCGAGGCCGGCGATGTCGAAGGAGACCGTCGTGACGGCGAGCAACGTGTCCTCCGGACCGATGCCCGGCCGGAGCGCCATCGAGGCCAGAAAGTTGACCACGCTACGCTGGCGGACGGCCACGCCCTTGGGCCGCCCGGTCGAGCCGGAGGTGTAGATGACGTACGCCAGGCTCTCCGGACCAGCCAGAAGCGCCGGATCGGACGAGCTCTCGTTGCCCAAATCGACCTCGTCGAGGGTCAGCAGACGGGCACCGTGATCAGGCAACACGGGAACCAGGTTGGCCTGGGTGACCAGGACGGCGGCGCGGCTGTCCTCCAAGACCCAGGCCAAGCGGTCTGCAGGGTAGTCGGGATCTAAAGGAACGTAGGCAGACCCGGCCTTGAGAACACCCAAGAGGGCGACCGGCAGGTCGGCCGTGCGCTCGAGGCAGATTGCCACCAGGCTCTCTGGGCCGCAGCCGAGCCTGCGCAGACGATGCGCCACGCGGTTCGCCCGTTCGTTGAGCTCGGCGTAGGTCATCGTGACGGCAGGCGAGGAGCCGCAAGAGACGGCCACCGCGCCAGGGCGACGCGCCGCCGCCCGCTCCACGAGCTGGTGAACCAGCAGGTCGGATATCTCCACCTCGCCGTCTCGACCGGTAGCCACCAGCTCGAGCCGTTCTTGAGGCGTCAGCATCGACAGCTCGGAGAGAACCGTCGTCGGGTTGCTGCTGGCCGCGGCCAGCAGCGTCAAAAAGTGCTGGCTCATGCGCTGCATGGTCGCCAAGTCGAACAGATCGGTGCTGTACTCCCAATGCAAGAGGGCGTGCTGGTCCGCGCGGCTCGCCACCTCTCCTACCCGCTGCTCCGCCCGCGGGATGACGATGACGTTCAAGTCCATTTTGGACGACCGGTTGCCGCGGACCAGAAAGCGGGCTCGAATGCCGCCGAAATCGAGATCGGGCACCGCGGCGTCATGGAAATTGAACATAACCTGGAAGAGCGGATTGCGGCCGAGCTGCCGCTCGGGTCGCAGCTCTTGCACCAGCCGATCGAAGGGCATGTCCTGATGTTCGTACGCTTCGAGGTTGATCTGGCGCACCCGCTCCAAGAGCTCGCGCAACGGCGGGTCCCCCGATAGGTCGCCGCGCAGCACCAGGCTGCTCACGACCATTCCGATCATCGCCTCCAGTTCGCGCGAGCGCCGGTTGGCGTTGCTGATGCCGAGTAGGATGTCGTCCTGTCCGGTGTAACGGTGCAGCAGCGTCAGGAACACCGCCGACATGGTCATGTAGAGGGTGAACCCCTCCTTGCGGCTGAATGCCCGCAGGCCCAAGTAGAGCTCGGCCGGGATCGGCAATAGATAGAGATCCCCGCGGAACGTCACGCGAGACGGGCGGGGCCGGTCGGTGGGTAGCTCCAGCACTCCGGGACTGCCGGCCAACCGCCCGCGCCAAAAACTCAGCAGGTGATCCATAACGGGCCCTTCCATCCACTCCCGTTGCCACACTGCGAAATCGGCGTACTGGATCGGCGGCTCGGGCAGGGGCGAAGGTCGGCCGGCCGCGAACGCCGGATACATCGCCTTGATCTCCCGCAGCATCACCCCGAACGACCAGCCGTCGTGGACGAAGTGGTGCTCGACCTGAATCAGCTCATAGAGGTCGTCTTCGAGCCGCAGGAGACTCCAACGGATGAGCGGTGCACGCGAGACGTCGAACGGGGTCTTGGTGGCCTCGGCCACGAGGCGCTCGGACAGTTCTTGGCGCTCGTCTGCCGGCACTTCGCGCAGGTCGATGAGCGGCAGGTCGAGCGGCGCGGGCGGATGGATGATTTGCACCGGCCGCCCAGCCACCGTCGGAAAGCTGGTGCGCAACACTTCGTGCCGACGGACCATCTCCTCCAGGGTGCGGCGCAAGGCCTCCTCATCCAAGCGGCCTTCGAACCAGATCGTGACTTGGAAGTTGTAGGCGATGTTGCCGCCTGGCGAAAGCTGGTCGAGGAGCCAGACGCGTTCCTGAGGGAACGACAGCGGCAGCGCGCGGTCTCGGGGAGCGCGGCGGATGGGCGGCAGCTGCGGCACGTCCGCCGCGCGCTCGGCGTTCTCCGCAGCCTCGGCGAGGGCCGCGATGGTAGGCCGCTTGAACACCTCCACCATCGGCAACTCGACATGCAGGGCCTGCCGCACCCGCGAGGCGAGCTTGGCCACCAGGAGTGAATGCCCGCCGAGCTGGAAGAAGTCGTCGTGGATTCCCACCCGCTCGACACCGAGCAGGTCGCTCCAGATGCCGACCAAAACCTCCTCCACCATGTTGCGCGGAGCCGCGTAGTCCACATCCAGATCCGGGCGGCCGGAATCGGTCTCGAGCTTCGCCACCGCTCGGCGATCCACCTTGCCGCCGGGTGTGCGCGGAAGCTCTTCCAGGAATCCGAAGGCGGACGGGATCATGGAAGCGGGAAGCCGGACCTCCAGAGCGCTCCGCAGCTCGCCCACCGTAGGGGCTCCCCCCGGCTGAAGGACGGCCCAGGCCACCAATCTCTTGCCGCCGCTACGCTCGTCGCGGACCACAACCACCGCATCCCGGACCGAGGGAACAGCACGCAGAGCGGTCTCGATCTCTCCCAGCTCGATGCGGTAGCCCCGCACCTTGACCTGGCTGTCGGTGCGACCACGGAACTGGAGGTCGCCGTCGGACAAACGCCGAACCAGGTCGCCCGTCCGGTAAAGGCGCGCCCCTGATTCCCCGGAGTACGCATCTGGGATGAACCGTTCGGCCGTCAGCTCCGGGCGGCCCAGGTAGCCGCGGGCGAGACCGGCGCCGCCGATCAGCAGCTCGCCGTCGAGGCCGTCAGGGAGCAGCTCCTGGCCGAGCCCGACCACGTACCCTTCTGCACCTTCGATCGGGATTCCGATCGGCACGTCACCGACGAAGCTTTCCGCCTTCCCGCCGAGTTCTCGCCGCGTGGTCACGATCGTGGCCTCGGTGGGGCCGTAGGTGTTGACCAGGCGGACCTGCTCCGGAGCGATGCGGGTCCAGGCCTCCAAACGGTCTCGCTGAGCCTGTTCGCCGCCGAGGATCACGAGCCGCAGACAGGAGGGCAGCCCGAGCCCGTCCGAGTCCATCTCGGCGACCAGTTCATGCCAATAAGCGGTCGGCAGATCGAGCACGGAAACGCCCATCGAGCCCACCGCGCGAACGAAGGATGCCAGAGAGGAAACCATCTCCTCGTCGCGCAGCACCAGCGTGGCGCCGCGGATGAGACAGGGGTAGATCTCCTCGCTGCTCGTGTCGAAGCTCACCGAGGCGAACTGGAGAACCCGATCGTTCGCATCGATCCCGAACGCCTCGACGGCGCTGCGAACATAGTGGCCCAGAGAAGCGTGCCCGACCAACACGCCCTTGGGCCGACCGGTCGAGCCGGAGGTGTAGATCACGTAGGCCAGGTGTGCGGAGTCCGCAACCACCGGCGCCTCTACCGTGCCGGTCTCCGCAAAGAGGCCGTCGAGGAGTTCGATCCGCGCCCGGACGGTGGGCAGTTCCGGGATCAACTTCTCCTGGGTCAGCAGGATTCCGGCACCGCAATCCTCCATCATGAAGGCGAGTCGCTCCGCCGGCCATGCCGGATCGAGCGGCAGGTAGGCGGCGCCAACCTGGAGAACGCCAAACATGGCCGCGATCATCTCGGGTGAGCGCTCGGCGCAAAGCGCAACCAAGGACTCGGGACCGACGCCGAGGGCTCGAAGACGGCTGGAGAGGAGGCCCGCGGCCCGGGCGAGTTCTCGGTAGGTCACCCTCCCCTCGGACCAGACCACGGCCAACGCTTCGGGAGTGCGCGCCACCTGTTCCGCGAACAGACGGTGAACGGGGGTGGCGGGCGAACTCTGCGGCTTGCCGCCTGAACCGGCCACCAACTCGCTGATCTGGACGGCGGTCAGCAAGGGGAGCTCGCCGAGCGGCGAGTCCGGTCTCTCCAACGCACCGGTGAGGAGCGCCTCAATGCCATCGAGCATTCGCTGTGCGGCGGCGACGCCGAATCGCTCCGCGTGATACGAGAGTTTGAGCGCCATTGCTTGCCCGCGCGGCGCAACATACAGGGTCAAGGGGTAGTTGCCGGACTCCTTGAGGTGGGCGCCGCGCAGCTGGAGCGCCAGTCCGCCGCCCGCGGTGCGGCTCAAGGGATCGAGCGGGTAGTTCTCGAAGACCAGAATGCTCTCGAACAGCGGCACGTTGCGAGGCATCCCGGCCCAGACCGAGATCTGCTCCAGAGTGCAGTGCTCGAGCTCACGCTGCTCGACCTGCTCGGCTTGGAGCTGCTGCAGCCAGGGGACCAGGCCGACATCGAGTCGGATTTTGAGGCGCACCGGCAGAGCGTTGATGAACAAACCCACCATCTCTTCGACGCCCTCCACCTCGTGGGGGCGTCCGGAAACGATGCCGCCATAGACCACGTCGTCTGAATGGCTCCACCGCCCGAGCAGCAGGCCCCAGATCCCCTGGAACAGAGTGTTCGAGGTGATCTGGAACTGCCGAGAAAGTGGCTGGAGACGCTGTACTGTGGCCAATGGGAGCAGGCGCTCGATCTCCAGTGCGATCCGGCTTTTATCTCCGGAGGAACGCGGCGAACCCGTCCCATCGAAAGGCAGCGGAGTGGCAGGCTCGAACCCTTCCAGAGTGCAGCGCCAGCGCTCCCCCGCCTGTTCGAGATCCTGCCTCTTCAACCAGGCGATGTAGTCGCGGAAGGGGCGCACCGACGCCAACTCCGGCGCGCGCCCTTCCCGCTCGGCCAGGTAGATCTTCTGGAGATCGCCGAGCACCAGGGCCATCGACCAACCGTCCAGAACCAGATGCGAAAAGCTCCAGACGAGTTTCCATTCGTCGTCCGACCAGCGAATCAGGGCGACCCGGGTGAGGGGTGCCTGGCCAACGTCGAAGCCGAGCGCATTGTCCTCCTCGAGGAAAGCCTCCAGAGCCTCCAGTCGGCCGGCCGGTTCGAGCCCCCGCCAGTCTCGCTCCTGCCACGGCAGCTCTACATCGCGCCGGACCACTTGCAGCGCCTGGTCTCGCTTTTCCCAAACGAACAGGGTGCGCAAAGCGGCGTGGCGGTCGACCACCTGCTGCCAAGCGCGGCGCAACGCGGCCGGATCGGTGTCGCCGAGCGTCGCCACGTATTGATCGAAGTAGACCTCCGAGCTTGAGCCCGTGAGCAGGAGGTATAGGAGCATGCCCTGTTGGGCGGGCGAAAGCGGGTAGATGTCTTCCACGTTCTGTCTACTCATCGGTGACCTTTCGGCTCGGCGAGCTCGGCCAAGAGGTCGTCCAGGTCGGACTGGCTCAGGCCTGCTTGCGGGAAATCAACTGCCATGGGCGAACGATCCGACGCGGGCTCCGGATCGCGGACCTCCGCGCCCTCTACCGTAACGACCGTCTCTACGACTGTGCCGAGTTGAGCGATCGTCTGGTTCTGGAAGAGCTGCCGGGGCGTAAAGCGAAGGCCACGCTTGCGGCTCCGAGTCACGACTTGAATGACCAGGATCGAGTCGCCACCCAGGGCGAAGAAATTGTCGTGCACACCCACCCGATCCAAACGCAGGACCTCGGCCCAAACGGCGGCCAACCCTTCCTCGAGCGCGTTGCGCGGCGCCACAGGATCACCATCGGGCCGCGATGCGCCGGGCACCGGGCCGGCGAGGAGGGCGCGTCGGTCGATCTTGCCGTTGGGCGTGAGCGGCAAGGCCGGCAGGAGCGTGAATACGTGCGGGACCATGTACTCGGGAAGCCGGCTGCGCAGCGCGCCCTTAAGCACCTCGACAGGCTCCGCCAACCTGTCGTGAAATGCGACGCAGGCGACGAGCCGCCGCGACCCGGGCACGTCCTCGCGCACCACAACGGCGCACTCGCGCACCGACGGACACGCAGAGAGGGCGGCCTCGATCTCCCCAAGCTCGATGCGGAAACCACGGATCTTGACCTGGTGGTCCGCGCGCCCGAGAAACTCCAGGGTCCCGGCGAGCGGGCGACGACGCACCAGGTCTCCCGTCCGGTAGAGCCGCTCGCCGCGATGTCCCGAAGCGGGACCAGGCACGAAACGCTCGGCCGTGAGGTCGGGACGCCCAAGGTACCCGCGCGCCAACCCCTCGCCACCGATCAGGAGCTCGCCCGGCACTCCGGCCGGGACCGGCTCCAAGCCACGTTCGAAGGGCTCCAGCAGATAGATCCCGGTATTGGCGATCGGGCTTCCCAACGGGACCGGGCGCCCTTCGGCCACGTCCGCGTCCGTTACCGCATGGACGGAGGACCAGACCGTCGTCTCGGTTGGGCCATAGACGTTCCACAGCGACCCCGAACGGACCTGCAGCTCGCGGGCGAGCTCGGGAGGCAGCGCCTCGCCGCCGCATATGACTTTGAGCCCCGGGCTCCCTTCCCACCCCGCATCGAGCAGAAGCCGCCAGGTGGCCGGAGTCGCTTGCATCGCGGTCGCTCCGGACGCGGCGAGCCGCGCCGCCAAGCGGAGAGCATCCGCCGCAGTTTCGCGGTCCACCAGCTCGATCCGGGCGCCGACGCAAAGCGGGAGAAAGAGCTCCAAAACCGCGATGTCGAAAGCGATCGTCGTCACCGCCAGCAGGATGTCGTCCGCACCCAGGCCCGGGCGCTGCAACATGGCGGCCAGAAAGTTGACGGCTCCACGCTGGCGCACCGCCACGCCCTTGGGCCGGCCGGTGGAGCCCGAGGTGTAGATCACGTAGGCGAGGTTCTCAGGATCGGCGAGCGCGTCGAGATTGCTCTCGTTCTCTCTCGAAACATCGATCCGACCCAGGTCTAGCGTGTGCACGCGATGGGGGGGCAGAGCCTCCGCCGCAGCGCCGCAGGTCAGCAGCACCGCTGCCCGGCTGTCCTCCAAGACCCAACCCAGGCGGTCCGCCGGATAGGCGGGATCGAGCGGGACGTAGGCGCCTCCCGCCTTGAGTACGCCCAGCAGAGCCACCAAGAGGACGGGAGAGCGCTCCAGGCAGATGGCCACCCGGCTTTCCGCACCGATGCCCAAACCGCGCAAGTGGTGGGCCAGTCGGTTCGCCCGAGCGTTGAGTTCGGTGTAGGCCATGTCCTGGCCCTCCCAAGAGACCGCCACGGCCTGGGGCCGGTTCGCGGCCACCTGCTCGAAGAGCTGATGGAGCAAAACGCCGGGGATCTCTTCCGCCGTGCGGCGGCCCGCCGCCAGGAGCTCCTCGCGCTCCTCCGAAGTGAGGAGCGACAGCTCCGAAAGGCGCCGATCCGGGGTCTCGACGATCACCTCCAACAGGTTCCGGAAGTGGGTCAGCATCCGGATCGCGGTGCCCGAATCGAACAGATCGGTGGCGAACTCCAGCCGGGCGTAGATCCCCTGTTCGCCATCCGAGAAGGAGGGGAGCAAAAACAGGCTCAGGTCGAACTGCGCCCTGCCACCCTCGAGCGCCATGGGTGACAGCATCAGGCCGTGCAGCTCCATCCCCTGGGCCGGCAGGTTCTGGAACGCCAGCATGACTTGAAACACCGGCGAATAGCTGAGGTCGCGGTCCGGCTGTAACCCATCCACCAAGCGTTCGAACGGAACATCCTGGTGGGCGTAGGCCCCCAACGCATCCTCCCGGACCTTTACCAGCAGGCCGGCGAATGCCGGATCCCCCTCGAGCCGAGTCCGCAGCGCCAGCGTGTTGGCGAAGAGCCCAATCAAGTCCTCGAGTTCGGTGCGGTCCCGATTGGCAACCGGTGTGCCGATCACGACATCGGGCTGGCCACCAAGGCGCCAGAGCAGGGTGGCAAGCGTCGCGAGGGAAATCATGAACGGCGTAACGTCGAGCCGGCGGGCCAAAGCTCCCAACCGTTGCTCCAGGCCTCGCCCCAGTGCGAGGCCGGTGCGGGCGCCCCGGTGGCTCTGGATCGACGGTCGAGGCCGGTCGAGGGGGAGCTCGATCACCGGGGGCGCACCGACGAGACGGCTCTTCCAGAACTCCAGGCTGGCCTCCAAGACCGGGCCATCGAGCCACTTTCGCTCCGCGGATGCGTAGTCGGCGTACTGGATCTCCAGGTCGGGGAGCGGGCTCGGCTCCCCGGCCACGAAGGCACCATAGAGGACACCCAGCTCGCGGATGAAAATGCCCATGGACCAACCGTCGGACACGATGTGGTGCATACCCAGCAGTAGCGCGTGCTCCCCGGTCTCCAACTTGACCAGGGTGGCTCGCAGCAACGGACCAATGGCCAGGTCGTAGGTACGCCGGGCCTCGGAGGCGGCCTGCCGGCCCGCCTCGGCATTCTTGAGATCCGCCTTGAGGCTCGCGAGGTCGGTGATCGGAAGCCTTGCAGCCACCGGTGCGTTGATCGACTGCCAGGGCCTCCCCCCCTCTTGCGTGAAGACCGTGCGCAGCGACTCGTGGCGGCGGACCAACTCGGACAGGACCCGGCCGAGAACCGCGACATTGAGGGGGCCGGTGAGCCGCACCGCTCCGCCCAGGTTGTAGGCGAAGCTCAGGGGCTCGAGCTGATCGAGGAACCAGAGCCTCTGTTGGGCGAAAGAGACCGGCAGCCGGCCCTCTCGCGACACAGCGACCAACGGCGGCCGCACCGGTCCCACGGCCGCCGATCCGCTCCGCTGCAACTCTTCGACCCATTTCGTGAAGTCCCCGAGTACCGGGTGTTCGAAGACCACCCGAACCGGAACTTCCAGATGGAGCGCCCTGCGAAGCCGCGCCACGAGCCGGGTGGCCAACAGGGAATGCCCGCCCAAATCGAAGAAACTGTCGCCCGAGGCCACTTCTGTGGTTCCGAGAAGATCGGCCCAGATGCCCGCGATCAGTTCCTCAATCGGCCCCTGTTCTCCCTGGGTTGGTGTCTCGGTGCGATTCAGGTCCGGCACCGGCAACGCCAGGCGATCGATCTTCCCCGTCCGAGTGAGAGGCAAAGCCTGAAGGGCAACGAACGCCGCAGGCACCATGTAGTCCGGTAGCCGCGACGCGAGGAACGCGCGCAGCTCTCGCGGTGAGGGCGCAGCACCGTGGACTCCCAAATAGCCCACCAGCCGACGCTCGCCCGGACGGTCCTCCCGCACCACCGCCACACACTCGCGCACGCCAGGGAACTGGGCGAGGGCGGCCTCCACCTCCCCCAGCTCGATACGGAAGCCGCGGATCTTCACCTGAAAATCGGCGCGGCCAACAAACTCGACGACCCCATCGGGCAAGTGGCGGCCAAGGTCGCCCGTGCGGTAGAGGCGGTCGCCCGGCTCGGGTGCGACCACGAACGGGTTCGGCCGGAAACGCTCGACGGTGAGCGCATCGTCGCTCAGATAGCCGCGAGCGAGCTGTCGGCTACGCATGTAGATCTCGCCGAGCTCCCCGACGCCGGCCGAGGCACCGGCCGGATTGAGGACCAGGAGCTGGGCCCCCTCGACGCCGTGACCCAGCGGCAGAACCTCCTTGCCGAGCTGCCGCATATCTCGCGGGACTTCAAAAAAAGAGACCGAGCGCTGCGTCTCGGTAGAGCCGTAGAGGTTGACGCAGACCACCCCTGGGGCAAGCCGGTAGAGCCGCTCCACGTCTGTCTTCTTGAGCTGGTCGCCGACCACAAACACGCGCCGCAGATCGGGCAGCACCGGCACCGCTTCGGCACCTTCCAGCTCCGAATCGAGGAGCAGCTCCATCATGGCGGGAGTGAGGTGGAGAACGGTCAAGCGCTCGCGCTTCGCCCAGGCCGCAAGGTATCCGGGAGCCTGGATGCTCTCCGGGTCGGGCACCACGAGCTCGGCACCAAACCAGATCGGCGTCAAGAGATCTCGCTGCAAAGGATCGTGGGAGAGGGCCGACAACATACCGTACCGATCGCGCTCGTCGAGGCCGAAGCGCTCTCCCATCCAGGGGTAGAAATGAGTGAGCGGGCCGTGGCGGCCAACCACCCCCTTGGGCACTCCGGTCGAGCCGGAAGTGAAGGTGATGCAGGCCGCGTCGTCGGCATCGATCGCCACGCCGGGATCGCTCTCCGGAAAGCCCATGAGCGGAACTCCAGATAGATCGATGCGACAGCGGCAGAGCCTTGCGGCAACTTCCAGCTCCGCCGGCAGGGGCGGCGCGCCGGGCACGCCGATCCAGGCGGTGGGGCGGGCGATGCGAAGATACTCCAGCAAGCGCGGCACAGGATAGGCGGGGTCGAGTACCAGGAAGGCCGCACCGGCCTTGAGCGCTCCCAGAAGCGCTTGGACCAGGGGAGCGCTCCGGAAAGCCCACAGGGCGACCGAATCTCCACGCTCCACACCATGATCGATCAGGAAGTGAGCCAGGCGGTTGGCGCGGGCTTCGAGTTCCGCGTAGGTCCAGACCTCCCCCTGAGCGTCCCGGACGGCAACGCGGGCGGGTTGGCGGGCGGCCTGACGCGTGAGCGCCTGATGACCAGCACCCTGCCACTCACCGCTGAGCGGCCGGGTAGGGTCCGGCAAAAACGCCGCCGCTTGGGAAGTCACCAACGACAGCGCGCCAATCTTGACCTCCGGAGCAGCCGCAGCCTGTGTTAGTAGGAACTCGAGCTGGCGTACGAATTCCTCCATGCGCGGCGCTCCGAACAGGTCGGCGTTGTAGATCAACTTGAAGTGGAGAGCGTCGGCTTGGTCATAGACGTAGAGGGTGAAATCGAATTTCGCGTCCGCCTCTTCGAGAGGGAACGACTCGACGCCAAGCCCGGCCAGGTCGATCTCGAGATCGGATAGGGAGACGAAATTGAACAGCACCTGGAAGATCGGGTTGCGGCTGAGCTGGCGCTCGGGCTTGAGCTCCGCCAAGAGGCGTTCGAAGGGGAGATCCTGATGCTGGTAGGCACCCAGTACCCCTTCTCGCACGCGCACCAGGAGCTCCCGGAAAGTGGGGTCGCCTGCGAGGCTGGTGCGCAGCACCAGGGTGTTGAGGAACATTCCAATCAGGCCCTCGATCTCGGTGCGGCTGCGGCCGGCGCTCGGAGAACCGACCACGATGTCGTCCTCGCCTGCGAGCCTGGAGAGCAGGAGCTGGAAGCCCGCCAAGAGGGTCATGAAGAGCGAGGTCCCCTCCTGCCGCGACAGCTCGCGCAGACGGGCTGTCAGGCCGGAGGGGAGGCTCCGTCCCACACTTCGGCCGCGATGGCTCTGCACAGCCGGCCGCGGGTGGTCGGTTGGAAGCTCGAGGACCGGCGGGCTGCCGGCCAAACGCTCGCGCCACCAGGAGAGCTGGTCGTCGAGCGCAGAAGCCCGCAGTAGGCCGCGCTGCCAGACCGCAAAGTCGCCGAACTGAATGGACAGTTCCGGCAGGGGCGAGGACCGGCCTTCCCGAAACGCTCCGTAGAGCGCCCCCAGCTCGCGAAAAAAGACGCCGAAAGACCACCCGTCCGAAACGATGTGGTGCATATCGAGGAGGACCGCATTCTCCTGGCGGTCGAGCCGCACCAGAGCGACCCGCAACAGCGGCCCGCGGTCAAGGTCGAACGGACGCTTCGAGCTCTCCACCAAGCGCAATAGCTCCGCCTCGCGGATCTCGCCGAGCAACATCGAGAGGTCGGCCTCGGGCAATCGGAACCCCCCTACCGGAGCGACCACCTGCACGGGCTCGCCGTCCCTCTCCTCAAACGTGGTCCGCAGCGACTCGTGGCGGCGCACGATCTCGGCGAGCGCTCTCTCCAGAGCCGCTACGTTGAGGAAACCGCGAAGGCGAACCGGTGTCGGAATATTCCAGGCCGTGCCGCCGGGCTCGATTCGATCGAGCAGCCAGAGCCGCTCCTGCGCGAAAGACACCGGCAGCACCACAGGAAGGGACAGCTGGGATCGATCAGTGCGCGAAATCCGACCCGGTCCCGGAACTTCTGGTGTCCCGGGAACTCTCGAAGCGGCCTCCGCAGCGCGATTCTTCTTCATCTTCATCACCAGATGCGCAAGCCTGTCGGGTGAGAGGTCGCCCGTGCGCCGGGCAAGATCGTCGGAGTTCATTACACCTCGTCTTCCATCAGGGAGGTCCATTCGTGATCCGAAAGTCCAGCCAGCACGCTCCCCCCGACGGCCGCCGCGAAACCACCGAGCGTTGGGGCGAGGAATAGCGCCTGCAGCTGGATTTCAACGCCAAATGTGTCCGCAAGCCGGGCCAAGACCCGAGTGGCGAGAAGCGAATGGCCACCGAGGTCCCAAAAGTTGTCTTCCACTCCGACCCGCTCGAGGCCGAGAACCTCACACCAGACCTGCGCCACCTCTTCCTCCAGTGGCGTGCGCGGAGCTATGAAACCTCGATCCGCCTGGACGGAAGGCGAGGGTTCGGGAAGAGCGCGGCGGTCGATCTTGCCGTTAGGGTCCAGCGGGAGCGCGGGGAGGACGACGAACGCGGCGGGGATCATATAGGCCGGCAGCCGGGTTTCCAAAACGCGACGCAGGGCTGCGGAATCGAGCTCATCGCTGGAGGTCGCGACGAGGTAAGCCACCAGGCGGCCGCCCCCCGATGGGTCGGCGCGCACCACGACCACGCACGACTCCACGTTTGGCAGCGCGGCCAGGGCCGCCTCGACTTCGCCCAGCTCGATGCGGAAGCCGCGGATCTTCACCTGGTGGTCGAAACGCCCTTGGAATTCGATCTCCCCGCCGGGCATCCGGCGAGCCAGATCGCCCGTGCGGTACAGTCGCGCACCTGCTCCAAACGGATCGGGAACAAAGCTCTCGGCGGTCAATTCCGGCCGGAAACGATAGCCGCGGGCCAGACCCTCGCCCGCGAGGCAGAGTTCTCCCGCCACTCCCACCGGCACCAGCTGCAGACCGCGATCCAAAATGTAGACCCGGGAGTTGGCGATCGGGAAGCCGATGTCCGGCGCCCGATCTCCCGTCGGCTCGACCCTCCCGGCCGTGGCCACCACCGTGCACTCGGTGGGACCGTAGTGGTTGACCAGGGCGAACGGCAAGTCCGGAGCGGGCCGCTCCCGCAGCCGGTCGCCGCCGGTCAGCAGAACCCGCAGGCAAAGGCCAGCCGGCATCGGTTCGGACAGCACCGCTTCGGCCAGTGGCGTGGGCACGAACGAACCCGTGATCCCCTCTTCGGCCAGCCACCGCAGCAAAGCGGCGGGAGCGAGGACCACCTCCCGCGGCGGTATGTGCAGAGTGGCCCCGGCTGTGAGCGCCGCCCAAATTTCCCACACCGAGGCATCGAACCCTGGCCCGGCGAGCAGGGTCGTCCGATCCGCCGGCACCAGGTCGTAGGCACGGCGGTGCCAAGCAATAAGACTGGAGAGACCGCCGTGGCAGAGCTCCGTCCCTTTCGGCCTACCGGTCGAGCCCGAGGTATAGATGACATAGGCGAGACGGTCAGCGGGACACGTTCCCTGAACCTCCCCGGCTTCGCGCGAGATGGCTCCCTCTCCCATCCCCGACAGCAGGACAGCCCCGGAATCTTCCAAAATCCATCGCTGGCGCTCCTCTGGCCACGCCGGATCGATCGGCAGGTAAGCACCGCCCGCCGCCAACACACCCAACACGGCGACCAGCAGCTCGGGAGAGGGATCTAGGCAGAGAGCCACCACGCTCTCCGGACCGACCCCGTTCGCTCGCAAGCGGTCCGCCAGACCGCGGGCTCGGCCTGCCAGCTCGGCGTAGGTCAGGCTGCCGCCGCTCCAAGCGACCGCAAGGGCCTCCGGCGTCCGCTCGGCCCATTGAAAGAACAAGCGGTGGACCGGCTCCTCGGGAATCTCGGCCGCGGTCCGGTTCCAAGCCGTGAGCAGCTGCTCCCGCTCGGCAGGGTCGAGCCAAGGCAACTCGGAGACGCGGACGCTCGCTCCTTTTTCTGCCGCGATCCCTTCGAGCAGATTGCGGAAGTGGCCAAGGAGGCGGTTTGCTGTCGCGACCTCGAACAGTGCTGTCGCCACATCCAGCCGCGCCAACAGGCCGCCGTCCGGCATGGGATAGAGGAAAAGAGAGAGGTCGAACTGAGTCCGGCCGGCCTCAATTTCCAGAGGTGTAAGAGTTAGGCCTGCCAGGTCCAGATCCGCAGCCGGGAGGTTCTGAAGAGCGAGCACCACTTGAAAAACCGGCGAATGGCTCAGACTGCGCTCTGGTCGAAGCTCGTCCACCAGGCGTTCGAAAAGGACGTCTTGGTGGGCGAAAGCTCCGAGAGACATCTCACGGACGCGGCGGGCCAACTCGGAGAAACTCGGATCCCCGGACAGATCGACGCGAAGAGCCAACATATTGACGAAGAACCCGATCAGGTTTTCCAGTTCGGTGCGACCGCGATTGGCGATCGGGGTTCCCACGACCACATCATCCTGCCCGCCATAGCGCGACAGCAGCGTCGCGAAGGCGGCCAACAAAGCCATGAATGGCGTGACACCGAGGCGACGGCCCATCCTCTCGACGCTTAGAGCGAGCTCGGGCGCGACCTCCAAGCTGACGCGGTGGCCGCAAGAGCCTTGAACGCTAGGCCGCGGTCGGTCCAGCGGGAGGGTCACCACCGGCGGCGCGCCCGCAAGCTGGCGAGTCCACCAGCCGAGACGCTCCGCCACCGCCTCCTCGTTCAGCCATAGCCGTTGCCAAGTGGCATAGTCGGCGTATTGGACGGGAAGATCCGGCAACGACGCGATCGTCTTTGCGACCCCGGCTCGATAGCGCGCGCCCAGCTCGCGCACAAAGATGCTCATGGACCAGCCATCGGAGACGATGTGGTGCATACCGACGAGCAGGACATGTTCGAGCCGGCCTGAGCGGAGCAACGCAAAGCGCGCCAGAGGTCCGGCCGAGAGATCGTAGGGGCGACGCGCCTCGGCCAGCGCCAAACGAAGCTCCTCCCCGGCTCGCGCCGCAGCGTCGAGCCCGGAGAGGTCGGCGACCGGCAGCTCGAAAGGGAGGGGCTCCGAAATCACCTGCCACAGCTCACCGTTCTCGGCCACGAAATGAGTGCGCAGCGACTCGTGTCGGCGAACGATCCCGTCGAGCGCGCCGGCCAGCGCCGGTTCGTCCAGCGCGCCCTCCAGGCGCAGGGCTCCAGAGAGGTTGTAGGCGAAGCTTCCCGTGTCCAGGCGGTCGAGGAACCAGAGCCTCTGCTGAGCGAATGACGCGGGCAAAGGCGCACTCCGCGGCACTCGGACGAGCGGTGGTGACGACGGTAGCGCCGCCCCTCCGGCATCCGATTCTCTCTGGCGCGCCTGTTCGGTCAGGAACGCGAAACCGGCCAGAGTCGGCTCCTCGAACACCGCCCTCATCGGCAGCTCGACACCCAACACGGCGCGCACGCGCGAGATCATTCGGGTGGCGAGGAGAGAATGCCCTCCAAGCTCGAAGAAGCTCTCCCCGGAAGCGACGCCGTCGACCCCGAGCAGGTCGGCCCAGATGCCGGCGAGCAGCTCCACCACCGGATTGCGTTGTACCGACGCCATGGGAGCCGACAACTCGGCATCCGGCACGGGCAAAGCCCAACGATCGACCTTGCCCGTACGGGTGAGCGGCAAGGCCGGCAGGACGACGAATGCCGACGGCACCATGTAGTCCGGCAGCCGCGAGCCAAGAAACGCGCGCAGGTCGTGCGGCAAGGGCGCGGCACCGGCGGCGACCAGATAGCCCACCAGTCGGCGTTCACCGGGACAATCCTCGCGCACCATCACGAGACACTCGCGCACCTCCGGATGGCGGGCCAGCACAGCCTCCACCTCCCCCAGCTCGATGCGAAAGCCGCGGATCTTCACCTGGAAGTCGGCGCGTCCATAGATTTCGACACCTCCGTCCGGCAGGTAACGACCGAGGTCGCCGGTCCGGTAGACCCGGTCGCCCTCTTCGGGCAGCACCACCAGCGGATTGGCCAGGAAACGTTCGGCCGAGAGCGCCTCGTCGCCCAGATACCCTTGGGCCAGGTGGCGGCTGCGGACATGGATCTCCCCCACTTCGCCGACACCGGCCAGACGACCCGATCGGTTCAGCACCAGAAGCTGGCAACCCTCCATCCCCCAGCCCACCGGCAAGACCTCCTTGCCGAGGTGCGCGAGCCCGTTGCCGCGAGGAACGGGAAAATACGAGACCGAGCGCTGGGTCTCCGTCGAGCCGTACAGGTTGATGCAGGCCACCGAAGGAGCGAGCGCGTGCAGCCGTTCCACGTCGACTTTCTTGAGCAGGTCGCCCACCACGAAGACCCGCCGGAGGGAAGGGAGATCGCGGACCGGCTCCGGCCCATCGTTCGCCGAGTCGAGCACCAATTCCAACATGGCCGGAGTGAGATGCAGGACCGTCACTTCCTCACTCCGCAGCCATCGTGCGAGATAGCCCGGTGCGCCGATCCGGTCGGGATCGGGTAGGACCATCCGGGCACCGAGCCAAACCGGCGTAAAAACGTCGCGCTGCAACGGGTCGTGCGACAACGCCGAGAGCATGCCGAAACAGTCGTCCGCGCCCAGGCCGAAGCGCTCCGCCACCCAGGGCTGATAGTGGGTGAGAGGACCGTGCCGCCCGACCACACCCTTGGGCATGCCGGTAGAGCCGGAGGTGAACGTGATGCAGGCCGCGTCATCCGGTCCCACAACCACCGCGGGGTCGGTCGTGGGTAGATACGACAGCGCGGCGGGGGTCAGCTCGACGCGACAGCGGCAGCGGGAGGCGAAAGCCTCCACCTCAGGCGGCGGCGCGGGCGCGCCAGGCACCGCCACCCAAGCAGCCGGCCGGCCGATGCGCAAGTAGTCGAGCAGGCGCGCCTCAGGATAGAGCGGGTCGAGCACGAGAAAAGCCGCCCCAGCCTTGAGCGTGCCCAACAGGGCCTGCGCGAGCGACGCGCTGCGGTGAGCCCAAACGGCGACCGTGTCCCCTTTACCCACTCCGCGCGCTCCGAGGAAGCGGGCGAGCTGGTTGGCACGGGACTGAAGCTCCCCGTAGGTCCAGGTCACGCCACTCCATTCCTCGACCATGCTTCGATCCGGATGATGGTCGGCGCCGCGGGAGAGAGCGTCTTGGATCGAGCCGCGCCACTCGGCCGAGAGCCGCTGCGTGGGATCAGGAAGCAGGGCGGCCGCAACCGCCGGGGTCACGAGCGACAGCGTACCGACCTTCGCCTCCGGATTGGCCACAACCTGTTCCAACAGATGCTCGAACTGGCGCACCATCTCCCTCATCCGCCCGTCCTCGAAGAGACCGATGGCGTATACCAGCTCGAAACGGAAGGAATTCGTCAACTCGCTGACATAGATGGTGAAGTCGAACTTCGAACCGGCCTCGGCGGACTCGATCGGCTCGACCAGAAGGCCGGGGAGGCTCATCTGGAGGTTCGAAATCGAAACGAAGTTGAACAGGACCTGGAAGAGCGGAGTGCGACTGAGCTGCCGCTCGGGCTGGAGTTCCTCCAGCAGGCGCTCGAAGGGGATCTCCTGATAGCGGTAGGCACCGAGCACCGATTCCTTGACCCGGAGCAGGAGCTCGCGAAACGACGGGTCTCCAGACAGGTCGGTACGCAGGACGAGCGTGTTGAGAAACAGCCCGATCAGCCCCTCGACCTCGGCGCGGCCGCGGCCCGCGCTCGGCGAACCCACCACGACATCGTCCTGACCCGAAAGACGCGAGAGCAGGAGCTGGAACGCGGCCAAGAGGGTCATGAACGGCGAGGCACCCTCGCCGAGCGCCAGCTCGCGCAAGCGGGAGGCGACCGCAGGCGACAGGTCGGAGCGTATCGCTCGGCCTCGGTGCCCCTGAACCACCGGCCGAACGCGATCGAGAGGCAGCTCCAGGGCCGGAGGCGCGCCGGCCAGACGTTCGCGCCAGTAGGAGACCTGCTCCTCAAGAACGGCGCCCCGCAGGCGGCCCCGTTGCCAGGCGGCGAAGTCGGCGTACTGGATGGGTAGCTCCGGAAGGGGCGACGCTCTTCCCTCCCGGAAGGCACCGTAGAGCTCGCCGAGCTCGCGGATCAGAATGCCGAAGGACCACCCGTCCGAGACGATGTGATGCATATCGATCAGGAGCAGGTTCTCTTCGGAGGAGAGGCGCACCAGGTTCGCCCGCATCAGCGGCCCTCGAGCGAGATCGAAGGGTCGGCTGTTCGAGACCAGGAGGCGAGACCCTTCAGCCCGACGCGCCATCGGTGCCAAACCCTCGAGGTCCGCGGCCGGCAGCCGGAACGCTCCGGGCGGAGCGATCTCCTGGCCCACTTGAGCGTCGCGTTCGGAGAAGGTGGTCCGAAGCGTCTCGTGGCGGCGAACGATCTCGGCGACGCCGAGCGCCAACGCCGCCACGTCCAGGAGGCCGCGTAAGCGCACCTGGATCGGCATGTTGTAGACCGTCGTGCCCGGCTCGAGGCGGTCCAGCAGCCAGAGCCGCTCTTGGGCAAACGAGAGCGGCGCCGACCCAAGGGACGAACGACGCGGTATCCCGCCCGACGAGTGCGCGACAGCGCCTCCAGCCGCTTTCCTGCCCCTCAACTGATGGACGAGCAGAGCCTGCCTCAGAGGAGAGAGATCGCGCACGCGTCCCGAAGGCCCTTCCGTCATGCCGTCTCCTGGACCGCATAGGTCATCCGCTCGACGAGCGCCAAGACCTCGTCCTCGGACAGTCCTTCCAAGGCCGCGAGAGACGCCTCGGCCTCCGCCTCGTTTTGGCCGTCAAGAACCGTCCCGGCGAGCATGGTGGTGAAGGCCGCCAAGGTCGGCGACGCAAAAAGGGTTTGGAGCGGCAACTCCACATCGAAGACGGCCTCGATGCGAGCCAGAACCTGGGTGGCGAGCAGGGAGTGACCCCCGAGTTCCCAGAAGCTGTCTTCGATCCCCACCCGCTCGACGCCGAGGACCTCGCGCCAGATCTCCGCCACCTCTTCCTCCAGCGGGGTGCGCGGAGCCGTGAAGACGCAATCGGCTGGTTCGAGGGTGGCACGCTCCGACAGAGCGCGGCGGTCGATCTTGCCGTTCGGGTCCAGGGGGAGGTTGGCAAGGGCGACGAACGCCGAAGGCACCATGTAAGCCGGCAGTCGGGTTGCCAAAAGGGCCCGCAGCGCCAGTGGATCGAGTTCACCACCCGGGGTCGGGACCATGTAAGCCACCAGCCGAGCCCCCCCGGAGGCGTCGGCGCGCGTCACCGCGACGCACGACTCGACATCCGGCAGCGCGGCCAGGGCGGCCTCGACCTCACCCAACTCGATCCGGAAGCCGCGGATCTTGACCTGATGGTCCAGACGGCCCAGAAACTCGACCTCCCCGCCGGGCAACCGACGTGCCAGATCGCCCGTGCGGTAGAGCCGATCCCCGACTCCGAACGGATCGGGAACGAAGCTCCGGGCGGAGAGTTCCGGACAGAAACGATAGCCGCGGGCCAAACCCTCGCCCGCCAGGCAAAGTTCCCCCGGCACACCCAGCGGGACCGGCTGCTGTCGGCGATCCAGAATGTAGACGCGAGTGTTCGCGATCGGAGCGCCGATGTCCGGTGCCCGCTCTCCCGTCGGCTCGACCCAACCGGCCGTCGCCACCACCGTATATTCTGTGGGACCGTAGTGGTTGACCATGGCAAACGGCAGGCCGGCCGCAGGCCGCCGCCGCAACCGATCACCACCGGTAAGCAGAGCCCTCAGATGCAGACCCGCAGGAAGCGATTCGGCCAGCACCGCCTCGGCCAACGGCGTGGGGAGGAACGACACCGTGATCCTCTTCTCTGCCATCCATTGCAGGAGCGCAGCCGGCGCGAGCACCAGCTCTCGCGACGGGATATGTACCGAGGCCCCGGCGGTGAGCGGCGCCCAGATCTCCCAGACCGAAGCGTCGAACCCAGGACTCGCCACCAGGGTCGTCCGATCCGCCGGGACGAGGTCGTAGGTGCGGCGGTGCCAGGCAATCAGGCTGGACAGCCCACGGTGGCTGAGCTCCGTTCCCTTCGGCCTGCCGGTCGAGCCGGAGGTGTAGATGACATAGGCGAGGCCGGCGGAAAGTACCTCGCTCCGCGGAGCCGCTCGGTCAGTAGAAGCAACGCCGTCCAAATCGGGCAACGGCAGAGCGCCGGAATTCGCCACGATGTACCGCTGCCGCTCCTCCGGCCATGCCGGGTCGATCGGCAGGTAGGCTCCCCCCGCCGCCAAGACGGCCAGGGCCGCGGTCAACAGCTCGGCGGAGCGCTCCAGGCAGAGCGCCACCACGCTCTCCGGGCCGACACCGCGGGTCCGCAACCGGTCCGCAAGGGCGCGGACACGGCGGGCCAGCTCACCGTAGGTCAGGCTGCCGCCAGCCCAAGCGACAGCGATCGCCTCCGGCGTCCGTTCCGCCCACTGGAAGAACAGCTGGTGGACCGGCTCCAAGGGGATCTCACCCGCCGTTTGGTTCCAGACCGTGAGCACCTGCTCGCGCTCGACAGGGTCGAGCAACGGTAGATCCGAGACACGGACCCGGTCGCCATCGGCAGCTCCGATCCCTTCCAGCAGCCGGCGGAAATGGCCGAGAAGACGCTCGATCGTGGGCCGATCGAAAAGGTCGGTGCCGTACTCCGCCCATACCCCTATCCCTCCCTCGCTCCGGCCGAGGTGCAGCGACAGGTCGAACTTCGCGGTGCCGCTTTCTGCCGATTCTCCCGCCGCAAGCACAAGATCGTCGCCCCCGCGCACCGCAAGGGGCGCCTCGTGCAGCGCGAAGACCACCTGGACCAGCGGCGTACGCGACAGATCGCGCTCCGGCACCAGCTCCGCCACCAGCTTCTCGAACGGGAGGTCCTGGTAGCCGTAGGCCGCCAGCGCCGTCTCCCGCACCTGCGCCAACAGCGCTCGGAACGGCGGATCGCCGGCCAGGCTCATCGGCAGCGCCAGGGTGTTGACGAACAGCCCGATCAGCCCTGCGACCTCGGGCCGGTTGCGTCCGGCCACCGGAGCCCCAACCACCAACTCGTCCTGGTGGCAATAGCGGTGGAGCAGCGCGGCGAAGGCGCCGAGCAGCGTCATGAACGGCGTGGCGCCATGGCGCCGGCCGAGGCTCTCCAGCCGGTCGGCCAACTCGGCCGGCAAGGACGCCCTCAGGACCCTGCCCCGTTGGCTCCGGACCGCCGGACGAGACCGATCCGTCGGCAGCTCCAGAATCGGTGCCGTCGCTGGTAGGCGCCCTCGCCACCAAGCGAGCTGCCGCTCCAACTCTTCGCCGCTGAGCCAACTCCTCTGCCAGACCGCAAAGTCGGGATACTGCACCGGCAGCGGAAGGAGGGGCGACGGGCCACCCCTCGCAAAAGCCTGGCACAACGCACCCAACTCGCCGATCAAGATTTCCAGAGAGAGTCCATCGACAACGATGTGGTGCAGCGTCGCGAGAAGACGATGCCCGGCCGGCTCGAGGCGTAGAAGGACGGTGCGCAGGAGCGGCCCGCGCCCGAGGTCGAACGGCCGGCAAACCTCAACCTGCGCCAGGCGCGTCGCCTCGGCACCACGCCGGCCGGCGTCGAGGACTTCGAGATCGACCTGGGGCAGTGCCCAAACGGTGGCAGGCCACACCAGCTGAACCGGCTCCGAGCTACCGGACGGCACTTCGAACGTCGTGCGGAGCGCCTCGTGGCGCCGGACCACCTCGGTGAGCGCCGCCGCCAACACGACCGGAAGAAGCGACCCGGAAAGGCGCAGGTCGAGCATCATGTTGTAGGCGTGGGAGCCCGGCTCCAACCGGTCGAGAAACCAGAGCCGCTGCTGAGCGAACGAGAGCGGGCTGGCCGGCCCGGCGAGACCCGCGGTGAGGGCAAGAACGTCGAGCTCGCCGGTGCGCCGAAGCTCGGCCTCGATCCATGCCGCCTGGCGGGCGACCGTCGGCAGCTGGAAGATTGCGCGGAGCGGCATCTCCACTCCGAGGCTCTCGCGCAGGCGCGCGACCAGGCGCGCCGCCATGAGGGAGTGGCCGCCAAGCGCGAAGAAGTCGTCCGCGGCTCCGATCCCCTCGACGCTCAACAGATCTGACCAGAGACCGGCCACCGCCACCTCGATCGGCGTGCGGAGCGGCTCGGAGGCGGGTTTGGCCCCGGGAGCGGGAGAGATGCGCGCCAAGGCGTGGCGATCCACCTTGCCGTGCGGGGAGAGCGGCAGCTCCGGAAGGAAGACGAACACCCTCGGCACCATCGGCTCGGGCAGGATCTGCAGCAGGGCCTGCCGCAGCTCTGCGATGGGCCTCTCGCCCGCAGCCAAATAGGCTACCAGCCCGCCCCCCCCCGAACCGTCCTCGCGCAAGAGCACGGCCGCGCCCTTCACCCCAGGGAGCTGCGCCAGGGCCGACTCCACCTCTCCCAACTCGATGCGATAACCGCGGACTTTGACCTGACGATCCAAGCGACCCAAATAGTCGAGATCACCATCCGCCCGCAATCTCGCCAGGTCACCGGTGCGGTACATCCTTTCCCCAGGACCGGCGGCAAACGGGTCGGGCACGAACCGCTCTGCGGTCAGCTCCGGGCGACCTAAATAACCGCGGGCCAACCCCTCGCCGGCCAGACAGAGTTCGCCCGGTACGCCCAAGGGCAAGCGCTCCAGCCACCGGTCCACGACGTACGCGCGGCTGTCGTGGACCGGACGACCGATCGCCGGCTGGCGCTCGGAACGCACCGGCACCAACGACCAGGTCGAGTAGGTCGTGTCCTCCGAAGGGCCGTAGAGGTTGTGCAGCCGCTCCGTCTCCGGCCGCGCATAGACCTGGTCGGCGAGGGCACGTGTGAGTGCCTCGCCCGCCAGGTTGATTGTCCGCACCGTAGGCGGCAGGGCCCCCTCGCGCAGTAGCTCCGCCATCGCCGAGGGCACCGTGTTGACCAACGTCACCGCCAGGCCCGGCGGCAGTTCCGGAGGTCCGTCGAAAAGCGCCAGGGCATCCTCCACCAAAACGATCGCGCCCCCCCAGGCGAGCGTCACGAACAGCTCGAATACCGACAGGTCGAAAGTCACCGCCGTGCAGGCCAGAACGCCGCTCAGCTCGTCCGGGGAAAAGACCTCACGCGCCCAAAATGCAAACCTGAAGGCGCTCGCGTGGGTGATCGCCACCGCCTTGGGTCGACCGGTGGAACCGGAGGTATAGATCAGGTAGGCGAGGTTCTCCGGCACCGGCTGGAGAGCGCACCTCGCCGATCCCTCCGAACTCTCGATCCCGGCTTCGGTCACGACTATCCGGGCACCGCTGTCCGCCACCAGAAATGCCCGCCGAGCCTCGGGATATCCAGGATCGATCGGGACGTAGAAAGAGCCCGAGCGCAGCACGGCCAGCAGCGTGACCACGAGGTCGGTCCGGCGCTCCAGACAAACCGCCACGCCGACCTCGGGGCCTGCCCCCAGTGCGCGCAACCGCCGAGCCAAATGGGTGGAGCGTTCGGCCAGCTCGGCGTAGGTCAGAACCGTTCCACCCGAGACGAGAGCCACCGCCTCGGGAGTACGCTGCGCCTGAGCTTCGAACAGGCCGTGCAGCAGCCCTGCCGGAACTCCGCGAGGTTCAGCTTGATCCGCGGCGCTGAGTTGTGCCTGCTCGATAAAGGTGAGCAGGGGGAGCGCTGCGATCGGCACTTCGGGTCGATCGACGGCCGCCGCCGCGAGGCGCTCGAAACTACCCATCAACCGGCGGATCGTGGCGGGGTCGAAAAGGTCGGTCGAATACTCCAGCAAGAGCCGCAGTCCGCTCTGCGTGCGCGCCTCGCGGCTGACATGAAAGGAGAGGTCGAACTTGGCCGTGCCAGGGTGAACGCCTGCGGCCTCCGCCAAGGTCAGGCCCGGCCCAAGCTCCAGGGGTCCCCAGCTGTCCAGGAAGGCAAAGATCACCTGGAACAAAGGATTCCGGGACAGGTCGCGCTCCAGAGCCGCCTCGGCAACCAGCCTCTCGAAAGGTACATCCTGGTGGGCATAGGCCGAGAGGGCCGCCGCCCGCACCCGCTTCACCAATTCCGCGAAGGACGGCTTTCCCGCCAGACCAACCCGCAGAGGCAGCGTGTTGACGAAGAATCCGATCAACCCTTCGATGTCGGCGCGACCCCGCCCTGCCACCGGTGTGCCGACCAGTAGATCGTCCTGCCCGGTGTAGCGATAGAGGAGAGCCAGAAAGCCGGCAAACAGCGTCATGAACGGAGTCGCCCCATAGCGCCGACCGAGCTGCTCCAATCCGGCCACCAGGCTCTCGGGAAGTTCCGCTTCCTCGACGGCACCGCGAGAGCTCCGCACGGCAGGTCGCGGCCGGTCCGCCGGCAGCTCCGAGGCCTGAGGATCGGCCAAAAGGTCGCGCCAGTAGGCCAGCTGCCGCTCCAGCTCCTCGCCCGCCAGCCAGCTGCGTTGCCAGACCGCGAAATCGGGGTACTGCACCGGCAGTTCGGGCAACGGAGAAGGTTGCCCCGCTGCGAAAGCTGTGTAGAGGGTCGCAAGCTCGCGCTCCAGCACCTCGACCGATCCACCGTCCGCCACGATGTGGTGGAGGTTGACGAGAAGCCGGTGATCCTTGGGGCCGAGGCGCAGCAAGGCCGCACGCAGCAGAGGGCCGCGCCCGAGATCGAACGGTACGGCGGCCTCTTCGTGCACCAGCCGTGCGACTTCAGCGTCGCGAGCGAGCAAACCCTCGAGGTCGAGCACGGGCAGGGCTCGGCCGACCGGCGCGCGGACCACCTGAACCGGATCGGAACTGCCGACCGGCACTTCGAACGTAGTGCGCAGCGCCTCGTGGCGCCGAACCACCTCAGAGAGCGCTGCGGTCAGGAACCCCGGCTCCAACGGCCCCGCCAAGCGCAGCAGGATCGCAAGGTTGTACGCCGCCGAGTCCGGCTCCAGACGGTCGAGAAACCAGAGCCGCTGCTGGGCGAACGAGAGCGGCGGCAAGGGTCCGGCCAGCCCACCGGTCAGGGGCTGCTCCCGCTCGGACTGCGATCGGCGAAGCTCACTCTCGACCCAACTCGCCATCGCGGCCACGGTCGGCGCCTGGAACACTTTGCGCAGAGGCATATCCACCCCCAAGCGCGCGCACACTCGGTCGACCAACCGAACGGCGAGGAGAGAGTGTCCCCCGAGCGAGAACAGATCGTCCGTCATCCCGACCGACGCAATCCCCAGCAGCTCCACCCAGATCGCCGCCACCTCCGCTTCGAGTGGCGTCCGCGGCGCCGGCCCTTCCGGTCTCGACGAAACGGGAGAGTGCCTGGCCAGAGCCTTACGATCTACCTTGCCGTTCGAGGTGAGCGGCAGAGCCTCGAGGAAGACCCAGGCCGTCGGGATCATGATCCGCGGGAGCAAGCCCGTGAGAACGGAGCGCAAGGCCTCGCCCGAAACCTCCGCTCCGGCGGCCGGCACCACACACGCGACGAGCCGATGCTCCGGCTCTTGCATCATCACCACCGCTTCACGAACCGACGATAGAGCGACCAGCGCGGCCTCGACCTCCCCCAGCTCGATCCGATGGCCGCGGATCTTGATCTGATGATCCAGACGGCCCAGCACTTCCAAGTCGCCGCTCGGCAGACGACGCGACCGGTCGCCGGTCCGATAGAGCCGCTCCCCGGCCGCTCCGAACGGATCGGGCACGAACCGCTCCGCCGTCAAGTCCGGACGACCGCGGTAACCGCGCGCCAGCGACTCGCCGCCGATGCACAACTCGCCCGGCGCTCCCGGTGGAACCAGCCCGAGCCAGCGATCCAGAATGTGGATGCGGACGTTGTCGAACGGGCGTCCCACGTGCGGCGGGCGATCGCCATCCGGCGACACGAGCCCCGCCGTGACGACGACGGTGCACTCGGTCGGTCCATAGGTGTTGTTCAGCTCGAACGGCAAACTCGGCGAGGGGCGCCGGACCACCCGATCGCCCCCCGTGTGGAGGAGTCGCACGCGGAGATTCGGAGGGATCGGCTCGTCCAGAATCGCCTCGGCCAGAGGGGTCGGCAGCCAAGCGACGGTGATCCCCTGCTCCGCGGCCCAAGGTAAAAACCTCGGCGGCGAAAGCACCACGCTCTGCGGCGCCACGTGTAGCGAACCTCCGGCCACCAGCACCGGCCACATTTCCCACACCGAGGCGTCGAACCCCGGAGCCGCCACCATCGAAACGCGATCACGGGCCTTAAGAGCACCACGGCGAACGCTCCAGCTCACCAGGTTCGACAGGCCGAGGTGGCACAGCTCGACCCCTTTGGGTGCGCCGGTCGAACCCGAGGTGTAGATCACATACGCCAGGTTTCCCGGCCGGGCGGGCGATCCGACCGGTGCCTTGTCCGAATCAGGAATCCCGTCGATTGAGTCGAGTACCACGGTCCGCCCGGCCGCCACGCCCGGCAACGAGTATCGCTCGAGGAGACTGCCGGTCGTCACGAGAGCGCACACCCCGGCGTCCCGCAGCACACGCTCCACCCGCTCGGTCGGCCAGGACGGATCCACGGGCAGGAAAGCTGCCCCGGCCTTGAACGCGGCGATCACCGCCACGACCAGCTCGACCGAGCGTTCCAGCAGCAGGCCCACCAGAACCTCGGGGCCGGCGCCCAGCCGACGCAATCGGCGCGCCAGGAGGTCGGCCCGCGAGTTCAGCTCTCCATAGGTCCAATGGACCTCGCCCGCCGACAACGCCAGAGTGCCGGGGGCACGCCGGACCTGCTCCTCGAACCGGAGGTGGACCGGAAGGTGCGGAAAGCCGACCTCGGTCCGGTTCCACGCCCTCTGGGCCTGCTTCCGCTCCGCGGTAGAGAGCAAAGGCAGCTCGGACACCTTGCATTGCGCACCCGAAGCGATGCCCAGGAGCAGCGTGCGGAAACTCTCCAACAGTCGATGCACGGTCGCTCGATCGAACAGATCCGTGGCGTACTCGGCGATCAGTTCGAGGCCCTCCGCCTCGACACCGCCGAGCTCGACGAAGAATGCGCAGTCGAACTCCGAGGCTCCGGTATCCAACTCGACTGCGGCCACCACCTTCGGTCCGAGGACTCCCAGATCGGGCCCGACCGGCGCGTCCTGGACCGCGAAACCGACCTGCACCAGCGGCGCGCGCGAGGCGTCACGCTCCGGCGCCAGCTCCTCCACCAGGCGGTCGAAGGGGAGGTCTTGCTGGGCGTAGGCGGCGAGCACGGTCTCCCGGACCTCGGCCACCAACCCGCCGAAGGTCGGATCGGACGCCAGCTGGGCGCGCAGCGGCAACAGGTTCACGAAGAACCCGATCATCCCCTCGAGCTCCGCCCGATCGCGCCCCGCGGCGGGGGACCCCAAGACGAAGTCGTCCTGGCCCGTAAAGCGCAGCACCAGAACCTGACAAGCCGCGAGCAGGGTCATGAACAGCGTGGCTCCGCGATCTCGACTCCAAGCGGCGAGAACCTCCCTCACCTCCGGCAGGAGACCCAGGCGACAGCGTTCCCCCCGAAACGACGGGGTGGCCGGCCGCGACCGATCCGCGGGGAGCTCGAGCACGTCGGGAGCGCCGTCGAGGTGAGCGCGCCACCAGGCGACGCGGCGGGCGACGAGATCGTCCGACAGCCGGCGACGCTGCCAGACCGAATAGGCGGGGTATTGCACCGGCAGCGGCGGCAGATCCACCCCGCGGTAGAGGGCGGACAGCTCGCGCATCAAGACGGTCATCGACCAGGCGTCGGAGATGATGTGATGGAGGCCGACCAGCAAACGATTCGTTCGAGACCCGAGCGCCAAGAGGAGCGTCCGGTAGAGCGGTCCGCGCTCCAAGTTGTACGGCCGCCGGGCCTCGGCGAAACAGATCCGCTCAGCTACAGCTGGGCGCAGCTCGTGAGCCAGCCCCGCCAAGTCCACTACCGGCAGGGGAGTCCCGCACAACGATGGCGTAGCAACGATCTGGACCGGCCCGCCCTCTCCGGTGGCGAACACGGTCCGCAACGCATAGTGGCGCCGGGCCAGCCCGTCAAACGCCGCAGCGAGTGCGGGCACGGAAAGGTCGCCTTGGAAGTCTACGGTCTGGGCGAGGTTGTAGGCGGTGGCTCCCGGCCGGAGCCGCTCCACGAACCAGAGCCGCTGCTGCGCAAACGACAGCGACACGGGGCCGGCAACCAGAGTCCCGCTCAGCGGCGGCTCGTCGGCGAGCCCACTCTCCTGCCGCTCCACCCAAGCGGCGAGGGCCGCCACGGTCGAATGGTCGAAGATGCCGCGCACCCCAGGATCGACACCCAGAGCCTCGCGCACGCGAGAGGCGACGCGAGACGCCAAGAGCGAGTGCCCGCCCAGAGCAAAAAAGTCGTCTTCCACGCCGACCAGCCCAAGCCCCAACACCTCTGCCCAAATTCTCGCCACCGCCGTCTCCACCGCAGTGCGCGGCGCCACCACCTCCGAACCGGTGAACGCCAAGGGCTCGATCTGCGCGAGGGCCTTGCGATCGATCTTGCCGTTCGGCGTCACCGGCAGGCGGTCGAGCAGGACGAACGACGTGGGGATCATGTAGTCCGGTAGCACGGCCTGAAGGTGCCGACGCAGCTCGGGTATCGCCCGTCGAGTCCGCCGGATCGTTGGCAAAGCCACGTTCCGGTCAGCCTCGTCCGGCTCTGCGGCCGGTTCGGGACCGTAGACGACGTAAGCCGCGAGGCCGGAACCCTCGCGCAGCGCCACTGCAGCTTCGCGGACTTCCCGGTGGCGCAAGAGCGCGGCCTCGATCTCTCCCAGCTCGACCCGGTAGCCGCGAATCTTGACTTGATGGTCGATCCGGCCCAGAAACTCCAGATCGCCAGAAGGCAGCCAGCTCACGAGATCGCCGGTGCGGTACAGGCGCGCGCCGGCTTCCGCCCCAAACGGATCGGGAACGAACTTCTCCGCGGTCAGATCCGGACGTCGTCGGTAACCCCGCGCCAATCCGGCGCCGCCCAAATACAACTCACCTGGGGCTCCTTCGGCAACAGGCTCCAGATCCGAGCCCAAAACCTGGGCGCTGACATTCGCCACCAAGCGACCGATGTGCGGCAGGCCATCCCCCTCGGGCAACACCGGCCCCGCCGTGGCCGCAATCGTGTTCTCGGTCGGACCGTACGAGTTGCTCAGATCGAACGGGAGCCCCTGAACCGGTCGGCAGAGCAGGCGGTCGCCCGCGGACTGCAGCACGCGCAGCCGGAGCCCGTCGGGTACCGGTTCGTCCAGGACCGCAGCGACCAAGGGTGGTGGCAGCCAGGCCACCGTAATCCCCTCGGTCGCCGCCCAGGGCAAAAATTTCGGCGACGAGAGCACCACCTCACGGGACGGCAGATGAAGAGACGCTCCGGAGGCGAGCGCCGGCCAAATCTCCCAAACCGAGCCGTCGAAACCGGGTGAGGCGACCATCGAGACGCGCTCCCCCGGACCGAGACCGTAATAGCCTCGATTCCACGACACCACGTTCGACAGACCACCGTGGCGCAGCTCAACCCCCTTCGGGGCGCCGGTCGAGCCCGAGGTGTAGATGACATACGCGAGGTTCTCGGGGTCTACTTCGGGGGCGAGGAAGGCATCGCCGCTCAGACCGGCGACGCGATCGAGAAGTACGATGCCCAGGGGTGCAGAAAGCCCGGGAAACCGGTCCAGAATTCGCGTCGTGGTCAACAAGACGCCGGCAGCGGAATCGCGCAGGATGTAACCGACCCGCTCGACCGGTTGAGCCGGGTCGATCGGCAGATAGGCACCACCCGCTTTGAAGGTCGCCACCACCGAGACCACGAGTTCGGAGGAGCGCTCCAGCAGCAGTGCCGTCAGGGATTCGGGACCAATCCCGAGCCGCCGTAGGTGCCTGGCCAAGTCCGCGGCTCGTCCGTTCAATTCACCATAGGTGAGCGACCCCTCGGCAGCCGAGACGGCCAGGGAACCGGGAGCTTCCAGCGCTCGCTCCTCGAACAGGAGATGCACCGGACGGCTCAACATGTGACGAGGCTCACTTCCACACCCCTCTGGTGCGGTTTCAACCGCAATCCGGGACACCTTGATCGAATTCGTGGCCGGCGAAACTCTTGATTTAAAAGTATTTCGGATCGATCAGCGCTCTCGCGACTCCCTATCGGGCACAGGTGCCGTCACGCCATTTCCTGGAGCTCGCAGGCCATCTGCTCAAGGAGAGCCCTGACCTCCTCCTCGGACATTCCTTCCAACGCCGCGAGAGACGCCTCGGCCTCCGCGTCGTCCTGGCCCGCGAGCACAAACCCGGCGAGCATGGCGGCGAAGGCCGCCAGGGTCGGCGACGTAAAGAGAGTTTGAAGCGGCAACTCCACACCGAAAGAGTCCTCGACACGGGCCAGGACCTGGGTGGCGAGTAGGGAGTGGCCCCCGAGCTCCCAGAAGCTGTCCTCGATCCCCACCCGCTCGACGCCCAGGACCCCACGCCAGATCTCCGCCACCTCTTCCTCCAGAGGGGTGCGCGGAGCCGTGAAGACGCGACCTACCGATTCGAAGGCGGCAGGCTCCGGCAGCGCACGGCGATCGATTTTGCCATTGCCGGTAAGTGGCAGCGCAGCCAGGAGAACGAAGGCGGAGGGCATCATGTAGGCCGGCAGGCGCAGCTCCACGAGCGCCCGCAACTCGGCGATATCCGGGCTGCCGGGAGCGCTCTTCGACCTGGGCACCACGTAGGCCACCAGCCGTTTCTCGCCGGAGAGGTCCTCGCGAGCCACGACCACCGCCGACTCCACTTCTGAGTGCGAGGCAAGGGCGGTCTCGATCTCCCCCAGCTCAATGCGGAAGCCGCGGAGCTTGACCTGGTGGTCGGTTCGGCCGAGGAACTCCAAGACGCCGTCGGGTCGCCAACGCGCCAGGTCACCGGTGGCATACAGGCGGGTCCCAGGCTCACCGCGATTGCCATCGAAAGGATCGGGGACGAACCGCTCCGCGGTCAGGTCCGGGCGGGCCAGATAGCCACGAGCCAGACCGTCGCCCCCGATGTAGAGCTGCCCGGCGACGCCCACGGGAACCGGATCGAACGAGCGGTCCAACACGTGCGCCCGTGCGTTGGCGATCGGCCGCCCGATCGGGACCGGCCTTTCCGGACCTCCCTCGGCGTGGACCGGGTGGTAGGTGGTGAAGGTGGTCCCCTCGGTCGGACCGTAGACCGCGATCACTTCGGTGCCCGGAAGGCCGTCCACCGCGCGCCGAATGTGCGCAGACGAGAGCACGTCGCCGCCTGTGAGGAGCTGCCGAAGCGGACGCAGGCGCCCCAAGTGGGACTCCACCATCTGGTGGAAGAGGCCTGTCGTCATAAACATCGTCGTCACGCCGTGCTGCTCGATCAACTCGCCGAGCCGGCGCAGGTCGGGCGGTCCGGGAGGGAACAACGCAAGCCGGCCACCGTGAACCAGAGGCCCCCAGATCTCGAAGGTCGAAGCATCGAACGGCACCGGCGCGAACTGAAGAAAGACGCAGCTCGGGTCGAGACGGGCGTAGTCGGTCTCTCGCACCAGCCTGACGACGTTTCGATGCGTGACGCCCACACCCTTGGGGCGGCCGGTGGAGCCCGAGGTAAACATCACGTAGGCCAGATGGTCCGGATCGACCGGGGTCCGCTCTAGGGCCACCGGCCCCTCGGAGAGCGCCTTGCGGAGCGGCAGAAGAATGGGCCTGTCGGCCGGTAGATTCGGCAGAGAGTTCAAAAGACCCTCCGCCACCACCAATACCCGAACCTCCGCGTCCGCGAGCATGCCGACGAGCCGCTCGGCCGGGGACTGCGGGTCGAGCGGCAGGTAGGCGCCGCCGGACTTGAGGATACCCAGCATGGCGGCGACCAGGTCGGCTGAGCGCTCGGCCATGAGACCCACCCGGTCGTCCGGGCCGACGCCCAAGCAACGCAAACGGGCCGCGAGCCGCTCCGCCCGGAGGTCCAACTCCCCGTAGGTCAGCGCCTCGCCCACCAGCGCGACGCGATCCGGGAAACGGCGCGCCTGCTCCTCGACCAGGCCATGGACCGTGGCTGCGCGGGGATAGGCGGTCGCCGTGTCGCTCCACTCCTCTGCCACTTGCGCACGCTCCGGTGCACTCAGCAGGGGGAGCTCTTGGACCGGCACCCGCTCCCCCTGGTCGCAGATTCCACGCAGGAGGTTGCCGAGACTGCCGAGCAGGCGGAGAACGGTCGTGCCATCGAACAGATCCGTAGCGTACTCGACCCACAGACCAAGCTCCTCGGCGGAGCGCAAGGCGTGGAGAGACAGGTCGAACTTGGCGGTCCCGCTGTGCGCCCCCTCCCCTGCCCTGAGCACGAGATCGGCGCCACCGCGCACCGGCTCCGGGGCATCGTGCAGTGCAAAGACAACCTGAACCAGCGGGTTCCGTGACAGATCGCGCACCGGCACCAACTCCGCGACGAGCTTCTCGAAAGGGAACTCCTGGTAGGCGTAGGCTTGGAGAGCCGTCTCGCGCACCCGCACCAGCAGCTCTTGAAACAGCGAATTGCCAGCCAGGCTCACCGGCAGCGCCAACGTGTTGACGAAGAGCCCGATCAGCCCCGCCACCTCGGGCCGGCTGCGGCCGGCCACCGGCGCCCCCACCACCAGATTCTCCTGGTGGGTATAGCGGTGGAGCAGCGCGGCAAAGGCGCCGAGCAGCGTCATGAACGGCGTGGCGCCATGGCGACGACCGAGCCGCTCCAGCCCGGCCGCGAGGTCGGCCGGCAGAAACGCCGACGCAATTCCACCACGGTGGCTCCAGACCGCGGGCCGGGGCCGATCCGTCGGCAGTTCCAGGATCGGTGCCCGCGAGGGCAGGCAACCGCGCCACCAGGCGAGCTGCCGCTCCAACTCCTCGCCACTGAGCCAGCTTCGCTGCCAGAGCGCGAAGTCGGGATACTGCACCGGCAGTTCGGGCAAAGGTGAAGGGCGGCCGGAGGCAAAAGCCTGGCACAAGACGCCCAGCTCGCCCTGTAAGAGCTCCATGGACTGGCCATCGGAGACGATGTGGTGCAGCGCTCCCAACAGGCGGTGCCCGCTCGGCTCGAGGCGCAACAAGACGGTGCGCAGCAGCGGCAAGCGCTCGAGGTCGAACGCCCGACAGACCTCCGCACCCGCCAGGCGCACCGCTTCGGCATCACGCCGGCCAACGTCGAGCGCCTCCAAGTCGGCCAGAGGCAGAGTCCAACCGACGGCCGGGCGCACCACCTGAACCGGCTCCGACGCTCCGGAGGGCACCTCGAACGTAGTGCGCAGGGCGGCATGGCGACGCACCACTTCCGCTATAGCCAGCGCCAGAACGGCCGGACGGAGCGACCCGGCAAAGTGCAGGTCGAGCAGCATGTTGTAGGCGTTGGAGCCCGGCTCCAGCCGGTCGAGAAACCAGAGCCGCTGCTGCGCGAACGAGAGCGGGCTGGCCGGCCCGGCGAGGCCCGCGGTGAGCGCCGGAACGTCGAGAGAGTCGGTGCGCCGGAGCTCCACCTCGATCCACGCCGCCTGCAGGGCGACCGTCGGCTCCTGGAAGATCACGCGGAGCGGCATCTCCACTCCGAGGCGATCGCGCAGACGCGCCGCCAACCGCGCCGCCATCAAGGAGTGGCCCCCGAGCGCGAAGAAGTCGTCGAGCGCACCCACCGACTCCACTCCCAGCAGCTCCGACCAGACCTCGGCCACCGCGATCTCCTTCGGCGTGCCCGGAGCGCGGTGAGGGGCGCGTGCCGCTGAAGTAGGCACCTTCGCTTCCAAGGCCCGCCGATCGATCTTGCCGTTGGGTGTGAGCGGCAGCTCGGCCAACGCCTCGAACCAGGACGGCACCATAAATTCCGGCAGATCCACGCGCAGCGCGACCGCCAACTCCTCTGCGCTCGGGGTCGCTCCTCCGGCCGACAACTCGGCCGGCACATACCAGGCCCCGATCCTCTCCTCACGCACCAGGACCGCCGCCTGCGAGACCCCGGGGTGTCGACAGAGCGCCGCCTCGATCTCTCCCAGCTCGATGCGCAAACCGCGCAGCTTGACCTGGTGGTCGACCCGGCCCAGAAAGTCCAAGACCCCATCCGGCAGCCAACGGCTTAAGTCCCCGGTCCGATACAGGCGCGCGCCCTCCTCACCCGAGAACGGATCCGGCACGAAGCGATCCGCGGTTAGATCCGGACGCCCAAGGTAGCCGCGCCCCACCTGCGCGCCACCGATCAGCAGCTCGCCGTGGACCCCCACAGGCACCGGCCACAGCCGGGGGTCGACCAGATGGATCTGCGTGTTCGCCACCGGCCGGCCGATCGGCACCCCAACACGCCGGTCGTCGCGCTCGTACGCCCAGGTGACAACTTCCACTGCGGTCTCCGTCGGACCGTAAAAGTTCAACAGCTCGGCATCGAGGCTGCGCTTCAGACTCTCGCCCAGCGCCACCGTCAGCGCCTCGCCGCCGCAGCAGATCCGCCGCAGCGTCCGGCACTCTCCCAGACCCGCCTCCAGCAGCGCGCCGAGCAACGCCGGCACCACCTGAAGCACGGTCACGCCCGACTCGCGGACCCGACGGACCAGGGCCTCCGGATCGCGCTGCTCCCCGGGGCGGGCCAACACCAGTTCCGCCCCGGCCACCAGCGGTGCCCAAAGCTCCCAGACCGAGGCGTCGAAGCTGAAGGAGGTCTTCTGCAGCACCCGGTCGGACGCCCCGAGCGGCAACGCCGCATGCATCCACCGCAGGTGGTTGACGATCGCGCGGTGCGACACCATCGTTCCTTTGGGACGCCCGGTCGAACCCGAGGTGTAGATGAGATACGCCAGACTCTCAGCACCGGCGCACAGCTCCGACCGGCGATCGTCTCCCGCCTCGGCGGCACCGTCGAGCGGCACAATCCGCAGCCCACCATCCGATGAGGTGGCAAGGTGGCCCAACAGCCGCTCCTCGGCCAAGACCACCGGCACCTGCGAGTCGGCCGTCATGAAGGCCAAGCGCTCCGCCGGGTAATCGGGGTCGAGCGGCAGGTACGCCGCGCCGGCTTTGAGCACCGCCAGAAGACCCACCACCATCTCGATCGAACGTTCCGCCAACACGCCGACGGGACTCTCCGGTCCCGCCCCGGCCGCCCGCAGGCGATGGGCCAGACGGTTCGCCGCCCGATCCAGCTCGCGGTAGGTCAGGCTCTGCCCGTCATAGCTCACCGCCGGGCGCTCCGGCGTGCGCTCCACCTGGGCCTCGACCAGCTCGTGCAAGCAAAGCCCAACAGGGAATGAAACCGAGGTGTCGTTCCACTCCACCAGCTGCTGCGCCTCGGCCAAGCTCAGCAGCGGCAGCGCCGCGACGGGCCGTTCCGGCGCTGCCGCAACCCCTTCGAGCAGGCGGGCGAGGTGGCGCAGAAAGCGGGCGATGGTCGTGGCATCGAACAGCGCGGTGCTGTGTTCGGCGCCGAGAACCATGGCGCCGCGCTCGACTCTCACCCCCAGCGTCAGATCGAATTTTGCCGTGACGCCCCTTCCAACCGGAAGCATCGCCATCGTCAGTCCACCGGCCAAGGACGCGTCGGCAGGCAGGCTTTGGGACGAAAGCATCAGCTGGATCAGTGGATTGATCGACAGATCGCGGCCCGGTACCAGCTCGGCAACCAGCTTCTCGAAGGGAAGATCCTGATGGGCATACGCCGCCAGGGTCGCTTCGCGCACCCGCACCAGCACCTGATCGAAGGAGGGATCGCCAGCCAGGCTCACCCGCAGCGCCAGGGTGTTGACGAAGAAGCCGATCAGGCCGGAAACCTCAGGCCGGCCGCGACCGGCGACCGGCGTGCCAACCAGCAGGTCGTCCTGGTGCGTGTATCGATGCAGTAGCACGAGAAAGGCGCCGAGCTGCGTCATGAACGGGGTGGCCCCACGGCTCGTTCCGAGCCGCTCCAGCCTGGGCGCCAGCGCCTCCGGCAGCTCCAGCTCCTGGACGGCGCCGCGATAGCTCCACGCCGCCGGGCGCGGCCGGTCGAGTGGCAGTTGGCAGACCGGTGGGTGGTCCAGGCACCGACGCCACCAGGCGAGCTGGCGCTCCAGCTCGTCGCCGCTCAACCAACGCCGCTGCCAGACCGCAAAATCGGGATACTGCACCGACAGCTCCGCGAGGGGGGAGGGCCGGCCGGCAGAGTAGGCTCCGTAGAGCGCAACCAACTCGGCCCGGAGGACGTCGATCGACCACCCATCCGACACGATGTGGTGCATCGTCGCGAGCAGCCGGTGATCCTCCACTCCGAGCCGCAAGAGCGAGGCGCGGAGCAGCGGGCCGAGCCGGAGATCGAACGGCCGTCCCGCCTCGGCGTCCGTTACGCGCTCCTCCTCGGCCTGGCGCCGCGCCGCAGGCAGGACGGAGAGATCGACCGCAGTCAGGGCGTGAACGACCGGCGGATGAACCATCTGAACCGGATCGGCGGCGCCCGCCGGCTCTTCGAACGTGGTGCGAAGCGCTTCGTGGCGGCGGACCACCTCGGCGAGCGCCGCGGCCAGGAAACCCACCTGCAGCGGTCCGTCGAAGCGCAGCAGGATCGGGATGTTGTAGGCCGCCGACCCCGGCTCCAGGCGGTCGAGAAACCAGAGCCGTTGCTGAGCGAACGAGAGCGGGCCGGCCAATCCGCCGAGGCCTGCGGCGAGGAGCGGAGCGTCTCCTTTAACCGCGCGCCCGCGTTCGGCCTCGATCCACGCCGCCTGGCCGGCGACCGTCGGCTCCTCAAAGATTGCGCGCAGCGGCAGGTCCACCCCGAGGCGGTCGGTTAGGCCCGCCACCAAGCGTGCCGCCATCAGGGAATGGCCGCCGAGAGCGAAGAAATCGTCCGTCGCGCCGACCTCCTCGACACCCAGCAACTCGGACCAGGCCGCCGCCACCGCTTCCTCCACCGGCGTGCCGGGTGCGCGGCCAGAGAGGAGCGTCAACGCGGCCGGCGTCATCCCCCCCAGAGCGCGGCGATCCACTTTGCCGCTTGCGGTGAGCGGCAGAGCGGCGAGGGGCTCGAACCAGGCCGGCACCATGTACTCCGGCAGATCGCGGCGCATCGCGGCGGCCAGGTCTTCGAGAGTCGGGGTCGATCCTCCGGCAGGTAGCTCAGCCGGCACATACCAGGCGCCGATCCTCCCCTCACGCACCAGTACTGCAGCCGCCGATACCCCCGGGTGGCGGCCGAGAACCGCTTCGATCTCGCCCAATTCGATGCGGAAGCCACGGATCTTGACCTGGTGGTCCAGGCGGCCCAAGAACTCGATCTCCCCGCCGAGCCACCGGCGCGCCAAGTCGCCGGTTCGGTACAACCGTTCCCCGACTCCGAACGGATCGGGGACGAAGCTCGCGGCGGTCAGCTCCGGCCGGTACCGGTAGCCGCGGGCCAGCCCTTCGCCCGCCAGGCAGAGCTCGCCCGGTACCCCCAACGGGACCGGTTGCTGCCGACGGTCGAGGATGAAAACGCGCGTGTTGGCGATCGGAGAACCGATGTCCGGCGCCCCCGCCCCCGTCGGCTCGACCCGGCCGGCCGTGGCCACCACCGTGCACTCCGTAGGGCCGTAATGATTGACCAGGGCAAAGGGCAGGTCCGGCGCGGGGCGCCGCATCAAGCGGTCGCCGCCGGTGAGCAGAACCCGCAGGCAGAGGTTCGCAGGCAGAGGTTCGGACAGCACCGCCTCAGCGAGCGGCGTGGGCAGGAACGAGACTGTGATCCTCTGATCGGCCATCCATCGCAGGAGCGCGGCAGGAGCGAGCACCACCTCGCGCGGCGGGATATATACCGCGGCCCCGGCGGTGAGCGCCGCCCAGCTCTCCCACACCGAAGCGTCGAACCCGGGACTGGCCAGCAGAGTCGTCCGATCCTCCGGGACCAGCTCATACGCGCGGCGGTGCCAGGCGATCAGAACGGAGAGCCCGCGGTGACACAGCTCCGTACCCTTCGGCCTGCCGGTCGAGCCGGAGGTATAGATGACGTAGGCGAGCGCGCCGGGGGGAATCTCTCCGAGCCGAACCTCTGGGCCCCAAGGAGCGCCGCGCTCCAACTCGGGCAACAGCACCGCTCCGGAGTTCTCCAGGATAAAGCGCCGCCGCTCCTCCGGCCACGCCGGATCGATCGGCAGGTAGGCGCCCCCCGCCTCCAGCACCGCCAGCGCCGCGGTCAACAGGTCGTGCGAGCGCTCCATAGAGAGCGCAACCACGCTTTCCAGGCCGACTCCGAGATGCCGCAGCCGGTTCGCCAACTCGCGGCCGCGGCGCGCCAACTCGCGATAGGTCAGACTGCCGTCGGCCCAAGCGATCGCGATCGCCTCCGGCGTCCGCTCCGCCCACTCAAAGAACAGCCGGTGGACCGGCTCCACCGGGATCTCGCTTGCGGTCCGATTCCAGGCAGTGAGCACCTGCTCGCGTTCGGCGGTGTCGAGCAACGGCAGATCCGAGACGCGCAGCCGGTCGCCCCCGACCCCTGCGATTCCCTCCAGCAGCCGGTGGTAGTGACCGAGCAGTCGCCGGATCGTGGCCGGATCGAAAAGATCGGTGCCGTACTCCGCCCAAACCCCCGTCGCGCCATCGCTCCGGCCGACGTGCAACGACAGATCGAACTTTGCGGTCCCGCTGTGTACCTCTTCACCCACCCCGATGAGCACATCGTCGCCGCCGCGCACCGGCTCCGGGGCATCGTGCGCTGCGAAGACCACCTGGACCAGTGGCGTGCGCGACAGGTCGCGCTTCGGAACCAGCTCCGCCACGAGCTTCTCGAAGGGAAGGTCCTGATAAGCGTAGGCGGCAAGAGCCGTCTCCCGCACCCGCGCCAGCAACTCATCGAACGGCGGATCGCCCTCCAGGCTCACCGGCAACGTCAGCGTGTTGACGAAGAGCCCGATCAGGCCCGCCACCTCGGGCCGGCCGCGGCCGGCCACCGGCGCCCCGACCACGAGCACCTCCTGATGGGTATACCGGTGTAGCAGCACGGCAAACGCACCGAGCAGGGTCATGAACGCAGTGGCACCATGGCGCCGGCCGAGCCGCTCGAACCGGTCCACCAGGTCGGCCGGAAGCGCCGCCGACTCGACCCCGCCGCGATGGCTCCAGACCGCGGGCCGAGGCCGATCCGTCGGCAGCTCCAGCACCGGAGCCGCCGAGGACAGGCACCCGCGCCACCAAGCGAGCTGCCGCTCCAGCTCTTCGCCACTGAGCCAACGCCTCTGCCAGACCGCAAAATCCGGGTACTGCACCGGCAGCGGAGGGAGCGGCGAAGGCCGACCGGCAGAAAAAGCCGGATAGAGGGCACCCAGCTCCCGCTGCAGAATCTCCATCGACAGGCCGTCGGCGACGATGTGGTGGAACGTAGCGAGCAGCCGGTGTCCGGCCGGTTCGAGGCGCAGTATCACGGTGCGCAGCAGCGGCCCGCGCTCGAGATCGAACGCCCGACAGACCTCCGCTCGCGCCAGGCGCGCCGCCTCGACTTCGCGCCAGGCGGCGAACATGGCACCCAGGTCGATCCGAGGGAGTTTCCAACCGGCGGCCGGCCGCACCGACTGAACCGGCTCCGAGCTCCCGGACGGCACCTCGAACGTGGTGCGCAAAGCGGCATGGCGGCGCACCACTTCCGCGAGCGCCAGGGCCAGGACGGCGGGATCGAGCGGCCCGACCCAAGCCAAGTCGAGCAGCATGTTGTAAGCGTGGGAGCCCGGCTCCAACCGGTCGAGAAACCAGAGCCTCTGCTGCGCAAAGGAGAGCGGGCTCGCCGGGCCGGCGAGACCCTGAGTGAGGGCCAAAGCGTCGCCCGGACCCCGCCGGAGTTCGACCTCGATCCATGCCGCCTGGCGGGCGACCGTCGGCTCTTGAAAGATGGCGCGCAGCGGCATCTCGACCCCGAGACGCTCAGAGAGACGCGCCGCCAAACGTGCCGTCATCAAGGAGTGACCGCCGAGCGCGAAGAAGTCGTCGGAGGCATCGATCTCTTCGATTTCCAGCAGGCTGGACCAGATCTCGGCCACCGCCATTTCCAGAGGCGTGCCGGGGGCGCGCCGGGAAGCGCGTTGCACCCCGGCCGGTACCCTTTCGGCCAACGCTCGCCGGTCGATCTTGCCGTTCGGCGTGGTCGGCAGTTCGGCCAGGGCCTCGAACCAGGCCGGCACCATGAACTCCGGCAGATCGCCACGCAGGGCGGCCGCCAGCTCGGTGACGCTCGGTGGCGAGCCGCCGCCCGGCGACTCGGCCGGCACGTACCAGGCTCCGATCCTCCCCTCACGCAGCACAACCGCCGCCTGCGCGACCCCCGGGTGGCGGCAGAGCGCCGCTTCGATCTCCCCCAGTTCGATGCGCAGACCGCGCAATTTGATCTGGTGGTCGATCCGACCCAGGAAATCCAAGACCCCATCGGCGAGGCGGCGGGCCAGGTCCCCGGTTCGATAGAGCCGCGCGCCCGCGTCTCCGGAGAACGGGTCCGGCACGAACCGTTCGGCCGTCAACTCCGGTCGCCCCAGGTAGCCGCGGCCCACCTGCGCGCCGCCGATCAGCAGCTCGCCATGAACCCCGGTCGGCACCGGCCAGATCCCGCGATCGACGAGGTGAATCCGGGTGTTCGAAACGGGGCGACCGACCGGCACCTCGCCGCACCGATCGTCAGGCCCGCAGGTCCATGCGGTGACCTCCACCGCGGCTTCCGTCGGGCCATAAAAATTGACCAGATCGGCGTCCAGGCGGCGCAGGAAGCTCTCAGCCAGCGCCACGGTCAGCAACTCGCCGCCACAGCAGACCCGCCGCAGCGTTCGGCACTCTTCGAGCCCCGCCTCCAAGAGCGCGCCGAGCAGCGCCGGCACCACCTGGAGCACGGTGGCTCCCTCCTCCTGCACCCGGCGCACCAGAGCCGCCGGATCGCGCTGCTCCCCCGGGCGCGCCAGCACCAGCTGCGCCCCGGCCATCAGCGGCGCCCAGAACTCCCAGACCGAGGCGTCGAAGCTGAACGAGGTCTTCTGGAGTACCCGATCGGACGCCCCGAGCGGCAGCGCGGCCGCCAGCCACAGCAGGTGGTTGACGATTCCCCGGTGCGACAACATCGCCCCCTTGGGCCGTCCCGTCGAGCCCGAGGTATAGATGACATAGGCCAGACTCGCCGGGCCTGCGCACCGGTGCATCAGGGGCTCGTCCGGTCCGAAGTCCGCCGCCGCACCGCCGAGCGGCAGGATGAGCGGTCCTGCACCGCCCGCCGCACCCGGGAGGGTGCCCGGTAACCGCTCATCCGCGAGCACCACGGTCACCCGCGAATCGGCGATCATCCACGCCAGCCGATCCGGCGGGTAGTCAGGATCGAGCGGTAGATACGCCGCCCCCGCCTTGAGCACCGCCAACAGGCCCACCACCAGCTCGAACGAGCGCTCGGCGAACACGCCGACGACGCACTCCGGTCCCACCCCCGCGGCTCGCAGGCGCCGGGCCAGGCGGTTCGCCGCCCGATCCAGCTCCCGGTAGGTCAGGCTTCGCCCGTCATAGATCACCGCCGGTCGCTCCGGGGTCCGTGCCACCTGAGCCTCGACCAGCTCGTGCAGACCGCGGCCTTCGGCAAAGTCAACCGAGGTGTCGTTCCACTCCACCAGCTGCTGCGACTCGGGCAGGGTCAGCAGCGGCAGCTCGGAAACGGGCCGTTGCGGCGCATCCGCGATCCCCGCGAGCAGGCAGGCCAGGTGGCGCAAAAAGCGGGCGATGGTCGTGGCATCGAACAACTCGGTGCTGTGCTCGGCATCGAATACGGTGCGCCCGCGCTCGACTCTCACCCCCAACGTCAGGTCGAACTTCGTCGTGGTACCCCTCCCGACGGCACCCGAGGTCATCGTCAACCCGTGGTCAAGGACCTCATCCGAAGGAAGGTCCTGGATCGCGAGCATCACCTGGAACAGGGGATGGATCGACAGGTCGCGGTTCGGAACCAGCTCGGCCACGACTTTTTCGAACGGAAGATCCTGATAGGCATACGCCGCGAGTGCAGCTTCGCGCACCCGCGTGAGCACCTGTTCAAAAGAGGGATCGCCGGCCAGGCTCACCCGCAGCACCAGAGTGTTGACGAAAAAGCCGATCAGGCCGGAAACCTCAGGCCGGCTGCGGCCCGCGACCGGAGCGCCCACCACCAGGTCGTCCTGGTTCGTATACCGGTGCAGCAGCACGAGGAAGGCGCTGAGCTGGGTCATGAACGGGGTGGCCCCGCGGCTCGTCCCGAGCCGTTCCAGAGCGAGCGTGAGCGCCTCCGGCAGCTCCAGCTCCAAAACGGCACCGCGGTCGCTCCACACCGCCGGACGCGGTCGATCGAGCGGGAGCTGGCAGACCGGCGGGTGGGCGAGGTACCGACGCCACCAGGCGAGTTGCCGCTCCAGCTCTTCGCCGCGCAACCAGCGCCGTTGCCAGACCGCAAAGTCGGGGTATTGCACCGCCAGCTCGGGGAGTGGGGAGGGCCGTCCGGAGGAGAACGCGCCGTACAGAGCGACCAGCTCGCTGTGGAGGACGCCGATCGACCATCCGTCCGACACGATGTGGTGCATCGCCGCGAGCAGCCGATGCTCCTCCGGTCCGAGTCGGAGGAGGAGCGAACGCAACAGCGGACCGGAGCGGAGATCGAACGGCCGCCCCGCCTCGACTTCGGCCAAACGCTCGGCCTCGGCTCCGCGACGCGACCCGGGCAAGCCGGCGAGCTCGACCGCGGGCAGGGCGCAGACCCCTGCCGGATGGACCACTTGAACCGGATCGGTGGCGCCTGCGGGCACTTCGAACGTGGTGCGCAGCGCCTCGTGGCGCCGGACCACCTCGGAGAGCGCCGCGGCCAGGGCGCCCGCCTCGAGCGGTCCGTCGAAGCGCACCAGGATCGGCAGGTTGTAGGCCACCGAGCCCGGCTCCAGCCGGTCGAGAAACCAGAGCCTATGCTGCGCGAACGAGAGCGGAGCGTCGGGGCCGGCCAGCCCATCCAGGAGCGGCTCCGCCCGCGCGGACCGCGCCCGGTCGAGTTCGCCTTCGATCCAGCTCGCCATCGCGGCCACGGTCGGTGCCTCGAAGAGCTGGCGCAGCGGCATGTCTACCCCTAGCCGCGCACGCAGGCGATCGACCAGGCGCACCGCGAGGAGAGAGTGCCCGCCCAGTGCGAAGAGGTCGTCCAGAACGCCGACCGACGGGAGTCTCAAAAGCTCCGCCCAGATCGCCGCCACCTCGACCTCGAGCGGTGTCCGGGGCGCCGAACCCTCCGGGCTCGAAGACTCCGGGGCCAGCCTCGCCAGAGCCTTGCGGTCTACTTTCCCGTTCGAGGTGAGCGGCAGGACCTTAAGGAAGAGCCAGGCCGTCGGGATCATCACCCGCGGCAGCGAGCCCGCGAGAGCGGCGCGCAAGGCCTCGCCCGAAACCTCCGCTCCGGCGGCCGGCACCACGCACGCCACGAGCCGATGCTCCGGTTCCTGCACCAGAACCACCGCTTCGCTCACCGCCGACAGAGCGACCAGTGCGGTTTCAATCTCCCCCAGCTCGATCCGGTGGCCGCGGATCTTGATCTGGTGATCCAAACGACCCAGCACTTCGAGGTCGCCGCTCGGCAGACGGCGCGACCGGTCGCCGGTCCGATAGAGCCGCTCCCCGGCCGCTCCGAACGGATCGGGCACGAACCGCTCCGCCGTCAAGTCCGGGCGGCCGCGGTAACCGCGCGCCAGCGACTCGCCGCCGATGCACAACTCGCCCGGCGCTCCCGGCGGCACCAGCCCGAGCCCCCGATCCAGAATGTAGACGCGGACGTTGTCGAACGGGCGCCCCACCTGCGGCGGGCGATTCCCCTCCGGCGCGACCAGCCCTGCCGTGACGACGACTGTGCACTCGGTCGGCCCATAGGCGTTGTTCAGCTCGAACGGCAGATCCGAGGAAGGTCGGCGTACCAAGCGGTCGCCGCCGGTGTGAAGAAGGCGCAGGCGGAGATCCACCGGGATCGGCTCGTCCAGAATCGCCTCGGCGAGCGGGGTGGGCAGCCAACCCACCGTGATCCCTTGCGCCGCGGCCCAGGGCAAAAACCGAGGCGGCGACAGCACGACCTCCGGCGGCGCCAGGTGCAGCGACCCGCCCGCCACGAGCACCGGCCACATTTCCCACACCGAGGCGTCGAACCCCGGGGCCGCCACCATTGAGACGCGGTCGCCCGCGCCCAAGGCGCCGCGGCGCACGCTCCAGCTGACCAGGTTCGAGAGGCCCAGGTGGCACAGCTCAACCCCTTTGGGCGCGCCGGTCGAGCCCGAGGTGTAGATCACATAGGCCAGGTTTTCCGGGCGGACCGGAGATCCGACCGGCGCCTCGTCCGCCTCCGCAATCTCGTCCGCCTCCGCAATCTCGTCGGCCTCATCGAGGAGCACGGTGCGCCCCACCGCCCGAACGATTGAGGAGTGCCTCTTGAGGAGGCCACCGGTCGTCACGAGAGCGCAGACCCCGGCGTCGCGCAGCACATGCTCCACCCGCTCGGTCGGCCAGGACGGATCCACCGGCAGGAAGGCGGCCCCCGATTTGAACGTGGCGATCGCCGCCACAACCAGCTCGGCCGAGCGCTCCAGAAGCAGGCCCACCAGAACCTCCGGACCGGCGCCCAGGCGCCGCAAGCGGCAGGCCAATGCGTCCGCCCGCGAGCCCAGCGCACCATAGGTCCAGGAGAGATCGCCCGCCGACAGCGCCAGACGGCCGGGGGCGCGCCGGACCTGCTCCTCGAACAGCCGGTGGACCGGAAGGTCCGAAAAGGCGACCGCGGTCCGGTTCCACGCCGAGATCGCCTGCTCCCGATCGACGGCCGAGAGCAGCGGCAGCTCGGACACCCTGCGTTGCGCCCCCGACCCGACCTCCGCAGCGATGCCGGCAAGCAACGTCCGGAAACTCTCCAACAGCCGATGCACAGTTCCGGCGTCGAACAGATCGGTGGCGTACTCGGCGATCAGCACGAGGCCGCCCACCTCCGGCGCGCCGACCTCCGCGAAGAGAGCGCAGTCGAGCTCGGAGGCGCCGGTGTCCAACTCGGCTGTCGCCGCGACCCGCGGCCCGAGGGCTCCCAGGTCCGGCCCGATCGGAGCGTCCTGGAGTGCGAACGCCACCTGAAGCAGAGGTGCGCGCGACGCGTCGCGTTCCGGCGCGAGCGCCTCGACCAGACGCTCGAAGGGAAGGTCCTGGTGGGCGAAGGCGGCGAGGACGGTTTCTCGAACCTCGGCCACCAGTCCACCGAAGGTCGGATCGGACACGAGCTTTGCGCGCAACGGCAACATGTTCACGAAAAACCCGATCATCCCTTCGAACTCGGCCTGATCGCGCCCCGCCGCCGGGGAACCGAGCACGAAGTCGTCTCGGTCGGTAAAGCGTTGGACGAGGACCTGACAGGCGGCGAGGAGCGTCATGAACAGCGTGGCTCCCCGCGCCCGGCTCCAGCCGGCGAGCGCGTCCCTCATCTCCGAACCAAGATCCAGCCGGAGGCGTTCCCCGCGGAAAGACGGCTGGGCCGGCCGCACCCGATCCCCGGGGAGCTCCAAGACATCCGGTGCGCCATCGAGATGGGCGCGCCACCAGGCCACACGGCGCGCCATGAGATCTTCCGTCAGCCGGCGGCGCTGCCAGACCGAATACCCGGGGTATTGCATCGGCAAGGGCGGCAGGTCCACCCCGCGGTAGAGGGTGGACAGCTCGCGCATCAGCACGCCGATCGACCAGGCGTCGGAGACGATGTGATGGAGGCCGACGAACAGCCGGTGCTCTACTGGCCCGAGCGCCAAGAGGGTCGTCCGATGGAGCGGCCCACGCTCCAGATCGTAAGGCCGGCGGGTCTCGGAGCGGCAGATCCGCTCCGCCGCGCTCGAGCGCGGCACGTCCGCCAACCCCGCGAGGTCGACCACCGGCAAAGGCGACCGGCTCGCGGGGTTCGCATCAACGATCTGGACCGGCTCGCCCTCCGCTCCGGTCGCAAAGACGGTTCGCAACGCCTCGTGGCGGCGTACGACGGCGTCGAACGCCGCAGCGAGCGTCGGCACGGACAAGCCGCCGTCCAAGTCCACGGTCTGGGCGAGGTTGAACGCGGCGGTGCCCGGACGGAGCCGCTCCACGAACCAGAGTCTCTGCTGCGCAAACGAAAGAGGCACCGGGCCGGAGATCTCGATCCCCGAAAGCGGCGCCGCCTCGGCGAGCCCACCCTCCTGCCGCTCCACCCAGGCGGCGAACGCGGCGACCGTCGGGTAATCGAAGATGCCGCGCACGCCGAGATCGGTTCCCAAAGCTTCGCGCACGCGGGTGGCGACGCGAGAAGCGAGAAGCGAGTGCCCGCCGAGGGCAAAGAAGTCGTCTTCCACCCCGACCGCCCCAAGCCCCAACACCTCCGCCCAGATTCCCGCCACCGTCGCCTCGACCGGGCTGCGCGGCGCCACCATGGCCGAAAGGGTGAAGGCCGCCGGCTCCAAGCGCGCCAGGGCTTTGCGGTCCACTTTGCCATTGGGGGTGAGCGGGAGCGCGTCCAGGAAGATCCAGGCCGCCGGGACCATGACGTCGGGTAGAGACCGGGCCAGGAATCCGCGCAGAGCTTCGGCGTCGCATTCGCTTCCAGGCCGCAGCGCCACGGAGCCGACCAACCGTCCCTCCCGCGCGAGCACCGCGGCTTCGCGGATTTCCGGGTGGCGCAAAAGGGCGGCCTCGATCTCCCCCAGCTCGACCCGGTAGCCGCGGATCTTCACCTGGTGATCGATCCGGCCCAGAAACTCCAGATCGCCCGACGGCAACCAGCGCACGAGATCGCCGGTGCGGTACAACCGCTCGCCCCCTTCGGTACCGAACGGATCGGGCACGAACTTCTCGGCGGTCAGGGCCGGCCGGTGCCGGTAGCCCCGCCCGAGCCCGACTCCACCGAGAAACAGCTCACCCTCGGCCCCTTCCGCCACCGCTTCCTGGTCCGCTCCCAGCACCACCGCGCTCACATTTGCGACCGGTCGCCCGATGTGCGGCAGGCGGTCGCCGTCCGGCGACACCGGCCCCGCCGTGGACACGATCGAGGTCTCGGTCGGGCCGTAGGAGTTGCTCAGCTCGAACGGCGAGCCGGGAGCCGAGCGGCGCAACAGTCGGTCGGCCCCGGACTGGAGTACGCGCAGGCGAAGCCCGGCGGGCAACGGTTCATCCAGCACCGCATCGGCGAGGGGAGCCGGCAGCCAGGCCACGGTGATGCCTTCCTGCGCCACCCAGGGCAGGAAGGCGGGAGGGGACAGCACCACCTCGCGCGACGGCAGGTGGAGCGATGCCCCGGAGGTGAGGGCCGGCCACATCTCCCAGACCGAGGCGTCGAACCCGGGCGCTGCGACCATCGAGACCCGCTCGCCCGGCCCGAGGCCGTAGTAGCCGCGGTTCCAAGCCACCACGTTCGAAAGCCCCGCGTGGCGCAGCTCCGCGCCCTTCGGAGCACCGGTCGAGCCCGAGGTATAGATGACGTAGGCGAGGTTCTCTGGGTCCACCTGCCGGGCAGGGAGGCCCTCGTCACTCTCGTCCGAGAGCTGATCGAGGAGCACAACGCCCAACGGGGCGGAAAGGCCGGGGAACCGATCGAGAATCCGCGCCGTGGTCAACAAGACGTCGGCACCGGAATCGCGCAGAATGTAGGAGACCCGCTCCGCGGGTTGGGCCGGGTCGATCGGCAGATAGGCGCCGCCCGCTTTGAGCGTCGCCACGGCGGAGACCACGAGCCCCGCGGAGCGCTCCAGGAGAAACGCCGTGAGGCGCTCGGGACCGATCCCGAGCCGCCGCAGATGCCTGGCCAGGCCTTCGGCCCGAGCGTTCAGCTCACCATAGGAGAGCGTCCCGTCGTCGGCCGCGACCGCCAAGGCGCCGGGCGCCTCGATAGCGCGCTCCTCGAACAGGCGATGCACCGGCCGGCTCGACGTGTGATCAGGCTTCTTTTCCACATACCTCTTGTGCGTCCCGAACCCCGATTCGGGACACCTCCCGGCGCATTGGAAGCGAACGAAACTCTTGATTCAAAAGTATTTCGGATCGATCAGCGCTGTCGCGACTCACGCTTGGGGTGAGGACCTCGGCGCGGCTCGCCGACACCCTAGGGCACCGGATCCGTAGAGACGCCCCAGTCCGCTGCCACGATCCTATCCGGGTGCTGGCAGTCGAGGCGTCTCCTCCGCTCGCAGGCTACGGCATCACAACCGAAGGGCAGGACCTGCCCCGCCGACCGGCGCGTGTAGGGGACGCCCGTGGTCGTCGTTGGTGCGGGGCCGACCGGCGGGTGTAGCAGGCGCCCGGGGTCGTCGTTGGTGCGGGGCCGACCGGCGCGTGTAGGGGACGCCGGTCGTCGTTGGTGCGTTGGAGTTGGAGACGCCCCGACGGCCAGCACCCGGTCAGGATCGTGGTAGCGGACTGGGGACGTCTCTACGGTTCCGGCGACCAGCAGCCCTCCCCTACCCACCAGCGCCTGCCGGCAGCGCCGCAAGGCCCGATCGCGATCGGGCAGCGCGCCTATCTGGGGGCGGTGGCGATTGGGGCCCACCTGGCCGAACCCGGCGCGGCCCACCGACGCCCTAGGGCACCGGATCCGTAGAGACGCCCCAGTCCGCTGCCACGATCCTATCCGGGTGCTGGCCGTCGGGGCGTCTCCGTTCGCAGGCTACAGCATCACAACCGAAGGGCAGGACCTGTCCCACCGACCGGCGCGCGTAGGGGACGTCGGTGGTGGTCGTTGGTGCGAGGCCGACCGGCGCGTGTAGCAGGCGCCCGTGGCCGTTGGTGCGGGGGAATGTCCCGCCGGACCGGCGCGTGTAGCAGGCGCCCGTGGACGTTGGTGCAGGGGAATGTCCCGCCGACCGGCGCAGGTTGGAAACGCCCGCCGCCGGACCGGCGCATGCAGAAAGCGCCCCTGGTCGTTGGTGCGTTGGAGACGCCCCGACGGCCAGCACCCGGTCAGGATCGTGGTGGCGGACTGGGGACGTCTCTACGGTTCCGGCGTAAACCGCCGCCCCTACCCCCCCAACGCCTGCCGGCAGCGCCGTAAGGCGCGATCGCGATCGGGTAGCGCGAGTGCTTCGGGCAGGGCCAGGTCTTTTCCTTTGCCGGCGAGCAGGGCGGTCAGGACTTCGCGGAACTGGTGTTCGGCGCGTTGGGTTTGGCCGAGGTGGAGGAGGCGGTCGGCGAGGAGGAGGCGGGGCTGGTAGAGGTCGGGATCGAGGTAGAGCGCCGCGCGGTAGGCGGCGATTGCGGCTTCGGGGCGGCCGGAGAGATCGTCGAGGAAGCCTTGGAGAGCGTGGGCGGTCGGGTTCTCAGGGAAACGGGCCAGGGTGGATTCTAGGCGGCGCGCGGCTTCGTCGAGGCGATCTTCCGACAAGGCGAGAGCCGCGGCTTCGAGGTCCCGGAGGGCCGAGACAGGTTCAGCCGAGAGCGTAGCCGCCGGCCGGGCCGGAACCGGTCGAGGCGATGGCGGTGACTGAGGCCGGACTGCGGGGGGTGGCTTGGGAGCGATGACCGCGGGGTTCGGCACGGTTCTCGGCCGCGGCGGCATCTCCGGCTCCGGACGTTTCGCCTCCGGCCGCGCGGTCCCTTGGACATAGCCGAAACAGGGGCCGAGATCGACCGGTTCCAGATCGGCGTGGATCTGCCAGAGCGTTTCGGAGGCACCCAAGAAGAGAGTGCCGCCGGGGGCGAGCCGGCGCGCCACCTGGTTTGCCACTTTGCGCTGGAGCGGCCGGCGGAAGTAGATCAGGACGTTCCTGAGCAGGATCAGGTCGAACTCAGCCTCCGGCAGATCGTAGGGCGGGTGGGCGAGGTTGAGCTGCCGGTAGTCGATCCGTCGGCGCAGCTCGGCCGCCAGCTCCCAGAGTTTGCCGCGGCGGGTGAACCAGCGTTCGAGCAACACCGCCGGCACCTGGGCCACCGCGCGCTCGCCGTAGAGGCCGCGCTCGGCGAGGGCCAGCGCTTCGGCGTCGAGGTCGGTCGCAAAGATCGACCAATCCCAACCGAGAAGCGCCGGGTGATCGGCGAGCAGGAGTGCGATCGTCGCCGGTTCCTCCCCGCGGGCGCAGGCGGCCGACCAGATGCGCAGGCGCCGCTCGGCCGCACGCGCTTCGAGCCGGCCGGGGAGGACGCGCTCGACGATCGCTTCGAGCTGCTGCGGGGCGCGAAAGAAATACGACTCTTTAATCGTGACCAGGCCGATCAAAACCGGCCACTCCTCTTGCATGGTACCGGCCGACAGTGCATAGAGGTAGGCCGCAACACTCGGTTGGCGCGTCGCGTGGGCGCGCCGGGTCGCGATCTCGTCGAGCAGCGCCAGCCGTTCGCTCGCAACGACATTGCCGGTCGCCTCCCGGATCAGATGCGCCAGACGCTCGGCGTTCGAAGCGGGAGCGGCGGCACCGGCGGCTAAGCCGGCCGGCCGGCTCACGGCCGGACCCGATCGCGGCCGGCCGCCTTCGCCTCGTAGAGCCGGCGGTCGGCGATCGCCACCAGCTCGTCGGTAGCCGGCTTGCCGCCCAGCTCGGAGAGTGCCGCGACCCCGAACGACGCGGTGATCCGCTGCTCCGGCATGTCCACGATCTCGAGGGGATGAGCGGCCAAGTCGCGGCGCAGACGCTCCGCGGCCTGGCGCGCGGCTTCGAGATCGACCTGCGGCAAGACGGCGAGGAACTCCTCCCCGCCGTAGCGGCCGAGCAGGTCGGTCGTGCGCAGCGACCGGCGCAACACCGCCGAACCCTCGCGCAGCACCGCGTCACCGACCAGATGACCGAACCGGTCGTTGACCCGCTTGAAGTGGTCGAGGTCGCAGATCACGATCGAGAGCGGCTGCCGATAGCGGCGCGCGCGCTCGACCTCCTCGCTGAGACGCTCGAAGATGGCCCGTCGGTTGAACAGTCGGGTGAGGCCGTCGAGCACGCTCAACTCGCGCAGCCGCTCGCCGAGCAGCGCGTTTTCGAGCACCACCCCGAGCGGTCGGACCAGACCGTCGACCAGCGCGGAAGCCGAGGTCGTAAACTGCCCCGGATCGCGCGGCAGGAGCACCAGGCTCCCTCGGCCGCGGGCGAGCGGCAGCTCCAACCAGACCGCGAGATCGAGATCGACCGGCGCGCCGCCGCGCTCGCCCGAGACGCCGAGGTCGCGCGCCACACCGGCGGGTAGCTCGAGGCTCGCAAACAGCCGCCGCCCCAGCTCGGCGAGCAGGTCGGGGGGGAGCGGCTCGGGCAACAGCACGTGGGCTACAACCAGCTCCTCATCGCCCGCCGCGGCACCCAGGAAACGGACATCGACCACTGCGCCCAGGACTTCGAGCACCGACCGGCAGGCCTCGTGAAAATCGCCGGTCCCCATCCCCGCTTCGAGCAGCTCGGCCGCTAGCGTCGCCTGGAGCAGCGCGGCGTCGAGCCTCGCTGCGACCCCGGCGACCCGGCCGAGCAGGTGGGCATTGGAGGAAGGTCCTCTCGGCGTCTGGCTCGCGTCGGCTGCGGTGACCGCCAAGGGCACCGGGGTCGAAGCGAGGCGCGCGACCTCGGCGATCAGATCCGCGGCCGGCGCCTCCAGATCGAGCCGCGCCAGGGCGCCGCTCTTGGCGCTCCAGAAGCGCGACGCCGCCTCCCCTTCGCCGGAAAGGATCAACACCGGGATGCGCGCCTGCGCCGGATCTGCTTTGAGCAGACGGAGCAGCGGAAAACCCTCCATGGTCGGCACCGCGACCGCCACCACGACCACATCCGGCCGGCGATCGAGAGCCGCTATGGCGGCCTCGAAATCGCGCGCCTCTTCAAGCTCGAAACCGGCGGAGCGCAACGTGCGCGCGTGGAGCGCCCGGGCGACTTCACTCTGCTCGACGAGCAGCACCCGCACGCTCACGAGCCCGCTCCTCCCGCGCCCTCGCCCCCGCGCTCGCCGCGACAGATCTTGCCGAGCCAGCGCGCGATCTCGCGCGGCGGCAGCGCGAGGTCGGCCGCCCCCCGTTCGAGCGCCACCCGCGGCATCCCGAACACCACCGAGCTCGCCTCGTCCTGAGCGACCGTGAGGCCGCCCGCCGTCCGCAGCGCCAGCAGACCTTCGACCCCGTCGGAGCCCATGCCGGTGAGCAGCACGCCGACCGCTTCGCGCGGGGCGTTCCTCGCGACCGAAAGAAACAGCTCGTCCACCGAGGGGCGGTGCCCGCGCCGCACCGGGGTCACGACATCGAGAGCGAGCTTGGCCCCCGCTTCGAGGCGCAGGTGCGAGCCGGCCGGCGCCAAGCGCACGGCGCCTGAGCCCGGAAGCTCGCCGTCGCGCGCCAAGCGGACATCGTGCGGAAACTCCTTGTTCAGCCAATCGGCGAGGCCGGCCTCGAAACCGGCGGCGATGTGCTGGACGATCAATACCGAGACGGGCAAGTCGGCGGGCAGCTCGGTGAACAGCTCGCGTAGCGCCGCCGGCCCACCGGTTGAAGCGCCGATCGCCACCCAGCGCAACGGCCGATCCGGTCGCCGGGTGGCGGCGGGCTGGCGCACTACGGCCGGCAGGGGCATCTCCGCGGTCCCCCAGGGTGCCGGTTTTCGCTTTCCGGTCGGCCTCACCGTGGCGGCGGCCGCCGCGGCGCGCACCACCTCCGGCAGGCTGGCGGCGAGCAGCTGCCAGCTGCCGGTGTCCTCCGGCTTCGGCAGCACCTCGATCGCGCCGCGCCGCATCGCCTCGAAAGCCGTCTGCATCTGGTTCCGGTTGGCGCGCGAGGAGAGCACCAAGATCGGCGTCGGCCGGGTCGCCATGATCCGTTCGATCGCGACGAAGCCATCCATAACCGGCATCTGGAGGTCCATGACGACGACATCCGGAGCGAGCTCCTCGACCGCGGCGACCGCCCGCTCGCCGTTCTCCGCGTCCCCCACCACCACCAGGTCGTCGGTGCGCGCGAGAAACCGGCGGAGCACCGCGCGCACCGACGGCGAATCGTCGACCAAGAGAACGCGGATCACGGCGTGTAGCGCCCACCGAGCCGGCGCACCAGCTCGACCAGCTCGCCCGCGTCCAGGCTCTGCTTGGTGAGGTAGGCGTCGGCGCCGGCCTGGAGGCCGCGCAGGCGATCCTCCGAGCGATCGCGGGTCGAGACGACGACGATGGGTAGATGGGCGAAATGTTCAAGCGCGCGCAAGCGTGCGGTCAGCTCGAGGCCGTCCATGCCCGGCATCTCGATGTCGGTTACCACACAGTCGAAACTCTCCTCGCCCAGGCGCGCCAACGCCTCGTGGCCGTCGGCGACCGCGTGGACGGCAAAGCCGGCATCCTCCAAGAGCCGGCGCTCCATCTCGCGGGTGACCAGCGAGTCATCGACCAGGAGCACGCGGACGCGCCGAATCGTCGGCGCCGGGCGCGCGACGACCGAGTGGTTGGCGAGGCTCCGTTCGGCGAGCGCCGCGGGAGCGAGCACGCCGATCGGCTCGCCCGACGCGAGCAGCGCCACCCCTTCGATCGCCCGGTCGGCCACCGCGGCGCGCGCGAGCGGCCGGACCAGCACCTCCTCCTCGCCGAGCACGTCGTCGACCGAAACCGCGAACGGCTGGCCCGAGGCCATCCCCTCGACCAAAAGTCTCCCTTCGGCATCGTCGCGCCCGCACAGACGGCCGAGCGGCACGAAGTGGACCAGGCGATCGGCGGTGGCGCCGCCAGGCAGGTCGGTTGCAGCCGGGGCGGCGGAGGAGGCAAAGGACCCAATGGACTGAAAGGAGGACTTGGTGGAAACCCTGGCGATCAGGCGACCGTCGCGTTCGATCACGGTGGTGGGGTCCAGGCGCGAGGTTCTGCGGGCGGAGCCGGCGGGGAGGCCGAGTTTGACGCCGCCGACGCGCAGCACCAGGATCGACTCGCCGCGGCGCGCGACCGGGACCGAGATCTCGACCCGGGTACCAACCCCCGCCGTCGAGCGGAACCACACCTCGCCGCCCGCACGGGTCGCCGCAGCGGAGACGGCATCGAGCCCGACGCCGCGGCCAGAGAGCTCGGAGATCACCGACCGGGTCGAAAATCCCGGCGAGAAGAGAAAGCGCCAGACCGCTTCGCCCGAGAGCGCACGCCCTTCGGAGTCGCCCACCAGACCGGCCGCGATCGCCCGCTCGCGCACCGCTTCCGGATCGACACCCGCGCCGTCGTCCTCAATGCTCAAGCGAACCCGCGACGCCTCGGCCGCGGCCGCTATGCGCAGGCGGCCGATCGACGGCTTGCCCGCGGCGATCCGCGCGGCCGGCGTCTCGATGCCATGATCGACGGCATTCCTCACCAGGTGGATCAGCGCCTCTTCGAGCTCGCGGACGATCCGTCGGTCGAGCCGCACCTCTTCGCCAAGGACCTCGACATCGATCTCACGGCCGAGCGAACGGCCGAGCTCGCGACCGGAGCGCGCGAGCGACTGGAGCTTGTCGCGTAGCGGCTGCAGCTGCAGGGCGACGATGCGGTCGATCTGCTCGTCGGCGGTTCGCGACAGGCGCCGCTCGCGCCCCTCGACCTCGACGCCCAGACGGCGGAGCATGGTCGCGAGGCCGGCGAGCACCTGCATCGGCTGCGGTTCGCGCATCCCCCCCTCGGCGAGTTGGGCGAGTTCGTAGAGCCGATCGACCACCGGCCGCACGCCGAGCGCGAGCAGCCGCATCTGGGTCGCGCGCTCGGCGAGCGCATCGAGCGCCGACGCATCGAGGCGCAGCTCGGCCGCGCGCCGTTCGGGGGCGCCAGCCGGCGAGAGAGCCGGGGCGGGAGCTGCCGGAGCGGATGGCGCTCTCGCCGCCCCGAGATCAGAGCCCTCTTTAGCGGCCTCAGGCGCCGGCGCCGGCGAATCGGCAGGCGCAGGCTCGGGGGCGCCGGCGAGCAGTGCGAGGAGCGCCTCGTCGCGCGTGGGCGGAAGCCCGGCCGCCACCTCTTCAACCATCGCCGAGAGCCGATCGGCGACCCGCACCAGGCGCCTCCCGAGACCGGGCTGCGGCTCCGCGAGCAGCTCCTCCGCCGCGTGGCAGAGCTCGGAGAGCGGCGCGATCTGCAGCATCCGGCCGGCGCCTTTGAGCGTGTGCAGCTCGCGCCGCGCTTCGGCCAAAGCGCCGCGGTCGTCGTCCAGGCGCGACAGCGTCGCCGACAGCCGGGCCAGCCGATCGCGCGCCTCTTCGGCGAACAGGGGGACTAAGTCCGCAAACTCCGGATCCACCCGACTCCCGTCCCGCCCTAGATCTTGGTCCAGCTATCGATGTTGATGTCGAACCCGAGGACACCGGCGAGCCGCCCCTCGTCGTAAACCGGCGCGGCGACGGTAAAGATCGGCTCGCCCGAGATCAGCGACGGATAGACCGTCGTGATCACCGCGCGCCGGGCCTTGATCGCCGAACGGAACCAGGGCCGATCCTCGAAGCCGGTGCCGCGCTTGACCGATTCCGGCACGGCGCGGTTGCCCAGCAGCTCGTGGTTCGAGGCCGAAGAGAGCTGCCCGGCCACCTCGTCGGTGAAGAACAGAAACTCGATGTACGGCCGTTCGGCCAACAGCTCGGGCAGCAGGCGGTCGATCGCCTCCCAGTTGCCGGCGCGCCGTTCGATCTCGCGCGCCCAGCGCTCGGCCGCGTGCTTGAGCGAGTGCGGCGTGTCGAGGTGGAACGACTGGGCGAGCATCTGGATCTGAAGCCCAAGATGGTTCAACCGGTCGGCGGTCGAAGTGAACTGCTTCAAGCCATCGGCCATCCTCTGCACCACCTGGCTCACTTCTTTGAGCGTCAACACCACCTCGTCGGAGGCGGCGTTCTGCTGCTGGGTGGCGAGCGAGATCTCGCGCGCGACCCGCGCGGTATCGCCCGAAGCCTGGCGCAGCTCGTCGATCGCCGAAGCCGCCGCGCGCGCCCGCTCGAGCACCCGGCTCGCCTCTTTGCTCCCCTCTTCGGTCGCCACCACGGTGGCGCGGATCGAACCCGCGAACTCGTCGAGCAGCGCGCGCACCGACTCGACCGATTCCTGCGAGCGTTGCGCGAGCCTGCGGACCTCCTCGGCGACCACCGAGAAGCGGCGCCCGTGCTCTCCCGCCGTCGCCGCTTCGATCGCCGCGTTCAACGACAGGATGTGGGTCTCGTGGGAGATCTCGGTGATCAGATCGAGGACGCGGTAGATCTCTTTGGAGCGCGCGCCGAGCGAATCGGCTCGGGTGGCGATGCCGCTGATCCGCTTCTTTACCTCTTCGACCCCGGCCACCGCTTCTTCCACCGCGGCGGCGCCGACATCGCCGCTCTCTTCGGCCTTCTGCGCCAACTCGGCCTGGCTCGCCGCGTTTTCGGCGATCTGGAACGCGGTGCGCGCGAGTTCTTCCATCGCGGCGGTGATCTCGACCACCGAAGCGGCCTGCTCGGAGGAGCCGGAGGCGAGTTCGGAGGCGATCTGGTTGACCCCGCTCGCCGCACCCGCGACTTCGATCGAGCTCGCCTGGATCTGCTGCGCGAGCACGCCGAGCGCCGCAGTGGCACCCTCGAACGAAGGCGCCAGATCGCCGGGCAGACCGTGGCCACGCTCGGCGCAGCGCACCAGATCCCCCGCGCTCAGATGCCCGAGCGCCGCCACCAGCGAGGTTTCGGTATCGTTGCGGCTGCGCATTTCGCGCTCCGCCTTGGCGGCGAGGCGGCGCTGCCCCGGCAGGACGACCGCGAATTCCACGGCCACAGCGATCAGCGCCACGAGCAGGAACGCCTCGAACAGCCAACCCGGTCCACCCTGCGCCTCGGCGACCAGCAACAGGACGAAACCGGCGAGCAGCACGGCGCCCAAGAGGGCGACTCCGAGCGTAAAACGCCCCAGCCGATCGGTGTCGGAGCGCGGAGCCGAAGCGGGAGCGGCGGGGGGGATCGAGCCGGTATTTGGGGTGACGGTAGGGTCAGGCATCAGGCTCTCCTCGGGCGACCAACGGGAGCGGAAGGCGGAGCGGATCGAGCAGGATCACCGGCCGGCCACCGTGTACGGCGATGCCGCACCCCGATTCCGGCCAGAAATTACGAAGCACCGAGGGGAGGGGGCGAAACGCGAGGTCGGCCACGATCCCTTCCACCCGGTCGGCGGCGAGCGCCACCGAATCGGCTCCGGCCGCCGGCTTGGAATCGAGTTCGACCCGCAACGCGCCCTCGTTCGGGTCGGCGCTCGATCTGGTCTCACCCCCCCGGCCGGCACCGATCCGCGCCACCCGGCCGCTATCGATCCCCCACAGCCCGCCGCCGCGATGAAACAGCAGAAACGATCCGGAGCCGGCCGCGTTCACGCCCTAGTCTCCCAGCCGGTCGGGATCGAGCACCCGGACCACCCGGTCGCCGACCAACGCCTCACCGACCAGAAACCCAGGCGTAGGCACCCAGGAAGCCGCGCTCAAATCGACCACTTCGAGCGCTTCGTCGGCCGCGAGGCCAACGCCCTCACGCCCGTCGGCGGTGCGCGACCAGACCACCACGGTGACCGGAAAGAGCGGATGGGCGCCAACCGGCGCGCCGATCAGGCGGGCGAGGTCGAGCACCGGCAGCGGCTCGCCGCCGAACTCCGCGAGGCCGGCCAACTCCGCCCGGGCACCCGGCAACGGATGGACGGTGAGCGCGCGCACGACCCGGCGCACCGACCCGACCGGCACGGCGCAGATCTGCTCGCCGGCCCGGACCAGCAGATACCCGGTGCCGGACGCCGAGAGCGGAAGAAAGGGTTGAGCGGTTGCGGTAGTGTCCATAACGTCCTACGTTTCTCTTCCTTCGCGATTCCTCGCGCTGTCCCACTCGGGCGCTCTGGGGCGCTCTCGGGCGTTCCTCGGTCCGGCCGGGCTCTAACCCCCGGCGCCGATCCGCGTCCAGTCGTGGACGTCGACATCGACTCCGAGGACCGCCGCCAGCTCACCCCCCGGATCGAAGATCGGCACCGCGACGGTGAAGCAGCTCCTGCCGTTGATCGAGACATAAGGTGCCGTCAACACCGACCGACCGCGCGCCACCGCGGCGCGGAACCAGGGGCGGCCGGAGAGATCGCGCTCGCGCACCACCGTCGCCCCGTCACCATCGGGCCTTCGTCTCGAGCCGAGGGAGAGAGCATATCCCGTGGCATCGACCAGATACGCATCGTCGAGGTAGGGAGCTTCGACCCGCAGGGAATCGAGCGCAAGCTCAACTTCTACCTCGGAGTCTGCCTGGGAAAGAGCGGTGAAACGGAGCGCCCAAGCCGACGCCTGGTGGACCAACGAAAACGGCGACTCGCGCCGCAGCCCTTGCGCCAACAGCTCGACTCCGAGCACCAGACGTTCGAGCCGGGTTTGCGCGCCGTCCAGGCCGGTGAGCGCGGACGAGGTTCGATCGATCACGTAGCCCACATCGCGCAGGGTCGCCACCACCTCGTCCGACGCGGCGTCCTGCTCGCGCGTCGACCCCGAGATCCGGAGCGCCCGCGCCGCCGTCAGGGCGGCCACCGCGCGCAGCTCGGCGATCGCCACCGCCGCCCGCTCCGCCGACCCGAGCACCTGCCGGGTCTCTTTGGCCCCCTCCTCGGTCGCCACCACGGTGCCACGGATCGCGACCGAAAACTCATCGAGCAGCGCGCGCACCGAGGCGACCGAATCGCGCGAGCGGCTGGCCAGGCGGCGCACCTGCTCGGCGACCACTGCGCTTCTGCGCCCCTCGTCCCCTGCGGCCGAGGCCTCGATCGCCGCGTTGAGCGACAGGATATGGGTCTCCTCGGCGATCTCGGCGATCAGATCGAGCACCCGATAGATCTCTTTCGAGCGCGCGCCCAAGATGTCGGTGCGCGCGGCGATCGCGGCGATCCGCGCCTCGACCTCGATCACCCCCCCGAGCGCCTCGACCAGGGCCTCCTCGCCGGTGGCACCTCGCGCTTCCACCCGCGCCGACAGCTGGGCCAGCATGACCGCCCGCTCGGAGATCCCGGAAGCCGTCCGCGCGAGCTCCTCCATCGCGGCGGTGATCTCGCTCACCGAGGCCGACAGCTCCGCCGACGACGAGGCGAGATCGGCGGTCATGCGCATCACCGAATCGGTCGCCTGGGCGGTCTCGCCGTTTGCCGAACGGAGCCGTTCGGCCAACGCCGCGAGCTCTCCGGCCGCGCTCAAGAGCGCCGTGCGCACCGGTGCCCCTAGGTGCGGACGCTCCAGGGCCGCCCCAACCAGGTCGCCCGCGCGCAGCTCGCGCAGCGCTGCGCACGCGGCGGCGCGCTCCGCCACATGGGCTTCGGCAACGAAGAAATCACCGGCGGCGCTCCGAGTCGCTCCACCGAAACGCGCACCGTGGACCTGGAGCGCCACCGCCGCGACCGCGCCGAAAACCACCAGCGGCCACCACGGAGCCCCGAAACAGGCGGCCAGCCCAAGCAAGGACAATCCGGCGGCCGACGCCGCGGTCAAAGGCGCAAGGGGCCACCGCGCACGCCGGAGCTCGGCCTCGGCCGGCGGCTCCTCTCGTTGCGACACGCTACGGCTCGGCTCGATCAATCGGCGCTCCTTTTCGGCCTCGGCCGGCACGGGGTGCGACGGCGCGGCGCGCAAATTCGAGTTGGACGCACTCTCTATGGTGTCACCACACGTTGAATCGGAGCCGCGGAGCGCGAAGCTCTCGCTCCTTGGAACGAGTGGCACCGATCGGCGGCGCCGCTCATTCGAACCTTGACGTTCATTTTCTCAATCTGCGGAGGAGCTATGCCCGAACATTCCCTCGGTGTCCCTCGTCGTCCCGCTTCACACCTGCGAACCGGCCGCGGTCTCAGGTTCATCAGGTTCATCGCGGCGGTCGCCCTGATCGCCACGGCCGTCGGCCGGCCCGCAGCGGCGGGCAACGGTCACTTCTTGCACGGTGTCGGCGCCGTCAACAGCGCGCTCGGCGGCGCGGGTGTGGCGCTGCCCAACGACGCGCTCGGCGCCTTGAGCTTGAACCCCGCCCTGCTCGCGCGGATGGATGGCTACCAGTTTCAATTCAGTCTGGAGAACGTCGATCAGCAAAACGCGGTCGAGAGCCGGGTCGGACCGTTCTCCGGCCGCACCGAGGACCAGGGGGACGATGCCGCAATCCCCGCATTCGGCTGGAGCCACCACAAGAAGGAGAGCCGGGCCGCTTTCGGCATGGGCTTCCTCGGCCTCGCCGGTTTCAGCGTCGACTACCCGCAAGATCCGCGCAACCCGATCCTCGCGCCGCAGCCGCGCGGCTTCGGCCGCTTCTACTCGAGCTATCAGTTGTTGAGGATCCCGTTCGCCGTGGCGTACAAGGTTGACGACCGACTCTCCGTCGGCGCCTCGTTGAACCTCGCCCGCGCGACTCTGGCCGGCGATCCGGTCGGTTTCGCCGCACCCGACTGCTCGGGCGGTCCGGGCGGTCCGGTCTGCTTTTTCCCGCGCGTCGATTCCGACAGCGCGATGGGCTTCGGCGTCCAGGTCGGAGCCCATTTCCAGGCGACTCCGCAGTTTGCGCTCGGCGCCTCCTACACGTCCGAGACGAAGTTCGAGGAGTTCGAGTGGAATTCAGGCGTCGCCAACCCCAATCTGCCGACCTTCGGCACCGCCCGGAAGATCAAGTTCGAGCTCGGCGCTCCGGCGGTCGCGACGCTCGGCGTCGCCTGGACCCCCACCTCTAAGCTCCAGCTGGCGCTCGACGCGAAAAGGCTCTTCTACTCCTCCACCCCGGGCTTCGGCGATTCCGGGATCAACCCGACGACCGGCGCCATCCGCGGTCCCGGCTGGGAGGACATCGACGTCTTCGCGCTCGGTATCCAGTATGGCGCGACCGAGCGGATCACGCTGCGCGGCGGCTACAACAAGAGCGACAACCCGATCCCCGACGCGCAGACCTTCTTCAGCCTGTTCGCTCCGGGGCTGTTCGAGAATCACGCGACGGCCGGTATCGGTTTCCAGGCGTACGATAGCCTGCGCCTCGATCTGGCCTACTATCGGGCGTTCAAGAACGACGGGAGCGGCCCGTTGTTCTCGCTCGCCGGACCGGTCCCGGGAGCGGGTGTCAAGCAGGAGATCGCTCTGGAGTCCATGGTGCTCACCCTGTCGTTCCGTTTGGACTAAAACCAGAACCCCGAAAGCGAGGGTTGGGAAGAGGGAACCGGAGTGGCGTAGCTTTCACCCCTCCGGTTCCCCCTACCAAGACGTATGCCCCACATCGAAGAGACCGACTACGGCTACCGGGTGACCTTCGAGAGCACCGTCGATCGCGACACGGCGCGCGGGATGCTCGACGAACTCCGCCGCACCGTCCGCCCCCGCGACGGAGGGTTCACCATGCTGGTGGACCTGCGCGCGACCCGATCCTTCACCGCCGAAGCGCAGGAGTTGGTCAAGCAGACGATCCTGATCTGCCGCGAGGCCGGAATGGGGCGCAACGCCGTCGTCACCCACAGCGCGATCGCCGGCCTACAGGCACGCCGGATGGTCAAGGAGACAGGAATCGCGCCGGACTTGCGTTACATCGACGAGACGAGCCACCCCGATTGGCAGGAGCGCGCGCTCGGCTGGCTGACCGACGGGGAGGAGCCCTCGTAGATTCTTAGGTCGAGCGCAAGGGCTTTGATCCATCCCAGCGGCGTCGGACCCTACCCCCGATCCCATCGGCGCAGGATCATGCGCAGCTCGTCGCGGTGCTTGGTCTCGTCCTGAATCAGGTCGTCCATGTCGATGGCGAGGCCGGCGTGGCCGAGATCCTCGGCTTGTTTCCTTCGCTCGATGTAGCGGCCGACCGCCTCGATCTCGTCTTCGAGCGCGTTGCTGAGCATCTCGTGGGCATCTTTGGCCGCCTTGACCGACGCGGGGACGGTTGTCGGCTCGCCGCCGAGCGAGACGATCTTGTCAGCGAGCAGCTGGGCATGGAGAAGCTCGTCCGGAATCTCCGCCTCGAAGAACTGGCGCAGCTCCATTCGCCACTGGCCCTGCACCAGGCTCGCGTAGGTCCGGTAGGTGATGACCGCGGCATACTCCCGCGCCAGATCCTCGTTGAGAGCAGCCAAGAACCGCTCTTCGGTGATGCCGCCCTGCGCCTTGCCACCGGCCTCTACGGCCGACGCCTTGGCCTTCTTCGAGGTCTCGGCTTTCGCGTCTTTCTTCGGGTCTTTTTTCGCCATGGGAAATCCTCCTTCGGGATAGAATCGGATGGGAAACGACCGCGGAAGCGTCCGCTTTGCGTCGGTCCCATGCACTACAACGGTTGCGGGGCGGCTCGGGATTCCCCGTGCTAACCTCGCCTTGATCATGAACCGAACCATTCGCATCGGCAACGGCCAGGGATTCTGGGGCGACAGCGTGGACGCTCCGGTGGAGCTGCTGCGCGGCGGTCCGATCGACTACATCGGCTTGGATTACCTCGCCGAGGTCACCCTGTCGATCATGATGCGCCAGCGCCTCAAAGACCCGCGGCTCGGCTATGCGAGCGACTTTCCGGCGTTCATCCGCCGCGTCCTGCCCGAGCTGAAAGAGCGAAACGTCCGGATCATCACCAACGCCGGCGGCTTAAACCCCCGCGGCTGCCGCGAGAAGATCTTCGAGATCGCCCGCGAGTTGGGGGTCAAAGGCGTCCGGGTCGGCGTAGTCGAAGGGGACGATGTCTTCACCCGCCTCCCCGCGCTGGTCGAAGCTGGGCACACGATGGCGAACATGGACACCGGCGAGCCGATCTCCACCGTGACCGACCGGCTGACCAGCGCCAACGCCTACTTAGGCGCCCGGCCGGTCGCCCAGGCGCTCGACCAGGGGGCGTTGATCGTCCTGTGCGGCCGGGTGACCGACACCGCGCTCGCGCTCGGCCCCCTGATCCACGAATTTAGCTGGGGGCAAGACGATTGGGACCGGCTCGCCGCGGGGACGATCGCGGGGCACATCCTCGAATGCGGAGCCCAATGCACCGGCGGCAACTTCAGCCGCTTCTGGGAGGTCCCGGACCTCTGGAACGTCGGCTATCCGATCGCCGAAGCGTCCGCGGACGGCACGTTCGTGATCACCAAGCACCCGAACACCGGCGGCATGGTGACCACCGAGACGGTCGCCGAACAGCTGGTCTACGAGATGGGCAATCCCCAGGAGTACATCACCCCCGACGTGGTCGCCGACTTCACCTCGATCCAGCTCGAACAGCAGGGGAAGGACCGGGTGCGGGTCTCCGGCATCACCGGCCGACCGCGGACGCCGTTCCTCAAAGTTTCGGCCTCCTACCTCGCCGGCTGGAAGAGCAGCGGCCAGATCACGCTCTCCGGCCCGCGCGCGATCGACAAGGCGAAGCTCGCGGCCGAAGTGGTCTGGAAGCGGTTGGAGCGCGCGGGGGTGACGTTTTCGGACGACGACCGCTCGACCGAGATGCTCGGCCTCGCCGCCTGCCTGCCCGGCATCTTGACCGCCCCGGAAGATCCGGCCGAAGTGGTGCTCCGCTTGGGCGTGCGCAATGCCGACCGCGCAAAAGTCGAGCGCTTCGGCCAGGAGATCGCGCCGCTCATCACCGCCGGCCCGCCGGGGGTCACCGGTTTTGCCGGGGGTCGGCCCAAGCCGCAAGAGGTGGTCGCCTATTGGCCGGCGCTGCTCGCGCGGGAAGAGATCGAGAACCGGCTCAACGTGGATGTGGAGGAGGCATGAGGGTTCGCCTGCGCGACATCGCCCACGCCCGCTCCGGCGACAAGGGAGACGCGAGCAACGTCGGCCTGATCGCCGCCTCGGAGGCACTCTACGAGGTGATCCGCCGCGAGGTGACCCCCGAGCGGGTGAAGGCGCATTTCGCTAGAGTTTGCCGCGGCAAGGTCGATCGCTACGAGGTGCCGAACTTGAACGCGCTCAACTTCATCCTCCACGACGCCCTCGGCGGCGGCGGCACCGAAAGCTTGAAGACCGACGCGCAAGGCAAGACCCACGCCCAGGGGCTTCTGATGATGGAGATCGAAGTCCCGGAAGAGCTGATCCCGCCGGCCCGAGCGTAACAACAACCCGCAGGACCCAACCGTAGGATCGCCCGATGACCACCCCCCTGCTCGAAGTCCGCCAAGACGGCGACCTGCTGCGCGTCCAACTGAACGATCCGGCGCGCGCCAATGCGCTCTCCCCCGCTCTGGTGTCCGCCCTGACCGAGCTGTACGGCCGCGATCTGCGCGCCGAAGGGGTGCGCGCGGTGATCCTTTCCGGGGCCGGCAAGCACTTCTCGGCCGGCGCCGATCTCGACCACCTGCGCGCGCTCGCCGACGCCGACATCGAGCAGAACCGGGCGGAGTCGGAAAAGCTGCGCGCGCTGTTTGCCGCGATCCTCAAGCAAGAGGCACTCACCCTGGCGCTCGTTCAGGGCTCGTGCGTCGCGGGCGGCTGCGGTCTCGCCACCGCGTGTGATTTCGTGGTCGCGGCCGACGATGCGATGTTCCTCTACAGCGAAGTGCGGATCGGCTTCGTCGCGGCGCTAGTCGCGACCTACCTGCCGCTCCGCGTGCGCGGCGCCGATCTGCGCGAGCTGCTCCTCTTTCCGCAACCGCTCTCCGCGGCGCGCGCGCTCGACATCGGCCTCGCGAACCGGGTGGTCCCCGCGGCCGACTTACGCCCGACCGGCGACGACCTCGCAGGAGCGATCCTCGCCAACGCCAGCTCGGAATCCATCGCGCGCACCAAACGCCTGCTGCTCGACGCGCTCGGCCGTCCGCTCGACGAAGCGCTCGCCCGCGCCGCCGAGGCGAACGCCCAGGCGCGCGGCACCGAAGATTGCCGCCGTGGCGTCTTAACCTTCCTCGAAACGAAGAAACCGCCCCGCTGGCGGTAGACTTGAGGCTCAATGCGGCTGATCCTGTTCGACATCGACGGCACGCTCCTCTCCTGCGGGCCGCAGGTGCGTCCGATCTTCGCCTCCGCGCTATTCGACGTCTTCGGCACCGCCGGGGATCTCGACGGCTACGACTTTTCCGGCAAGACCGATCCGACGATCGTGGTCGAGCTGGCGATTTCGGGCGGTGTGGCGCGGGACGAAGCGCTCGCGCGCATCCCCGACGTTCGCGAGATCTACCGCGAACGGCTCGCCACCCGGCTCGATCCCGAACGGATGACGCTCCTGCCCGGCGTCGTCGAGCGGCTCGAAGAGCTCGCCGCCGACGCCCAAGTCAAACTCGCCCTGCTCACCGGCAATTGGGAGCCCTGCGCGCGCACCAAACTCGCGCCGTTCGACCTGAACCGCTTCTTCCCGTTCGGCGCCTTTGGCTGCGACGCGATCGACCGTCGCGACCTCCCGCCGTTCGCGCTCGACCGGGCGGAGAGCCACCTCGGCCGGCGCTTCGCCGCAGCGGACACCCTGGTGGTCGGAGACAGCATCCACGACGTCGCCTGCGCCCGCGCCCACGGCATCCCCTGCCTCGCGGTCGCGACGGGACGGACATCGGCCGCAGAGCTGCACGCGGCCGGCGCGGACCGGGTGGTGACGGAGCTTTCCGGGCCGCTGCTCTTCGAGATGGCCGCAGCGATCACCCTCGCGTAGGTAGCGGCCGTCGGGTCGCTACCCTGAGCGCACCAACCAACTCTGCGTCGCGTTCAGCGCCTGGATCAACTGCGGCGTCGGCCCCTGGAACGGGTGCTTCGCACCGAAACCGTGGTCGCCCCCTTCGATCCGGAGCAGCTCGCACGGCTCGGTAGCCGCCGCCTTGAGCTTTTCGCCATCGGAGAAGCCGACCGAATCGTCGCGGTCGCCGTGGACGATCAGCCAGGGGCACGACCGCACCGCGGCGGCGCGGGTCGGATCGAGCGCGTCACCGTATGCTTCCAGATCTTCGAGCAACCCCAATCCCAGCGCCAGATCCTGCTTCGTCCGCGTGTTCTGCACCGGGAACTCGCCCAGGTCGCGCCAGAATCTCTTCTGATCTTCCGAGTAGCGGTCGAAGGTAGCGACCGCCGCCCAGGTGACCAGAGACTTCACCCGCTCCTGCAACTCCGGCCGTGCCGCGGCGAGGATGGCGTTGCCGCCCCCCCGACTGTGGCCGAACAGCGACAGCCGCTTCGAGTCGGCCCTCCCGGGCGCGATCTCCCCGCCTACCTCAGCGATCACCGCGAGCAGATCCTCCAGCTCCCGGCTGTGCGTATTCGAACGAAACGCCGCAAGATCGCTCACCCGATCCTCGCCCGGCAGCTGACCGCTCCCGGAGAGATTGAAGCGCACCACCACGAACCCCCGCTCGCTGAGCAAATGGGCGAGATACGGAAAGAAAGCCCACTCCATGAACCCCTTGAACCCGTGGCAGATCACCACCGTCGGCCGGAGCCCGGGCTCTTCCGGGAAGTCGATCAAGCCGTGGAGCGGGGCGTGGGGACCGGGGATGGTGAAGAGGGTCGGCGTTGTGGACTCGGGCATAGACCTATCCTACGCGACAAGAACCACGAGCTGGTCCGCGAAGAACTGGCGAAAAGCAAGAAGTCGTCGCGGTCACGCACCCGGCAGTCGGGCCCCCGCTTCCGAAAGCGGCACTACACTCTGGAGAGCGCCTATACGCCTTGGATACCGGCGATCCGAGCCGTATAGCGGCTCTATCCTGCCGAAAGCGGCGATCCGTCCCAGAACAGGAATATACGTCCCAGAACAGGAATATCGGTCCCAGAACCGGACTATACGTCCCAGAACCGGAATAGCCGTCCCAGAATCGGACCAGCGGTCCCAGAACAGGATTATCGGTCCCAGGACCGGACTATCCGCCCCAGAATCGGACCATCGGCCCCAGAACCGGAACAAATGCCGCGGAAGGCGGCTCTACGCCATCGAATCGGGCTCTACGTCGCTGCGGCCGAGAATGCGCCCCGAAATCGGGCTTGCAGTCACCGCTCGACGTCATCGGCTCCGAAACACGGCGTGCGCCCGTCGACAACGCTCCGCGGCTGGCCCGCCGACGTTTTCGGCATGGAAGACGCCGTGGGGGGAGTGAAGGGGGTGTTACCTATGTCCTGAAGGCCCGGAACCTGTCAATGCTTTTGAGACACCGGAGTCGGGGAGATTAGGGAAGAATCCTCCTCATCGGCCTTCGAAGCTCACGGTCGGGGTCGCTGAGACCTCAAAGTCAAACGACTTTTAAAACCAACACCATGAACGAAACCAAACGCTCCTTCTTTCTCTGCATCAGGAACCGGGGCTACGCCGCCTCGCTACAGGTCCGCACAGTCTATTCGGCGGTCGAAGATCCGGAAGCCGAATCCCACGGCATGCCAAGGCCCCGTCAAAGTCGCCGGCTGATCCAAAGCGTGGAGAAGATCAAGGCCAGCATCGCCTGTCATCCGGCGGCGTCTGAGATCGGCCCAACGGGCCGGGAGAGCCCAGCCCAGGGCTGAGGCCGAAGGCCGATGC
>JANNIH010000100.1:0-52106 GCA_031404815.1 Holophagales bacterium | reverse complement strand
ACGCCGAGCTCGCACACGGCCTCCCCCTGTTCGAACGGTTGCATGCCATGGAGGGGGCCGAACGGCCGAACGAGGAGGGGATGGCGCCGCTGCTCGAAACGGCCTCCGCGAGCGCCGAGCGCCTGGTCGCCTCGCTAAACTTCGCCCGCAGCCTCGAAGCGATCCTGGCCTGCGCGAACGCCCTGCTCGAAACGCTCACCACAACCCTCGAACAGCCGAAACCCAAGCGGCGCCGAGCGCGCCCAGTCCGAAGCGAGCCGACGACCGAACCCCCGCCGGCGACCCAAACGTGAGCGGCGCGAGGCGCGCGCCGGCTGAGACCTCCGGCCCGGCAACGGGCACAATCCTGTCCCTGCTGCGCCAGTTCCGCGGAATGAGCCGGCGCGACCTCGCGAGGGCGACCCGCATCCCGGAGAGCCGCCTCGGCAAGATCGAGAACGCACCGGGCGAGCCCGACGCTCGCGATCTCTACGCTCTTCTTTCCGCTCTTGGTGTACGGCCCTCGGCGGTCGCCGAGACCCGCGCCCTGTGGCGGACGCTCACGGGGCAATCGGGGCCTTCGGGAGCCGACGCCCCGACACCTGACGGTTCCGTCGGCGCCGAAGCCGAAGCGGCAATCGTCCGCGCCGAGGGAACACCCTATGCCGGCGACCGAGCGCGCCAGCGCGAGGATGCCGCAACGATCGTGCGGCAGCACGGCTCAGTTTATGACTTCGAGGGCACCCTCGAGAGATGGCGCCGAGTCGAGAGGTGGACACTCGCCGAGCATTTCGCGCGCCACGCGGTTTCGATGATCGGTGACCGGCGACCAGAGACCATGCATTGGCTGGCGGAGCGCGCGGTCAAAGTGGCTGATGGAATCGTCGGCGACGATCCGTGGATCGCGAAGCTCCGCGCCTACGTTTGGGCTCACCTCGGAGAGGTGCGGGCAGCGCTGGGGAGGTTCGATACCAACGAGGCGTTCGACCGTTCTGCGGCGTACTGGCAGATCGGCCGAGCAGCCGCGCCGTTTCTACTCGACGAGAGTGGTGCCGTTTGGAAGCGGGCGGCTCATCTGTTCGATGGCACCGACAGTGCTGCTGCCTACGAAGCCTTGGAAGAGGTCCTGACGATCAGCGACGGCAGAGTCAAGTTGGACGCCTACCTGGGCCTCGCGAGCATCCACGTCCGCTGCGGCCGGCTCGCGCGGGCACTCGACCTGACCGAACAAGCCGCCGAGTTCGCTAGCCGCACCTTCCCCAACGATGAATATACGACCCTGAAGCTCGAGCGCGATCGGGCAGAGCTTTTGGTCGATCTCGGGCGCATCGCCGAGGCGGACGCGACGATCAAGGCTGCCGCTCGCGGCGTCCGCAAACGTGGCAGTCTCGCGGAACGGACGCGCACCGATTGGCTGAGGGCGCGAGTGCTTGGGAGCCAGAAGAAACCCGCGCTAGCGATCGAGATTCTGCAAACGGCCCGCCAGAAGGTCGCCGCAGGGAACCAACCCTACGAGCATGCGCTGGTCGTGACCGAGCTGGCGCACTTCCTTGTCGCGACCGGGGCTTCGGCCGAAGCTGACGCTCTCGCTGCGGACTTCCAAACAATCACCGAGGGGATCCGCTTCGTCGAGGTGCGGCGCGCGTGCGGCTGTTTCACCGATCGGGCGGCACGCGGCGACCTGACGTTGCGGTTCCTCGAACGCTTCCGCCGGTACCTTCGACTGGCCGAGCACGCCCCGAGCCTCAAGTTTCGCGACTCTCTCGATCTCGACGTAGAGGAGTAGGGAGTCCTCTCCTCAATGGCTGACACCTGCTTTGCCGAGCGCCGCTGAGAGGCGCGGGGGAGGACGGTGCAACGGTCACACTCGCGCCCCAATTACGCCTTCCTTTGCCGTGGAGAGCCGCGGCACTTAAATCGATAGGTCCCCAGCAAACAGAGACAACTGCCGCGGCACCGCCGCGGCCGGCGGCAAACTCAAAACCCCAGCCCTCCGCCGAAACAAGACCGGCAGCTCCATCGTGTGCTCGACAAGGCCCCGAGTCACGAGGCCCCACAGAGCGCGGTCGACGGGCGTCCCAAAAATGACATCGGCGGTCAAATCGAAGAGCTCAACGCCCAGCCGATTGAAGGTCCGCGGCACGCAATCCGCGAGCGCTTCGAGAAGCACAGGCTCCCACTGTGCGGCCGACGTACGGCCGAGCGTTCGATGGGGCGCCCGATCGGCAACACCACCCTTCGGCCGAGGCCTTCGCTCCGGATCGCCAGGGGCTCGAATGAGGTGGAGATATTTGGCCTCGCCGGAGCGGTCGGCGTGACCGCCGGTGACCCACGTGAGCGGCCTCTTGCTCACGGACTCAACCGGCGCCGCATCGTGCGCACGATCGATCGTAGGGATCATCTCGGAATCTCCGGAAGCGGTTTGAGGGAAAAAACAAGGGATACAAGGCGCGGGGCCGTCAGTCGGCCCCGCGCCCGGGTTCGGCTAGAAGGGAACCTCGTCGTCGGCCTCGCCGCCCGCCGGCACGTCGGGGAAGCCCTCGCCGCCATCCGGCTCTTCCGAGGTCCCCCGGCCCCCTCGCGTGAGGAAGGTGATGTCCTTGGCCACCACCTCGAACGACGTGCGCCGTTCCCCCTCCTTCGTCTCGTAGCTCTGGGTCTTCAGCCGTCCATAGACGGCGATCCGAGCACCCTTCTTGACGTGCTCGAGGGTCTTGGCCAACCCGCGGAACGCCACGACGGGAATCCAGTCGGTGTGCTCCTGTCGGTTCCCCTCTTTGTCCTTGTAGGCGTTGGTGACCGCCAGAGAGAGACGGGCGCACGTGGTGCCGTTCTTCTCTTTGATCTCCGGATCGTTGCCGAGGTAGCCGATGAGGTGGATGTGGTTCATGTTCGATCTCCTTTCGGGTAGTTGCGATGCCCTGCACCCCCGGCTTGAGGGCATCGCGGCGTAGCCGAAAGAGATCGAACGTCTTTGAACCCGCGTCGCCGCCGTCCATCGGTCGGCCTTGGCACATCGCGCGGATGTTTGTTTCGTGGGTGAGGGGCGCCTGTATTGAGCAACGGCCGACGCAGCGGGCGTTGGCATCGACGAGAAGGGGAGGGGGTAAAGGTGGTCGAACGGAAGGGGCGGAACCACAGGCCCCGGCAGGCCTCCCCTTGAAGGGCTGCAACGGCGGGACCTACGTGGCATCGGCCCGCTAGCGGACCTTCATCCCAGGCGCCGGAAGCTCCGAACCGAGATGTAGCGAAACTCCCGCTCCACCCCGTCCTCGGACGGGAAGGGGTACGCCTCTTCGATGCCGGTGACCTGGACCCGATCGCCGGTTCGAGAGAACCGAACGTCGGCCACCGCGGTGAGGTTGAGATCCCAGACGATTAGATTGACCCAGCGGGTTTGCCAGCCGTTGAGGCCCCTTTCGCGGACCGCCAGCGTCATCCGGAGGTAGTCGCGGGAGGGGGTGGTGACCTCGATTTCTTCATCCCTGTCGATCGCTTTGTTCCAGAGGGTGAGGACGGTGGTCTTGGGTTTGGTCCAGCGGCCGTCGCGGTCTTTGCCGAGGCAACCGGTAAGGGTGAGGGTCTTCGGATTCATGGCGTGCTCCTCTCGCGTCTTGGGTGTCGGGGTCCATCCCCGGGGAAGAGCGAAAAAGGCCCGAGTCGCGGGCGACCCCAAGGTGCGGGAACCGCCGGAGGACGAACGTCCGGAGACTTGGGGAGCAGCTCGCGCCGGGCCTAGCCTGAACCCAGGGATGGACCGTTTCGAGACACACCAAGACCCAGAGGAGCCCGCCAGAACGGGATCCCCTCGAACCGCTAACACCTCGGCAAAGACCGCGACGGCCGCTGGGTCCCGCTCCCTCCTCACACCTCTCGAAGGGGAAGATCGAGGTCACCACCCCTTCCCGCGGGTTCCGGTACAAACGGAGATTCCGAGGCGCCAAGGGCTGGCAAACCCGCTGTGTCCTTGGTTTTCGGCCTGGGAGCCCGACTTCACCGCGGTGGCCGGTGTTCCTCTGCGGGCGATCGGGTCCAGGTCACCGGCACCGAATCCGCGTTCGCTGCGGCCGCGGCGACGATGCGGGGGCTTGGGAAGTGTCGGTTTCTTCCGGTGCCTGGGAATGGCGTACATATCACTTGCCCCATGGCCATGGCGGAGGCCAGAGCGGCGGATCGAGCAGTAGTTTTTTCGTTGGTTGTGGTTGAGGAGCACACCCCTGGGGATCGGCCCCGGAGGGTCTCCCCGCGAAGGGCAACAACGGCGAGACCTACGAGGCCTCGGCCCGCTCGCGGACCCTCAGCCCCAGGCGCCGGAAGCTTCGAACCGAAATGTAGTGAAACTCCCGCTCCTCCCCGTCCTCGGTCGTAAAGGTGAACACCTCTTCGGTGCCGGTGATCCGGACCCGATCGCCGGTCCTGGACAACCGAACGCCGGCCACCGCGGTGAGGTGGAGATCCCAGACGATGAGATTGACCCAGCGGGTTTGGCAGCCCTTGGCGCCTCGCTCCCGAACCGCCAGCGACAAACGGAGGTACTCGCGGGGTGGGGTGGTGACCTCGATCTCTTCCTCCCCGTCGATCACCTCGTTCCAGACCGTGAGATCGGTCGTCTTGGGGCGGGTCCAGCGGATGTCGCGGTCTTTGCCGAGGCAACCGGAAAGGGTGAGGGTCTTATGGGTCATGGCGGGCTCCTCTCGCGTCTTGGGTGTCGGGGTCCATCCCCGGGGAAGAGCGAAAGAGGCCCGAGCCGCGGGCGACCCCAAGGTGCGGGAACCGCTGGAGGACGTACGTCCGGAAACTTGGGGGAAAGCCCGCGCCGGGCCTAGCCTGAACCCAGGGATGGACCGTTTCGAGACACCAAGACGCGAGAGGAGCCCGCCAAAACGGGAGCCCCCCGAACCGCCAACACCTCGGCAAAGACCGCGACGCCCGCTGGCACCCGCTCCCTCCTCACCCACACCCCTCTCGAAGGGGAGATCGAGGTCACCACCCCACCCCGCGAGTCTCCGGATACCCGGCGACTCCAAGGCGCCAAGGGCTGGCAAACCCGCTCGAGTCCTTGTAGGGGTCTGGGATCTCCACCTCACCGCGGTGGCCGGCTTCCCTGGCCTGGCGATCGGGTCCGGATCACCGGCACCGAACCCCCGTTCACCTCGGCCGCGGACAGCACGATGCGGGGGCTTGGGCAGTCTCGGTTTCTGCCGGTGCCTGGAGCTTCCAGGTCCCTAGCGCGCCATGGCGTTCCAGATCGCCTGTCCCATGCCCATGGCGGAGGCCAGTGCGGCGGATCGAGCGTTGCCGTCGCCGGCACCCGCCGCCTCGAGCGCGGCTTGCAGATCGAGGCCGTCCACCTGAAGCGAAGCCCCGACCTTTCGGCCGAGCAGATCGAGCAGGGTCTGTTGCGTGGTCTTTGCGTAGCAGGGGATATAGATCGTCACGGGCCGGGTCTGACCGATGCGGTGCAATCGGCCGTTCGCCTGGCGGTAGGTCGTGGCCGAAGCGTCCAGCTCGTACCAAACCCCGACCGTGAAGGCGACCAGGTTGTTGAGGCCGGTGCGGACGGCGTTGGGATGCACCAGCAGCACGGGGACATCCTTGGCCAGCACCTGCCGATCGATCCAGTCCTTCCGGGAGGCGGCGGGGACCTTCTTGACAGTCGAGAAACGCGGCCTTGGGAGCGACATCGGAAAGAATCCGCAGAAGCCGACCGGGCAGCTCGCCCCCGCCCGTGTGGCGCAGGTAGATGAGGACGCGCTCGCCGGCGGCCACGTGCTTGGCGACCGTTTCGAGGAGCCACCGCTCTTTGGGCGTCCGCCACGCGGCCGAGAAGACAGGAGGCGGTGCGATCGCTTCGCCGCTCAAAGGGTCGCGTAACAGAAACGGCGGAAGGTCATCCGTCGCTCGATCCAAGAACGAGGGAAGCTCCGAGAGAGCACCGAGGAAGCGTCCCGAGGCGCCCGAACGCCGCGCGGACTTGATCCGGTCGACCAGCTCAGCGGCCATCTCGCGATACGCGTCGAGCAGCTCGTGGTCCGTCTCGGTCTCAGGCCGGAGCAGCACGGGCACCTCCGCGATCGGCGGCAGCTCGGCGTCGAGCTCGCTCTTATGGACGATGATCGAGGTCGGGAGCAGGTGTTGAAGGAGGAAGGTCGGCAAGATCCCGGGCGCTTCCCCGAGGACCGTCGGCCGGCCGACTTCTCGGTCGCTCATGCGGCCGCGGCGGGTCTCACGGTCCTTCGACTTGAGCAAGAGCTTTCGGTAACCGTAGCGGGCCGAGAACGCGGCGACGTCGGAGCGCAGGAACTGCTCGCGCATCTTCGCGGAGAGCGCCCAAAACAGCGGGAACAGCGAGCTGGCGTAACCGCCCATGAGCGAGCCCGAGAGGACGATCGTGGCGATGCCGGGAAGGGTCGTCAGACGCAACGCCGCCTTGCTCTGGGCCGAGTCGGCGTTGCCAAACTCGTGCGCCTCATCGAGCACGAGCAGGTCGAACCGTCGCGGGTGGTACCGGCGGAGAAACCGAGCCAGCGGAACCCGCCGCGGTGAAGCCTCGGCCTGAAACAAAAACTCGCCGCAGGGCCGATCGTCGTTCCAGAGCGCGCGTTCTTCGAGCAGCTCGAGAAGGCGGATCAGGTCCTCGGCGCCGCGATCCGGACTGGCCCACGAGGACGAACGGGGTTGAGCCATCGAGAGGTTCGAAAGGGCCGTAGCGTCGTCTTCGGTCTCGGCGCGATGGTTGAGAGCGGCCGAGAGAACGTCGCCGCGATCGGCCTGGCGGGCAACGACGTTGAGGTGGTTGGCCAGAGGCGGCATGACGCTCTCGTCGGTCCAGGCGTCGCCTAGATGGGCGAGGAAGACGGCGAGGGCGCGGTCGAAAAACGCAGCGAGGTGAGCCGGGGAGAGGGCGCGCTCCTCGTCGCGGTCCCGGTAGTGCGCAAGGACCCGAGCGGGCGCCAGGCGGGCGACGATGGGGTTGCGGCCCCGGACAGGAGCGAGGATCGTCGCGAGATGCAGGGCGAGGAGGGCGGAGTCGTTGGCGGGCCTCCGGAGCGAGGCCGTGCAGGTGAGACGGCGTTCGGCGCGTTCTTCGGCCGTCTCGTGGACGGGCGTCCCGCACCGCGGGCACGGTCCGGGGGTGCCGATCCAAGGATGGCCGAGCTTGGCGTCTTCGCGGCTCATCACGCAGACGTCGGCGTCGACGGCGAGGTCCCCGGGCTTGCGAAGGATATGGACCCGCGCCTCGGGCAGCACCGCGGCAGCCTCTTCCTGCCAGGTGGACAGGAGGTGCGGCGGGCAGACAATCAGGAGCCGGCGGACCAGCGGGAGCCGGTCTGCGGCGTAGCCGGCGCGGCGCAGCTCGGCCAGGGTCTGCGCGCGATGCGCGGGCGTGAGCGCCGCGGCGATCGAGAGCGCCATGGTGCTCTTGCCGGTCCCGACCTCGGCGAGCAGGAAGGGGTTGCGACCGGCGGCGAGGAGCTTGATGGCGGCCTCGATCGCCTCGCGCTGGATCGCAAAGGGCTTCCGGGCCAAGTCAGGAAGGGCGATCCGCCGGGCGGCATCGCGCGGGTCGTGGAGCGGTCGGATCTGCGCGGTGAGCCGCGCGGTCAAGGACCGGTCGTAGTGGGTGAGGAGGTCGGCGGCGTTCCAGTTGGCTAGATCCGCATCATCGGTCGGCACGACGCCATGGGCGAGGGCGTGAAAGACCCCCTGCTCGAGGTCGAGAGCGGAGAGCGAAAGGCTGGGCGTTTCCAGCTCGACGGTCGCGGTGACGTCGCCGTCCGAATTGCGGCGCTCGCCGATCGTGAGCAGCTCGCGATCAAGAACGCCCTTGGCGACGATCGGCGGATGCCGGACGGGATCGTTGGCTTCCAGGTGATGGCCGTTGAAGAGACCGACCGAAAGAGCCAAAGCGAGATGGGTCGGTTTGGGAGGAAACGCAGCGTCGAGGGTGGCTCCGAAGAGATCGAGCACGGGACCGTCCTGACCCACCGGAGCCGCGAGCCAGGGCCGAAACGCGGCTTGCGCGGCCTGGACGTCGAGCGGGCAGGACTCGAAGGCGAGTGAGAAGGTGTTGGAGTCGAGGTCGAGAGGGAGAGGACTCGCGCAGTGCTCCGCGAGGATCGGGAGACGCTCGGGCTCCGCGGCCCAGCTCCGGATCGTCTCCTCGAACAGAGGCGGACCCGAGACGCGCGCGCGTCGGCCGACGACGACGATCTGACCGAAGGCGGCGTAGTCCGGATCCGGAAATCGGAACGCCTGCAAGTCGAGATAGTGCCGCGCGAGACAGCCGGCCGAGGCGGCGAGACCGGCGGCGGGAACGACAAACAGAAGAGCCCCGGCCCCGGGATGGAGGAACGCGGTGAAGTGGTCGAGGAAACGGTGCTCCAAGCGTCCCATCGTGGCCTCGAAGTCGTAGGGCGGGTTCAGAAACAACACGGTCGCCCGGGCGGAGGACTTCGGGAACGGCGAGAGGGTGAGGGCGTCGCCGGCAAACAGCTGGTCGCCGTAGAGCAGGCGATCGCGGAGCGTCTCGGCCCGACCGGCTTCGAGCTCGGCGGCGTAGACGGCGGGAAGGTTGTCGGGGAGCCCTCCCCAGCGACCCTCGGCGGGGATGCCAGCCTGAACCCGCCACAGCTCGCGGAGCGCGAGGATCGCGGTGCCTTCCCCTGCGCACGGGTCGAGGAGGTAGGTGTCTTCCCGCGGCTTGAGCGGCCAGCTCACCAGCGAAGCGATGTGCGGAAGGAGATGCTCGGGAGTGGCGAAATAGCCTGCGATCTGTTGCGATTCGGGTCGAGCCACGTGGTTTCTCCAGCGAAGCGCCGAGGGCTGTTCCTCGGCGCTTTCGTGGAGTCAGCGACTCCCTCTCTCGGGCGCCGTAGGCGCCCCGCTGTTGTCGGGAATCAAAGGGGGCGGCGGTCGCGACCGAGTGTTCCGAGGTCGCCCACCGTCAAGCCGAAGCCGATGGGCCGGCCGTTTCGGCTCACCAGGGGCGGCGATCGCGGATCGAGCACCAGCGAGTCAGGCCACCGAGCACCAGGTGATCGATCAGCCGGAGACCGAGGATCTCGGCGGCTTGAGTAAAGCGGCGGGTGAACTCGTAGTCTTCGAGGCTGGGCGTAGGGTCTGCGGAAGGATGGGTGTGGAAGAGCACGATGCCGGAGGCACCGTGGCGGAGTGCTTCGACCAACGCTTGGCGGGGTTCAACGGACATTCGATCGAGGGTCCCGCGCCCGATCTCAACGTCGGCCAGCCAACGGTTGCGGATGTCAAGAAGCACCGCTCCCAGCACCTCTTGGTGGGCGGTGGCGTATCGAAGGAAGAGATGGCGCGCGACGGAGCCGGGATCGGAGAGCGGCTCTTGTTCCGGCACCTCACCCCAGGCGAGCCGGCGGCCGATCTCCACCGCGGCGATCAGGCGCGAGCCGGCCGCGGCCGAGAGCCCGAGCTGGGCGAGGTGCTCCGGGGCGAGATCGAGCAGCTCGGCCAGTCCGCGCGCGCTCGGAGCCCCCCCGAGAAGCTGCTCGGCGATCGCCAAAGGATCGGGTTGATCTCTGGCCGGCGGATCGAGTAGGCGTTCGAGCAGCTCGGCGTCGGAAAGCGACGCGACGGGCGCCAGGCTGGTGGCGGAGGTTCGCGGGGGTCGGGCAAAGGCGATCACCTTCGCCTCGGCAACGAACGAAAGAGGGAGCTGAGCCATCGCAGGGAGCCTTTCGCTGCTCGGCGCGCGCGAGGTTGCGCGCGCTTCGCCCGAAGGGGTCCTCGCTCTTCTCCCGGGTGGGAGTGTGGGCTCCTAACTAAGCCGTGGCGTGAAGGACCGGCCGCGAGCTCGGCACCAGCGCCGGCAGACCGAAGTTGAGGCCGAGCTGCTGCGGGACGAAACCGAGGGGACGAAGCGGAGGGGGTGGTGGCGGCGGAAGCGATCGCCGGGGCATCGGGTGCTCCCTGAAGTGCGCTTGGGTCTCGGTCACGAGGAGCTCCTGTAGCTCCTCGGCGGTCGACGAGAATCCGGCGGGATCGTCGAGCCGGAGAGCGTCGGTGTTGCAGCCGGTAAGAGGCGTGTAACGGTCCCCGGAGGCCGGCCGAAGGCTCCCGTTTTCAAGGGCGGCGTGGTACAGCCGGAGATGAAACCGGAGGTCGCGAAGGATCGGCACAGGGGAGCGGCGGTCGAGGAACGCAGCGAGAAGGGCGGCCCGGGCCGCGTCGCGGGGATCGATGCTCGGATCAGGAAGGTGCGGGAGAAGGTCGCGGGCCTGCTGGTCGAGCCAAGTGGCGTCCGGAGCGAGGATGAAGTTGACCAGCGAGGGGAGCGGGCCGGTCGGATCGAGGTGGAAGAGGTCCGGGCGATAGGCGACCGCGGCCGTGGCCGTGGGCAGCTTTTGCCAGAGCCAGCGATAGCCCGACGCCTTAGGGAGGGCGAAGGTGTCTCGGCTGCCGCCCTGGAATTCCTTCCCAGCCTGGACGTTGGCGACAAAGGGACGCAACTCGGCATCGGATGCGAGAAAGGCGATCCACGCGGGTGCGGCGGGAGAGGTCCGGTCGGAGTTGCGGTACAGGAGGTTCCCGAGGAGCTGCGCGGAAAAGCACCGGCCGGCCGGTTTCCGGGAACGACGCTTCGAGGTTTGGGGTTCGGGAAGAATCGTGAGCGTTTCGAGCGGCACGGCGCCTTTCCGGCAGGGCCTCGTCATCCGGTGAATCCGGGCGCTAAGCCTCGCTGCCTTGAGAGGCCCGTGAGGGCCTCTTCGCGAAGCGAGGCTCATTCAGCTCTCGGGCGGGCGGTGGAGGGCTTGGGAAGGACTGCGCGCGGCGCCGGGCACGGCAACAAGCTCCGGCGTTCGCGCGGGGGGGGCTCTGTTTCGATATTCCGGGGGACGTTTGAGGCGCGTGCCCGTCGGCCAGGGCGTAGCTATTGGGGAGGACTATCGGGTTTCTCAGGTAGGGAGAGGCGGAACAGGGAGAGCGAAGGGCGCTAACTAAGGCGGGCCTGAAGAGGTTTGTGGTCCTCGATCGGCCGGAGATTGAGTTTCGATATTCCGGGGGACGTTGGGCGGCGCGCGGTGTAGAGGGAAGGCGAAGCCAACACCGACATCTCACGTCTCCTATCCAGGCACGAGGGTTCCTAAACTAAGGGGCTATTTGAGAAGTCGGTGCCGGATCCCGGGAGTCTCGGGCCAGGGCATGACCTGCACATCGCCGGTGTCGGCGATATGGGTCGGAAAGTCGGGAAAGTGCTCGAGGACGTGAGAGATCGCCTGCTGAATGCGGGCTCGGGTGCGGCGCGCATTCTGATCATCAATTCCGAGCTGTTGTCGGATCTCGCGGATCGATATCTTGGACGCGCTGTGCGCACTGCGCGATCGGAGATAAAGAAACACCACCAAGTCCCAGATACCGGGAGCGTCGTGGAGGGGTGCGACGAGCGAGAGCGGAAGGAAGAAGTACCCGCGGTCGCGAAACAGTTGCAGGAAGTCTGGCGCGATCTCGTACCCATACTTCCCGTACAGGTTCATTTGGCTATTGGGAGCCGTTAGGAGTCTATCGGAGCGCCGGGGGAAATAAGCGTGGCGAAAGACCGGCGTATTGAACGTCCTCATGGCGTTGTTCGGCGTCCGGAGCTCGACGTGCAACGAGAGCGCGTTGATCCGCTCGAGCCCGTCCCTGAAACGGCGCACCTCACGCCCGGACGTACCGATGTTGAACGCCCGGAGGTACTCGTTGAGCGAGTCGAAGGCAACAACACCGTCGGTGAACCCGTTGGTCAGAGCCCAGAGCAGAACCGAGCGATCGCTCCCGTAAGGGAGCGGCAGCTTCGGATCGGTCGCGGTCGCGACAAGCCGGATCTGTCCGACGGTGTCGTTGCGCACGACCGATCGCTCGGCGGTCCTGCGAACGGGCAGGGCGGTGGCGGCGAGCGCTCTGCAATGGACCATCCACGGCGTGACTTCTTCCGCCGGGATGGACGACACAAGTGTGAGCTTGCGGGGCTCTAGGGAGGTCATTACGGAGGGTGATGATAGCACGTGCTTTAGGGCCTAGGGAGAACGACGGAGAGGGAGGGAAGCGACTCGGCCGAGATCGACAAGGCGGCCAAATCAACGCGGACGGTGCCGGTCGAGGCGTCGGCGGCAGGAACGTACACGGAGCCGACACCAGCCGGGGAGATCGCAGCGGAGAGCGTGCGGTTGAGACCGGTCGTGACGTAGGCGTGGTAGCCCAGAATCGACACGCCCGGGCTGGTGCGCACCGAGTAGCTCGCAAGCAGCGTTGAGCCCCAGCGGGGATCGGTCGGTCGGGTCGTAAACCCGGTGAACGCGACGACCGGCGGGGTAGGAGGGGCGGGGCGCTGCGCGAGGTTCTGGGCCACCGTCGCAACCAACGGGTCGTGCGTAATCGCAGCGGACGCGGCGACACCGCGCAGCGCGCGCCATTTGGGAGCGACGATCAGGTTCGGGGCGGTGTAGACATGGGTGAGCACGGGCGTGCTCGAAGCCTGCTCGAAGGTTCCGTTTCCGTCCCAGTCGTAGGCGTAGGAGGTCGCAAGGCCGGTGAGCGCCTGCTCGAAGAATACGGGCGTATTGGTCGGAAACAGGCAAAACCCGGCGCTACACAGCGGCGTGTGGAAGGTGAGGGGGACCGGGACGAGCGCAGCCTCCTCGATCCAGTAGCCGACCGCGTCGGCGACGACATCGACCGCGCCTTCGCGCGGGAGGTTGGCGCTGAGACCGACGGTCCCCGAGCCATCGCGGCCGAGCGGCAGAAGCGCAAAGTTGGTGCGCGTCTTCCCTGCATTGAAAGACAGCGAGGTTACAAGGGGCGGCGACGGATAGTCGCTCGGGTAGGCCACGAGCTCGCCGCGAGCGCTCGGAGCCACGGCCGTAAGGTTGCCGGCGACCGCGGTCGCGGCGGCGGGAATCCCGCAGGGGGTGACCGAGGGCCTCCGGACCGAGTCGGCGGAGGTCAGCCGGGAAGCGGGCGCCGATCGGCTGTCGTAGAGGCGGCAGGGGCTGATCGTAAAGTAGAGCCGCGGCGCGTTGCGCGCGAGCGTAAAAGGCACCGAGAGCGTCGCGGAGCCGCTCGCATTGGAGACCGTGAGCTCGGCGGTGAGCGACTGCGGCGCAGGCGTCGAGAGCGTCGCCCAGCCTGCCGTGCTGCCGATGAGGGTCGCAAGGGTGGCCGCGGCCGACTTGATCTTCCAGTTATAGGCGAGCGGCGGCTTGCCGCTCGCCCGAGAGGTCAGGACGACCAGGTCGCCGGCCTGAGCGTTGGAGGGCGTTACACCCATCAGGCTGATCGCAGGGCGGGGGTCCAGCACCACGAGTGTCTTGGTCTTGGTCGTACAGCCGCGGGCGTTACAGGCCCTGAGGGTGATGGTTTTGGTGCCCGGGGTGCCAAACGAGGCGGTCGGGTGTTGCTGGGTCGAAGTCCCCGCGGCCAAGGGCGCGGCGAGCAGAACGCAGAGCGGTAGGTAGGCGAGCGTGCGCATGGACATTACTCCGCGGCCGGAAGGTAGCGAAAGGCGTGTTCGGTAAGGTCGGGGTCGAGTTGGACGCCGGCTGCGGCACGCAGCTCGGCAAGAGGATCTTTGGGGGCGAGGTCCTGATAGGGGCGGGGGCGCAAGAGGACCTCGAGGACATCGGCCACAGCGACGATGCGCGCGGAGAGGGGGATGCGAGCGCCGACAAGGCCGCAGGGGTAGCCGGCGCCGTCCCACCGCTCATGGTGGTGGGCGATCGAGTCGATCGTGGCGAACGGAGGGACGTGGAACGCGTCGGCGAGGAGGGCGACGCCCTCGATCGGATGCCGGCGCACGAGCGCATGCTCGTCGGCAGCCAGGGGGCGCGCAGCGGCGAGCAGTTCGGTCGGCAGGAGGATCTTTCCGAGGTCGTGGAGAAGGGCTCCGAGACGCAGATCGACTGGATTTTCGCTGTAGCCACAGAGGAGCGAGATCTCCTGCGTGAGCGACGCAACGCGCAAGGAATGTAGCGCGAGCTGTGGACTGTGAGTTTCGAGCAGGCGGAAGGCCAGGTGGGCGGCCTGCGGGGAGCGGGATGCGAGCGCGCTGCGGAGCTGCTCGAGGAGAGGAGTGAAACAGGTAGGAGTCATCGGGAGGAGGTGTCGGTAGAGGCAATAGAAAGGCCGGCCTCGGCCCGGTTTAGGGTCGAGGCCGGCCGCAGAGTCAGGCCGGGTTGGCCGCCTCCCTCGGTTCGAGGGAGAGCAGATAGGCGGCAAAGGCGGCGTAGACCGCCGCGTCGGCGAGAGCGTCGTTGCCGGCGTCCGGAGCGGTGTCCGGAGCGCCGGCCGTGAGGAGGTTGAGGGCCGCGGTAGCGGCGTGCACTTCGGCGGTGGCATCGCGCCACTGGTCGGCGCGATGGCGATTGGCGACGACGCGGCCAAGGGCGTGACCGGCAAAGCGGAGCAGGCACTCTTCCGCGTTAGTGGCGTCGGCGTTCGCAAAGGCGAACGCGGCGTAGACGAGCACGTCGGCGAGGTCGACGTGTGCCGCCGCGAGGTCGGGGGCGGGCAGGGCCTGGCCGAGGTTTCGAAAAGCGCTCTCGATCAGGACCGATCGATCGAACCGCCACGACTCGCGGTGGCGGTTGTCAATCACCCGGCGGCCGGCGACCAGTAGAAGCCGCAAAACGGCCCCTTCCGGCGTGTCGTAGTTGGGGGTGTGGTTAGACATGGTCAAGGCTCCCGATCGGGGCAAGGCGGTCGGTGCTACGGAGCCGACGCGCCGCTAAGAGGGCAAGGGTGAGGACGAGGGCGATGAGGCCAAGGCCGCCGAGTGTCGGAATCTCGTGCACCTCGGTGGGAGCAACGGCAGTGCGGGTCGGGTCGAGCGCGTCGGCCGTGTCCGGGTCGTCGCTCGGCACGGCGGGGGCGTTGGCGGCGCTGACGAGCCCCTGGCAGGCGATCGTCGTAACCCCCTTCGGGAGGACGCCGGCCACACGAACGTCGTAGGTGAGGGTGGCGGTGGCGCCGCCGGGGAGGTTTCCAAAGTCCACGCGCACCGTCGTGTCAGCGCGGCCGTTGCCCTGGACGACGGTGCCGGTGTCGGTCGTCACCGTCCCGGCAATCAGGGTGGTGTAGGGGTCGCTCGCCAAAATCGAGTAGACCGCGGACTGAGCCGTGGTCGGACTCTGGTTGCGGACGACGATCGTGTAGCGGATGACGTCACGCGGATCGGCTAATCCAGGAAGGCCGCGATCGTCGACGATCGCGTCGGTTTTGGAGACGACGATCTCGGGGGCGGGAGTGGGGGCGGTATCGACCGGGGTTGAGTCGGAGGCCGAGTTGTTGGACGGATCGGCGTCAGGTCCACCCACGCCGTCGTCCGCGATCTCTGCGCCGTTGAACCAGGCGGTGTAGTCGCCGATCGGCGATTCGAGGCCCCGAATGCTGAACATCACAGCTCGGGTCTCGCCGGCCACGAGGCCGCCCAGGGTGTACGAGCAGAGCGAGCCGGCGTTGGAGCCGGCGCACACCCAATCGGGTGAGCTCGACGAGGCGTCAAAGGCGGAGTTGTCGGGTACGACTTCCGTAACGACGACGCCGGAGGCGGCGAGGTTGCCGAGGTTGGCAGCCGTAAGGGTGTAGGTGATCGTTTCGCCGATCGCGGCGGAGATCCCGCCGTCGCTCTTCGACAGGGCGAGATCGAGGAGGGTGGCGACCGGAACGTTGAGGCAAGCCTGAGCGGCCCGGCTAGCGGTATCAAGGGTCCGAACCTGCGAGCAGTTGAGGATCGAGGTCGTGCCGGCGGGGAGCGTCTCGGCGATCCGGACGGCGAAGCGCGCCAAACCCTGGCCTCCTGCGGCCAGGGTCCCGGCGTCGAGCGAGCAGGCCGAGCCGGCGGTCGTGCCGCCGCAGATCCAGCCGGCGGTCGAGCTGGCGGCGACGAACGCTGTGTTCTCGGGAACGGTCTCGAGAAGCTCGACGGGCGAGCCGATGTTGCCGGTATTCGTGTACGTGAGGTTGAAAATCATCGTACCGCCGGGGACGGTGTTGGAAGAGGGGTCCAGACTTTTGACGACGTTCAGGTCGGGAAGGGCACCGGCGATCGGCGTACTAACGCTCGCCGCGTTGTTGGAGAGATCGGTGTCGGCGCCGTTTGTGCCGTCATCGGTAATGCGCGCGGTGTTCGGGACGGTCATCGCCCCAATCGGAAGGGTGGGATCGAGAGTGACGGCAAAGAGCGCGGTTTGGGCGGCACCGGCCGGGAGCGAAGCGAGATCGAGAGAGCAGGACGAACCGGCGGAAGCGTCGGGTAGACAGGTCCACCCGGGGGCGGAGACAGGAGCGTAGGTGGTGAGCGGAGGAACGGTCTCCGCCAGCGTTACGCCGGTAGCGCCGATGTTGCCGAGATTTCTGCCGGTGAGCATGTAGAGGAGAACCTGCCCCGGAACGATCGAGGCGCCACCGTCGCTTTTAGAGATCGCGAGATCCGGCGCAAGACCGGTGAGTGGCGTGGTGTCGGTCGCGAAGTTGTTCGCGGGGCTCGGGTCGGGGTCGACCTGTGTGACCGACGCGTTGTTGAGGAGCGAGCGGGTGCCGGCTGGCAGGGAAGCGGCGACCCGGACCGCGAAGGTCCGGACGGTGCTCGCGTTGGCAGCGAGAGCGCCAACGGCGAGCGAGCACTGATTGCCGACGCAAACCCAGCCGGGCGAAGAACCTGCGGGGTCAAACGTCGTGCCGGCGGGTGTTGTTTCGCGTAGGACGACGCCGGCCGCGGGATTGGGCGTGAGGTTCGAGATCGCGAGGGCGTAGGCGACGACTTGGCCGGTGGTCGCCGAGATCCCGCCGTCGCTCTTGGCGAGCGCGAGATCCGGATCATGGTCGATTGGGGTGCGGGTCGGGTCGAGCGCCGCGACGGTGCCCGGATCGTCGGTGAGTGTTTGGGTAAAGTTGCCGCCGGTGACAAGACCCTGGCAGGCGATCACGCTGACCGCCGTAGCGGGAGCGATCCGCGCATTGAACCGGATCGTCGCGGTTGAATTCGCGGGCAGGTTTCCGACGTTGACGCGGACGCTCGCATCTCCGGCGTTGTTGCCGAGGGTGACGGTGCCGCGCGTGGTCGTGGCGGAGCCGACGACGAGCGCAGAGGCCGCGTCAACGCCGGAAGTGAAGATGACGGAATTTGCCGTGAGACCGGGGTTTGCTGCGTTGTTGAGGAGCACCGTGTAGGTCAACGTGTCGCCCGGGTCGGCGAAGCCGTCGTTGTCGGCGTCTGCGGCGAGCGACCAGGTCTTGGTCGCGCGGATGTTCGGGGTGGGGGCGCAAGGAGGATAGGGCGTCACCGTCGCCTGCGTGCCCGCGAGGCCAGGGTTTCCGTCCGTGAAGGTCGGCGGAATGTTCGATCCGGAGAGCGTCCCCTGGATCGCCACTGCGGATCCGGTATTGAGGGTCCGGATCTGCCCTTCGAAGGTCGCCGAGACCGGAGCGGCAAGGGTCCCGAACGCGATCTGGATCGCGAGCGGGTCCGGAACGATCGTCGCGCCCGGCGCGGTGGTCGTGACGGACGAGGGATCGAAGAGGATGTTTGTATCGACGGGGATGTCGAAGACCACGCCCAGCGGGGGCGTGGCATCGGGCACGACGGACAACCGGTAGAGGAGGTAGTCCCCGCACGTGATGGTTCCCGAAAGATCGAGATCGCGTGTGAGCGTCGCGGTGAGCGTCGCCGTGAGTGTGGCTGCTCCCGCGTAGGCGGGAACGAGCAGGGTACAGAGGAGAACAGCAACAGCAAGGGAGAGTCTGCGGGGAGTCATTAGCGGAGCCTCGAAGGCAAGACCGGCGTTAGGCGTTCAGGAGCGCAGCCTTGAAGGCCGCGGGGGGGGTGGGGAACGGGAGGTTGAGTTTGGCGAGCAGCGTTTGCCACTCGCTGGCGTTGAATTGCACCCGGACGGTCCCTGTCTCGTCGCGGGCTTCGGCGCGGTCGCCGGCGGCCGAGACCACGGCGCGGCTGATCGGCCTCTCGGTGGTCCGCGCGCGCTCGAGCAGGCCGTCTTGGGCGGCGGGCTCGAGGTCGAGCATGCCGACGGCGGCGCGGGGATCGGTGATGAGCCCTTCGGACATGGCGACGGCGACCGGCCCGGACTCGATCTCCGCGAGCCGGACGAGGCGGGTGATCCGGGCTTCGTCGAGACTGTGTTGGGCTGCAAAACGGGTGGGCGAGAGGCCGGTGGTCGCGAGGAGGTGGCGCACCGCGCGAGCCTGGTCGGCGAGGGAGAGGTTTTCCCTCCCGTCGTTCTCCGCCAGCTGGAGGAGGAGGCGCGGCCCGGCGGCATCGCAGACGAGGATCGGGACCTCCGCAAGGCCGATCTGAACGGCGGCGCGCCAGCGCCGTTCGCCCGCCAGAATCTTCCAGGTGGGCGGAGCCTGCGGATTCGGAGTCACGAGAATCGGCTGGAGAATTCGTCCCACGCTCCGGATCGCCTGGACGAGCGGTTCGAGGTCTCCGGGGTTCGACCGGGGCTGCTCTGGATCGGGTGTCAACTCGGAGGGATTGGCGAGCGTGTAGGCCGGCAGCAGCGGCGTCATTGCGGCGCTCCGACGATCGTGTCGGCGGTCACCAGGATCGTGAACCGCACCGGTGCGGGGACGGTGAGGAGAGGCGCGCGATTGAGGTCGCGCCGGAGCAGCTCGGTCGTGAACTGCGCGAGCTCGTTGCCGATCGCGCCGGCCACGGTTTCCTGCGGCGTGATCGCGGCTGGGTTGATGCCGTTGTTGCGCCGTGGTTGCGAGAGCTGGGCTCCGGCGCCCACGATCGCGAGGAGAGTTGCGGTGCCGAGGGAGCTGGCGAAGTGGCGGTTGAGCCGCGCGGGAATGCCGGCGGTGCCGAGGGCATCCGCGCCCGGGTCGGCGGCGAGACTGACCGAAGAGCCGTCCGCGAGCTGCGCGGAATGCCACGCGGTCAGAGCCCTCTTCTGTGTCGTCGCAACGTCGGTTGAGGTCTTGCCGATGAGCCGGGTTCCAGCCGGGAGGAGGATGCGGGCAAGGCTCGTATCCCAGACGTCGCGCGTGGTTTGCGCGAGGATTGTCTGTTCGAGCGTCGTGTCGATCGGCGTGAGCAGGATGGCCGACACGATCGTGCCGGCGCGAAGCCGGCGCGTCGTGGCGACCCGGGGCTTCTCGATGTTGACCTGGCGGTTCGGTGTCGGGGAGAGGTAGGCCGGCGGCCGGGTCGTGACCTGCTTCGGGGTAAGAAGATTCAAGGCTGCCAGGGGCAGCGCGGCCAGAGCCGCATCGGCGGGCGCTGGCGCGTAGCTCGCAGGATCATCCACAAGCGGCGAGGCCGAGGTATCGAGCCCGGAGTTGCTCGCTGTAAACGCGTTCAGAGGCGGGTTCGGCCGACCTGCTAGAGCCGCGCGTACGACGAGGGGCGGGTGGGCGCGCCGTACGGGACTTGGGGGAGGACTGTTCGAGTGACCGAGCGGCTGCGGGGGATAGGAGGGCGGCGGTGCGTAGGGAGAGCGCTCTGCCGGATCGGCCCCGTAGGGATCGTTCGGGTCGATGCCAAGGGACTGCGCAAGAGCGGCCTCTTCGAGCCGGCGCTGAGCGTCGGCGGCGGCGAGCGCGGGAAAGGGCTCGACGGGCCGGTCGAGCCGGCGCGGCTGATTGAGGATCGGCGGCGTCGTGGCGGCCGTTGCAGGGGCCTCTAGGCCGGCGTTGCGCGGCTTCGGAGGCGGCTGAAGTCCCAGCCAGAGGAGGAGCGCAAAGACGGGCAGCGCGAGAGCGATCGCAGCGATCGTCCGCGGCCGTTGAGGCCGCGGCGTCTCGGGGAGCAATTTGGTCGGAGTGGGCGGAGTCCTGGTCGCGTCGTCCATGGATTAGTTCTCGGACGCGGCGGGCGCGGAGTCAGCGGTCGGCGCGGCAGGAGTGGTCAGAGCGGCCGGGGTTTGGCGGGTTCGAAAAGCGACCTGCTCGATGACGAGGTTGGTGGCGCGGCGCCCTTTGCCGCCCAGGGTGAGCAGCCACTTCGCACTCACCCGATCGGCGGCGTAGGTCATTTCGTGAGCCCCCGGCCCGGGCGTAACGACGTAGTTGACCGCCTCGGGTCCTTCGGTACCCAAGGCATAGAGGGCGGGGGCTTCGTCGCCCCGAACGCGGATGAAGGTCCGCGAGCCGTCGTCGTAGACGGCGGTGATGCGGGGCCGCTTCTGAGTGGTCCAGCGGTAGGCGATGGATACCGGCTGGGGTGTGGATGAGGACGGCGACGGACTGGAAGCGACGCCAGGGGGCGGCGAGGACGGTGGCGTCGCGAGGGTCTGCACCATCGGCGGCGGCGGCGATGGACGCCGGGCCTCGAACGTGATGCGCGGAGTCCCGGTCGCGCGATCGGTTTCGGCAGGGGAAACGAGGTCGATGAAATACGTCTCCCCCGCCGTCAACAGGATCAGATTGGTTCGCAGATGTGCGTCGGTGGGTTTCACCGTCACGGCGTTCGGAGTGGCGGTTTCGACGGCCCAGTTCTCCGAATCGCCAACGATCGTGGCCGTGATCGTGGAAGGGACGGTGATCAGGCACGCGGTGTTGGTGCCGCAGGTGAGTGTGGCGAAGTTGGTGTCGGTGACGTCGAGCGCCGCGACAGCGACGAGCGGAACAAGGAGTGCGGCGAGGGTGAGGGCAGGGGCGAGAGGTTTCATTTCGGGGTGTCTCCGGCAAGAGGTGAGAAGGTGAAGGCCTTAATGAAGAGGCCCAGCGGGTTGTTCGAAAGCGCGGCGAGCTCGCGCGGGGGGTTGATCTCGATCGTCGCGAACGCCTCCCACGCGCGGAGGGTGGGTTCTCCGCCGAGCGGGACGGTCTGCTCCGTCCAGCGCAGGCGGTAGGTGTTCGGGGTTCCGGTGACCCGGAGCACGGTTTCGTCTTGGGTCGAGCGGGTGAGCGTCGCGGAGAGCGCCCGCGGGTCGTTCAGGCGGAGCTGGGCGGATACGGCGCGGTAGGCCTCGCTACCGCTTGCCACGTAGCCGAAGGTTTGCTCGAAGGCCTTTTTTTGAATGACTGGATCGTTCGTGACTGTTCGAAACGAGGAGAGGAACCGCCGAAGCTCCGCGGAAACGACGATGTCGTCGAGGTCCTGGTAAGCCTCGGCGGGACCGGCGGCGGCAACCCGACCGAGCGAGTCGACGCGGACGATGTACGGCGTGATCGGTGACGCCAGCGAGCGAACGGCGAGGGCTCCGGCGAGCACTAGAACCACCAGCGAGAGGACGATGTTGAGCGCGATCGCCGCGTTTGCGCGGCGGGCCTCTTTGCCGACCAGAGTCAGGAACGCTTTCATCGGCTCAAGTCCGATGAGCGTCGGCAATGCCAAGCCGCCAGTTGGCGGTGAGGGCGTTGGCAATCTTCGCCGGGATGCTCCAAACCACCCAGGCGAAGATCCACGAGGTGGCAAGCACCTCGAACGGTCCCCAGAGGCTGAATCCGCTGGCGTGGTCGGCGAGGATGCCGGGAAACTGCTGGGTGAGTACCAACCCGGGCGTGATGAGCGTGTACGTCAGCATGATTTCGATGCCGACGCGGAAGAACTGGCCGATCCAGGCGTCGGTGACGGAGGCCGTGAATCGGGATGCCGAGAAGGCGGCGGCGATGAAGCTGCCGCCGATCAGGACGTAGGTCTCGATGAGGAGGACGACCAGGCGACCGGCGATCACGACGAAGGCCGCAAAGATGAGCAAGATGCTGATCCCCACGATCCAGCCGGCGCCCACAAGCTCACTCGCGAACGTCAGAGGGCCGAAGCCCTCTTCGATGAGCGTCCCGGCCAGTCCGATACCGATATCGATGACGCCGGACGGCGTCACGCCGGGCGTGCCGGAGGCGAACTGGCCAACTTCTTCGAAGCCCCGAACAATCCTCGGTATCCAGATCGGGTAGAAGGAGATCAAGCCTTGGAGGACCGCGAGCAGCAGGGCCTTTTGCAACAGGGCAAAGCCAGGCTGAGCCTTGAGGATGAAATAGACCATGAAGATCAGCAGCTCGAGGGCGGCCAGGAGTGCGAAGGTGTTGCGCGTCATCGCGGTGGTCCGCCCGAGCCATTGCGTGCTCGCACCGCCGTAGGCCTGGACGAGGTTGTCCAGGATCTGGTCCCCGGGGGCGGCGTGCGCGGGCGTTGCAACCGAGCTGAGCGCAACGAGAAGCAGGAGGAGCAAGAGCAGGCGTCTCATCTCAGGGGGCCTTTCGGGCAGGCGGAGGGATCGGGTTAATCAGAGGAGCGAGGCGATCCAGCTGTTCGAGCAGGTCTCGGGCGGCGGCAGGGGCGGGGATTGCCGGGGCCGCGTCGAGGAACTGGGCGATGCGAATATGGGTACAGTTGGGGCGGTAGCGGTGGGTGTCGGCGCAGCGGCTGAGGGCTTCGCGCCAGGCGGGCGCGTCAGCGTCCTTTTGCGCGAGCCAATAGACGGCCCATTCCCGAACGAACGGGCCGTCTAGGGCCTCGAGCGCCTGTTGGTCCGCGGAGGGCGGATTGAGGTGCCGGTAGAGGATTGCGCCGACAAGAAGGACGCTCGCGATCGCGACGACCGCAAGAAGGGTGTTTTGAGCCCGAGCGGAAAGACGGGTCATGGCGTAGCGAACGAGAAGGTTTTGGCGCGCGGCGCGCGGGTTTCGGCATCGCGCCGGGTGGCGCGGCCAGTCGCTTCGGCGCGGAGCCGCGCGCAGTCGGGTGAGCTCGGATCGCACGAGCGCGCGCGGGCGAAAAGCCGTTCGTCGTCGCCCTCGATCGGTGAGGCGGGAGCGTCGGCGCGACATCCGAAGAGGGCGGCAAGGGTGAGGGCCGAGAGGAGAGCGGGGAGACGCAAGCTCATACGCGGATCCCCGACCTAGAACGCCCAACCGGCGGGCATGAACGTGAACGTGGTGGGTTGGCGCGCGGGTGGCTGCGCGGTCCGGCGCCCGATATCGAGGAAGGTCGCCTCGTCTTCGGCGCGGCGGTTGACGATCTCGGCCTGGGCAACGACCGCGGCATTGTTGGCCGCGTACGCCGCTTGCCTCTGGAGGATCTGCTCCTCGGCCATGTAGCTCAGGAAGGCGCCGAGGCCTTCGAGGGCCTGCTGGGTTCCTTCGAGGCTGTTGAACCTTTCCTTGATGTCCCAGAGCTTGTACTGGTCGGAGATCAGTGTGGAGCCGCGCCCGGCGCTGTTGAGGACCCCGCGGAAGGTCGCAAGAACCTTGTCCACCCGCGCGGTTCTCTTCTCTCTCCAGTCGGTGCCGGCGGGGCTCCAGCCGGGAAAGACCTCGCGCAGGACGGTGTCGAGGTTGTCGAGCGTGTACGAGAGGGAACCCGCCCTCTCCAACAGGCTGTCCATCATGAAGAGCAGGTTCGCGATCTCCCGCCACGGAATTCCGTCCATCTTCCGCAGGGCGGAAACCTGATGGGCAATCGACTCGATCTGATGCCTGATCTGGGCGTACTGGTTGTAGACCGACTGCGCCCGCTGGGCGTAGTGGAGGATGTGGTAGACGAGGTTCGTCACGATGTGGAGCGCATCCGTGACGGGGGTCTGTGCTTGGGCCGGTGGCGTTGCGAGCGGGACGAGCAGCAGCGTCGCGAGAATCAAGGCGCCGAGCCGTTGAGGGAAGCGGTTCATACGATCTCCTCGGGGACTCCGCGATCGCGGAGCCAGATATGGAGCCAGTCGGTTTGGGTTTCGCGGAGGCGGAGCGCGGCGCGGTAGGCCTCGTGCGGGGTGAGGCCTTCGGGCGGCGAATAGAGAGCGAGGGCGGTGGGCCCGAGCGGCAGGCGGAACAGGCGGGAACCGTCGTGCCGATGGAGGAGGTAGTCACGGCGGCGCCGAGCCGTGGCGAGCGTCCCGATCTCCGCCGCGTTGAGGCCGAGTCGCTCGTAGAGCGCGACGTTGGCCGGCAGCGTCGCGTCGGCGTTCGGCAGGCAAATACGACTGGGCGCCGCGTCGAGGAGCGCTTGGGCGCTGGCCAGAGCGGCCACCTCCGCGATGCTTTGGGTCGCGAGCACGAGGGAGGCGTTGAGCTTGCGGAACGTCCGTAGCCACTCGGCGATCCGGCCGGAAAAGACGGGATGCATGAGCGCCCGCCAGGCCTCGTCGATGATGATCAGCGTAGGGTTTCCGGTGAGGCGCTCCTCGAGGCGATGGAAGAGGTAGTCGAGAGCGGGCAGCTGCGCTTCCGGAGGAAGACTGAGCAGGGCGCCAATCTCGAAGGTCACCAGTGCGCGGTTGTCGTCGAAGTGATCTTCGGTCGCGTTGAAGAGGTCCTCGAACGCGCCCTGGGGCAAAAACGCCTTAAGCGCGGCGCGGAGCGTTGTGTCTTGCAGGAAAGCCGCGACGAGGATCAGCGAGCGCTCGTTCTTTGGCGACGCCTGAAGACGACGGAGGGCCGTGGTGACCAAGTCGGTCAGGCGATGATCGAGCGTTACTCCCTGGAGAGCGACGAGGGCGCAGAGCCAGTTGACGGCCCAGCGAAAATCCGCGTCGGAGCTCAGACGCTGAAGGGGCGCAAACGCGAGCGGGCGATCGGCGCCGAGGTCGTAGTGCACGCCCTCGTTGGCGAGGGTAAAGACGCCGGCCGAATGGCCGACGTCGAATACGACGACTTGCGCCTGCGGGTAGCGCAGGAATGACGCCGCAAGGTGCAAGAGCAGCGTCGATTTACCGGCGCCGGTCGGCCCGACGACGAGCCCGTGTCCAACGTCGTCGTGGTAGAGGTCGACCTGGTAGGGACCGCCGAGGCTCGGAGCCTCAAAGAGCGGCGGTTGCCCGGGAAGGTTGGGGTTTCCGGACCTGTGAGGGCCGGGCCAGGCCGAGCAGAGCGGTGCGCAAAGGACAACACTGTGCAGGCTGACGAGTGCGCGACGGTCGTTGGTCACGTGCCCGGCGAGGCTGCCCAGAAACGCGGGCACCGCGTTGATGGTCTCGGCGCGCAGGAGGTAGCCGGCGTCCGCGAAGACCTTCGTGGTCTGCGTGACCTGCTCGGCGAGCAAATCGGGATCCCTGTGGCGGAGGATGACGACAGGGGTCAGGTAGCCAAAGCGGTGCCCCGTTTGCATCAGGCCTTCGGCATCGCGAGCGTCGCGCAGCAGGGTGACCGGCCCTTGGGCCTCCATCAGCTCGTCGCGGCGAGCGTCAGGGTCCTTCAAGAGGCCTCCCCCGACGCCGCTACGGGTGCGGTTGTAGATGCGCATGACCGCGCGTGCCCGAAGAGTCGCGGCGGTCGTCGATAGGGGCCTGAAGCGCAGGCTGAAGCGCAGCGGAAACGGCAGTTGCGAGAGAAGCTCGAGGTGGCGAGCGGCGACGCTCGCGGGGTAGTTGAAAAGCGTCAAGACGGCGAGATGCTCCGCGCCGACACAAGGCGACCAACCGCCGAGCAGGGGCTGGGTCGCGAGGAGTTGGTCGAGGAGCTCACCTCCAAGAGGCGGCTGAACTGCGCCCTCCTGCGCGGTGAGCTGAGAGTGCAGGTAACCGAGCAGGTCGCCGCCGGTTAGGCGGCGCACTCGGAAGGGACCGAGGAGGCGGGAGGCGGCGGCCGAAGCGGTCTCCTCAAACTTTCCGAGGTGCTCGGCAAGAGCGGTTCGCGCCTGATCGGGCGCGTTCGTCAAGAGGAGCTGCCGGGCTCGGCTCCAAGCGGCTTGGGGCGGCTTCCAGGTAAGGGCAAACCGACTGATCGTGTTGAACCGTGGCTCGGCGGAAAGGTGCACGGCCGCCTCCTCCTGGATGCGACGGAGGGTGGCGTTGGGGGCACCGATCACAAGGGGCTCTGGAGCCGGGTGTCGAATCAGATCGATGTGGAGGAGGTGGTCCTCGTCGAGGGGGCTGAACGCCTCGACGAGGGCGCGGCTGAGGTCTTCGAGCTCGGCGGGAGTCGCCCGGGTCGGGTCGGGCCCGGCAAATTCATAGCCGAGGAGGAATCGGCCGTCTTTGAGGAGCACGGCGGAGTCGTCGATCAGGGTTCCCCAGAGCAAAAGATCGGAAAGGCCTGGGTGGAGGCTCGGCCGGTCGGTGAGGAGCCGGTGGATTGCGAGGGCGAGCGTCCCTCCGGCAGCACCGCCGAGCGCGAGAGAGAGGGGTTCGAGAAACATCGTCTGCTCAGCGAGCAACCGGCGAGGGAGCGCCGTGCTCACCGACCGCGGGGAAATAGCGGTTGGTCCGGATCGAGGAGCGCAGGGTGGAGAGAAGGATCGGGTCGCGCCGGGTCAAGGCACTGCCCAGGATGTACATGGGCAGGTCGAATGCCGCGGCGATCAGGACGTGTCGGAAGGAAAGCCCTCCGACGATGATGCCGGCGTAGTTGACAAAGAACAGGCCAAGCGCCCATTCGGGCGCCAATCCGGCAATCGTGGCCGGCCGTAGCAGGCCCTGGAAGAATCTCGCTTCGAGCACGACCTAGAGGCTCGCTGCGGTGATGCCCAGGGAAGAGAGGACCGTCGCGAAGGTTGAGATCACGGCGATTCCGGCCGCAACGCGCGCCGCTCCCTTGACTGCGGAGCGGCCTTCACCGGTCACCCAGAGAACGATCGAGACGATTCCAGCGATCAGAGCGACGATGATCGCGGTCCCGCCCTGAAACTGGGTCAGGAAGGATGCGAGGCCGGAGTCCCAGGGCAGAGCGTTGGTGTAGGTGGCGTTGGCAGGAAGGGCCGCGACGAGAAGCGCAGAGGTGGTCAGGACCAAGCGACGGAGACGAGACATTAGGGTTCTTCCTCCTGGGGTTAAAGGGCCAAGACACGGATGATACCGGTATTGTATTGGAATTCAACCGGATTTCAAGGTTAATGGTGCCGCCTGGAGGCTCGAAGAACAAGAAGCGAGGCGCGACCTCAGCGGGAATTGAGGAAAGGATCCGCGGAGAAAAGGAGGAAGGCGGAGGAACTAAAAAGGAGAAAAGGAAAAAAGGAGAAAAGGAAGAGCATTGCAGAGGCGAAGAGGCGCCGCCGCAAAAAGTAGCTAAGGAGAAACCGTTGCCGTGTTGTAAGGAAACAAGGAGCAGCCCTGACAAGGGGGCGCAGACAGCTTTTATCGGGTCGGGGCGTTAGAGGAGGGACGTAACCTGGAACCGACCGTCTTTGAGGTAGGGGTCCACCGCAACGAGGTCGTGCAGGGTGAGCTGCTCGCGTACTCGTCTCATGAGGACGATCGCATTAATCGCGGTCGCGGCCAGGCGCTCGTAGGAGCCGGGATGGTGCCGGGCGGCGAGCTCCGAGAGCCGGAGAAGAGCGCCGTCGGCGGTGTCGGCATGGACGGTCGCGATCCCGCCGGGGTGACCGGTGATCATCGCGTCGAGCAGGGTGAAGGCCTCAGGGCCGCGGACCTCGCCGACGATGATCCGATCCGGATGCAATCGAAGCGTGTGGCGGAGCAGCTCGTCGAGCGTCACCTGAGCGTTGGTACGTAGGAAGAGGGCATTGGGGAGGTCGGTGCGAAGCTCCTGGGTGTCCTCGAGGATGACGACGCGTTCGTCGGGCGACAGGACGGCCAGCTCGCCGAGCAGGGCGTTGGCGAGCGTCGTCTTTCCGGTGTCGGTGCCACCGGCGATCAGCAGGGTCCGGCGGTCGGCAAGCAAGCCGCGAAAGAGGTCGACGTGATGGTCGGTGAGGATGCCCGAAGTGACGTAAGCCGACAGGGGAATCAGGATCTTGGGGTGCTTGCGCAGCGTGAGCGCCGGCCCGTTGCTGATCGGCGGTCGCACCGCTGCGAGTCGCGCGCGGTCAAGATCATCGGGGAGCTCGGCGTTTAGGAGCGGAGAGTCCTCCGTGAAGGTTTCTCCCTTGGACGACGCAACGATCTCCAAAAACGGCAAGACCTGCTCCGGGGTAAGCCGAAGGTTGGGGTCCTCTTTGCCGCGATGGGTATGGATGAAGACCTTCCCGTCCCCGTTGACGTGAATCTCTCGAACGCTAGGATCGTCGAAGAGCGTTCGGAGCGGACCGCTCAAGAAGCGTCGTGCCAGGCTGACGTCAGGCGCAGTCATGAGTAAAGGCGGCAAGGCCCGTCCGCGAAAAGTGAAAAAGGAGCTTCCTTGTGGCGGCGAAAAGGAGCGACCGTAAAAAGTAATGACGGTCGCTCCGTGAAAAGGCCTAACAGGAAGAAGGTGGTGAGGATAAAAGGTGAGGAGAGGCAAAGGGGCTGCTGCATGGATTACTCCAGGCTGAACGAGTCTTCGACGCTGGGCAGCGTTGCCGCGGTCAGTGGCAACGCGCGACCCAGATCCGGAGCGATCTTCGAGCGCCGAAGAAGCTCTGGCTGCTGATAGTAGGGAGTCAGCAGCAGCCGGGCCGGCGGGAGACCGGCGACAAAGAGCAACGCTTCCGAAGCGGGGAGACGGCGAACCTCATCCGGCGTGAGGAGCGGTCGGGCGTGATCCTGCTCCGAGCGGCTGGAGCTCGAACCACTCCGCCACGACGAAGAGGTGCTGAGCCGGCGAACATGGACGGTCTGCTGCCCGGTCAACTTCGAGAACATCTCGGCCGTCTTGAGATCGGCCGGAGCGAAGGTGAGGATGATCCGACAGTTGGGGAGGATCGATTGGTGCTGGCCATAGGCCTGCTCGATCTGTCCGATCGTCTGCGCCGCCAAAAACACCTTGACGCCGTAGCCGCGGAGATACGCGACAGAGCTCTGGAGGATCTCCAGGCGGCCGAGGACCGGAAACTCGTCCAGGATCAGGAGGAGGCGGTCGGCCGGACTGTAAGGACGGCCGGCGGGGCGTTGCGTCGCCGCCTCGAGGACCGCGCGCACGAACACCCGCAGGAGCGGGCGGAGCTGGTCGATCCGCGTCGGCGGGATCGTGACGTAGAGGGTGACGTTCGCGCCGGGTTTCATGAGGTCGGCGAGGCAGAAGTCCGAGACGCTCGTGTTGCGCGCGAGGATTCCGTCGCGGAAGGTCGCGAGCGCAGCGGCAACCGTCGCGATGATGCCGTCGCGGGTTTTCGGCTCGATGCCCGAGAGCTGCTGAGCGCCGTCGCGGACGGCCGGGTGGGTGAAGGTGAGTTCACCCCCGTGCCGCCACTGGCGGGTGAACCCGGGGTCGTGGGCAAAGCGGCTCATCTCGGTAAAGAGAGCAGTGAGATCCGGAGTCGAAAGAAGACCGAGGGTGTGGCTGAGCGACCCGCTCTCCGCCGATCGGCAGTAGATGCTGTGCAAGAGGAGTGTGACGAGCGCGGACGCTGCGGAGCGCGTCCAAAAATCGTCGCTGTTGCTGTGCGCGTCTTTTTCCGAGGTTACGAGGACCTGGGCGATCGCCTGAGCCGCGGCGACGTCACGGTCATCGCGCGGGATCGTGTCGAGAGGATTGAAGCGGGCGGCCGTACCTCTCGCGTCGGTCGGATCGAACCTCAGGATCCGATGCCCCAAAGCGTCGCGGCGAAAGCCGGAGGTGGCAGCGTGCAGCTCGCCCTTGACGTCCAGGGCGATGACGGTGCCGGGCGCGGTAAATAGGGCCGGGAGAACCAGGCAGGTGGTCTTGCCGGCGCCGCTCGGAGCGATCACCGCGAGATGAGAGTCCCCTGAATCGGCGAGCGGACGCGGTTCGTCGGCGATTCGGCCGAGGAGGATCCCGTTTGGCGAGAACAACCCCGCCTTGGCGAGCTCACCCACTGCGGCCCAGCGCGCGCTGCCGTGCGTCTCGGGGCGCAAAACACGAATGCGGCGGATCTCGCGGACGGCGCGCGGCAAAACGTAGAGAGCGGTCAGGACGACGCCCGCAAAGAGCGCGTGGGGTACCCGAAGGGCTAGGCTGAGGTCGGCCTCGGGATGCCAGAGGAGCCGGAGGTAGAGCAGGGGGGAGTAGAGGGGGCCGCGGGCGATCGCCGGCAGGAGCAGGCACACCGGCACCAGGAGCGCGGAGAGGGCACGGCGCCGCAGAAGTGCATCGAAGAGGAGGGCGGAGGCGAGCAGGGTGCCGCCGATCGCGGCGACGTAGCGGGTCGTGCCGACCACCGCCGGAGCCAAGGGGGCGATCGGCGGCGCGACACGGCGCCCAAGCTCGTGGGCAGCGAGGAGCGCACCAGCCGCGATCGCAAGCGCCGCGAGAAGGGCGGCAAGCCCGATCGCGTGGCTCGCCGGCCGAGCGGTGGGAAGTCGGTAGAGGTCCATCAGAGGTGCCAAAGACGGGCGCGTAGATCGGCGCGAGGGAGGGGTCCCCAATACCGGGAATCCCAGCTTCCAGGACCGTCCCCTAACAGCCAGTACCCGGCGAGGGTTCCGCGGTACGTGAAGGGAGCGAGGGGACGGCCCTTCGTGTCGGAGCGCAGGGGCGGGTTTCGCCACGGCCCGGAAGGTTCGAGACGATGCCCGAGCGGTCCGGCTTCGAGGAATTGTCCAGGAACGGCTGCGACTCGCTTCGCGAGCGCTTCGTTGCCGCCCGGGCACGAAGTGAGGGGACTTCCGGGATGCAGGTATCCCCGCTCGAGCGCCCAATGGGTGGGTGCTGTTGGCAGACAGAACTCGACGATATCGCCGGGAGCGGGAGGGCCGGCAAGCGGGTTTCTCAGGTAGATCCCAGCCGGGAGACTCGGGGTGGTACGGAAACGGACACCCAGGAGCAAAGCGGCGAGAAATCCGGCAAAGGCTGCCGCAACCCAACGGGTTCGACTCATCGGGTGGGTCCTCGATGTCGGCCTTGTTGGTCTTCTTCCCGTTCGAAAATCTTAGGGATCAACTTAAGGACTGCGAAAATGGCCGCGGCGGCGAGGGAGGCTGCCGTGCCTCCGATGCCGGTGGCGGCCAAGGCACTGCGCAGCGCGGTTTCAGCGAAGAGCGTCAGCTTGAGCGGTGCGCTTCGATCGACTCGGAGGGCGTCGTAGGCGGCGAAGGGTCCCTGCTTGAGGAGCGAGGGTCCCGGCAGTGCGCCGATCGCGAGCTTCGCGGCCTCGCGAACGGCGGCTGTCGGGATTTCGTGCGGCCGAGCGAGGTGCCGAGCTCGCGCGCGGTTCTTTTGGACCGTCGCCAGAAGGTTCCCACCCCGAGACGAGACCGTGGCGCTGCGCGCGTGAGCGGCAAGATACGGGCCATGGTGTGCCTTTGGCGGGGTCGTGAGGTGGGTCGCGAGACGAGTGGGTTCACGAGGCAAGTCGGCGCGCCGGCCGATTTCACGGTGATAGGCCAGGGCGCGGTCGAGCGCCACGGCGAGCGGGCGAGGTTCTGCCGTCGGATCGGCTCGGTAGCGAGCGATTGCGGCGTGGGCGAGATTCGAGGCTATTTCGGCGCGCTCGAGGAGATGCTGAGGCGTCAAAGCGCGCAGGCGATCGGCTCGGACCGGGGGCGGCACATCGCCGTTGCGGAGGTAGGTCTCTAGGCGTGCGGCGAGCCGAATCTCGGGAAGAGGAGCTTCAGAAGCGTTGGCGAGCTGTCGGAGGGAGAGAGGCGGCGCGGGTAGAGGCACGAGTGGCTCGGTTCCGGCGGCGCGATAGGCGGTGGCGGTCGTGGTCGTCTGGACGCGGAGGTCGTGTCCCGTTTGGGCCAGTTGAGCCCAAATTTCGGGCCGGGGCCGAGGGTCGGCGTTCACCGTCTCGACGAGCTGCAGGCGTCGGTGCCAGGTGTCGAGCAGCGCGGCGTGCTGCTCGACGGCCTGCGCCAGCGCAACGAGCTCAGGCGGCGCGATCGGCGCGGAAACAGAAGGTTCCGGCCGATGGAGGAGCAGCGTGAGGTGCTCGCGATAGGTTTCTACCGTAGGTACTGCAGGCGCTGCGTCCGGACGGGTTTCAGGACGCAAAGCGGCCGGCGGTTCGGCCGGCCACGGAAGGCCGGCAGAGTGAAAGGCCTGCGCCAGGGCGGCTTCTACGATCGGGGCGGGACGGGAATTCTGCGGCTCGGCAAGATAGGCGGCGGGCAGTCGCGCCCCGGCCTGGTCGGCGAGTTGAGCCACGTCGCCGGTGCGCACGAGAAACCCAGCCAGGTGGGCGAGGTTCGTCGTGCGATCGGGCGTCGCTCCGAGGTCGCGCACGAGCGCAGCCGCGAGGGCACGATGCTCCGCCGGCTCGAGGTCTCGCGGAGCTCGAAACCAGACGTCCGAAGAGTCGGCGCCGGTGCGCACCACCGCGGCGGGCGTTAGGCCGAGCTCGCGAGCGGTGGCGAGCTGCCCATCGGTGAGGGTCAAGGCGACCGGCGGTGGAAAGGGGCGGATCAGGATTTCGGCCCCTCGTTCGTTGTGTGCGCGAAGGAACGGCGCGGCGTGCTCGACGTCAGCGGCCGACCAGTTCGAGCGGGTGATGCGGCTCGGGTTCTCTCGATCGAGAATGACGACGGTGTAGCGTTCGGCGCCGAGCGCCGCAAGGTGCGCGGCGATCGTCTGGCGACTTTCGTCGGGCGGAGGAGGTCTCGGTCGCTCGGGCCGGCCGGAAGCCTGGGAGCGCTCGGCACGGTCATGTGCGGGCGGGCGCTCCCGAGGAGAATTCTGCTGCTCGTGCTCGGGGCGGAGCTCGACGGTCTGGCGGATGGCGGGCCAGGCGTAGGCGCGGCCGAGCTGGGAGCCCGAGAAGTGGGCGCCCCCGTACTCGTACGAGAGACCGAGCACCCGGCCGGTGTTGGTTCGGGCGAGGGTGACACGAATCTGCTCGCGCTCAAGAGAGGCCGCGAAGGCAGGGAAGTCGCGACTCTCGTCGCGAGCGCGCACGATCGCGGTCTGGAGGTAGAGCCTAGGTGTGATCTCGGCGGCGTTGTGAAACTCGCCCTGTCGGCGTTGCTTGGGGGCCCGGTCCGGTGTCGCCAGAGGGGTGAGTTCGAACCGGGTTTCAACCTCACGGGCAAGGTGCATGGCGGTGAGTCGATCCCACGAGTTGCGTACGGTCTCGCCGTCAAAGGTGACGTAGGCGGCGACGACGTGAAGGTGCGGAGCACCCTTGTCGTGATGGAGATAGGCGACCCAGGGTGAGGTCCCGAAGCCCAGTCGGCTGGCGGCCATTTCGGCGATCTCGGCCCACTGCTCGCGTGAGAGATGTTCATCATCTCGGGCGCGAAGACTGAAGTGGGCGGAGGGTTTTGTGCGCGCGGGCCGCAGAGCGCTGACGCGCTCGAGAGTATCGATCGCATGCGCAGGGTTGTGTTCGGCGCCCTGAATGTTGGATGCCACGAACTCGCCACCCTTGGCGGGGTCTGCCGCGTAACGGATTCGCGCGCCGTGCGAATTCGTCGCTTTGGCGATGCTGACGATCATGAGTTCGGATCGAGCAGAAACGCGTGGATGCGCTTCAGAAGCGCGCGGCTGTCGTCGATCGCTTCGAGGTCGAGGTAAGGAGCGCGGCCGGCGTTGACGGCGCGGGCCAGCTGGTTGAGGTTGTTGCCGAGCCGTACGAGCTGGCGAAGCAGCGCGGCGTAGACGCGATGCTTGAGCACGTACGGCGGCCGACGTTCGGAGGCCAGCGCGCGAATGAACGCGACGCCAGAGGGGTAGCCGGCGTCCTTGGCGTCGCGATCGATCGCGTCTGCAACCGCCGCCGGAAGCCGAACGTGGTACTCGACCGAGAGGCGCAATGGGCGACCGAAAGGGCGCGGCGCCTGGTCAGGACCAACTCGTCGGCGACTCATCGCGGCGACCTTAGTTTCTCCATCCGAGACCCGCAAGGGTTGAAGGATGCCGGGGTCCAGGGCCGGAAGCCCTGGCCAGCAAAAACGGCCCGCAAGGGACGGGCGGCGCGCCAGAAAAACCCCGCCAAGGGGTTTTCTGGGACCGCGCCGCATAGCTGGCAAAATCAAAAACGGAGTCCCGGACGGGATCTCCAACCGTCCAAGCTTCGGGGACCGCAGGGACCCGATACCCTCCAGAAATGCGCGGGACAAACCCGTCGAAACTCGGCGTAGATCGACGTGCACATCGGTCGGCGCACGCGACCGGGGGTGGGCGCAGGGCTGCAAAACACCGGGACCACTCGGCCAAGAACACGCGTGATACGCAAGTCGAGACCCACAAAGAGGCGCCAGAAGCGCGCGGACCTCGGGAGGAGGAGACCGAATAAACGATCGAACCCTCAGGGAAAAGGGAGGAAGGCGGTCAAGCGAGAAAGGTCGGCGGTGTGGTCTGTGGACGCTCGACAACCGGCGGGGGCACGGGGCTCGAAACGCTAGGAACAACGAAGAAGGCGGGCAACGAAGGGGACTGCGCAAGTCCACCGAAACGGCTCTGGGCGAGAGGCCTAAGAGAGCTTGGGGCGCCGCCCGAGGAAGGCGAGTGAGCCGCTTGGGGGGGGGCTTGCCGCCATGACCGCGAGAGCACCGTCCCGGCGCGCAGCAAGAGCGGCTCCGGCAGCGGTCACCACGAGCCAACTGCAACGCAGCAACCGCGCGGGGCGCGCGCGGTTGCACGACGAGGGTGATCTCGAAAGGAACGAGGGAGGGCGTTTTTCTACGGGCGTCGGCAGCGAACGCTGCTGTCGCCCGGCGGGGCGGTGACCTTCGGCAAGGGCGCGACGCGCAAAAGTTGGTCCGGACCAGGAGGACGAGGAGTCAAAAAGTTAGGGCCTGGAAGTGAAAAAAGAAAAAAGTCTTGCACTTTTTTACTTATTGTGGTTGAATCCTGGTATCAACTCAGCCCTCAAACCTGAGGCGCGAGCTCGAGAGGACCAGCGATGCTCAATCAGGCAACGCTCGCCGGAAGGATTGGGCGAATCCGGTGGATTGATGGAGAGGTGGGTTGGATCCGAATCGCTCAGAACTTCCCAGAGCGAGAGGCCGAATGGTTCGGCGTCTTCATCCCTCCGGTCTTGTTCCCAGCCGCAGTGGCCTCTCTGTATGTGGGAGCGGAGGTCGTCTTTACGGGCCGACTGCGGTCCCGCAAGGAGACCTTTGGCCGGGCGAACATCGATGTCGTCACCCTGGTTGCCGGCGCATTCGTCGTCGGTCAGCCCGGGCGAGGGCCGCTCTCCGACGACGATCCGCGCGATCAGTTCGTGACGAGCCGGCGTCGGAGAAGGGTCTCCGACAAAACCACGAACAGCGAAGAGTGAAAAAGTAAGAAAGGCGGCGAGGCGTAAGTGTGGTACGGCTATAAGGAAAAAAGTAGAAAAGGCGGCAAGGTGAAAACGGGATAAGCTAGGAAGGCGAGAAAGCGAGGCATGCATGAGGATGAAAGTGGTCGCCGTAGCAAACCAAAAAGGGGGCGTTGGCAAGACGACGACGGCCGTCGTCGTAGCGTCGCTCCTGGCCGAGCGCCTTAGGGTTGTACTCATCGATCTCGACGCACAGGGGAGCGCCACGAAGTGGCTCCTCGGGTTCCAGACAGAGATCGAGCCATCGGCATCAATGGCGAGCGTGCTGATTCCCGAGGGAAGGGCTAAGAAGGGGGCGTCGATCGCGAGCATCCTTCAAGAGAGCGGAATCGCTCAGCTCCGGATCGCTCCGAGCGGACCGGAGATGGCGGCTCTGGAGCCGCATCTCATGACAACGATCATCGACCGCGAGTACCGGCTTCGGTTCGCGCTCGAGGAGCTTGGCCAGGAGGAGAGCTGCGACGTCGTCATCATCGACTGTCCCCCGTCGCTGGGGGCGATCACGTTGAACGCCCTGACAGCCGCCGATCTCGTCTTAATCCCGGTCGAGCCCAACGCTCTCGCCGCGGCGGGCTTGAGCGACATTCTTGAGACGATCGGTGCGCTCCAGCGGCGTACCAACCCGGAACTCAAGATTTTTGGAGTTCTCCCGGTGCGGGTACGCAAGACCCGCTTGGCGCAGACGACGCTCAGTGCTCTCGAGCGCGGCTTGGAGGGGGTAGGCAGGTTGTTGCCGTTCATTTCGGAGGCGGTCGTGGTACAGGAGGCCGCCCAAAGCGGGCAGGCGCTCGGGCGCTTTGCGCCTGACAACGTGGCGACGCTCGCCTATCGAGCCGTCGCCGGTGAACTCGCAAGCGAGGTGGCGTGAAAATGTCGACGAGAAGAGAGCGGGTGACGCCGGTCGATCAACTGATGAACTTCACGACGGGAAATCCGAGCCCGACTGGCGCATCCGCAGAAACGCCGGGGCGATGGGCGGAGCGGCGCGCGGCGGCAGCGGATGTCCCGCTGGAAGTGCCGGAACTCGCGCAGGCCTATCGGGTGATCTGCGAGCGCAAGGCGGTCGGTGGGGTGCCCCGAACGGTCTACCTGACGGCGTCTGAGCTCGAGAGGCTGACAAGGGCGGGATACGCTCTAGGAGGCATACCGTATGGAGTGATGATTCACTACGCGGCGGCGCTGTTCCTGCAGGAAATTGAGAAAAAAAATGGCGGGCCGTTCCCGCCGATTCCCAACCGAGAGTAAGAAGCCAGTCCGGTCTCTGCGCAATCCTCTTACGAGCTTCGTGCGTGGTGTTGTTGAGCGTGATCGACCAGCGCCAAGCGCTCAGCGAAATCGAGGCTTGCAAGCCGGGCGAAGAAGTCGTCGAGGTCGACTCCTCTCTCTTTCGCAAGAGCCGGAAGGTTCGGCATCCCTCGAAAGTGCGTGTCGAGGGTCTGAATCTGGGCCGCTTCAAGTCCCCAGGCGTTGTACAGCGCCTGGACTGCAAAGTCGTAGGCCGGCCGGCCGAGCTTTGCCGCGGGATTGGCGAGCGTGCTCAGTCGATCGAGGAGCTCGAGGGCGCGCCGGACCGCTGCGCTTAGGTTGCGTTGACCACCCTTTACGCCCGGCGCGATGCCTCGGCGCTCGAGGAGCTCGTCGATCTGTTTGCTGAGGTATAGGGTCGGGGTCGACATTCCGGTTGAATCTCGGCTGGATGATAGCAGGATACCCGGCGCAAAGAGGAGGCGGAGAAGGCCGCAAGGGCGCCGCTAGGCGCGAGGAGGGTAAGGAGGGGGCGCAACGGCCTGCCACTGGCGAAGGCCCGCCAGAGCGCTGCTGGCGACGCCGTAGACGCGCTCTTCTACTTTCGTCACAGCCGACGCCCACCTCTGAACGCCCTCACGAAGGTATTCCCAGGCCTCGAGCCGGGAGCTGACCTCCCCGAGGAGCTGAAGAGCCTCCGTCCACCGTTCGGCTTGCAGGAGGGTTTCGGCGAAGTCGATCGCGACCAGAAGCGCGTCGCGGTGGAGGCCTTCGGACTCGTAGCACGCGTACAGCCGGCCGAACTGCCGGATCGAGGCATCGAAGAGGGTGAGCTGGCGATCGAGCCGCGCTTTGGTCCAGAGAAGCGAGTAGAAAAGGCTTCGCGGCAGCTGGGAGCCGCGATCGGCGACGGGCTGCAAGACGGTCAGCGCTTCCAAGGGGAGGTTGGCGTCGGTCAGGAACCGTGCAAGGTTGATCGTCGCTCCGAGGTGAAGAATTTCGGCGCCCGGCGTTGCGCTAGATTTCTCGCGGACCTCCTTGAGAAGGGCAATCGCTTTGCCAAAATCGTGGGACCGAGCGTGGACTTCGGCGAGGCGAACGTCGAGTGGGAGGAGTTTCGTCGTCTCACCGATCGTGACGAGGGTTCTCCTGGCTTTCTGAAGGTGCACAATGGCGTGCTCGGGACCGTGAGTTTGCAGGCGGAGGCTGGCAATCTGAGAGTCATACTCTGCCCTCAGCAGGCGGTCGCCAGAGCCGTTCTCCATCAGCTGCTCCGCGAAGCAAAAGTCTTCTTCGGAGGCAACAGGGTCGCCGAGAAGCCGCAACACGTTGCCACGGGCAATGCGGGCTCCCGCGCGCGCATCGGTAACGATGGCTGGACGCCAAAGCCCGGAGTCCAGCGCGTCAGCGGTTTCCGTTGCCAGAGCGGCTAGAAGCAGTGCCTCGCGGGGTTCCGCCTGAGCAAGCCGGTAAACCCCCATTACGAGCCGGTGAATGACCGGCGGGTTTCTAAATTGCGCTCTGTTGCTCAGCAGGAGAATCCGGTGGGGATGGCTCAGGCCGAGGAGTTTCGCGGCCACGAGATCCGCTTTCTCAATCACCTGTAAGAGGTGCTCGGGAAGATCAGGAATGTCGTACTCGACAGGTACGCGGAAGGCTGACAGGAGGACCGCGCTACACGTTGGACAACCGGCGAGCAGGTGCCTCACCACGCGCGTCGTGGCAGCGGTGTGGTGGCCGGCGGCGGTCAGCCGAAGGTCCTCATGAGACGGGTGCACAACGGGATTGTAGCAGGGAAGAGCAGGCGCGTGAGGTCGTTCGCGCGCCTGCTTTGGTGGGTTTCCTAGTTTGCTGGCGGCGGTGCGTCGGGCGGAGTGGTGCCTGAGGACGGCGGAACCGGACGGCCCCCTGGATCCCAGACACCACCCTCCGCCGCCCAGATGAATCCGAGCCGGTCAAGCGTTCGCCCGGCGAGTTCGAAAAACGCAGCCGCTCGGCCGAGCAGTATCTCCGCGTCGAAGGGCACGGCGCCGGCCGGGCGACCTGCGCAGAGCAGAGCCATGACGGCGAGGGTGGGGACGATCTTTCGGACGATTTGACGCATCGAGGTTCTCCGAGGTTTTCGCCGGTCCATCGTTGGTGCCGGCGCGTGCTTCTCATCTCCACCGTCAATCTTGCCTGATTTGCGCGTCAGGACGGGGAGCGGCGCTCGGCAGCAACGATCAACGCAACGCGCTCGCCTGTGCTCAGACGGGCAAGGCGGGCGCGGAGCTCGGAGAGCGCGAGTTGCCGGCGCGTTGCGGCATCTGCCGCGCCCGGAGCGCTCGCGATCAGGTCAGGGAGGAGTGGAAGCACGGAGGCGTCGATTGACGCAGGATGCGGCAACAGCTCGAGGGCAAGCTCGAAGTAGTCCCGGCCGAGGCGGCCGGAGGGGTCCATCGGCGGGTCGTCGCGCATTCACAGAAAAGGAGAGCATCTCCTCTTCGGAATACGCGAAAAACTCGCGCAAAAAGGGTCAGGTCTGGGAACGAAACTGCTGCGCGCGGTCGACCAGGGCGATCCGGTCGGCGTAGCGGAGGGACTCGATGGCGACCAGAAACGCCGATAGATCGAAACCCCGAGCGTGGGCGGCTGCGGTGATGCCAGGAACCCCGCGGAGCACCGAGGGGAGCGCCTGAATGTCTGAAGCGGTGAGGCCCCAAGGATCGACCAGCACCTCGAGCGCAAATTCGTAGAATCCGCGGCCGAGAGTGGTTTCGAGCGGCGCCAGCTGGGAAAGGCGCTCGAGACGATCGAGTGCCGTGGAGATCGCGCCGCCGATGGAATGGAGGCGGGGAACCCCCGAGCGCAGGAGGGCGTCGAAGGTCTCGGTCTTGAGGTGGAGGCTCACCATTCGCCTCATGGCGCGGCCGCAGCGAGAGCGTGCTCGGCACGACACACGAGCGCGAGCCGGTCGGCGTAATCGAGGGCGGCGATACGACGCAGAAACGCCTCGGTATCAAACCCGGCCGGGGGCACAAAAGAAGGTGCCTGCATCGCCAGGCGCATCAGAGTTGGGAGGGTTTCGATTTCCGATCCGCCGAGCAACCACGGATTACTCAGCAGCCCGAGGGCAACCCCGTAGGCCTCGGCTCCGAGGCACGCTTCGAGGTCGGCGACCGCGGCCAAGCGATCGAGACGCAAGAGGATGGATGCGATGCCTGCGTTCTGGGATCGGCTGCTCCCTCTCAGGCCGGGCGCGATGCCTCGTTTGGCGAGCAGGGGAAGTGCCTTCGCTTGTATTGGTGCGGGGGTTTTTGTAAGGGGTTTCACGGCTTTTGGAGTCTAGCAGAAGCCGGAGGGGGGTTGTTTTTTCTGTTTTTCCCACCCAGACGCTTTTGCTTTTCGGTCGGCAGGCTTCGGACGGTGAAGTGCGTTGGTCATTGAGGATGCCCCCGGAGGCTGAGGTTGCGGCTCGATCCTGATCGGCTTCGGGTGGGGTCCGACGGGCCGGTTTTCCGCAGAGAGGGCTTGCCTACTGCTAGTTAGTTCTACTGAGTTCCTACTGAACCCTACTGACTATAAGGTAGGGCGTACCAAAATACACGTGAAAGCGTACCAAAATACACGTGAAACGGCGGGTAGGGCGTACCAAAATACACGTTTCACCCGTACCAAAACACACGTGGAAAACTTCAGTTTTCCGCCGAAAAGGGCGTACCAAAATACACGTTCGCGGGCGCCTGAGCGTCCTCTTTAGAGGGCGTACCAAAATACACGTTCGCAGGAGTCGCGCGTCCACTAAAGAGGACATACTAAAATACACGTTCGCGGGCGGCTGAGCGTCCTCTTTAGAGGGCGTACCAAAATACACGTTCGAGCTAGCGGACCTGATGGAGGGAGTGCTCCGAAAACACGATTGAGGGAGCCAGGTCGTGGTCACCCCTGGGCGTAGGGATCGAAGGAAGTAAGGAACGCGAGTTCGCGGTCGGCGCGATGGCCTGTACGCAGCGCTCCAAAAAGCGCCGCCGGGCCGCCGAACGTGTATTTTGGTACGGGGGATGGAGGAACAGCGGCACCGCCCAGGGAGGGCAGTGAGCAGGAGGGTTACTCAGAAGGGGCTTGGGGTGGGCGCAGGGCGGCTCGGCGTCTCCGAAAGATCGGAGAGGGTGCGCCCGCGAACTCGGAGCGAAGCGGAGAGGTGAGAAGCCTCCGCGGACACACCCTCTAACGATTGGACGGGACTGTAGTGGAAAACGTATGGGGAACGCAAGATGTCGGCGCATGAGCTAGTCGAGCAGGAGGAGCGGTGGCCGATCGGTCGGCGGGGATAGAACCTCGCACCGCCGGAGCCAGCGCTCAAGCGAGACCTGGCTCTCGCCCGAAAGCCTCCCGAGGAGAAGCCCATCAATACTGACATCCTCGTCCAGGTCGGGCCAGCGGATTCCCCTACTCCCGAGGACGAAGGACCAGTTTTTACGCTCGCTCGCGCTGGCGTGGAGGAGGCGGGGATACCAGCTCAACGGCACCGATATGGTGCGGCCGTCAAACAGGTTAACGGTCAGGGTGTCGTCCGATACTGAGAGGGCGACTGCTCTGGCAGCTGAGGGGTCAACGGTGGTATGGAGTCTCATTCATACTCCGCGAGGCCGATCCTTTCCGATATCGTACGAGCGCGAGCGTGTTCGAGGGCTTATCATAGAGGTGCCGCTGACAAGAACCACAAAAGAAGCGTCGGTCGGCGATCCCGCCCGACCCAGAAGGGTATCGACACCGAAAGAGGGAGACCGCGATCATGGCGGGAGTCGCTCAGGGCTACACACCAGAGAAATTCCTGGGGCGCCCTCTCAACGAGGTCGAGAGGAAATACGCGCCGCCGCGTCTGTGGGCGATCGGGGACCTCAACCTCGCCCGTGTCGGCGCCCGCGTCGCGGTCGTAGGAGCGCGCAAGGCCTCCATTGAGGGAACCCGCAGGGCCGCGAGGCTCGCCGGCGAGCTTGCGACCCAAGGTGTCGTCGTGGTGAGCGGCCTAGCGGAAGGGATCGACACCTCCGCGCACCGGAGCGCGATCGCCGCGGGCGGCCGAACGATCGCCGTGCTCGGCACCCCGCTCAACGAGACTTTCCCGAGGAAGAACGCGGAGCTTCAGAAGCAGATCATGGTCGGTCACCTGGCGGTGACGCCGTTTGATCTCGGCCACCCGACGCAGCGGCAGAACTTCCCGCGCCGAAATCGATGGATGGTGTTGATCTCGGATGCGACCGTCATCGTCGAGGCGAGCGATTCGAGCGGCACGATCTCGCAGGGTTGGGAGGCCATTCGCCTCGGCCGCCCGCTCTTTCTCTTGAGGTCCGTCGCCCAAAACGCCGCGCTCAAGTGGCCCGACAAGATGTTGGCCTATGGGGCGAGCATTCTCTCGTCTACCGACGAGCTGCTGGAGATGCTGCCGATTGGATCCACGCGCGAGCAAGTCGCCGCTGCTTTCTAGGATCGAGTACGGCTCGTTCCTGTGCTACGCCCCAGAAGGGACCTCGGAGCGGGCACTGGCAGCCAAGATCGTGGTGGTGGCGATCAAGGCCGACTCCTATGTCGGCGAGTCCATCCGCGTGATCCCGCATACGATCGCGCGACTCCGGGAACAACTCACCCCGGAGCTGAGAGACCTCCTGTCGCTCGACGCCTTGCTGGTGCCGGCACCGAAGAGCGCACCGTTTCGACCGGGCACCAGGGACTTTCTGTGGGTGCCGAACCGGATCTGTCAGGAGCTGCTGGCGCACGGGTTTGGAGAGCGTAGCGAGCCGCTCCTGGTTCGAGAGAAGGCGGTCCGGAAGTCGGCGACGGCTCACGCGGCGGAGCGGGCGACACCGCAGGAGCACTATGAGTCGCTCGCGGTGAGACAACGCCTTCGGTTCTCGACACCCTCAGAGATCGTCGTGGTGGACGACATCATCACGCGGGGAGCGACGCTTCTGGCGAGCGTATCGATTCTCGAAGAGACGTTCCCGGAGGCGAAAGTACGGGGTTTCGCTCTGGCGCGATCGGCTTTCCCGGATACATTCCGGGAGATCGTTGACCCCTTCTACGGCTCGGTTCACCTGTCGGCCGACGGGAAGGCCTGGAAGGAACCGAGCTAGAGCGGAGTGATCCGCGCGCTGGCCAGTCGTTCAGGCTGAGCGCACACAGACGCCCTGACGGTGCTGGTCTGTTTGTTCCGAGCGCAGCGAGATGGGGGCGCGAAGCGCCCCCCGCCGAGCCGACTCATTCGGCGAAGGGCTGGCTTCTCAAGCGCCGCCCCGTAAGGGGCGGGAAGGTTTTGGGGGGTCAGCACGGCACGTGATGGCCCCACAAAACACCGCTTGCCGGCATAGGTGAGCGAAGCGCGACCACGCTAGCCGGGTGGCGGGCTTCTGGTTTGAATTGCGCAGCGGCCGTGCGGGCCTTTGGGCGGGCGGTGGCCGATGAACCCTGTCGGCCGAGAGCCTGTTCGACGGAGTGGGAGGGCCAGCAGGGGGGCGAGTCAAAAACGAGCCGCCGGATCCACACACCCCTTTTTGTTTTAGACGAAGGCTAGATCCGGATGCGTTCGATCTCGTCGAGGGTGATCTCATCGTCGAGCCGGTTGTAGAGCTGGGTGGTGCGGGTCGAGGCGTGGCCGGCGATCGCCGCGGCCCGTTCGAGCGTTCCCCCGTGGGCCAGATAGTTCGTGATGCCGGACGCCCGGAAGCTGTGACAGCAGACGTCGGGCGACAGACCCGCCGCCAGCGCCCGCCGCTTCACCAGGTCCCACACGCTCTGTCGGCGGAGCGGCCGATCGGTCAGCACCCCTCCCCGCACCGACCGAAACATCACCCCCTCCCGGTCCGCACCGATCCCCGCCAGAGCTAGATACGCCTCGACCGCCTCGGCCGCTTTGCGGTGCGCCGGCACCTGGTGATGGCGCCCGCCCTTCTCGTGCAGCACAAACCACGTCCGCCGCCCCATTGTTGCGTAGTCCCGCACCCGCAGGCCCACCACCGCCCCGACGCGGGCGAACGTGTAGGTCATCACCGCAAAAATCGCCCGATCCCGGGCGCCGGCGACGTCCGAGGCGTCGATCGACGCGAGCAGCTGGCGCGCCTCGTCCTCAAACATCACCGGCGTCTTGCCCTTCCGGATCACCAGGCGCGGCCCGCGCACCGACGCGGCCGGATTGAAGGGGATCACCTGGCCGATGACCAGGTAGTCGAACAGCATTCGGAGCGCGGCCAAGTGCTGCTTGACCGAGGGGGCGGCCATCTCGCCTGCGAGCTGCTCGACGTAGGCGGCGACGATCACCGGCTCGAGCTGCTCGAGGGCGAAGCCGCGGGCCTCGCACCAGGCGAGAAACCGGCTCACGGCGACGCCGTAGGCGGTGCGGGTGTTCCGGTTGCGGATCTCGGCGGTAAAAAACTCGACAAACCGCCGCTGCGCCCGTTTTCCGGCCCGGGCGACGACGGGGGGAAGGATCAGCCCGGCCGGGCCATGATTGGCCCGCATGAGGCCGTTGCTGGCGGCGTCCGGCCCGGGTTTCGCGCTTCCCGCTCCGGAGCGGGAAGCGTCCCCTTCCCAGCCCGTCGACGGTCGCGCGGGCGAGTCGTCGGTCGGCGGTGCCGTGAGGGCGAGCGCGGCGGGCTCCGACGTCGCAGAGTCCGCCCGGCGGGTGGGGGAGCGGTCCTCGGTCATGGGGCCGCCAGCTCCCGGCGTTCGGGCGACCCGTCCGGCCGGGTCACCTCGATCGCCGCGGAGCGGGCGTGCGCTCCCGGGAAGGCCTCGGCGATCGTCTCGAACGAGAGGTTCGCGCCGCCCTGGAGGCTGAGCAGCGTTTGAAGGTAGCTCGCCAGAAACGCGAGGCCGTGGGGGCCTTCGTCCCCGGCCTCGAAGTCGAGCACGATCCGAACGCCCCACGCGGACTTTCCCTTCTCAGCACCGGGGGTGTCGTTCATCGCGGCTATGCCTTTCTGAACAGAGCTTGTAGGTATTCAACGCTACCGTCAGGGAAGGTCCTAACGGCGATGCCGCCTTGAAGAGTCCAGCCACCGGTTTTAAGAGAGATATTGACGTCTTTGGCGAGTTGGACGAGGTCTTTGTTTTTCCAGACCGCATATTGGTCGTTTGTCATTGAGGGTTCCTCCTCAAAAGGGTTGGGTGTGCCCCGACTATACGACATAAAAGACGTTATGTCCGGTGGGGAGGGAGCGAGTATACTGCGGAGCATTTCCAAGGGGCGGAGAAGTTTTTCACCGTGAAAGGCTTCGCCCATCGATTTTTCGATGGTATCCACCAGGGGGGCGCGGTCGCGTCCCTGGCTGTGTTGGCGTACCTCTCGGTGCGCGACGTCTGGCGCATCAGCAACGGGAAAGGAGATGGCGATGGCTACTAGTGACACAGCCATGAATTTCCTTCGCCATCGCGTGCAGCTCGTTGGATGGGTGTTTGTCGGCTGCGTACTTCCGGGTGCGCTTCTATATGCCGCCGGAGTGGCTCCGGGGGTTGTTCTCACGGGGGTGTTCGTAGGCACGGCTCTCGTGCCTTGGGTACTCGGTCCCTTCGCCGTGAGGAAGCGCGCACTTCCTAAGAACCACATATTCTCGTGGCTTTTTGGCCCGGCACTGGGGGGTGCCGGAATTGAGGGTTTCCCAGAATCTGAAGTTCGGGACGGCAAGGTTCATCGCTATGTGCTGCTCGACAAGCGCTACTACAGGGCCGTGTGGTATGTGGTCAGAGTAGTGGTGGCCATTGTGTTTATCCTCTCAGTCATCTGCTGGATCGCCCTCCACCTTCTCTAAGGGTTGGACCGGTCCCAACCTCGCCCCTTGCGGCTGAGGGCTTCCGCCGGATCGCGAGCGCGACGGGCGTGAAGGTGGGCACCGGGGGCGAGCGGTGGGGGGCTTGGGGAAAAGCTGACGAGGGGGGGAGTTCTCATCTCCGGAGTTAGTGCTAGAGACCCGTCGTCGGGTCCGAATCCCATGACGTTCCTCTCCTTGCTGGTCGATAAGACGCTCGCAGTGAGCGCCATCCGAGAGGCCCTTCGGTTGAAGCTCGCATAATCGCTGACACGTGCATGCCGAGCACCGCGGAGAGGCACGGCGGACGGTGCAACGGTCACACTCGCTCGGGCCTTCGGCCGGGGGACGATCTCGACGGGGCGCGAGGGCGGCGGGCCGCTCGGGGGGAGCTGGTGACGGGGGGAAGTTCTCAACCGCCGAAGGCCCATAACGTCTTTTATGGGCTATATCAGTGAAGCGCGCCAGTTTCTCAAGACTGCTAAGCTCTACGCCAATAACTCCGATAAGACGCGGATGTCGGGTTCGTGGAGGCGCGGATGCGCATACCTCAGCAGCTGGTTCAGATGGGAATTGGTGCAGGCCTGGGGTTGACACTTTTTGCGGCGGGGGGAGTAGTTATCGGGCTCCTCGGAGGTTTAGGTAGATCGGTTGACGACAATAGCCACAGGGAGAACCCCTATGGGATGGGTTTTTTTGAACAGGCAGCAGTTAACCAAGAGAACGAGCCGCGAAAGGAGTGGTTGCGTCTAAGGCTGGCAATGGAGGATTCGTTAGCCCCGGGTGAATTTCAATTCGGAGCGAACAAGGAAATGCGCCAAGGCGTAGAGCTGGGCCAAGGCCTGGAACTGCGCCAAGGCCAACGAGGACGCGTTTGGGTTACTGCACAGCGCAGAAAGGGCGTTTCGGCGCCCGGCGCAGAAACCAATCATCAGGTAAGTCCTAAGATGGAAGCGCAGCTGCAGCAGGCGTACGATGAGGTGGAGATTCAGATTAAGGCATTGGATAGCTCGCGCCAAGTGGTTACGGAGACATCCCCGACGAAGTGGACCTGGGAAATCGAACCGGTATTGGCCGGAGAGTACACATTGCCGTTGAGAGTGTACGCCATTATTACAACTGACGACAAGGAGGAGAAACGGCAGGCCTACACCTTAGACCTACCACTCCATGTGCGGCTGGTACCCCTCCGAGTCTTCAAAAGGTTCGTGACAACGAACTGGCAGCTCCTCCTCAGCAGCCCTTTCATCCTCGGCGCTCTCGCCTGGCTTTTGAAGCTCCTCCGGCGAGAAACAAAGCGCCCGAATCCGATCGGGTTCCGCATTGCCGATGGGACGGACGAAATAGGCCGCGCCTAGGAGAGTTAGCGATCGAACTCTCGACCTGGCGCGACGATGAAAAAAGGTGACCGTCTACGGTGCGCGATTTCAGGCCAGGTCGAGATCCACGACTTCGATGAGCGGGGTGCGGCTCTGCGGCGGACGAGAACCGGCCGGCTCGCCCTGATCATCCACGGCGATCTCCTGCGCGATCTGCGCCTCCTCAGCCGCGCCGAGATCGCGGAGCGGTGGGGCGTGCATCCGATGACGGTCTCGCGCTGGCGCGTTGCCCTAGAGATCGAGGAAACTCCCGGCGACCGCGCGCGCCGGGTGACGACCCGCCGGGCTCGCGGTCCGGTAAGCGAGCGAGCCCGAGCGGCTCTCCTCAGGGCTGCTCGGCGGCCGATGTCGGCCGAGGCGCGCCGGAAGGTATCCGAGAAGGCGAAAGGCAAGCCGAAGCCGCACCAACAACTGAGCGACGGCGCACGAATTCGCCTGTTCTTTGAGGCCGAGCCAGGAGTAACCAACGAAGAGGTGGCCAAGACGCTCGGGATCCACCGAGTCACCGTCGCAAAGTACCGACACCCAGAATCCAAAACTCCCGAGTTTGCGGAACGTGTGCGGACGCTGCTGGCGCGCCGCGACCGAGCGGGCGTAAGAGATCTCCTCCAGGAGCTAGGTATCGAACGAACCGCTGGCGTCGTGCGGTTCCTGGAGCTCGTGCGCGCGGGTCGCTCTGTGCCGGCGGCGAGCCGGGGCGCGGGGCAGAGCGTGGGGTGGGGGTACCGCCTGGCGAAGCGATTGCTTCGCCAGGCGGTGTCAGTAGAGCCGCGTAGAAAAGAGGTTGAGGGCTGATCCGGAGCGCATGTTTCTAGGCACCTGGCGATCCAGTGGTCAGCGCTACAGTGGCTCCACCCGCCGCGTGTACATCGTCTTCTCCAGCGCTCGTGAATAGAAGCTGACGAACAAGCACGAAGTCAGCACCCCGAAGCGCGCCGCCACTGCCGAAGCGATAGGAGTGGGAGGCCGGAAATTCCGGGTCCCCAGACGAAGGCGAGCCAGCGATTCGAGGGATCGAGTGTGTACGCGCTATTGATCATTGGAGGGCGTTTTTTCGAAGGACTCATCTGAGTCACCGTCGAAGCCGAACCGTCCCATCGAGCGGAACTTCGCGAGCGCGGAGGTGGCGAACCGATAGGCCGCCTCGACCTCAGTCGCGAATTGGAGGGCGAGGATGTAGCGCTCGAGGCCGACCCCGGCGGTCTCGAGCAAAGCCGCGAGAGCGTCCGGTTCCTCTCTGCCAATCGAGAGGACTCTTTGCTGCACCAGGGCGAAGCGTTTCGCCTCACTCCTGAGGGCGGCGTATGCCTCCTCGCGGGCGGTGCTGCTGGCTTCGAAAAAGCGCTCGGCGTACGGCTTTCGCGCGTCCGGACCGGGGCGGGCCGGCGCCCGCGCGGCGCGCACAGCCCGCTTGAGGTTTGTCGCCGGCACTTCGAAGAGCGCCGCGACGTGGACGATCGTCCGGCAATGTGCCTCTAAGGCCTGCTTGTTTGCCGGGGTGAGGGCAATCGCGTCGCAGCACGCCCTCTGCTCCTCGGCAGCGGGGCGCCAGACTCCGCCTTGCCACGCGCCGGCCGGGCTCTCGGAGCGCGACTCTCGCAGGAGAAAAGTCTCGAGCGCTCTCTCTAGGCGCGCCCCGGCGTCATCGGACACTGAAACCACCCCAGCGATCCGAGCGATCGAGAGTGTAAGAGTTGGGAAACATCAGCCGTGTCCTTTCTAGTGGACCAGGGGAGCCTGCGACTCGGGAGCGTCGGCGTCCGCATACTCCGAACGGCGGTCGGCTCTGCGCCGGCGGAGCTCGTTGAGCTCATGGTAAAAGCCGAGCCCGAAGCGATCCTCGGCCGTGATCCGCGCAGGAAACTCGTCACCGATTGAACTGCAAAGGTCGGCCAGGCGTCGCCGGAGAAACACGGCAGAGGCGCCGGAGTCGATTTTAAGGAGCTGATCGGTGGCGACGTTGATCATCGGCCCATACGCGAGCCGGGGATGATCGACCGCCATGTTCCAGCGGCGCCGAACCAGCATCTCGGCGCTGTCGCCGATCGCACGCCGGGCGATCTCGGCGCAAAGGGCGAGGATCGCCCCGCAAGCGAACGGAACATCGAGCGGTTCGGTCACGCGGTCCATGACGCTGCCTCCAAAAGACCGGCGTCCACCTGGTCGCCGGGGATGCCTACGCGAGCCGCGCGCTCCCGAACGACCGCCTCCGGCTCACCGGTCGCAGAACACTCGGCGACAGCTGCCACCTGCAAAGCCCACACGGTCCTCTCCGGGAGCCCCTGGGGAAGAGGCGGGCGCTCATACGCTGAGGCTCGGATCACGACCCGCGGATGGTGCCGGAGCATGCGCTCGCGGCACGGCTCGGCGGCGGCGGCCGAACGGTGGTTGTGGCCGCAAGTGGCGTGGACGTCGCCGTTGTTTTCGGCGACGACAGCAGCGTAGGTGGTCATATCGCTGGTTCCTCCCCGCGTTCGGTCCGCGGGATCGTAGAGAGCGCTCGAATGTTACGCGAGAACTCACGGGTTAGGGGTCCACAACGCCGGCCTTTCGGCCGGCGTGCGGCGATGACGCGAGTTGAGCTAGAGATCCTCAGTCCGCGCGGTGAGCTGACAAGGGCGACGAACAAGCCCGAAATAGTGAGCCTCGCCGTCGGTATCGACCCAGGCGAAAACGCGCTCAGGCTCGTTCTCGATCCGCCCGCGGATATCGGCGATCGGGGAGGGAAGTTCGCCGCTGCCGAACTCGAAGATGGTGGCTCGACTCTCTTCTCGTGCTGCGTCGAGCAGGTAGGTCTCCGTCCATCCGCCGGTGTCGGCCGGCAAAACACCCTGCGAGCAGTAGTAGAGGCTGAGGTCGGTCGGTTTCGGACAGATGCCGGTCGGCTCATAGAGGTAGGGCAGCGTCGCAACCAACCGAAAAGAGACCACGTCAACCGTACCGCTCAAGAGCGGCTCCTCCTCGTCCTCATCGAACACCGAGGGCCTGTAGTAACCCTCAAAAAGGACCTCGGTGTAGGGAGCCAGCGCGAGAAAGTCGTCATAGGCCAGGAGCGAAACCGGAACCACGAGGGTGAGACGGTCAACCTCCCCCGTCTCCGGATGGACCACTTCGACCGGAAACCGGTACGAGTCGCCCTCGATCAAAAAGCGTAGGGCATCGAAGGTAGGGTCGAGGCAACCCAAAAAGGAATCAGGCCTCAGGTCGAGCGGGCGGGCAGCGGTGCGGGTCGAGTTCATGGTCGAGGTCTCCAAGATGTGCCGTTGTTGGTTCTTCCCTTAAAGGGAATTTCTTTTTGGCCCTTCCTGAGTTCAAAAAAAGGAAGCGCGGAGCGCCTTCCGCGGCAGGGAGCGCAACGACAAGGCCGCACGCAGTGCGCCCGCAGGGCTTGGCCTTGCGTTGCGCTCCCTGCCGCGGACAATAAAGACCAGGAGGGCCAAAAAGGTGCTTCTCAGCTTCTAGATTGCGGCCCCCCAGGGCCGCACCCTCAAGGAGCCTCTTCGCACAGCGAGTGACGCCGGTAGGCGTCGCCCCGGGGAACGGGTCACCGTTGCGACCCTTGCCCGGGTATCAAAATCGACCGCGCGCCGAGCGCGCAAGCCGCGGCGGTCCGACCGCCGCGCCACGTGAGGGATCGCAGGGGAATCCCCGAACCGGACGCCGGCAGCATGGCGGAGGACCGGAGATGTACCGAAGAGCCCGACCCGCGCGAAGCGCGGGACACGCCCACCCCGCGGCCTTTTACAGGGAGACCCCAGAAGGTGATAACCTCCTACGCAACACCCTTCAAGCATCTGTTTGGAACTTTTTCGTCGGCCTAAAGCCTGGGTAACAGGGAGCCCGCCATGGATCGGATGCAGGGCAAGAAGCGTACCGGTTGTTCCGTGGCGGTGGTCACGATGGGCATCGGAATCTTGGGCATCGTGATCGGGGGCCTTTCTCTCTGGCAAGCGATGGACAGCAAGCTCCTGCGCGAGCCACAGCCCACCTCCGCGATCCCCCGGCCGGCCCCCAGCCCACGCTGGGAGCGCGCCCGCCAGGAGATCGAGGATTCGTTGGCGAAGGGGCAGTACACCTTCAAAGCCGACCCAGAGATCCGCCAAGGCAAGACGGGGCATGCCGCCGTCACCGTTCAGCTGGGAGAACACAAGCCGACCCCGACCGGCAAAGACCCAACCGTCGAAGGCCGGGTCAGCCCCGTCATGGAAGCGGAGCTCAGGGTGTTCGAGGAGGGGCTGGAAATCGAGCAGGTCGGCAAAGCGCGCCAGCCCGTCCAAGAGACGGTTCCAACCGAATGGTCCTGGAAGATCACCCCGGTAGCCTCCGGGGACTACACACTGAAGGTGGCGGTCTACGCAAAGGTCAAGATCGACGGCAAAGAAGAGAGCCTGCTGGTGTTCTCCGAGAACTCGACACTCGAAGCGCGTCGGTCAGTTCTCTACACCGTCAAACAATTCGTGGCCACGAACTGGGAAATCCTAATGGGAAGCCCCGTCGTCTTAGGAGCCCTGGCATGGGCCTGGAGTCGGCTGGGAAGGAAGAAAGAACCTCGCCCCGCAGGCTTCGGTTCCTGAAACGCGGCAGGCTCAAGTCGGCCCATTTTGACCCCCTGCCGCGCATGCTTCGGCCGTCACCCGCGAAAGCCAAGAAAAGATTCGCGGAGCAACGCAGACCTTTTGGCGAGGGAGCCCCCGCCACAGCCGTTCCCGCATCGTGAATCTGTAATACCTCACCCGAGCGCCCAGGCGTAGAATCTCCAGATGGACCGAGGCACCGACGAGGATGTCGACCAGCTGCTCACCCTCCTCGATTGGGAGTTCCCGGAACCCAGCGACCCGTTCGAGGACCGCCTGGCCGAGAGACTCGGAGCCCGGCGACACCCGACCCTCAGCTACAACGAATGGCGAGCGGTCCGGTCGAAGCTCATCGAAGGAGCGGACCAGGACCGAGCCGACGAGCTGGCGGCCGTGGTCGAGGAAGAGTTGACCGGTCGCCGCACTGAGCCCGAAACGTTCTCCGCTCAGTAGGAACTAGTCCTCGATCCCGAGAAACCTCCGGACCGCTTCCCGCACGATCGCCGATTCCGATCGCCGGTCCTCAAACGCGCGCAGCCGCAACGCCTCCGCCTCGTCCTGATGGAACCACATCGTTTTCTTGACGCCAGTCCCCGTGAGGCCGGCCTTCTCCCGCTTCGCGTCCTCGGTGGCGTCTCTGGGTGACATACCCCAAGTGTAAGACTTCCAGCAAGCCGCCTTTACAGTCTGCCATACCTATGGCAGCATACCCACCATGTCAGACGCATGGACGGTCTCGCGGGCACAAGCCGCACTCGGTGAGGTGGCCTACCAGCTGCTCTCCGTGGTGGACGCGCTCGATCTCGTGTACAAAGGCCTACCACCCCCCGCCGACCTCAACGAGCGGCAAGAGCACCGAAAGCCCTTCAACACACCCGCCGAGGTGCTCGCCACGATCGAATGCGTGCTGGAGGACCATCTAAACCCTGCGATCCGAGACCTCCAACGCGCGGCACAGATCACCGATGCCGAGCTGGTGAGGGAGTTTCTCGAGCGGCGAGAGAAGGGACTCTCCTGAGCCATGTTCGCCGCCGCATTTGAACCCGGAGCCGCCGGGCTGCCGAAGCCGGAGCGCCTGCGCCTGGCGATCGAGGATTTCTACGCCCGGAGCACTCGGCGCGGGCACCCGCAGGGAGAATGGCAGGACGGCCTTTGGTACCCTTCGGCGGGCGAGCGCCAGGCTTGCTGCGCGGGCATTCTGCCGTCG
>JANNIH010000099.1:0-35135 GCA_031404815.1 Holophagales bacterium | reverse complement strand
TAAACCAAATTACCGTGGACAAGCCATGATCATGGCCGCTGATGGGAAAAAAGCAACAGGATTTGTTCGACGTTGAAGTCCCGCCGTGGGAGTTGGACGATTGGGATTCCGCGCTCATCGCAAAAATCGCTTTTGTCGATCCACCGCATGGTCCGTTTGATTATTTGGTTCCACCCGCGATTACGGAGACAATTCATCCGGGGATGCGAGTTCTGGTTCCGCTTGGTCGCGGAAATCGCTCCACCGAGGGCTATTGTACGGAAATCGTGCAAACCGTGGCGCTGCCTGTAGACCAGCGGCCGGATCCCAAGCGACTCAAACTGATCGAACGTATTCTTGATGCGCAGTCGCTAGTCTCGCCGCGATTATTGGAACTTGCCAAAAGGATTAGTGACTACTATATCTGCCCGTTGGCCCAAGTCCTAGAAACACTCGTGCCGACCGGCGTGCGCAAACAATCAGGCACACGCGAGATCAAGTTCTTCACACTGACTCCTGAATTTACCGAGAGTTGGTCAAGCGAAAAATTGTCGGAAAAACAACGGCAGGTCATCGAGTTCTTGGCCGCTGCGGATCAGCCGCTGGGCCGAACTTATGATGACTTTGACGGGGCCCTGCACGGCATGCTCCGCATCGTCGACGAATTTGGGGAGGACTACCTCTTCCCTGCCAGATTCTTCGTCCCGATCGAAGTCCCGAAGGCGGCCGAGCAGGCTTTCGCCGGCGCCGCCTGACGAGGACTCGGGCGAGCCCTTAAGGAGCAGGCGCGAAGTCGCCGATCACGACGCCGCGGTCGGTGAGTGCGGCGTAGCCCGCTTCGTCGGCCGCGACATCGAAGATGAACCAACCGTTGCAGGCCTCGAACAGCTCGCGGCCGCCGGGGAAGTGGAAGATCGTGCCGGTTTTGCCGCGGCGTTCGAGCATCGAATGGGAGCCGAGAAACACCGGGGTCCCTTTCCAGTAGAACAGCCCGCCGCGCCCATTCACGTACCAGTGCTCGTTTTGGGTTCCCACATCGATGCCGCGAACCGGATCTTCCCCCCCGGAGGTGAAGATTCCGGGATCGACCGGCGCCCAGCTTCCGGCGGCATCGGCGCGATAGACCTCATCCTTTCCCGTGAACCAGACGAGCAGCGCACCGTCGGACCCGTGCTCGAAGCGAACACCGCCACCGGCGAGGCCGCCATCGCCATTCGCCCCGTGTGCCCCACTCCCGAAGACACCGACTTGGTCCGGATCGATCGGCGGCACGGGAAAGTCCGTGCCGAGCACTTTGCCGTCGCGACCGACCCGCCAGACCGCATGCTCGGCCGCGGTCGGATGAACGAACAGGCCCGAGGGCGAAACCGCCAGCGCGTCGAAACCGCCTTCGCCCACGACCTTTTGGAGCGGCACCTCGCGCAGCTTGCCCGTCGCCTCGTAGTGCCAGAGGGCCAGCCGATCGCGCGCCGCGAGCCAGAGCGAGCCGTCCACCGGATCGAGCGCGAGCGAGGACCAGTTCTCCCCCTCACCCCCCAGCCGCACGCCGATATCCGCCGCCTCACCGCGCCGGTCGATCCGCACCAGCCGCGCCGGCTCGAACAGAATCCAGATCCGCGGGCCGATCTTCACCACCTGTTGGGGCCGCGCCTCCTTCGGCACCCCGAGCTTCTCCCAGGAGAGGAACGCGGCGCCCTTGCCGCAGAGCAGACTGCTCTCGACCAGCTCCGGAGCGCTGGGAGCCGTCGCCACGTCGGGGGCCGGGGGCGGCGCCGAGGCGCAGCCGGCCAGGGCGAGGGCGCCCAACAGGAGGGAGGCGGAGAGCGGTCGCATCGGCGGGCAGCCCGTGACCCTTACGGCGCCGCGGTGATGACGCGGACGCCGTCGGCGACCAGCGCCGTTTCGATCTTCGGGGTGATGATCGCCTCGATCTCCGCCTTGGGGCGGCCCGCATCCGCCGCGAGATGGCGCTGCTCTTCAACTGAGACCTCGCGCACTTCGAGCGTCCCTTCGGCGATCACGGTGGCGCCGGGCAGATCTTTCGGCACGAAGAAGCCGTAGTCGCGGAAGGTGACGCGGACTTCGCGGCCGTCGCCCGCAGCGAGCGCCATCCAGCACCCTTTCGACTGGCAGGCGGCGGTGACGAAGCCGGAGAGGCGGACGCTCCTACCGTTCAGCTCGGCCGCGCGATCGAGCGCACCCGCCACAGCCAGGGTTTCCCCTTCGGCCGCGACCGGCGCGCCATAGAAGCCACCCGGTGTGGCGGCGGGCGGTGCAGCGGCGGGCGGTTCGGCGGCGACGGGCAGACTGAGCAAGGCGAGGAGGAGCGTGAGAATGGGGAGTTTGCGCATCGGTCAGGTTCTCCTTGGAGGTCAGGAAACATTGGCGGCACCCGAGTCTATCCCGACCGCTCCCGGCCGGCCGCCGATCACGCTCGCGTAGACCGCGAGCAGCTCGCGCGCCGCGCGGCTCGGATCGTGGGTGCGGGCGAGCGCGTTGCGCCCCGCCGCAACCACCCGCGCGGCCAGCTCCGGCTCGCGGTGGAGCGCGGCGATCGCGCGGGCGAACGTCTTGGGATCGAACGCGAACAGCGCCTCCCGGCCATCCCGGGCGTCGAGGCCGGCGAGCGCTTCCGGCGTCGCCACCACCGGCAGACCGCGCGCCCACGCTTCGAGCACCTTCATCCGCACACCCGAAGCGATGCGCAGCGGCACGGCGAGGATCGCGCCCGGCGCGAACGCCTCGGCGCTCTCCTGGGGTGCCGAGTGGGCGACCACGCCCTCTCTCGGGCTCGGCAGATCCTGGCCAAACAGATGAAGGATCGCGCCGGGCGAGGCGGCGCGGACCGCCGGCCAGACCTCCTCGACGAACCAGAGCGTGCCGTCGCGGTTGGGCAGCCAACCGCCACTGCCGAGCACCACCACCGCCGGCGCGCCGGGCAGGGCGGACGCCGGCGTGGGGAGGGTGAGCGGAAACGGCACCGGCGCCAGGTGCACCCGTGCGCCTGGACCGCCAAGCGCGCGCAGGCGCTCGGCGTCGAGTGGGGAGATCGCGACCGTCGCCGCCACCCGGGCGAGGGCCGAGCCCTCCCACTTGGCCAGCCGCTCCCCTTCGCCGCCGAGCCAGCGGGCGAGCGGCCCCTCGCGCCGATGCGCCGAGGCGAACCAAAGATCGCTCTCGACGTTCTGCGCCCGGAGCACCACCGGCAGGCCGCAGGACGACGCGGCGGCGAGCGCTTGGGGGAGCGCCTGGAGCTGCTCGGCATGGATCAGATCGAAGCGCTCCTCGGAGAGCGTCTGCTCGACCTCGCGGCGTACGGCGGGCAGAGAGTGACGGACGATCGAGAACGGCTCGTTTCGCGCCCAGGCGAGAGCGAGGGTCACCAGCGGCCGGCGCGGAGTGGCGACCACCAGACGAGGCCGGCAGTAGGGCGAAAGTGCCGCCGCGACCGCCGCAGAATCGACCCCGGCATCGATCGGCGCCACCAGGGTCGCCCGGTGGCCGAGCCCGGCGAGCGCCTCCAGAGTCCGCGCGAGCAGCAACCGCCCGCCATCGATCGGCGGCCAGGGGGCTTTGGTGGCGACGAAGAGGAGGTTCATGGTGATGGACGAAAGGCGAATCGAGAATCTCGAACTCCAGAGCCCGGATTCGACCTCCTGGATTCGCATGATATCCGCCCCATCCGCGCCTTGGGGCGGGTCGGCCGGTCATCGCGCAAGAAGTTCTGCGGACGAAACCCCCGAAACCATCCAGAAGTCGACCCCCCTTTCGCGTCTTGTATGGGCGAAAGGAGATTCATCATGCTCGCCCGCGCCACCGCCGCCACCCCTTGGGGGATCGAAGCCCAACCGGTTCAGATCGAAGTCGATGTCCACAATGGCCTGCCCCAGAAGAAGAAACCGGACCTGTCGGACGTGCGCGGCCAGTCGGGGGCCAAACGGGCGCTCGAGATCGCGGCGGCCAGCGGGCATAACCTGTTCTTCGGCCCTCCCGGCTCGGGCAAACGATGCTCGCGCGTCGCCAGGCTCTACCTCGAAACTTCGGTCGTCAGCTATCTGACGGCCTTGCCAAGCCGCGACATCGTTACCGCGGCCAGGCAGCGGATCACGCGAGACTGGTGGCAAACCAGGCGAGCGGATTTTGATCTCTATGTCTCGGAGTTCGTCCTCGCAGAGGCGAGCTCGGGCGACCCCCACCGGGCCGCCTTGCGGCTCGACGCTCTTCGGGGAATCCCGGAGACCGGTTTGACCGAGCGATCGTATGCCTTCGCAGCACATCTCCATAAGATCGGGGCGCTACCACGAAAGGCAGCCCTCGACGCACTCCATCTCGCAGCGGCCGTAACGGGAGGTGTCGAGATCCTTCTTACCTGGAACTTCAAGCATCTGGCCAACCCGAAGACTCGGTCTCTCGTAGACCACGCCAGTCGCTTCTTCGGCTTTCAACCCTGTATCATCAGTACCCCAGAGGATCTTCTCGAGGAGTAGGCTCATGGAACCTGACGAGGTCATGCGGGAGGTGAGGGCGATTCGCGAGGTTTATGCCGAGCGCTTCAACTTCGACATCCGCGCCCTCTATCTCGACGCCAAGGCCCGCGAAGGACAGGACGGGCGGCGGGTCGTCATGCTCGAACCCAGGCCTCTTCCGCCGGATGGGTCCGTGAAGAGCAGGCGCTCGGCCTGACCAGCCCTTCCAGAGGACGATCACGTGACGACTCGTCGTGCGAACCGTTTCGCTTTCCGTCTGCCCGGCGCGAGCCGAATAAGTGGCGCGATTCCCGGCCTCCTCACTTAGTTGTTGGTGTAGAGAAGAAGGTTCGGTGACCCCCTCAGGTCACCGGTCCCGGCCACGACGATCACCTGCCGGCGGAGTTGACCACGGGAATGCCGTAATTATTGATCAGTCGCGCGACCGCCGCATTGAGGCCTGCGGTGTCTCCGTACGATTTCGGGACGTTGTAGCTGAGATTGACGACCGCAGGTCGAGCCGCATTGCCAGCCACCCAGTCGAGGCCCAGGGCTGCCCAGGATGTCCAGGACGCACCCCTGTCATTGCCGATCCGGACGGGGTGAATCGTGGCCGCTTTCGCCACGCCGAAGCGACGGCCGGCGGCGACGCTCGCGACGAGAGTTCCGTGGCCACTGCCATCGTAGGTGTCCCAAGAATACCGATTCGAGAAGGGCCGGCACTGACCCGGGACGGCGAAATTGATGCCGTTCCCGACCCGCGAGCCGCCGGTTGCGAGCGCGAACTCGCCGTGAGTGACGACCAGGCCCGTATCGACCACGTAAATGTGTACACCGCTTCCTTTGGCCCCAAAGTAAAACTTGGAGTCCAGCGTGTGCGATGCCTGATTACCGCTTCGTTGATCGATGCGATCCAACGCCCAGCTATCGATACAGCTCAGCTGCGGATCCGGGGGAACTCAACGACCGGCGGGGCTTTCCGTTCCAAAGTTGGAACGCCGCGCAGGTTCCTTGGGTCCATTCGCGGAACCAAGGGACTTTCCTACTCCCGTTCCGGCCCGGTCGGAATCGCGAGGGACCGCAGCCGTAGGCGGCGGCGAGCCCTTGGTTCTGGAGGTAGATCACCGCCGGCACCGCGCTATCGGAAGGATCGAGCACGGGAGCGCAGAGCACGCTGAAGCGCGTGTTGTCGAGTGAGACCGTGCGCCAAGTGCCCTCGTGCCGGAGCGGGTCCTGGATCCGTGCTACCGCGCCGAATAGCCGCTTTCCGTATCGCCAAACGGCTTCCAGAAGCGGTTGGCAGATTCCCGCGCCGGAAGGCGGTTTCCCGCGCCGGGGGGGGGCGGCTTCCCGCGTCGGCGCCACGAAATCACAGCTGATCGCCGGAATCTGCTGCCCTTGAGCCGGACTGCCGCCGGGCGGCAATCGGGCGACGCCAGGACGAATTTCCCGAAACCATCCAGAAGTCGACCCCCCTTTCGCGTCTTGTATGGGCGAAAGGAGATTCATCATGCTCGCCCGCGCCACCGCCGCCACCCCCTGGGGGATCGAAGCCCAACCGGTTCAGATCGAAGTCGATGTCCACAATGGCCTGCCCCAGATCCAAATCGTCGGCCTGCCCGACGCCTCCGTCCGCGAGAGCCGCGAGCGGGTGCAACGGGCGCTCAAGAACTGCGGCTTCGACCTGCCGCCGAAGTCGATCGTGGTCAACCTCGCCCCCGCCGACCTGCGGAAAGAAGGGAACCATTTAGATCTCGCAATCGCCCTCGCTCTCCTCGCTGCCTATGGGCAGCTCTCGGAAGAGACCCTGAACGGCCGCCTGTTCTGCGGCGAGCTCGGCCTGGACGGCACCGTCCGCTCGGTGCGGGGCGGACTCGCAGTTGCAGATCTCGCCGCGCGGCTGGGTATGCGCGAAGTGATCCTGCCGTCCGCGAACGGCCCGGAGGCCGCGGCGCTCGGCGGCGTGCCGGTGTTCGGCGTCGCCAACATCGTCGAGGCGATCGACCACGTGCTCGGCAGCGCACCGCTCACCCCCGCGAGCCCACGCGAGATCACCCGCGCCGCCACCAAGAAGCGACCCGACCTCTCGGACGTGCGCGGCCAGTCGGGCGCCAAACGAGCGCTCGAAATCGCCGCGGCCGGCGGGCACAACCTGCTCTTCTTGGGCCCCCCCGGTTCGGGCAAGACGATGCTCGCCCGCCGCCTGCCCGGACTGATGCCCCGGCTCGCGCTCGCCGAGGCGATCGAGGTGACCAAGATCTGGTCGCTCGCCGCAGAAGAGCCCCCCGCGGGGCTGATGCTCGAACGGCCGTTCCGCAGCCCGCACACCGGGACTTCGACGGTCGGCATGATCGGCGGCGGTCCCTCGCCCCGCCCGGGGGAGGCGAGCCTCTCGCACAACGGCGTGCTGTTCTTGGATGAGCTCCCGGAATTCCGGCGCGACACGCTCGAAGCGCTCCGCCAGCCGCTCGAAGAGGGCATGGTGAGTGTCGTCCGCGCCCGCGCCCGTTTCACCTTCCCCGCCCGGTTCGCGCTGATGGCGGCGATGAACCCCTGCCCGTGCGGGCACTTGGGCGATCCGCGCTACGACTGCCGCTGCCCGCCGCAGCTGGTCGAGCGCTATCGCGGCCGGGTCTCCGGCCCGCTGCTCGATCGAATCGATCTCCATGTTGAAGTCCCCGCGGTCTCGCTCAAGGATCTGCGCGGCCGGAGCGGCGAAACCACTGAGGACGTGGCGGCGCGCATCGACCGGGCGCGCGAGCAGCAGATCGAGCGCTTCGGCCCGGGCAGCTCGTCACCGATCAACGCCGCGATGACCAGCGACGAGCTGCGCCGCTTCTGCACCACGACGACCGAAGGGCGCGCCCTGCTCGAAGCCGCCTTCGAGCGCCTCGGCCTCTCCGCCCGCGCCCTCGACCGGGTGCTCAAAGTCGCCCGCACGATCGCCGACCTCGACGGCGGCGGCCCGATCCAACCCACCCACCTGGCCGAAGCGATCCAGTACCGAAGCCTCGATCGCCGGATGGTCCGGGGTTGACAGCGAGTTAACCTGGAGATTAACGTGAGAGTCCTGAGATTGGCTCGCGAGACCTGGGACGTCCTTGCCGTTCTCGATCATCGAGACAAATGCCCCGCGCTCGCCTACTTGGCTGAATTGGAGGCGCCGTATCGGGCGGCGAAGAAAGGAGTGTTGACCCTACTGCGAGAGGTGATTCCTCGAGATGGGCCCCCTCGTGGACAGCCCCTTTGCAAACCGCTCGGCTATGGCCTGTTCGAGCTGAGGAAACAACCCAAGGGGCAGAAGCTGCGAGTCGTTTGGTTCTATGGCGAGGGCCTGAGCATCGTCTGCACGACCGCTTTCTCCAAGGCTGAGACGACACCAAGAACCGAGATCGATCGATCGCGATGGTTGCTCCAGCGTTTTGCCGAGGAGAACCGGCGCGGCGAGATCGAGATCATTGAACGCTGAGGGAGGACTCCGTGAGCGAGTTACGAGAAAACCTGGACCGTTACTGGAAAATGTTCGAGGAGGCCGAGCAATCCGTCGACTACTGGGCCGAGGGCTCAATCGTCGAGTTCACCGAGGCCCTCTGGGCGCGGATGGAGGAGGAAAAAGTCTCGCGCGCCGAGCTGGCGCGGCGGCTCGGCACCTCGAAGGCCTACGTCACCAAGGTGCTCGGTGGCAACGCCAACTTCACCCTCTACAGCCTCGCGAAGCTCGCGCTCGCGCTCGGCGGCAAGGTGCGGGTTTCGATTGAACCGATCGTGCCGGTCGGCCGCAAACCGCACCCGAGGAAGATAGCGCCCGTGAATCGGGAGGCTTCGGGCGAGGCGGCTGCGCGGCGCGCAGGGGGTGCGAAATCCGGTCGGCGGGTCGCCACGGCACGGGTCGTGGAAAAGGTCGAGACTTGATCGCGCGATCCGCTCCCTGCCGCCTGACCGCAGCGCACCAAGGCCGAGAAGAGCGTCGCCCGCACCACCTTGGAAGTGTGACGGATGGTCCTTCAACAAAGCAGCGTCCGTGAAGAGGATCAACCAGACGCTGTGAGATCGAATGCTGACTCTGACTACGGGGCGTTGTACTCGAAGCCAAAGCGTATCCTTGCTCCGGCCGCATTGAGTTCGGTGTAGAGGACCGAGAGGAGATCTCCATCCATGAAAGCGATGCTATCTGTAGTGTTGACGCAGGTCGTCGCCGAACCGGCAACGGTGCAGGTGAGCGCGGTACCGACGCCGTTCTTGCGAACCGTGACGGTCGCCGAATGGCCAACACCGGGCGCCACCGTAAGACTAACGACGAGCTTGGTGGCAACGCCTGAGGGTACGGGAACATTGGCGTTGGCTTCCATCGCGGTGGTGGCATCGCCCCACGGGACCAGGAAGCGGTTGTTCCCGGCGTTCGCGTAGTTGCCACCGATCACCGAGCCGCTGGTACCGTCTGCGCCCGAAGGGCCAGTCGGACCGGTTGGCCCTGACATGCCTTGTGATCCTGTGAGTCCTTGAGGCCCTTGCGGACCCTCTGCACCCTGTGGACCTTGCGGCCCCATGTCGCCAGTGAGCCCCTGGTCACCCCTCTGTGCGATGAGCTCCCAGCTTTCAGGCGAGATGTCCGGTTGGTTGCCGGTGCTGGCGCGCGCCAGGCTGACGTAGCTTGAACCGTTGAAAGCAACGGCGTCTCCGGTTTCGTACGCCATGTCTCCGGACCATGCGCCTTTCCATCTGAAGCCGACAACCGGTGCCACCATCGTTTGGCCAATGCCATCATTATAGAGGTCTTCACGTTCTTCCGAGGAGAGAACTTTCGACCAGATACCCAATTCGTCGATGTTGAAGTCGAGGTCGACCAGGCTATTGTCGACCTCGAGGTTCACTCCGACGTTGCCGTTCGATGCTGTCGCGCTGCCGCTTTCGGTCGCTGTGCAGTCCTGCGAGTCATCCAAATACGCCGTTAGCTGACCTCCGGTTCCAGCGTAGGTGACGACGATGTAGGACCACGACCCAGGAGTGATCACGGTCGTACCGAAGCAATCCGCAAGCGTTACGATGCCACGCTTGATAAGAAGGTATCTTAGGGTCCCATCTGACTCCTGCCGGAACGAAACACCGAACTGACCCAGCCCACCTTGCTGGACCGATAGGTAGGACTGTTCTGAAGCTGGGTGCATTGGAACTTTGTACCAGAAGCCAAATGACCAGGAGTTGGCGTCGGTCCACGCCGGCAGACCGTTCAGCTGCACGCCGTTCGAGCCAGCGGTCAACGCCATGCCGTTTCCGACCCTGCCGGAGCTCGGGCCCCACGTAGGACTACCCGTCAAGGTCGCGCTACGGCCGTAAAGGCTAACGTCTCTTGAGTCTGCCTCCTCGGGAGCGTAGTACTCAAGGCCGGTGAGTAGAGTACCGCCACTGTCCACCTGGAAAACGTGGGTGGCTGCCCCAAGCGAAGCCCCAGCCCAAGAAAGCATCAAAGGGACAACAAACGAACAATTGCGCACCACCCGCATTCGGCACATACCGTACAAACCCCAGCCGGGTGTTTGATTGGCTCTCATGTGGCCCTCCTCTTTCTTCATTGTTATTGACGAATAAATACCAGAATCCGCGATGCGGCCAAGGCAACTGGAGGCGCGACCCGCAACATCTGGACAAATGGTCGACGGGGCCACCTGCCAGTATGATCGGGCCAAGGAGCTATTACTCTTACTTGGGGACCCCCTTTTCCCAGCGGCTAGCGCTTGGACGCCAATGGCTCGGATTCTCGTTCGCGATCCAGCATTAATATTAGACGCGACAATCGCGACCCGATCGGTCCAAAGGCACCGATCAAGTGGCCCGGCCGATTCGCCAGATGGCGGAGACCGGTTCATTATTCCCTGCGAAGTTCGCGCGGGAACCCAAAGCACGCCCCACCTGCGTTAGTCTCCCCCCATGAAACCAAGAGCCACTCAAAGAGCCGGCTATCTCGCGATCGGTGTCGTCCTGTCGTCCCTGTTCGCCGCTGCCGCTTGCGCCAAGAAGGAAGCGATGGCGTCTTCGACCATGGCGGAGTCGGTCGCCCCTTCGATGGCTCGGGCGGAAGCGGGCGCCGATGACGCCAAGTTGTCGAGCCTGGGCTACGCGGGTCCCGGTGGCGGCGGCGCCCAGCCCGGCGCTCCGGCGCCGGCCGCGCCGAAGCCCTCGCCCCGCAAGCTGATCAAGACGATCGAGATGGCGATCGAGGTGCGCCGGCCGGAGGAGGTCTCGGTGACGCTCCAGGCGCTCGCGGAGACGCTCGGGGGCTATGTGTCGGGGGTCGGTGCGAGCCGGATGTCGGACGGGGCGATGCAGGTCTCGCTCACGTTGCGCATCCCGGTCGAAAAGCTCGACGCGGCGCGGGCGGAGGTGAAGAAGCTTGCGGCGAAGGTGCTCTCCGAGCAGCTGCGCACCGAGGATGTCACCGATCAGCTGGTCGATCTGGACGCGCGCTTGAAGACTCTGAAGGCGACCGAAGCGGAGTTGCAGGCGCTGCTCGCCGAGTCGCGCGCCAAGGCGCGGAAGGTCGAGGAGATCATGGCGATCTTCCGCGAGCTGACCGAGATCCGGACCCAGATCGAGCAGATCGGCGCGCAGGTGGTCGGGCTCGACCGCCAGGTCGCCTACTCGACGTTGCAGATCCAGGTCTCGCCGATCTCCGCGGCGCGACCGGTCACCGGCGACGGCTGGCAGCCGGGCGATCGGGTGCGCGACAGCGTCCGTACGCTGGTGAACTTCCTGCGCAGCCTGGGCGACTTCCTGATCTTCGCGCTGATCGTTGGCCTGCCCGTGCTGCTCGTGCTCTGGCTCGCCCTCTTCCTGCTGCGCAAGCTCTGGCGGCGCGTGCGTGGCCCGCGCCCGCCGCACGCCCCGCGCCCGCAGCCGGTCGAGCCGAAGCCGGAGGCTCAGGGAACCGACGCGCCGTGAGCGGAACCGCTTCGGCCGGACGGTTCACTGGGGCGGGAATCATTCCCCGCTCCGTCCTGGCGGTCGGTGCGGCGGCGCTCGCGGGCACCTTTCTCCTGGCGCTCTGGTGCCCCGCCCCGAAGACGTCCACCGCGACCGATCGCCGGGCGAGCCTTGGGGCGACGTTCCGCAACGACCGGCCGAGGCACCCCGCCGAGTTGTCGTGGCCCGAGGAGGAACCGGGGGCGGAGGTCGCCACCACGGTCGAAGGCGGCCCGGCGTTTCTCGCCGGGTGGCGCATCGGCGATCGGATTGAGCGCCTGGCCGGCCGGCCGGTGACCTCCGCCTGCCAGCTGGAACGCCAGATCGCCCAACTGCCGATCGGCGAGAAAGTGACGATCGATTTCGTTCGGGAGGGCGGAACGAAAGTTGAGTCGATTGAGGTCGAGCCGGTCGATGGCGTCGCGATCTTCGATCGGCTGTGCGGCGCGGGCCAGACCGATGCCTGCGGCGAGCTGGGTCGGCTCCGGATGTCGGCGAGTCAATCGGTCGCGGAGGCCGACGGGGCGCTCGGGCTGTACGAGCGCGCCTGCGATGGAGGCGACGCCTCCTCTTGCTCGGAGCTGGCCGGCCACCTGATCGAGCGGGCCGCCGAGAGCGAGATCGAAGGCGAGATCGAGCGCAGCGCAACCCTCGCGCGCAAAGGTTGCGACGGAGGCTTTCCCTCCGCCTGCGCACATCTCGGATTCCTTTATTCGACCGGCCGTGGCCTGCCGCGCGATGACACCCGCGCGACCGCCATCTTCGAGATCGCCTGCGACGGCGGCGACCCAGCCGGCTGCTACAACGTCGGCCTGATGTACGAGAAGCAACGCGGCGTCCCAAGAAACGATGCCCGCGCTCTGCTCGGCTATGTCCATGGCTGCCAAGGGGGGTACCCGCAAGCGTGCACCAACCTCGGATTTATCTACGATCGGGGGATCGGGGTGATCGCGAACCCCGAACGCGCCGCCCGGCTCTACGAACGGGCCTGCGCGGGCGACGCCTGCACGGCCGGCGACCCGATCGGCTGCCTCAATTTCGGGATCTTCCTGCGCGACGGCCGCGGCGTGGCGCAGGACGAGCGTCGGGCGATCGAGCTGTTCGAGCGGGCCTGCGGTGAAAATAACGGCGCGGCGTGCAACAATCTAGGTATCCTGATCGAAGCGAGCGACGCCGAGCGCGCCCTGGAACTTTTTCGCAAAGGATGTCGCCTCGGCAGCTCCGGGGGGTGCAAGAATGCCGCGGACGGCGAAACCGCTCCCCCGTGATTTTTCCATTGACGCTTATAGCCCGTCGGTGATAACTTCCCGGCGTTCAAAAGGAGTCGTCATGACTAGCGCACGCATCGGCAAGTTCCTCCTAGCTGCTGGCCTGTTCGCCGCATTTCTTCCGGACAGAGTTCAAGCCGCGGGACCGTTTCAGTTTCACGCCATCTCGCCTTGCCGCATTGCGGACACCCGCTCAGGCTTCGGCGGCATCATGACCGCGGGCGCCACGCGCGACTTCACGGTTCAGGGTGTTTGCGGCATCCCCTCCGGGGCGGCCGCGGTGGTGGTCAACGTCACCGTCGTCGGTCCGACCGCCATCGGTTTCTTGACCCTCTACCCGTCGGACCTGGCGAGCCCGCCGCTGGTCGCAACGCTCACGTTCAACGCGGGTGAGCCTGCACTCGGCAACGGCGCGATCGTGCCGCTCAAGGCAACGACGCCCGACCTCCGCGCGGTCTACGGCATCGGCGGCGGCACGGCGACGACCCACATCGTCATCGACGCCACCGGCTACTTCCAGTAGCCGCCGGTTCGATACCCGAAAGGGCCGCTCGGCATCGCCACCGGCATTCCGCCGGCCGGGGCGATTGAGCCGGGCGGCCTTTTTATGTCTAGACCCGGTTGTACCCATTCTCCGCCCTCGAGCCTCCACCCCTTCGAGCCCGCACGATTGAGCCCCCGGTTCCGACCTTACGCCACCGCGCTGCTGCTGGTGCTCGTCGCGAGCGCCTCGATCGTCACGTTCGAACTCCGAGGACGGGTACCCTTCAGCTCTGACCAGTCGATCATCGCGCTGATCGGGCTCGACATCCTGGAACAGGGCAAACACCCGGTCTTTTGCTACGGCTCGGAGTACGGCGGCACGCTCGAACCCCACCTGCTCGCCGCGACGTTCGGCCTGTTCGGCGCGACACCTCTCGTCTTCCGCGCAACCCTCGCGGTCCTGGTCGTGGCCTTGATCCTCGCGGTTTGGGCCCTTACCCGCCGGGCGTTCGGGGAACGGGAGGCGCTCGCCGCCGGCCTCTACCTCGCTATCGGTCCCTCGTACTTCTTCTACAAAGGGCTCACCTCGGACGGGGCCTACACCTCGTTGCTGCTCCTTTTAGCACTCTCCCTGCTGTTCACCCTCCGGATCGATGCCCGCCTCCTCAAGCACGAGAAGGCGACGCTCGACCGTCTGGTGCTCGGCGGCCTGCTCGGCGCCGCTTGGTGGGTTCATCCGCTCTCGGTCTCGATCGCCGTGCCGATCGCGGTCTTCGCGCTGTCGGGGCCGTGGCGGGCTTGGCTCGCCCCGAGGAGTCTCACCCTGGTTGCGGCGGGCTTCGCGGTCGGCAACTTCCCCTGGTGGTGGCGCAACGTGCGCCACGGGTTCTTGAGTCTCAAGGCGCCCGAGCTGGCTGCGGCAGCCACCTCCCAGGGAATCGACCCGCTCGCCGATCGTGTCGCCGATCTGTTCCACCTCGGTTGGGGCATCGTGCTCGGCGGCCGGTCGGCTTGGGGCCACGGCTCTTCGTTCCCCGGCTCGTTGGCGCTCGCTTGGGCTCTGCTCGTCGTCCTCCTGCTGATTGCGGCGCGCGAAGTCCGCCGCGGGGAAACGACCTTGAGACGGCGGAGCGCCGCGATGTTCGGCTCGATCCTGGTGACCTTGCCGCTGCTCAATCTGGCGATCGCGCGCACCGATTTCGTCGATCCGCGCTATCTGGTCCCGGCGGTTCTCGCGATCGCCCCGCTGTTCGGCCTGGCGCTGTTCGCGATCCGCCCCCGACCGTTCGCTCGACCGCTCACCGGACTGTTCGCCGCAGCGGCATTGGTGCTGAACGTGAGCAGCCAGTGGACCGCGCCGCAGCTCGCGGGCCGGGAGGGGGGCCGATTCGATCTCGACGGCGGGCGCCTGGTCGCCCAGCTCGAAGCGCGCGAAGTCGACTCGGTTTATGCCTCGTATTGGACCGCCTACCGGATCGCCTTTCTCTCCCGCGGCAAGATCGCCGCGAGCCCATTCGGCACGGCGACCCATTCCTTCGTCCGCGATCTCGACTTGCAAGCGCGGGTCGATGCGAACCCTCACCCTCGCTACTTACTGACCGGAGAAGATCGTCGGCGACTGACCGAGTACCTGGAGCGGCGCGCTCTCCCCCACCGACGCGAGACGTTCGAAGGGTACACCCTGTTCTCCGATCTCGATGCCTCGACCACCGATCACCTCCGGATCTGCCACTGCATCCCGGCTGCGGTCAGCCCGGGCGACATCGGCTGGCTCGCCATCGAAGGACCGGAGCGCATTCAACAGAATGAGCAGGAAATTTACACGGTGCGCTTCCGCACCCATCTGCTGATGCCGCTGTCGAACAACGTCCACCTCTCCTACCGTTGGCGCCCGGCCGACGGCTCGGCTTCAATCGAAGGGGGCCGCGCGAATATCGCGTCCAAAGCGATGCGCGGCGCGACCGTTCAGCTCGACTTGCCCGTGGCCGCGAATCTCCCCCCCGGCCGCCATCGCTTGGTGATCGACCTGGTCGAAGAAAACCTCGCCTGGTTCGAGGACCTCGGGCTGCCGCCCAAGTCGCTCGAGGTGATCGTGGAGCCCGGTCCTGCGTCGCCACCCGCACAGTAGCGCGGACTCACCTGATATCTTCAGCGGCGAAAGAATTCGATGCGCGTCACCCTGCTCAAGCTGCTCGACGGGCTCACCCGCTCGGTCGATCTTCCGGAACCGATCTACGAGTTCGGGGCGTTTCGCGTCCCGGGGCAGCAGCATCTCCCTTACGTACGCGACTACTTTCCCGGCAAGCGCTACGTCGGTTGCGATATGCGGCCGGGCGACGGAGTGGACGAGATTCAGGACCTCCATGCGCTGTCGCTGCCCGACTCTTCGGTCGGCACCGCGATCCTGTTCGATACGATCGAGCACGTCCGCGAGCCCTGGCGAGCGACGGCCGAGGTCCTGCGCTGCTTGAAGCCGGGGGGCATCGTCCTGATGACCTCGGTCTGGTACTTCCCGATTCACGCCTACCCGGACGACTATTGGCGATTCACCGCGAGCGCATTCGACGCGCTTCTTGCCGGCTACCACCCGATCTCGACCGAGATGTGCGGCCTCGAAAAGCTACCTCACACCGTGGTGGGTCTCGCGGGCAAAGGGCCGATCGACTCAAGGGTCGAGACCGAGATCCGCCGCGTCGTCGCGGCCTGGAAGCGGCGCGGCGCCACCAGCTGGAAGGAGCGGGTGCTCGACTGGGCGCCTCCCGCGCTGCTGATCCCGGCCTATGGGCTCTTCTTGCGCGCGATGGCCAGACGGACCCCGAAGCGCGCTCTCCCGCCCCGCAACGGATGAACGAGAGCCCACCCATCCCGACCGCGTCAACACGCGTCGCGCTATCGATCGTCATTCCGAGCCGCGACACGAAAGAGCTGACTCTTCGCTGCCTCGCCTCGCTTAAGGATCCCAACGGACCCGGCCCCGACATCGACATCGAGATTCTGGTGGTCGATGACGGCAGCTCAGACGGCACGGCCGAAGCGATCTCCGAGCTCCCGGCGCTCCGTCACGTCAGCGTGCTTCGCTCTTTTCTAGGCACGGGCTTTACCCGCGCGGCGAACCGCGGGGTGATCGCCTGCCGCGGCGAGCTCGTCCTGCTGCTCAACAGCGATACCGAAGTCGAACCCGGAGGCCTCTCTGCGCTTCGCGCCGCGTTCGCCGCCGACGCGGGACTCGGCGCGGCAGGCGCCCTGCTCACCTACCCCGACGGTCGGCCGCAATGGAGCGGCGGTGGCGCCCCGAGCGACCGGTGGCTGTTCGTGCTCGCGAGCGGCATCGCCTCGCTGCTCGGCCGACTGCCGTTCTACCGCCGCGCCCGCCCCATGCGCCGGGATGGCGAGGTCGATTGGGTGACCGGCGCGGCGCTTTGCATTCGCCGCACCGCGCTCACATCGATCGCACCGATCGCGCCGCCCGGGCCGCTCGACGAGCGATTTCGTTTCTACGCCCAAGATCTCGATCTCTGCCTCTCCTTAGGCACCGCGGGTTGGAAGATCGCGATCCTTCCCGACTTCCGCGTCCGCCATCATCACGGCGCCACGATCGGCCGGAGCGCGGGCACGAGCTCGGACCAGAAACACCCCGAGCTGCTCTGGACCGACCTCCTGCTCTGCGCAGGGAAACACCGCGGCCCATCCGGTTGGACCCGGGCGCGTCGGGCTCTCCGGGCGGGAGCCACCCTCCGTGCGGTCGGCCGGGCGCTCTGCCGGCCATTCGTCCCCGCCGATCGAAAAACCGCTTGGCGGGCGGACGACGAGGCGTTCCGCCGTGCCCGACTCGCCCTCGCCGTGGCAAGAATCCAATAGAATCGACCCTCTGCCCGCCGCGCGCCGCCGCTTCCCGATCCCGGCCGCTCGCCGCTGCCACCGATTTCACAGTGCACCCATGACGCCCGCCGCCGCAAACGTTCCGACCAGGGAGATTCCCCGATGAAACATCTGCTCGCGCTCGTCCTCGCCCTCCTGATCTCTTCGATCCCCGCCGACGCAACCTGCGGCGGCGGCGGCGGCGGCGGAGTGGGCGGTGTCGCTCCTTCTGCTCGTGGCGTAGAGGACGATCTTGCGACCTATCGGGTCTCCTGGACGGTCCTTTCGCCGGGCGATCCGGCGCCGAGCGGCACCTGGATCCTGTATTGGTTCCCGATCTCGCCGGAAGAGGCGCGCGCCTCCGAGCTGCAAAGCTCGCGCGTGCTCAGCCTGGCCAGCGGACGCTGCGTCGCGATGGGCCTGGTACCCACGAACCACGCCGAGCTGCACACCACCTGGAAGGTCGCGACCGACACGGCGAGCGCGGTCCTGGTCTCGGCCGGCGACGGCACCGAGATCGGTCGCGCCTCCGCCCGGGCCGGTCAGCCGCTCGGCCGCGCCGAGGTCGAAAAGATGCTCGACAAGGCACTCGATCAGCGCGAAAAAGAGCTCGACAGCCAGCTCGACAGCGCGAAGGCGAGCGAGAAGAAAGGGGACAAGGAGGGCGCCGCCTCGGCCTACACCCAAGTTTGGGAACAGCGTTGCATCGCGCCGAAGCTGGGCAAGAAAGCCGCCAAGGCGCTCGACAAGATGGGCCGGCCGGTGGCGAAGGAAGCCTGGCTCGACCTGCCGTCACCCGATGCGAGCCGTGCAACGGAAACTCGGATTGCCCGCGCTTTGACGGAAGGGCTGCGCGCCGAGAACAATTTGGACCTCCCCGCGGCCACCAAGGCCTACGAGCGGGCGCGCCGAATCGACCCGTCCGACCCGGTGCCGCTGCGTTACTTAGGCGAACTCTACCGCCACCACACCGGAGAGTGGGACAAGGCGCGCGAGGCCTTCAACCATCTCCTCGCCCTCCCCTCCGACCCGCTGTCGCGCGCCGTGGCGCTCCATGGCCTCGGCAAGATGACCATTCACGACAGCGAGTTCGCCAAGGGCCTCGGGCTCTTCGAGCAGGCGGCCGCGACCTACCCCTTGCCGCTCACCTACCGGAACCTCGCGGTTTATTGGAACTCCGAAGGGCAGTTCGATAAGGCGTACGGCTACGTTCAAAAAGCGATGGCGCTCGATCCGGAAGATACCTACAACAAGATCTTTGCCGCCACCTACCTGATCCAGCTCGGGAAGCCGGAAGAAGCGGCGCGGATCGCCCGGGAGAACGAGTCGCTGCTGCCCGCCTCGTACAATCTGGCCGCGATCTGGGCCCAGCTCGGCCAGACCGAGAAGGCTCTAGAGCTGCTCACGCGCCACTTCTATGAGTACGAGCAAGTGCCGGCGGTGCGCGCCAAAGAGATGGAAGAGGCGCGGGTCGATGCCGTGTTCGTGACCCTGCGGCAAAACCCTGCGTTCATCGAGCTGATCGCGAACGCCGACCACGCGACCGGCGTGCGCTGAAACGGCACGTTCGCTTAAGACCTCTCCGAACCGCCGAGATGCGCGACCTCCTCCGTTACCGCGACCTGATTCGCGTGCTGGTCGAACGCGACCTAAAGGTGCGCTATCGCCGCTCGGCGTTCGGTTTCCTCTGGACGATGCTCCAGCCGCTGTTGATGATGCTGGTGTTCACCATGGTGTTCGCGTCGATCTTCCGCTTCGATCGGCCCGACTACTGGATCTATGCGCTCGCCGGGATTCTGTTCTGGAACTTTTTTAGCCAGTCGATCGTCGCCTCGATGAACAGTCTGCGCGGCAACGCCCAGCTACTCCAGAAGCTACCGGTGCCGATGCTGGTCTTCCCGCTCGCGACGGTCATCTCCGGCGTGATCAACCTGGGGTTGGCGCTGATTCCGCTGTTCGCGATCCTCCTGCTCACCGGTCACCGACCGGGCTGGGCGATCCTGTTCTTGCCGGTCGCGATCCTGCTCGCCGCGCTGTTCACGCTCGGCGCCGGCCTGTTGCTCTCCCCGCTCGCCGTCTTCTTCACCGACGTGGTCGAGCTGGTAGGGGTCCTGTTGACGCTGCTGATGTACCTCACCCCGGTGATCTACCCGTACGAGATCGTCCCGGAGGGTATGCGCTGGATCGTCCGCTACAACCCGCTGCGCTCGATCCTCGAAATCTTCCGCGATCCGATCTACTTGCAGAAGGTTCCGCCGATCGAGCACATCGCGGTCTCTGCGGGCATCGCGCTCGCCGCGCTCGCGATCGGCGCCTGGGCGTTCAAGAAGTCCAGCGACCGAATTCCGTTCTACGTCTGATCCGGCGAGCCGCGCGCGACTTATGCCCTACCCCTCCAATCCCGGTTCCGATCTGCGCATTCGCCTCGACGGCGTCTCGCTCTGCTACCGATTGGCCAAGCAGCGCATCCCGTCGATCAAGGACTACACGATCCACCTGCTCAAAGGCGCCCTCTCCTACGAGAAGCTCTGGGCTCTCTCGGATGTCTCGTTCTCGGTCCGCGACGGCGAGACGGTCGGCATCATCGGCCGGAACGGCGCCGGCAAGAGCACGCTGCTCAAAGTGATCTCCGGGGTGCTCAAGCCGACCACCGGCAAGCGCGATGTCCGCGGGGTGGTGGTGCCGATCCTCGAACTCGGCACCGGCTTCGATCATGAGCTTTCGGGAGTGGAAAACATCTACCTGAACGCCCTTCTGCTCGGCCGCAAGCGCAAGGAGATCGACGCCGCGTTGGATCGGATCATCGAGTTCAGTGGCCTCGGCGACTTCGTCCGCGCACCGATCCGCAACTACTCCTCCGGCATGGTCGCCCGCCTCGGCTTTTCGATCGCGACCGCCTGGCTGCCCAACCTTCTGATCCTCGACGAGGTGCTCGCGGTGGGCGACGCGGCGTTCACCCGCCGCTGCGAAGAGCGGATCGCCGAGTTCCACCAGGCGGGCACCACGATTCTGCTGGTCTCTCACAGCGAGGCGGCGATCAAAAAGAGCTGCACCCGCTGCCTCTGGCTCGACGCCGGCCGCCTGCGCGCCGACGGCCCGACGGAGCAAGTGCTCGCCGCCTACTCCGGCGACTCGACCGGCACCGAGCCCGCCGGGCGCGAAGGCGGGCAGTTGCACCCGGAAGAGCTGCCGCGCGGGTAAGATTCAGACCGAGACGAACACGGATTATCTCGCTAAGGGCTGAGGAGAATTCGATGCGCACACGAACCTGGAACTCCGGCTTTAAGCGCCTGGTCGCAGGAATCGTTCTGGCGGGATGCGCCGCGACCCTGATCGCCCGACCGGCGCTCGCCGCCTCGTCACGCATCACGACGATCGTGGTCGTCCGCCACGCCGAAAAGGCGACCGACGACCCGCGCGATCCCACCCTCTCCCTGGCGGGGCAAAAGCGGGCGCAGGAGCTGGCGAGGGTGCTCGATGGGGCGGCCGTCTCCGCGGTCTACGTGACCGAATTCAAGCGGACCGCGCTCACCGCGGGACCGGTCGCTCAACGTTTCGGCCTGACGATCGAGACGCGCCCGCGGGGCACGACCGAACCCGACGCCTACGCCAGCGACCTGGTGCCGAAGATCCTCAAGAAGCATCCCGGGAAGGTCTTGCTGATCGTCGGCCACAGCGACACGGTGCCCGCGATCGTGAAGGTCTTGACCGGGAAGACGGTGGCGCCGATCGAGGAGACGGAGTTCGATCGGCTGTATGTGATCGAGGTCCCGAAGACGGGCGCCGCGCGTTTGATCGCGGCCCGGTACGGGCATTGAGAGCGAGGAGCCCCATCCGCCCTTCCTCCCGACATCCCGAGCGAGAGCGAGGGGTCTGGCCTCGAACGGAGACGTAGGCGTGGAACTCTTCCTGGGCTCGCCACGCTCCAGCGTGGCGCTTTTGGACTCGATTCACCGAAGGGCCGCCATGCTTCGAAAAGCGCCAGGCTGGAGCCTGGCGAGCCCAGGGAACGGCCCTGAGGGAGCACGGTCACCGAACCCAAAGTGGGTGCTTGACCGCGCGGCGGAGCGCAGAACGATCGATAAGGAGAGCGCCGAAGGCGCGATCCAGAACAGCCTGGGGCGAAGTCCCAGGTTCGAGACCGAAGCAATGATCTCCAGGGCTGTAAGCCCGGCCCATCCCTCGCTCCGGTGCCGATGGGCCGGGCCTTCAGCCCTTGGGGCGCTATGTGGCTGGGTTCCTGGGGCTGCGCCCCAGGCTGTGATCGGTCGCGCCTTCGGCGCTTTCTTTGCAGCGCGGCAGGGTTAGCCCTCAGGGGGTCTCCCCGCGATCTTCGATCCACTGCAAGGTCTCGGGATCGTCTTTCCAGCCGCGGGCCAGTTCCTGCACCGCGCACTCGCGCACCTCCCAATCCTCATCGGACTGCGCGCGGGCTTTGAGCCACGTCCTGGTAGTCACTGCCTCTCGCCAGACCTTCGCGACCATTCGAACGGCACTCGTGCGAAGCTCGCTCACGAACTGTCTCGTCTCCCAATCCGAGGGATCGTAGGCGTCACGCAGGTCAAAGCGGGTCAGTTCTTGAGCGCGCTCGAAGACCTGTTGTTCTACAGCCCCCAGATCCTCACGCCTCCTGACCTCTCCGACGCAGCGTACAGCTAGAAATACATGTTGGCAGCCCTCGTCGGGGTCGGGCCGTTCGAGAAGCCATCGGAGGATCTCCTTCACGAACTTGGGCGCCAGCATCCCCGCGAGCAAGGAGAGCACCTCATGCCAGGTTTCGTCCGACCAGTGGCCATAGACCTCCGACTTCAACTGCTCAATCTTCAGAGATTGCTCTGTCTGGAAGCGCTCTCGAATCTCGACGGCGCAGAAGTACTCCAAGAAGGTCCGGTGAACGAAGGCGTAGGAATTCCCTCCGACGGCCGAGAGCATGAAATTGCGCCCCCGAAGCTGCTCGATCAGCGCGCGGGCCGCACGGTCCGGCCGCAGGTTCGGCACCCCTTGAAGGCCTTCGGCCAAAGCGCGCTCGAGGGTCTCCTCGTCGATCAGATTCCCGGCGAGGCCGCGCTCGCTCGATTGCATGGTGCGCGCGACGCGCAGGAGCAGGCCGCGCTTGTCCTTGTAGTCGATCGAAGCTTTCGCGAGCTCAGGGTCGGGCGCCAAGGCGACATCGACTTTCCACTGGTGCAGGAGAAGTCGGGCGCACTGCTCGTACAGCTCGGCCCGATCGCGCGGGAGATCCTGCGTGCGGTTCAAGATCGCCATCATCGTGAGTAGGAGCGGATTGCCAGCAAGCTGGTGGATGGCGGCGGAGTGTTCGATCGCCTCGGCCAACAAGACGCGCTTCTTTTCCCCTTGGCTCGCCTCTTCATAGGCGGCGCGGTGCCAGCGTGCAAGGAAATCGGCGACCTGTTCCTCGTCCAATTCCTCGAGCATGAAATGGCGAAAGCCCTCGTCGCGCCATAGCTGGTGGCGATAGCCGATGACCCGAGAGGTGACGAGGATCTGAGCCGACGGGTATTCGTCCGCGAACCGATGGATGGCGGTGGAGACCTCCTTTCGCAGCTCGGGGTCGAAGACTTCGTCGAGCCCGTCGAAAAGGAGGCGGCTCGGGTTGTCTTTCAGCCAGGCACCGAGCTTCTCTCGGTCGAAGTGCCAGCGTACGCTAAGCTCGCGCGGGTGAGCGTTCTCGGCGGTGCCGGCGCGTCCCGCCCGCCCGCCGGAGCAAGGCCGCGAAGGAAGGGAGCGAGGTCCGAGTAATCCGCGCCGTAATCGAGCGGCTGAAGCCACGGCGCGCCGGCGAGCTTCTCCTGAAAGGCGGCGATCTCGGACATGCGGCAGAGTAGATAGTGGCGCGGGGCGACGTCTTGGAGCGCCTCCTTTCCCCACTCGATGAGCCGGGTGAAGTTCGGATCGAGTACGGTGTCGCCGCAACCGACGAAGAGCAGTGTGCGGTCGAGGGTAAAGAGCTGGAGCACCGCCTTCGCGTGCGGATGCTCCCTCACCGCGAGATAGGAGCTCAGGCCCAGGACCACGGACTTCGGTTCTTTGTACCAGCCATGGAGATGAAGGACCGCCTCGGAATCCGCACGGCGAGCGAGCACGTCCTGCACGTCGTCCGCCTTCAACCAGGTGACGGCGCGCCGGCCGGTCGCAGCTTCGAGAAGATCGTCGTAGTTGAGCGTCGCGAGCACGCCGGGCAAGGCGGCGACCGCATCCACGAGGGTGCGGTCTTTGAGGACCAGCTGGCCGAGGGTGTCCTTGAGCCAACCCCGGAACGTGCCCTCGCCTCTCCCTATCATGCGTTGTGAAATGGTCTCGGCCGCACCGATGAGGAGATCGGTCTCCCCGTTTTCGATCTGCATCCGGAGGACGCGCGCGGCCCCTTCCGATGCTTCGCCGATGTCTTGGAGGTGCTTCACGCCGTGCTGCAACAGTCCGGTCCACGTGGCGACTTTGAAGCCCTCCACCTCCTGATTGTCGCAAGCCGCAACGGAGACACCGGTGCCCGCAATCGTCACCACGCGGCCGGCTGCAATCTCTTCCTTCAGCTTTCCGATTTGTGTATTGCGGTCCACGAAGCACCTCGGAAGGCACAACCTACGCCCGTGAAAAGTTTCAGATCGTCCACCAACGCTCTGGAGCTGCCCCCGTGGCCTTGACGACCAGGGGAAGTCAACCCGACGAACCTTCTTCGCGCTTTGGGTAAACCTATGTGAGCGGTGAACGTGCGTCAACTAGACGGCTCGACAGAGGCGGCTCTTGAGCCCCAGGATCGAAACCGAAGAAATGATCTCCAGTAAGGGGTCCTGGGGCTGCGCCCCAGGCTGTTATCGGCCGCGCCTTCGGCGCTTTCTTTCGGCGAGTCGGGTTTCGCGACTCCAAGAAGCGCCAGGCTGGAGCCTGGCGAGCCCAGGGAAGTAGAGCCGCCGATCGAGGACGAGCCGGTCGCAGCGGCTCATCGGAGACTTCACTCGCCGTAGCGAACTGCGTTCACGGCGCGGTCAATGGCCTGCTGGTCGAAGCCTTGAGCCTTGGCTTGCTCTCTGGCCTTCGCTGCCTCTTCGCGCCATTCCGCCTCCAATGCCCCGATCGCTTCCAACACAGCTTCGCGGGTGAGGCGAGGGTGAGATTGAAGGAGTTGGTCGATAGTTTCTCCCGCCCCGAGCTTTTCAAGGATCAGCTCGACGGTGAGCCGAGTGCCCGCGATGACCGGCTTGCCCATCAGGATCGAAGGATAAGATCATGCTGCTCATGCTCCTCGAGCGCCGTCACAGCGTGGGCTCGGCGGGCCTTGCCCGCCCCTACCGCAGCAAATGCCGCGAGATCACCAGACGCTGCATCTCGCTCGTCCCCTCGTAGATCGTGGTGACGCGCACGTCGCGGTAGAGGCGGGAGATCTCATAGTCGGCGTGGAAGCCGTTGCCGCCGTGGATCTGTAGGCTTTCGGCGCAGGCGCGGTTGGCGGCCTCCGAGGCGTAGAGCTTCGCCTGGGCCGCCCAGCGGCCGGTGTCGGCCCCGTGCTCGATCGCGGCGCGGTAGGTGAGCGCGCGCGAGGCGGCCAGCTCGGTTGCGATCTGGGCGATCTTGAACTGGATCGCCTGGTGTTCGGCGATCGGCCGGCCGAACTGGACCCGCTCCTTGGCGTAGGCCACGGCCAACTCCAAGGCGCGCTGGTGAATGCCGAGCGCCTGGGCCGCGATGCCCACCCTGGAGTGGTCGAGGATGGCCTTGGCGATCGCGAGCCCCCGGCCCTCTTCCCCGAGCAGGTAGTCCGCCGGAATACGACAGCCGGTAAAGGTGATCGCCGCGGTGCGCGAAGCGCGAAGGCCCATCTTCTCTTCCGGCTTGCCGACCGCGAAGCCGGGGGCGTCGGAAGGTACGACGAACGCCGAGATTCCCTTCTTGCCCGCGTTCGGGTCGGTGCGCGCGAAGACCACATACCAGGAGGCGAAACCCGCGTTGGTGATCCAAGCCTTCTCGCCGTCGAGCACCCAGGTGTCCTCGTCGCGCCGGGCGGTCGTGCGCATGGAGGAGGGGTCGGAGCCGGCGCCCGGCTCGGTGAGCCCGAAACCCCCGAGCTTGCCGCTCGCCGCCATCTCGGGAAGCACGCGGTCTTTGACCGCATCTCCGCCGAAGGTCTGGATCGGCCAGGCGCACACCGAGTTCGTGACGCTCATGGTGACCGCGACCGAAGGGCAGACGCGCGCCAGCTCTTCAACCGCGATCACATAGGTCAGCACGTCGGCGCCCGCTCCGCCGTACTCCTCGGGGATCATCATGCCGAGCAGTCCGAGATCGATCATCTCGGCCATCACGCCGCTCGGGAACTCGTGGTCGCGCTCGCGCCGCTCGATCCCGGGGCGAATGCGCTCTTCGGCGAATCGGCGCACCTGCTCGCGGAGCGCCTCCTGGTCTTCGGTGAGGGAAAAGTCGATCATGCCTTGTTGATCACCCAATCCGCGATCACCATCTTCTGGATCTCGCTCGTCCCTTCGTAGATCTCGGTGATCCGGGCGTCGCGGAAGTAGCGCTCGACGTTGTATTCCTTGGTGTAGCCGTAGCCGCCATGGATCTGCAGCGCCTTGTTGGTCACGCGCTGCGCCATCTCGGCCGAGAACAGCTTGGCCTGCGCCGCTTCGAGCGTGAAGCGCTTCTGGTTCTCTTTCGCCCACGCCGCCTTCCAGGTGAGCAGCCGCGCCGCATCCAACTCGGTCGCCATGTCGGCGAGGTAGAACTGGATCGCCTGGAACTCCGAGATCGCCTGGCCGAACTGCTTGCGCTGCTGCGCATAGGCGACCGCCTCTTCGAACGCCCCCTGGGCAATGCCCACCGCCTGGGCCGCGATGCCGATCCGGCCGCCGTCGAGCGTCGACATCGCGATCTTGAAGCCGTCGCCGTCTTCGCCCAGTCGGTTCGCGGCCGGCACGCGCATGTCCTGGAACGCCAACTCCGTCGTGCCGGAGGCGTTCACGCCGAGCTTGAACTCGTGGGTGCCGTGGCTGTAGCCGGGGGTATCGGTGGGCACGATGAAGCAGGTGATCCCCTTGTGCTTCTTGGCGAGATCGATGCTCGCGAAGACGAGGGCGATGTCGGCATCGGTGCCGTTGGTGATGAACACCTTGTTGCCGTTCAAGACGTAGGAGTCGCCGTCGCGCTTAGCGGTCGAAAGCAGCCCCCCCGCGTCGCTCCCCGCGCCCGGCTCGGTGAGCGCGAAGCAGCCGAGCTTCTTGCCCGCCGCGAGCGGGGTCAGGAACTCCTGCTTCTGCGCCTCGGTGCCGTACTTTAAAAGCGGATCGCAGACCAGCGAGTTGTTGACCGACAAGATGACGCCCGAGGTGGCGCAAACCCGGCTGATCTCCTCGATCACCAGGGTGTAGGAGATCGTGTCCATCCCCGCGCCGCCGTACTCTTCAGGCATCGCGACGCCGCCCAACCCCAGCTCGCCGGCCTGGTCGAAGAAGCTGCGCGGGAACTCGCCCGACTCGTCGATCTCTTTGGCCCTCGGCTTGACCACCTCGTCCGCGAACCGGCGAATGTTCTCGCGCAGCAGCTGCTGCTCTTCGGTGAGCTCGATCTTCATGTACGTTCCTAAAGCGAAAACCTGCTTCGCGGAGGGGACCCCAAATTGGCGAATCGTAAGGGCGAACGCCCGGCACCTGCCGTGGATGGTAGCAATCGGCGGAAGAGGGGGTCAAGGAAGGGGATGGCGGCGGTTTCGCTGAACCCACCACGACCGGGTGCGCCCAAGGCGCCCGAACGAGCGAGGAGGCCATCCAAACCCAATCCCGGCCACTTCGTCCCAAGCGGATGAAAGCGCCTTGCCGGGCGCGGTTACACTTGAGTCATGAAAACAGATGATCGTAGGATTCTGGGCGTCGCCTGCGCCCTGGCCGCTCTGATGCTCCCGTCCGCGGGATTCGCGAGCCCCCGCTGGGCACCGGCTGCGCCTTTCGGCGGCTCGCTCGGAGCGATCGCCCGCTCGTCATCTTCACCGAGCATCGTTTACGCCGCCAACCCTGTCGGAGAGGTCTTCCGGAGCGACGATGATGCGGCCAGCTGGCACCGCGTCGAAGCGCCGAAGGGCGGCCGGATCGCCGATCTCCTGGTCAACTCAAGGGACGCGCTGACGGTGATCGCTCTGAACGGAAACGGGCGGCTGATCCGTACCCAGGATGGCGGAGAGGCTTGGGGTCCGATCGGAGCCCGCCTTCCCAGGGTCCGCGCAGTCGAACGGCAGGCGCACGAGCCGGGCGGGCTTATCGCCGCCACCGACGGCGGTATCTTTCGCTCCGCCGATGACGGCGATCATTGGGCTCGGCTCGCGTTCCCCGGCGTCCGGGTGCTCGCGGTCGCCTCGGATCCGTTCGAAGAAGGGAACCTCCTGGCTGTGATCGAGCCCGACGAAAGCGGACAGCTCTTCGTGTGGCGCAGCACGGACCACGGGCTGACCTGGGCGAGCGTCTTCTTGGCCGATAATCTCGCCTTTACCCTCCATTCGCACTTCCGCTTCGACGTGGCGAGGCCCGGCACGGTGTATGTCTTTCACGATCGCTTCGGGGAGAACGAACCTGGGCCGCTGTTCCGCTCGCACGACGGCGGCAGCACATGGGTTCAGCCATCGACCACAAATGTCCGAGACCTAATCGTCACCGCCGATGGAACACTGTTCGCGTCCCCTGGCTTTGGCGTCCTGCGCAGCACCGATCGCGGCGACAGTTGGCAGGCTACCGGCTCTCCGCTCGGCAGGCCGAATGACGAGATCTTCCATCTCGCCGCCTCGCCGGCCCGACCACGTACCGTGCTCGCCACCGGCTCGTACGGACTCTGGAAGTCGATCGATGGAGGCGCCCACTGGCGGGAGAGCCACCGCGGCATCCCGGTTCGCGATGCGTTCGAGATCGCGGTGGCTCCGGTCGGCCCCCGCGATGTCCTGGCGGTCGCCGAGGGACGGGTGTTTCGGAGTTCGGACCGAGCGGCGACCTGGCGGCGGGTCCATTCCGAGATCGAATCCTTGGGGCCGTACGCCATCCAATTTCACCCGAAGAGGCCTGGGAGTCTCTATGGCATCGGTTTCGACGTCGTAGAAGATGTTCTGCTGTTCAGCAGCGATCGCGGCACCACCTGGAATCAGCGGCCCTTCCCGTACAGATGCAACGGGGGGGGCTCCCTGTGCGACGTCACCTTCAACGTCTTGGCGCTCGACCCGAGCCACCCGGAAACCCTTTATGTAAATGGGAGCTACTTCTTCCACTTCGGAGGGCATGGCCCGTTCTTCGTGCGCAGCCGGGACGGCGGCCTGACTTGGGAGAACCTGCCGACGCTTCCGGCCCTGCTCGGCCTGCTCGTCGAGCCTCGACGATCCAAGGTACTCTACGCACTGACCCAGCGGGAACTTTACAAGAGCGAGGACGCGGCCAGGACCTGGAGGATCGTGGGGCAAGGCCTGCCCGGTGAGGGCCAGGCCACGCTCACTATCGACCCGCGAAATCCCCGACGGCTCTACGCCGGGACGAACCGTGGTGTCTTTACGAGCGTCGACGGCGGCCTTACGTTCAGAGCCATGAACGCCGGCATTGAGGAGGTGCAGATCGGCAAGATCCTGCTCGACCCTTCCGACCCGGATCGCCTCTACGCCGCGGCCATACAGGCCGGCGTCTTCCGCTGGAACCGCGGGGGGCGGCGTTGGACACCGATCAACGACGGCCTGCCGGTCCGGCAGTTCTTTGGAACTCTGGCGCTCGACCCACGGGAGCCTACGACTCTGTACGCTACGGCGAGTGGAAGTGGCGTTTTGCGCCTCGATCTTGCGGATGGCGACGCCGATACCGCGTCGACAACCACGCGTCCTTGACATCGCCTCACCTCGGCCATAGCCTTTTCGGGCCGGTTCATTTCCTCGCAGTCCTGATTTTTCGCCGCGGCCTCTCCAGAGGCCGCGGCCTGCCTTTCTTCTCTGCCAAAGGAGAGACCACCATGCGTACAACCTGGACGAAGCTCCCGCTCGCCGTCCTCTGTCTGCTCGCCCTGGCGCTGCCGGTCGGCGCCCAAACCTCCGCGGCGTCCGGCGCGATCGACGGCCGGGTGAACGACGAATCCGGCGCGCCGATGGCCGGCGTCGCTGTCACGATCGAAAACGTCGCGACCGGCGTCGCGCGCTTGGCGATCACCGATGCCACCGGCCGCTACCGCGCGCCCCTGCTGCCGGTCGGCAGCTACCGGGTGACCGCGGAGCTGCAGGGCTTCGCCAAGGTCCAACGCGAAGGGCTGCGGGTGGGGATCGGCGAATCGATCTCGGTCGGCCTGACGTTGAAGATCGCCGGGGTCGAAGAGACCATCGTGGTCACGGCGGAGGCGCCGCTGCTCGAAGCGAGCCGCACCTCGCAAGCCTCGGCGGTGAGCGAAAAAGAGGTCGCCAACCTGCCCGTCAACGGCCGCAACTTCATCGACTTCGTGCTCACCACCCCGGGGGTTGTGCGCGACACGCGGGGCGGCGACATCAGCTTCGCCGGGCAGCGCGGCACGCTCAACAGCCTGGTGATCGACGGCGCGGACAACAACAACACGTTCTTCGGCCAGACCCTCGGCCGCACCGGCTCGGGCCGCGCCCCCTACCAGTTCAGCCAGGACGCGGTGCAGGAGTTCCAGGTCAACCGGAACGCCTATTCGGCCGAATACGGCCGGGCGGGGGGCGCGGTGATCAATGTGGTCACCAAGTCGGGGACCAACGATTTTCACGGCTCGCTGTTCAACTTTTACCGCGACGACAGCCTGAACGCCAACAGCTACCTGAACAAGATCAACAACCGGGACAAATCGACGTTTCATGTCGATCAGTACGGCGGATCGCTCGGAGGCCCGCTCCAGAAAGACAAGATCTTCTTCTTCCTCTCCTACGACGCCCAGCGCCAGGAGATCCCGAACCCGGTGGTCTTGAATCTCCCGAGCAACCTGCCGAACGACGCAGCGACCCAGGCGGGTGCAGCCCTGCTGCGCAGCAAGGCGGGGAGCTACTCCCTCACCCGCGACCAAGATGTCTATCTGGCCAAGATCGACGCCCAATTGAACCCCGCGCACCGGCTGTCGTTCCGCTACAACCAGCAGGACTTCACCGGCGCGAACAATGAGAACTCAGGCGCGACGAGCGCTCTGGAACACACCGGGTCGTCCAACGTGTTGACCAAGACCGCAAACCTGTCGCTCGCTTCGGTGTTCGGCGGCTCGCTGTTCAACGAGTTCCGCGCCCAGTGGGCGAAGGACCAGGAGCCGGGCGAGGCGAACTCGAACCTGCCGGAAGTCACGGTCCGTCAGGGGGGCGTCACGCTGCTGGTGTTCGGCCGCAACTTCTTCTCCCCGCGCGAGACGACGATCGATCGCTGGCAGGCGGCGGATACGGTTTCGCTCGCCAAGGGCGCACACACGTTCAAAGCCGGTTTCGACATCAACCAGGACGACATCTTCAACTTCTTCCCGGGCAACTTTGGCGGACGCTATACCTTCAACTCGATCGCCAGTTTGGGCAACGGCATTCCGAGCGGTTCGGGCGAGAGCTACCAGCAGGCGTTCGCGGGCGCGGGAACGTCCGGGCCGACGACCAACCCGAACCTGATCGAGTACGCGCTGTTCGCTCAGGATGAATGGCAGCTGCGCGACGACCTGACGCTCACTCTGGGGTTGCGCTACGACCTCGAAAAATACGACCAACCGCAGGTCAGGAATCCGGACGCCCAGCTCGCGGCGGCCGGCATCGACACCAGCTCGATCCCGCGCGACAACAACAACATCGCCCCCCGCCTCGGCCTTTCCTGGTCGCCGAACGCGAAAACGGTCGTCCGCGGTGGCTACGGCCTGTTTTATGGCCGGACCCCGGCGATCATGGTCGGCACCGCCCACTCGGGCAACGGAATCAACGTCGTGACCTATACGTTCACCGGTAGCCAGGTGCCGAAGTTCCCGAACGTGCTCACCGCGCCCCCCACCGGGGCCGCGGCGCCCAAGCCGTCGATCTCGGTGTTTGCCAACGACTATGAGAACCCGCGCGTCCAGCAGGCGAGCCTCGGCTTCGATCGCGAGCTCACCTCCGACCTCGCATTCGCCGCGAGTTTCCTCTACGTCCGGGGCGACAAACTCCAACGCTCGCGCGACAGCAACATCGGCACGCCGGTGGCCACTCAAGTGCCGATCCAAGGGGGTGGCAGCGTGACCATCCAGCAGTTTCCGATCGCGCGGCCGTTTGCCAATTTCGACCGCATCGTTTTCTACGAGAGCACCGCGAAGTCTGAGTACAACGGCCTGACGTTGGAACTGCGCAAGCGCTTCGCCGGCCGGTTCCAAGGCAACCTCGCCTACACCCTTTCCAAGGTAGAGGACACCAATCCGGATGCCACCAACGTGGTGCTCGGCGGCGGCGATGACGCGCGCTTCCCTTCAAACCCGGTCAATTTCAACGTCGATAGGGCCCCGGGCAACAACGACGCCCGCCATCGCCTGGTCTTCTCCGGCCTCTGGGATCTCGGCTATTGGCAGAACACGACGGGTGCGGCCAAGGCGCTGCTGGACGGTTGGAGCCTCTCCTGGATCGCCTCCTACCAGAGCGGCATCCCCTACTCGCAGCGGATCGCCAACGACGTGAACCGCGACGGCAACCGCAACAACGACCTGGTCCCAGGGCAGCGCAACTCCGAGCGGCTGCCCGACTTCAAGAACGTCGACCTGCGCCTCTCGCGCCGGATCGCGATCACCGGACCGTGGAAGCTCGAACTGATCGCCGAAGCGTTCAACCTGTTCGACTCGACGATCATCAACCAGCAGCAAGGTACCCTCTACAACTTCACCAACAGCGTGCTCGTGCCGCAGACCAACCTGTCGAACCCACGTCTGAACTTCGGCGCCGACCAGAACGCGGCCTCCGAGCGGATCGTCCAGCTCGCGGCGAAGATTACGTTTTAAGGGGTCGTGTCACAGAATCTTTCCGTCCCCTTTTCCGTTCCGGGAGAGGGGCCGGGAGTGAGGCCGGGGCGAGCCCCCCACCTTTCTTTCGCAGCGGTTGACGCCTAGTCCAGAGTCGCGGCATACTCAACGGAAATAGTCGTCCAACCAGGGGGAGGGCCGTCCGCTCTCCTCGTCGAGGAGAATTGAGATGCGAACCCTCCGCCTTTCCGCCGCTGTCGTGCTTGGGACCCTGTGCGCGCTTTCGGCCGGCGCCCAGCCGTCGTTCAGCCGCAACAGCCTTCCGCCGTCCGTGCCGCCATCCAGCGCGCCCATCGAGCGGGTGATCGGCCAGACCACGATCACCCAATCGACGAACCCGACGACGGTCGCCGCGGGATCGGTGTCGTGCAACGCCACCGGTCTGCACACCGACAACAGCTACTACCGCGCCTTCACGCTCTCGACGTTTAACCCGCCGCTCGACCAGACCCAGTTCAAGCTGGAAGGGGTGACGTTCGGAATCGAGACGGCGAACGCGTCCGGTGTCGGCACGACCCAACCGGTCACGATCAACATCTTCAACGCCTCGGTGAATCCGCCGACCCTGGCCACCCTCGGGCCGGTCCTCTCGACCGTCACGGTCAACGTCCCCGACCAGGCCAACAGCCTGTTCACGGTCGATCTTCCGACCCAGCCGGTGTTCACGGTCGCGTCCGGCATCCTGGTGGTGGAGATCTTCACTCCGAACGGCCAGGTGGCAGGCCACAGCTTCTTCATCGGCTCGAACGCCCTCGGCCAGACCGGCCCTTCGTTCATCCGCGCCGCCCCTTGCGGCCTCGCGGACATCGGCAACCTCGCGGGCATCGGCTTCCCGAACATGCACCTCGTGATGTCGCTCCGCGGCAACAGCCAGGCGCCGGTCTCGCTCGAAACGTTCACAATCGACTGATCGACGGGTTCCCCGGGCCGGAGAGGGCGCCTTCTCCGGCCCCGGGGTTCCCCCCACGCCCCCGGCGTGGCACAATCCGCGCACGATGAGCGAAATCAGCTACAACGAAACGGAAGTCCGCAGCTATCTGCCAAACGGCTGGCACCTGACCTGGGACGGCGGCCGTTGGGATTCCAAGGCCGGCACCTGGAATACGACGGTCGTCGACAACGTCGATTTCGACTGGCAGCTGGAGATCAAAGCCACCGACGCCGCAAAAGTGGGGCGCATTGAGGCCTTGCGCCAGGCGATCGACCGCACCTTCCGCAACCGCTACACCAAGAGCACCAGCGGCTTCGGCATCTGGCGCAAGGGCAAAGCGGTCTAAGCCAAATCAGCGATCGGTCGTGAGGTCGGCGACCTCGTGCCACTCGTGGCGCAGATCCCGCATGACCAACGCGTGGTCGAAGGTCACGCTTCCCGCGGGGAAGTTCTTCGGGTCGGCGAAGAAGGACGACCCAACTCGCTCGACGTCGATCCACCCTGAAGTTGACCAGGAGCCGGCCCCCTCGACATCAGAAATTATCCCTGCTAATTTCTGGTGGTGCCAGAAACTAGCAGGGTTCGTTTCTGGCGGTGGAGGAACAAACCCCCGATGGACCAACACCTTCGGCGCATTCTGACCCTCGACAACCGCTGGCTGGAAGGCGAGCCGCGCACAGCGTGGATCGGACGCTATCTGCCGGCGGCCTTCGTGCCCCGGCGGCTGCGGCTGGAGGTGGACGAACGGGTCGCGGTGGTCGTGGGACCTCGGCAGTCGGGTAAATCAACCCTGATCTGGAAGACCCTGGCGGAGAGCGGACGCGACACGTTGTATCTGAACTGCGAGGAGCCGTCCCTCCGCGAGTGGCTGCGGTCGCCCGCGGCGTTTCTGGCGGATCTCGAGGATTGGTTGGGGTCGGTCCCCGACCTGTTCTTCGAGGAAATCCAGCATCTGACCGAAGCGGGCCTGTTTCTCAAGGGCTTGGCCGATCGCCGGACCGGGCGGCACATCTTCGCCACGGGCAGCTCGGCGTTCGACCTCGAAGCGGCGACGCGGGAGTCTCTCGCCGGCCGCGCGCGGCGGTATCTTCTCCTTCCGCTCTCTCTTCAGGAGATCGCAAACTCCCTTGACGCTCCCCTCGCGATGCGCGCGGCGCGAGTCGAGCAGGCGATCGAGCGGCTGGCGGTTTTCGGCGGCTACCCCGCGGTGTTTTCCGCCAAGGAGCCGCGGGAGCTGCTCGCGAGCCTGGTCGAGGCGTTCGTGGTGCGGGATGTTTCGGATCGATTCCGGATTCAGCACACCGCCGCGTTTCGTCGCATCTTGGAGCTGGCCGCGAGCCAGGTTGGCAATCTGGTGAACGCTTCGGAGTGGGCGGCCCTTGTCGGGGTCAGCAACGACACGGTGGCCGAGCACGTCCGGCTGCTCGAAGAGACGCACGTCCTCCGGCTGGTCCGCCCGTTCGTCGGCGGCAAGCGGGCCGAGCTGACCCAAGCGCGCAAGGTCTTCTTCCTCGACAACGGCATTCGCAATCAACTTTTCGGAGGGTTCGCCCCGCTCGCCGACCGGGCGGATCGCGGAGCGCTGCTCGAGAGCTTCGTCTTCACCGAGCTGGCCAAGTCGATCCACCCCCTGCTCGACACGATCTCCTATTGGCGCAGCAAGTCAGGGGCGGAGATGGACTTCGTCATCCAACACCAGGGGCGCCTCTTCGCCTGCGAGGTAAAAGCAGGGGACGCGCGAGGGAAGATCAGCCGATCTTCCCGGAGCTTCATCGAAGCGTACTCTCCGGAGGTTCTCCTGATCACCAGCCGGGAACCGCATCCGGCGACGACGATCGGATCGACCGAGGTGCGGTTCGTGAACCTGGCGGAGCTTGGGCCGGTGGTGGGCGAGCTCGTGCGGGATTGAAAGGCCGACGGACCCGCAAGCCCGCCGACCAGTGCTTTCTGCCGAGTCGATCTACGCCAGGCGGGCCGTGTCTTCCACCACGCACCCCGGCTCGCAACCACAGGGCTGCGTGCAGCTGGTGTCGATCGCCGCGGCGATGGCTCCCCGGAGCGGGGAGATCCCCTTCGGGTCGAGGAGGACCAGCGTATCGCGGTGAAGTTGGTGTCAACGGCGATTTGAAACGGCGGGATTCCGGCGATCAGAAACGTCTCGTTGATTTGACGCGTTGGCGCAACGGCACGACTCTTGAGCCAGGCGAAGCGCTCCCATTCGCG
>JANNIH010000098.1:0-56936 GCA_031404815.1 Holophagales bacterium | reverse complement strand
TTCGATAGAAAAGTGGGGTCGCCAAGCCATGGAGAACACGACCGAACCTCGGCGCGGCGGTAAATAAAGCGGCCATTTTGAATTTCGAGCCCCGGCCGGCGCCCTCGCGCTCCGAACTGCTTGTAACGCGCTTGTTTTGGGGCTAGACAACTTTCTCACGACAAGCGCAGCCTTCTTTTTCTTCTCAGGATCACCGTCGAACATTACGGTCTCCAGCTGCTCTCTAACAAATTCGTTGGACCACTTGATGGCGTTCGCGCACTTGCCCAGCAATGTCGGCTGATACTTGCTCAAGATCGGCTGCCAGACAGGGAAGCATGAGGGGTCCTTCTTGATCGCCTTCAAGGCGCGATCAAATTCGGCAATCACGCCATAGGCAGGCATTCCACCAAGGTGCGGGTCTATCGGGCCTAAGTTTGAATGTTTTGCCATCAGGATCGATCTGCACGAACATGCGACCATTGTTCCAGCAGACATGGCAATTTGCGGTACGATAGCTCGGATGTTTTTCCCGAAAATCTGGCGGAGGTAGTCGACTAGAGACTCGGTAGCAGCGATGTCGCCACCCGGCGTATGTAGAATTAGATCAAGGCCCTTCTTTCGCTCCAGGTTATGTACGGCCATCATAAAGCCGTTTTTGTCTTCATCGTTGATGTCGAGTTGAGGAAGACCTGGTTTCGAAAGAAAGCCGGAGTAATACGCAATAACGTTCCGGTTCGTATGCCTGAATAGCTTCTCGAGATTCTTCCTTCTGACGAGATCGACGGCTTTGTTTGCCTGGCTCTGAGCCTCTCGGCGCAGTTCTTCGATCTCTACCAGGACGGCTTTCCAGTTCGCCATTTCGGATGCTTCCAGGTGTAGCCCAAAAAATAAGCCCGTCAAGGCTTCGCTGAAGCGAGCCTATGCGGGCTGTTCTGTTTCGAGAAGCCCCTCCAGTTGGTCCTAGATCGGGTCTTCGTAGGCAGAATAGGTGATGAAGGTTCGGATTCTCCGAGAGTCGATCTGTGGCGCTTCGCCACTGAAGTCAACTACTTGAATCGGCCCGAAGTCTCGTATTAGTCGATCGTACTCCTTCTCTATGCTGGAAGGGGTAGGCTCTTGAGCCTGCTCGGCGCGCTTGTTGCCGGCACTTGCCCGACTTTTCGGCCGCATCTCGCACCTCCTTGGCATGGAGTGTCTAACAAGACACGATCCGTGACGGAACGTCGTAGCCGAGCCTTTTCGACCCGGCGTACGGATAAACTTCCCTCAGACTCTACTGCAATCGCACTGCATTTGTACACCACTTGTCAAGCCCTGTCCAACCAACCTCATTCCTTCACCTCAGCAGGAAATCTCTTCGAGCCTGCAGCCTACCAGGCTCCCTTCCTCGCGATCTCGAAGGGAAGGACCACCCCGCTCGATTTCTTGGCTTCCCCCCCGATCCGCACCGATACGCGCCCGGTCCCGGCGGGCCAGCTTTTGCTCGGCGCGGTGTATGTGAGGTAGCTCTCGCCGCCGCTCACAACCGTTTTCTGTTCGGTGGTCGTGCCGTCCGGAGCGGTCCAGGTCGCGACTACCTGCGTGCCGGGCGACAGATCGCCGGATTCGATCGAGAGGAGGATCGGCGCGCCGAGAGCGAAAAAGGTTGTTTGGTCGTTCGACTGGATCGAGCCGTCCGGGGCAATGAGCTTGCCGAGAACGATCTCCCGCGGGGGCTCCGCATCGAGGGGTGGCACAGGTACGGAGGACGTGAGGCCGGCCGCCGGACTCGGATCTTCCCCCGGCTCGACCGCCATACGGCAGGCGCCCCAGGGGAGGAAGAAAAGCATCGAGATGGCGAGGGGAAGAGATCGTCGGCGCACGCTGGAATTCTCCCACGCCCTCCGGTCTACGCCTACGCCGTCCGCCGGGCGATCTCGGCCTGAATCTGGGGCATCAAGACGGGGCTCGACGCGAGCAGGCGGGTGAGCAGCGGATAGGGCCGATTGAAGCGCTCTTCTTCGGGAGACCCTCCCACCACGATGCCGCCTGCGGCCAGAATGAGGGCGACACCCGCCGCCACGTCCCATTCGTGCTTTGGCACCAGCGTCCAGGTCGCGTCGGCGAGACCTGCGGCGACCAGGCCGAGCTTGTAGGCGACCGACCCGACCGCGCGGATTTCGATGCTCGAGTCGCGGAACGGCTCCCATTGGCCGCGCCCCACTTCGCTCCGGCTGGCGAGCACGACTGCGCCGGCCAGCTCCTTGCGAGGTGAGAGCCCCACGGGCCGGCCGTTCAGGGTCACGCCGTGACCGCGGGCGCCCAGAATCAGCTGATTGGTCGCCGGATTCAGGATGCCGCCGGCCACCGCCTGGCCGTCTTCGACCAGGCCGACCGAAACCGACCATTCAGGCAGCCCCTGGACGAACTCCTTCGTGCCGTCGAGTGGATCGACCACCCAGACCCGCCGGGCGAAAAGCCGGGTGGGATTGTCGAGCGTCTCTTCGGACAGCCAACCCTCGCCGTCGCGTGGCAGCATTGCTTTAAGCAGCGCATCGACCTCGGTGTCCGCTTCGGTGACCGGGTCTCCGCCCGATTTACGGCGGGCGTTGACGGCTCCCGGCGTGAAACGGGCGAGGAGCTCGCGCGCCTTGGCCAACGCGGCCTCGATCCGAACGAGTTCCTCTGTGTATCCGCCCATCAGCGCTCGCCGCGGCCGCCGATGAAGCCCTGCTTCTCCAGATAGAGAAGGATCTCCTGCGCCGCTTCGTCCGGGGAGAGCCCGTCCGTGTCGATCGCGAGCTCGGCGTCGGTGGGGACCTCGTACGGATCGGAGATGCCGGTGAACTCTTTGACGATGCCGGCACGGGCCTTGGCGTAGAGCCCCTTCCTATCTCGGCTCTCGCAAACTTCGAGCGAAGTTGCGACGTGGAGGAGCGCAAAGCCGCCGACCGGCGCGATCATGCTCCGCACTTCCTTGCGCACCGCGTCGTACGGCGCGATCGGTGCGCAGATCGCGATGCCGCCGTTCTTGGTGATCTCGGAGGCGACGTAGCCGATGCGCCGGATGTTGATGTCTCGGTGCTCTTTGGAGAAGTTCAGCTCGGAGGAGAGGTGCTTCCTGACCACGTCGCCGTCAAGCAACGTCACCGGTCGGCCGCCCATCTCGAGCAACTTGACCAACAGGGCGTTGGCGATCGTCGATTTGCCCGAACCCGACAGGCCGGTCATGAAGACCGTGAAGCCCTGTGCCTTGCGCGGCGGGTGGGTGCGGCGAAGCTCTGTTGCGACTTCCGGGAAGGTGAACCAGGAGGGGATCTCCAACCCTTCAGTCAGGCGCCGACGCAATTCCGTGCCCGACAGATCGAGCGCGCGCGAGCCGGCGGGGATCTGGTCCTCGGGGAAGTAGCTGTCCCGGTCCTCGACATAGACCAGGTTCAAAAACGGCACCATCTCGACGCCGATTTCGGCGGCGTGCTCTTTGAGCAGCTCCTGCGCGTCGTACGGCCCGTAGAACGGCTTGCCGGTCGAGTCCTTGCCCGGGCCGGCGTGATCGCGGCCGACAATGAAGTGGGTGCAACCGTGATTCTTGCGCACGATGGCGTGCAACAGCGCTTCGCGCGGGCCGGCCATCCGCATTGCCAGATTGAGCAGGGCGAGCATGGCGGTCTGTTGCGGGTAGCGGTCGAAGATCGCCTGATAGCAGCGGACGCGCGTGTAGTGGTCGAGGTCGCCCGGCTTGGTCATGCCGACCACAGGATGGACCAACAGGTTCGCCCGCGCTTCGCGAGCGGCCCCGAGCGTCAGCTCGAAATGGGCGCGATGCATCGGGTTCCTGGTCTGGAACGCGACTACCCGGCGCCAGCCACGGCGCAAGAACGAGGCGCGCAGCTCGGCCGGCGTGAGGCGCATCGTGCGGTAGTCGTAGTGGGTGGGAAGCTGAAGCGCTTCGATCCGGCCGCCCACGAACACCGGGTTCGCGCGTTGGATCAGGTGGGCGGCACCCGGATGGAGAAGGTCGGTGGTGCCGAACGCCTGGGCCGCGAGCCGCTCGCGATCGGGGGTCCAGATGTCCTCAATGTGGAGAGCTGCGAGCATCACCCCTTCGGGATCGCGCAGCGCGAGCATCCCCCCGATCTCAAGCTTTTCGGCCAGGGCCGCCGGAACGTCCAAGTTGATCGGCAGCGGGAAGATCACCCCGTTGGCCAAGCGCATCCGCTCGCCGACCGAATCGGTGTCCGCGCGGTTCATAAAGCCGGTGAGCGGCGAGAAGGAGCCGTTGGCGAGCAGCTCGAGGTCGCAGATTTGGCGGGGGTCGAGATCCAGCGACGGCCAGTCGCGGGACGCCACTTTGAGTTCGGCGCTGCGCTCCGCGTCGACGAGAAGATCGACCAAGACACCGCCGTGCGGCGCGATCAAGTGGTCGGCGGAACCGGCTCCGGATGGGGAGGGCGGAGTTTGAGTCATGACGGAGGCAAACCTCTCTTGTGGGATCGAGAAGGCCTAGGGGGTAGAGGGCCCAAGCCGGGTGAGAAGTGGACGAGCGGAAACCCCGCGATTCAGAGTCGCGGTTCTGGCCAACAACCTACAAGGTGCACAGAGGAACCCGAGACGGGACCCCTTGGGCCGGCCTGCCGTACCTAACCGTAAGCTGAGCACTCCCGCAGGGTGCGCTCCGACGGCGAAAGGACCGCGCCGCCGATCGGATTCTACGGCGTCGCCGGCGAGGGATCTGGGTCTTCGTCGGTGACGATGGCCGTCGTCGTCAGCAAGGGACCGAAGACCGCTCGCTTTTGCCAGAAGGCGATCACGCAGGTACGACAGAGGTCGTCGGCGTGCATCACGCCGCGGGCATCGATCCGCGACACGATGCCCTCACAGAGAAAACCGAGCACCGAGCGGCGGTTCTGTGGCTGCACGGTTTCGCCGATGATCAGGTTTTCGGCTTGGCCGATCTCCTTCTCGGTGAGCGGGAGCTTGCAGTCCTCCCGATCTTTCACCTTGACCTCGGCGACCTTCGAGCGCGAGATCTCCTTGCCGTCCGGCAGAACGACCGCGCCGTAATACTCCACCAACTCGTTGCGTCGCTCAGGCTTCGGCAGAACCGCCCAATAACGGCCGGACCCCTTCGCGGTCATCGGCACGTAGTAGTTGTCGCCGCGGTCCTTCCACCGGAAGTAGAGCCGGACCATCGATCCGCCGAGTTCCGGCGTGACCTTCGCAGTGATGACGCCATTCTCCTCGATCGGCAGACAGGCGGTCGGATCGACGGCGATCATCGGGACTTCCGCCCGGGCCGCAGCGGCGAGGGCGAAGAGGATGGCAAAGGTGCGGGTCGCGTTCATGGGGCGGATCTCCAAGGCCAAGTGTCACCAGACGTTAGCGCCGTTTCGAAAGCGGCGTCAAGCGGGGTGGCGCGATGGGAGTCAAGGCGCCTCCTCGCGCAGAATCTTCCGAGTGTATTCGTCGACGTAGGGCGAAGGCTGCAGGTTCGGCAGCGACCGCTTGAGGATCGTTGCCGCGGCCCGGCGATCGCCGGACTCGAAGAGCGAGACGGCAAAGTAGAAGAGCAACTCCGGGCGATCGTCTCCGGGATCGCCGGCCCGACGGAAGTAGGTCGCAGCCTCCGCCCAGCGGGAGTTCCGGTAGGCCGCTTCGGCCATCAGCAGTTGGCTGTCGCGCCAGTCGGGGTGTGCGTCGGCCATCGGTTTGGCCAGCTCGCGGGCTCGCTTGAGGTCGCGGTTCGGCGCTTCGGGACCGAGGAGCCCACGGGCCTGTGCGACGCTCTCCCGCTCGCGCGCGGTCGGTTCCGCGGACGTGGCGCGAGGGGAAGGTGGGGGGGGCGTCACCGCGGTGGGGGTTGGCACCGAAGTAGCGGCCGACTCTCGGTCGGCATCGGTCGGGATCTGGCGCACCAGGCGTGAGAGGTCGCGGTCGTCGCGGAGCGCCGGGGACAGGCCCGCGACGAAACTGCGGGCTTCCGCCCAAAGTTGGCGTTCGACCAGACAACCGAGCCGGGCCGCGGCGGGGGTCGCGAACTGGGTCGTTTCGGCGCAGCCGGAAAGATCGGCCAAGGCTTCGGCACAGGCTCCGAGCCGCGCCTGGGCGAGGCCGCGCAGGCAAATCGCCCGCGGCTCGGCCGGAGCGAGCGCGAGAGCCGCTTGGGCGGCGGCCAACGCCACGGCCGGCTTGCCTTCGGTGACCTCCAAGCGTCCGAGCAGAATCCGCCAATCGGGACTCTTCGGCTCGGTCGCGATCCGCTTCTCCAGTTCTTCACGCCGCGCTCGTGGTGGCAGGGCTTCGATCCGCACGGCCTCTTTCTGGCTTCTCAAGCGGGCGAACGCGGGCGAGGCGGCGAGCACCTCCTCGGGGATCCGGACTGCCGCCTGCTGCTCGAACGCGCTGCGCACCGCCACCGGCAGGTCGGCCTGGGAGTAACCCGAAAAAGCGGTCTCGACCTCGGTCAAACGCCGAAAGCTCTCGCGAAAGCCGTCGGCGTCGCCACTCTTGCCTTGGGCCACCGAGAGCCGAGCCAGGCACCCGCCGAGCGCCTTCGGCTCGTCGAGCAGGCCGAAGCAGGCGAGTTGAAGCCAGCGTGCCGCGTTCGTGTAGTCGCCCCGTTCGTAGGCTTGAACCCCATCCGAGTAGAGGCTGAGATAGAACGGGTCGATCGCCGCGCCGCAAGGCAGGGCGGCGACGAGCAGTCCGAGCAGGGCGACACCAAAAGCCGGTAGGCGCCGGAGCCTGAGGCTCATGGTGTCTCCCGCTGCGCCGAGCTCAGGACGCGCCCGGCCGGGGTCAATCCGGGGAGCGGTCGGTCGGCGACCACGGCCTCGGGATTCCGGTCGAAGATCCGTTCCGCCAGCTCGTCGCCAAAGCGCGCTTCGACCAGGCGGCGCGCGCGCGCCAGGCCCGGCGCCCGCCGCGAAATGCCGTGGCAGTCGCTCGCGACGAAATGGACCAGGCCGTCATCGAACAGCCGATGGACATCGGTCTGAGCGCGTCGGCCGAACTCGCCGGTCAGGCTCATCGCCGTGACCTGGACGGTGGCGCCCAAACCGACCAACCGGGCGATCAGGTCGGGTTCGTCCGCCAGCCAAGGGATCAATTCGGGATGTGCGAGGATCGGTCGCCAGCCGGAAACCGCGAGTTCGTGGATCAGCTCGTAGGTGTCGCGCGGCATCGCGTCGACATCCAGCTCCAGGAGCAACCAGCGCGAGCGGGCGAGCGGCAGCACGCCGCAGGCCTCGCCGGGCGCGGCCAGGAAATCGTCGAGAAATCGTCGGTCGACGTGAATCTCGCCGCCGGGATAGAGCGCGATCTCGCGCCCGACCTCGCGCTCGATCCGCTCGCGCAGCGCATCGAGCAGCTCGAGGTCGTCGTTCCACCAGCTGCCGCGCCGCTGATGCGGTGTCGCGACCATGCCGGTACAGCCGTCGAGCGCCGCGAGCCGGCACATGGCGACCGCCTCGGCGAAGTTCTCCGCGCCGTCGTCGATGCCGGGCAGAAAATGGGTGTGTAGATCGATCACAGTTCCTTCCCAGGTGTCAGCTCGCCTGGGCCTCCTTCTCATAGCTGCCGTACGCCTCGTAGTAGCGAGTCTTGCGACCGTACCTCGTCGCTTCCGACCGATGCCGGTTCAACACCACGCCGAGGATTTTGAGATCGGCCATGCGCAGTCGTTCGGCGCAGTCCTTGGCGTCTTCCCGCGTCACCTTGCCCGCGCGGAAGGTGAGGACGAGGCCGTCGGAGAGTGCGCCGACGATCGTCGCATCGGTGACCGCGAGCGACGGCGGGGTGTCGATGATCACGTAATCGAAGCGGGCGCGCATGGCGTTCAGCCATTCGCGCATCCGATCCGACGACAGCAGCTCGGAGGGGTTCGGTGGAATCGGCCCCGAGGGGATCAGCCAGAGGTTCGGCACCCCGGTTTCGACGAAGACCGAATCGGGCTCGACGACGCCGGTGAGCTGATTGACCAGGCCGCTTCGGTTCGAGACTTTGAAGACTTGGTGCATGCGCGGTTTGCGCAGGTCGGCGTCGACGATCAGCACGCGGCGGCCGAGCTGCGCCAGCACGACGCCGAGGTTCGAGGCGGTTGCGGTCTTGCCTTCTCCCGCGGTGGCCGAGGTGACGGCGATCACCTTGAGTTCGTCGGCGGTCGACAAGAGCAGCGAGGTGCGCAGCGAACGGTACACCTCCGAGATCGGCGATCGCGGGCGTTCGTGCGGTACCAGCTCGATCTGTTCGAGATCGGAGGGTGCGGCTCGGTGTCGGTCGGCCGGAGCCTTGCCCTTTCCCGCCGCGCGCCCCGGCTTCGGCGTCGGGTCGGATCCGTAGCCGCCATAGCCATAGGAGCGACCCGACTCGGCGAGATCGGGTACCACGGCGAGCGTGGGCAGCTTGAGGCGCCGCTCGATCTCCTCGGGTGACTTGATTGTCCGGTCGAGAAACTCGATCAGGAACGCGATGCCGATTCCGAGCAAGAGTCCGAGCATCAGGCCGTACGTGACATCCTGCCGGAGCGAGGGGCGGAATGGCCCGCCGGGGGTGAGCGCTGAGTCGATGATTCGGATGTTCGAGTCGCGCGTGCCTTGGAGACGGGCCGAGACATCGGTCTCCGACTGCTTCTTGAGCAGCTCGTCGAACATCTGGCGGCGGGTTTCGATCTCGACCTTGAGATTGGTGTAGCCGACCGCGGCTGAACTCTGGTTGATCGCCTCGCCCTTGCTTCGACCGACCTCGGCGGCCAAGGTCTGCTCTTGGCGTAGGGCGGTCTGGTAATCCGCGAACGAGTTGGTCCTCGCCCGGGCGCCCATCTCGTCGATCAGGCCCTTCAGATGCTGCTGACCTTTTTCGATATCCGCTTTGAGCGAAACCATCGCCGGCCAGTCGGGCTTGTAGGTCTTGAGCTTGGTCTCGTAGTCGCGCTCCATCTTGAGCTGGTTCGAACGGAGCTCGGAGACCACCCCGCCGGACAGGCTGTCGGCTACGGATTCCTTGGGCGCGGTCCGCAGCTCTTGGTAGAGCGCTTCCTTCTCGATCCGCACCCGCTTGGCCGCCAAGTAGTCGTTGTTGAGCGTTTCGAGCCGCTTCAAAACGTCGTTGGTGGCCGGATCGATCCCCACGATGTCGCTGGTCCGGCTAAAGCGCTGGAGTTCGTTTTCTTTTGCCTGGATCTCCGCTTTCAAGGTCTCGATCTGCGACGAGAGAAACGAGGAAGCCTTGCCGGCCGAGGTGTAGCGATCTTCGATCCCGAGATCGATGTAGGCCTCGGCGAAGGCGTTGGCGACCCGCGCGGCGTAGGCCGGGTCCTTCGAGCGGTAGCCGATTCGGACCAACGATGTGTTGCGGACCGGGTCGACCGAGAGGCCGCCGAGCAGCCCTTGGGCGGCCGCGCCGAGCGCGGACGCATCCTCCGCCGCGGTGGCCGGCGCCGTGGGAAGCTTGGTCGGCCGGGTGTCGCCACCTTCGCTTCCACTGTTGGTCAGGTCGAGATTGCGCACCACGCGCTCGGCCAGGCCACGGCTCCTGAGCAGCTCGTACTGGGTCGGGTAAAACTCGATATTCCAGTAGTTGTCCCAAGTATTTTGATCCGACAGCACCGGCGCGGCGCTCTTGCGCTCGATCTGCACCGTGGCGCTCGCCATGTACTCCTTTGGAGTGATCAGGTAGTGGGCAACCCCGAGCGCCAGCGCCACCAGTGCGCAAGCCGCGATCAGCTGCCAGTGACGGCGCAACATGCCGACGTATTCGGCGATGTCGAATTCGGACTCCGCAGGCTCGCCAACCAGCTCGAGCGCCGGGTCTTTAAACGGCAAGTTTTTCAAAAAAAGGACTCCTTGATCACCAGGAGATCGCCTTCCAAGAGGGCGAGGTCCTCCTCCTTGCCGTTCAAGATTCGCTTGTAGTCCGCGACGATCTCCCGCGCGATGCCGCCGGCGCTGCGCTTGATCGTCACCCGGCTCGACGCGCGATCGGTCAGGCCGCCCGCTCGTGAGATCGCGGCGAGCAGGCTGATCCGATCGGTGCTTTTAAACGACAGTGCGCCCGGCCGCGCCACTTCGCCCAAGCAGTAGATGGTGATCTCGACGGTCGTCGGGACGTTGATCAGGTCACTGGCCAGGATCGGGATGTTGACCCGCGGGTCGGCGCGTACGAGCAGGTCCACGACATCGATCGCGACCTGATCCGAGAGGCCGTTCTCGGCTTTGCGCAAGACGTAGATCCGATTGCCATGGTTCTCGGCGAGACCGCCTGCGGCGGTAAGCGCCTCGATCAGCGACCAGCGGCCGGAGAACGCCAGGTTGCCTGGCGACTTGACCGCGCCGATCACCGAGATCGGCTTCGAGCGGAACTCCGTGACCTCGACCGCGGTCGAGGCGCGTTGCACATATTTCACTTCGAGCAGCGCTTTCAGGCGCTGGGTCAGCTCTTCCTCGGTCAACCCACCGGCGGGGACATCACCGATCAGCGGCAAATTGATCATGCCGTTTTCGCTCACCCGTCGCTCGACGTTGAGCTCCGGTACCTCGAAAACTTGAATCCGCAACAGATCCTTCGGACCGATCCGATAGCCGGGATTTTTGGATTGCGCGCCAACGGACGCAACCCCGAGTACGAGGGATAGGGCGAGAAGGAGGGCGGTTTTTCTCATGTTCTGGGGAGGTCGGGAAAATACCGGGCGACACGTTCGTTCTCTTACGCGAGTCGCGGCAATTCGGCCGAACCAACAAAAAGGATACAAATTCTATGCCTGAATCAGCCTCCGCCGCCACTGCGCAAGGTCAAGCCTGCGCCGACCGCGGTGACCGACCGATCGAAGCCGGGCAGATTCGAGGTGAGATCGATCCGGCTCAAGTGGATGCCGAACGAAGAGGAGCGCCCGGTGGCCAAGCTGAGTGCTCCGCCATAGGCGCGCAAGTTGTCGCGGCGCTTGGGGGTACCCGGAGTGGCCACCTGATAGCTGTTGCGACCGACTTCGGCGAACAGCCGCAGGTTGGTTCGGCGGCTGACCTCGAAGTTCAGGGCACCGCCCACCCGGTCGTCTTCGAGGTAGGAATACCCTGCGGCGAGCGTGTAGACGATGCCGCGGCTGCCATAGACGGAGGTCCCTAGCCGATTGCCCGTGCCGAAACCGGCCTCGAGCCTGGCGGTGGTCGAGTTGAACGGGACGAAGCTCGAGCCGGGGCGTGGATCCGCAGAGCGCGCCGCGACTTCGAGGTCGAAGAAATGATCTTCGTTCTGCTGGCGGAGTTGCACAAACGGTGAGGTGCCGACGCTCGAACGGTCTACCCGCTCGGGAGCGTCGACGAAATCGACCACTGCGCGCTCGACCCCGACGCCGATCGAGAATCCGCGCGGCAGCCGATAGCGGGCGCCGCCGCGCAGGAGGCTTTCGTTGCGGTCGAACTGATCGAATGGGGCCTCGCCCGCCGACGTGGAGACCAAGTTGCGCAGGCCGACCTCCTCGGCCCCGGCGAACAGCGTGATCCTATCGGTGATCGCCAGGTCGAGCGCCAGGGTGCCGCGATCGCTCCGCGCCTGAGCGAGCGCCGCGACCTCAGGCGAGACGAATTTCTGCTCTTGGGTCCGTTCGCCGGTCGCTTCGACGGTCAAATGGTTCCAAAACGCGAAGGCGCTCAGGCCATAGCGACCGCCGAGTCGCCGCCGCTCCGTGGCTTCGTGCCACCAGACGTACTCGGGCAGCGCCTGGGCTCGCCAGTAGATTTTCGGTCCGGTGCGGAAATAGGCGGAGAGGCCGGCCCCGAGGGAGGCGGTGAAATCCCCCTTCCTGCCTTCGCTCGCTCCGAAGGCGTTGTCTACATACTGAATATCCCGCAGCTGCCACCAAGGGGCGATGCGAACCGGACCCAGGTGCCACCGCGCGTCCTCGGCCGCTTTCTCGAGCGCACCCTTGCGATCGGCGGGCGGCTGGACCAGGCCTCCGGGCGGTCTATACTCGTCGAATTGCGCCATAGCTGGAGCCGCGATCGACGCCGCTCCAACCAAGACGAGGAACGCGGGGAGCGTGAGCTGCGGGCGGTGAAACCAGGATGAGGGCTTTGGCAAGTGGACCTCCGCCCCCTTGTGTCTCCTGCGCGGTGCAGCGCTCGGGCGTTGAGGGTACGGTCGCGTGATGATACGCCAAGCGGAATGGCTGGTGGTCGGTGTGCTCTCGGTTTTGTTGCTTTGGGCGCCTCTGCCGTTCGGCAGCGCGACCTCATGGAGCGCGGCGCTGCTCGAAGGCGCCGCTCTGCTGCTGTTCGCCGGAGCGCTTCTGAGCCGCGAGGCGGCCACCGCTCTCCGCCGCTTGGCGCTGCCGGCCGGGGCGCTGGTCGGCATCGCCCTGATCGGCTGGGTGCAATCCCTCTCCTGGTCGAGGTCGCTCGCCGAACTCGTGTCGCCCGGCCACGTCCGCCTCTTTGATGCCGCACGCGACATTCTGGCCGGCCACGAGATGGGCGAGTCCTCGCTCGCGCTGACGCTCGCGGCGGGCGAATCGCGGCGCACCGCGCTGTCGTTTGCCGCGGCGGCGGCGGCCCTGATCGCCGCCGGGATCATCGGTCGAGAGCGGAAGTCCCGCCGCGCCCTGGGGCTCGCCCTGATCGCCGCCGCGCTCTTCCAAGTGCTCTACGGCGCCCGCCGTTGGTTCGCCCGCTCACGCGAGATCTGGGGCCGGGAGGTGCCGGGCACCAACGAACGTCTGCGCGGGACTTTCGTCAACCCGAACCATTTGGCGTTCTTTCTCGGCCTCGCGCTGCCGGTGGTTTTCGCCTGGGGGTGGTGGGCGTTTCGGAGGGCGCGCGAGGAGAGCCGGCCCGAGCGAAAAATGCTCTGGATCGCTCCTCCGGTCATCGCCTGGCTGCTCCTGTTCGCCGGTCTGGCGTTCACCGGGTCGCGGACCGGTCTGGTCGCTGCGCTGGTCGCGGTGGTGACTCAAGGCGCGCTGCTGGCCGCGGGCGAAAAGAGCCGGCGCCTATTCGCCGCCGGGATCGGGATCGCCGGTGTGGGCTTGGGTCTGGTGGCTCTGATTGGCCGCGAGGAGGGGTTCGGTCGCCTGCTCGGGCTTGGCGGCGGCTCCGGTTGGACCGCGCGGGTCGACGCGTGGCGCGCATCGATCGGTTTGATTTCACGCTTTCCCCTGTTCGGCACCGGCCTCGGCTCGTTTCGCGAGGCGTTTCCCCTGGTCCAACCGGCGGATCTCGCAGGCACTTGGCGCCATGCCCACAACGATCCGCTGGAACTGCTCGTCACGGTAGGGTGGATCGGTTTGGCGCTCGGGGTGGTCGGGGTGGTCGGTTTGCTCCGAAGCCTGGTGGCAGGGTTAAGAGATGGAAAGCGCTCGGAGGATCGCGCGGCCGCGCTCGGTGCGCTCGGTGCGCTCGTGGCGGCCGGGCTTCACGAGTTGGTGGACTTCAGCCTGACCTTGCCGGCCAACGCGTTCGCGTTGGCGATCGTTCTAGGAGCCGCCGCTGCCGCCCGGCTGAGCCGCGAGCCGCACCGCGCCGGGAGAGACGGGGCCGCCGTTGATCGCGGTCACCTCGAGCAGGTGGAGCCCGGGAGCGACCGGAAACGCCGGCAGCAAGGGCGTGCCCGGGGTGGCGACGAAGGTGCCGACGAAACCGCCGTCCGCACGAATCTCGACGACCGCGGCTCCGGTCGCCACCTCGTCGATCTCGATCGCTAAGCCCGGAGCGGAGCGGGAAGCGACCAATTCCCTCCGCTCCCGGTCGTTTGACGAGGTCCATCCGCCCGCCGGCCAGGCCTCGGCCGACCGAGCGGCGAGATCCTCCGCCGACCGCCGCTTAAGCGCCGCGGCAGCGGCGCCACCGTCAAGCCCCGCTTTTCGCTCCAAGCTTTGGGCGAGTTCTCGGTCGCCGGCCAGAACGGCGGCGAGCGCCGCCGCATTCGGATCGGCCTCGCCGGTCAGCCGCGCCAGCCGAGCGAGCGCCGCGCCTTTGAGTGGACACTCGGCGAAGCGGCAGCGGTCGAGGATCCAACCGAGCGCTCGGGCCAGGCTCGCGGCCGTCGCGGCATCGGCCCGGCCCGCCGGGCATTCATCGACCGCATGAGAGAGGAGGGGCGCTCCGTCGTCCGCCTCGCCCGAGCGAGCGATCACCGAGAGGTACAGCTCGCGGCCGCCGGCCGCGTTGCCGCGCCGAACCTCTCCGCGTGCGGCCTCGAGGGTCGATGTGAGCCGAGTCCGGAGCGCCCGGCGAAAGCGCCTTCGGGCGTCGCGCATCGCGATCCAATCGCGCTGCTGGCTATAGATCTGGCGGACTTCGCTCCAGGCGTCTGGGTCGTCGGGCACCGCGGTGAACGCCAGTTGGCTCCCACCTGCCGCCGCGAGCCAAGCCGGGAGGAGATCCTGACGGGCGTTGCGATCGGCGAGGCTGCGCCGGATCAGCGGGAGAGCCAGGCGTCTCTTCTCTTTGGAGAGCACCGACCAGAGCCGGGTGTAGGCATGGGCGAGGAGAACCTCCGGCTCGAGCCGTCCGGGTGCCAGTGCGCGCGCCGCGGAAAGGGGCGCCTCCCAGTCTTGGTACGAGCGGATCAGCGCATCGTCTTCGGTGCGCAGGCGCCCGAGATAGATGGCGCCGCCGATCACCAACGGGCCTTCCCATGCCGCAGGCCGTTCGGCGAACGAGGTTGCGGCGAGGTCTGCGGCGGTGGTCAATCGGCGCGCGCTCGCGGCGGCATCGGCCGTAGCGGCCGGTGACCCTGGGTTCACCTCCGGGGGCCGGCGCGCCAGCTCCGCCGCGAACATCCCGCGCGCCGCCCGCAGCCGCGCGCGCAACGGGTCGCTCTCGCGGGCCACCTCGACCCAAAGCCGGTCCGGCAGGACGAGCGGTGCCGCCTTCTCTAGGAACGTAGCCAGGCGGCGCTGCTCGCTGCGCCAGGCGCGATCCGCCAAAATCGACCCACCGGCAAGGCCGAGGGCGATCAGCGCGAGAACCGCGCGGAGCGCCACCAGCGGGTGGCCGGGAACGACCGGGGAAACCGGTCCTTTACGAGTCGATTCGGTCGCTCTGGAGCTCATGGATCAGACCGCTATAGTAACGAAGATGTCCGAACCCATCCGATCGGTCGCGGTTCGCGCGGTTCGTTCCCCCCGCGCCGCCCATCTGGTCTCCGCGATCGTCGGTGTGGGGGTGACTGCCCTGCTGCTCGTGCCGGTCCCCCCAGGCCCTCCCGCCTGGCTGCCCGATTGGTTACCCCGTTGGCTGGCGGACGGTTGGCCGTCCGCGCTGTTCTCCCAAGCCGACAAGGGGGTCCATGCCGGTCTGTTCTTCGCCCTCGCGGGCGTCTGGTTCCGCTCGTTCGATCGTCTCCCCGGATGGCCCCGACCGCTCGCCACCGCGGTGCTCGCCGCGGCGCTTTACGGAGCCGCCCTCGAAGGGGTTCAGGCGCTCACTCCCGAACGCACCTCTTCGCCAGCCGATGCCGCGGCGAATCTGTGCGGCGCGCTGTTGCTCGGGTTGGTCGTTCGGCGCTCCTCTCGCCGCACGGAGCGCCGTTTAAGCCACCACGGTATTCGCTTCGCTCCGCCCGCGCTCGCTCCGGATCTCCTGCCCGATCTACGTTGGCTGCTCGCTCGCGCTTTCGGGCCGACGCCCGGTCCGGCGGCCCGTGCAGGCGAAAGCCCTCCGGTGGTGCCGCCGAACGACGCGGAGCGTGCGGTCGACCTCGCAAGACGGCTCGGCATCGCGGCCCGGATCGCCACGCGCACCGATCGCGCAGTGCTCGCGACGGAGCTTGGAGCGGCGGCGGATGTGCTTCAGGCCGAGCGCCGGACGGCGACCGCGGAAGGTCTCCGCCTTGAAGCCGCGATTCGAGCGATCGCAGGAGCGGCGGCAACGGCGGGGATCTCGATCGCCTTTCTCAAATACGGGGCGCTCGAGCTGTCCGGCGTGCTCGCTCCCGGGGGCCGGGCCGCTTCCGATATCGACGTGCTGGCGCCCGCCGGCCGCGAGGAGGAGCTGCGCGACGCGCTGGTCGCCGTCGGCTTCGCGCTCTCTGCGGGCCCGGGTTATGAGCATCAACTGGCGCCACAGGTTCACCCTCGGTTCGGTGCGGTCGAGGTCCACCGTTTGATCCTCGGCGTGCGGCTGGGCGGTCGCGTCGGCGGTCGGCGGTCGGCGACGCTCGACGCGTTGGTCGCGGCCGGACTTGCGGTGCCGTGCACGGCACTCCCCGGGCAGGTGATGCTCCCCGTCGCGGATGTGCACGCCGCGCATGCCGCGGTTCATGGGCTCGCGCAGCACGGCTACGAGCCGCTCGCCTATCCGGCGTTGCGCACGTTCGCCGATCTGCTCGATCTCGGTTGGGGCGGCCCGCTCGGGCACCAAAGCGCCGCACGCAGCGCTCTCTGGCTCGCCGAGGATCTGTCCGGTGCGGAGCTGGAGGCGCTGGTCGAGCTCTGTGTGGATCTCGGTGCCGGCAGAGCGCAGCTTAAAGGCGAGCGCGGTTCGGCGCTCTTGCTTCGCCACGCGCTCGCCGGCCGGCTCGACCCGGCGTACCAGAGCGCGCTCAAACTGTCGCTGTTCGCCGCCCGACCAAGCGACCGGAGCGCGCTCGGCCGCAGGGTGGCCACCCTGGCCGCCGCCCTGTGGCCCACGGCCGCCCAGCTCGACGCGATCTACGGCCGGCCGTCCGGCCGCTGGAACTCGTCTTTGCGCCGATTGTGGCGCCCGTTCGATCTGCTGCGCCGCGGTCTCCGATCGGCGAAGCGGGCGGGCGAGGTCGATCGGACCGGGCGCCGCAGCGAGCGCCCGAACGACGAAGATGGAAGCCTGCGATAGCATCGCCGCGCCATGAAGCCCGCCACCTCCGCCTCGACCGCCGCTCCGTTGGCGGTGGTGGCTCTGTGGGCGTTGATTTGGAGCGTGCCGCTCCTGTTCGTTCCCGGTCTTCACGAGTCGTTCCGCACGCCGAAACTTCTGGTCGGCGAGCTGCTCGGTCTCGCGTCGCTGCTCGGCCTCAGCCTGGCGCTGCGCGGTCGGACGATCGACTGGCGTAGGACACTGCGCCGGCCCGAGATCGCGGCCCTCCTGCCGCTCCTTCTGCTCGTCGTGGCGAGCCTCGCCACGACCGCCCACATCTTCCACACCCGCGACGCGGTCGCGAGTCTTCTGATCGGCGCGGCCTGCCTGATCGGCTGGACGAACGGTTTCGATCGGGCGCAAAAGGAGCGCTTCCTGATCGGTTCTCTACCGCCCGCGGCGCTCTTGAGCCTGCTGGCCATTTTGCAGTTCCACCAGCTCTGGGAGCCGCTTCGCTTTGCCGGCATCGCGTACGACTCGCGCCTCGGGGTCACCTCTCTCGCCGGCAACCCGGGCGACCTCGGTGGCTTTCTCGTCCTCCCTTGCCTGATCGGTGCCTGGTGCCTGCCGCGCTTGTTGGGCGGTCGTCGGATCGCCGCGGCGGTGGCCGTCGTCCTCTGCCTCTATGCGCTCGCCGTGACCCAAACTCTGGCGGCGCTCGCGGCGCTCGCGGTTGGCGCGTTCATCTATGCGCTCGGCACCTTGCCGCGCCGTCGGTCGCTCACCGGTCTCGCCGCCGCGCTGATTCTCGGCGGCCTGGCCCTGGTCGCGGTGGCGCCCTTACGCGTTCGGATCGCAGCCAAGATCGAGACGATCTCGGACGGCGACTGGAACGCCCTGCTGACCGGCCGGCTCGACGGTTGGCGGGCGGCGCTCGCGATGTGGCGCGAGAATCCGTGGACGGGGGTCGGTCATGGTTCCTATCGGCCGGAGTTCGTGCCGGCCAAGCTTCAGCTCGCCAACGCCGGCACTCTTTTCTTTGCCCGGCACAATCAGCCGGTGTTCGCCAACGCCCACAACGAGTTTTTGGAAGTAGCCGCCGACCTCGGCTGGCCGGGGGTGCTCGCGCTGGTCTGGGGGCTCGGGGTGATCGGCGTTAGAGCGTTTCGCCACCCGAGGGGGAGCGCCAAAGACCGGGCGTTGTTCCGGGCCGGCCTCGGCGCGCTCGGGGTGCTCTCGGCCGTTTACTTTCCATTCCGGATCGCCCTGATCGCCTTCCCCGCCATCCTGTTCCTCGCCTGGGGTTTCGACCTCGAGGAGGCGGCGTAATGGCGCGCCGTCCGAGGTCTGGGCGACCGCGCCCGGTTCCGACCAAATTGGGGTCCAAACCGGCGACCCGGCCGGCGGGGTGGGTCTTCTGGCTCACTCTGGCGCTGTTGGTCGCCGCGCTCGCCGGCCAACTGCGCCACACGATCCATCGGCTCGGGGCCAGTCGGGCGCTCAACCAGGTCGAGCTCCGTTCGAAGGCGGCGGTGGCCGCGGGGCGCTCGTCGCGCCTCCTGTTCGCGGAGAACCTGCAGATCCTCCGCCGCGCCGCCGAGCTCGATCCGCTCGAAGCCGGAGTGCCGATCGCCCGGGGGGCTCAACATCTCCTGCTCGGCAGCGCAGGAGCGGCGGAAGAGGCGTACATCGAAGCGCTCCGCTTGGAGCCGAGGCCCGAGATCTACCTGAACCTCGGCCGCGCCCATCTGCTCGCCGGCAAACTAGCCGCCGCCCGCCAGAGTTTTTCGACCGCGGTCACGCTCGATCCCAACCTCGCGGAGTACGTGCCGGCCGCAGGGCGGTGAGGTCGGATCTTAAGGTCGGTTGCCGGTCGCGCCCTCGGCTTCAAGAAAGCTAGAGATCCGTTCCCGCAGCTCGTCGCGGACGGCGCGGAACCGTTCGCGGCTCGCCTCCGGGGATTCGTCGTGGCCGGCCGGGTCGGGGAGCGGCCAGTGCAGGCGCCTCGCGTCCCCGAGGAAGACCGGGCAGACCTCTTCGGCGCACAGGGTGATCACGGTGCCGACGGTCGCCGGATCGATCTCCGCGACCGATTTCGAACGCTGCGCCGAAAGGTCGATTCCGATCTCGGCGAGCGCCTCAACCGCCAGGGGATTCACCCGCGAGGGTGCCGAGCCTGCGCTCTGGACGAGCCGGGAATCGCCGGCCAACGAGCGGGCGATCCCTTCGGCCATCTGGCTGCGCGCCGAGTTGGCGACGCAGAGAAAAAGTAGACCGCTGCTCATGGTAGGCCTCCATTTCGAAACCCGACCTCGAAGGAGCGCCGATCTTATGGCCCGGGCGCTCTTACGGTCGATATCATGATCGCCGAGAGCGTAAACTAGGCGGGTGCCAGACTGAGCCCATGTTCCAGCCAGAGACCCGCCCGACCCCACCGCTGGCCCCCTTTCACCCGGCGGTCGCCGCTTGGTTCGAGCGCCGCCTGGGTGCGCCCTCGGAGGTGCAGGCCCTCGCCTGGCCGGAGATTCGCGCGGGCCGCTCGGTGCTGGTCGCAGCACCCACCGGCTCGGGCAAGACGCTCGCCGCGTTTCTCGCCGCGATCGACGATCTGGTTCGGCGCGGGCTCGACGGCGGGCTGACCGATGCGACCGAGGTGCTCTACGTCTCGCCCTTGAAGGCGCTGTCGAACGATGTCGAGAAGAACCTGGCCGAGCCGCTGGCCGGAATTCGCGCGGAGCTGGCCGCGCTGGGCCTGCCGGATTTCGAGATCCGGACCATGTTGCGGACCGGGGATACGCCGGCCGCGGTGCGGACCGCGATGGCGCGCCGGCCGCCTCATCTTCTGGTGACCACTCCAGAGAGCCTCTACATTCTGCTCACCGCCGAGTCGGGTCGGCGGATGTTGTCCACCGTGCGGACGGTGATCGTGGACGAGATCCACGCCGTCGCAGGGAGCAAGCGCGGCTCGCACCTGGCGCTCTCGCTCGCCCGGCTGGAATCGCTGGTGGAATCGAACGGCGGCTTTCTTTCGCGAATCGGCCTTTCGGCGACCCAGAAGCCGATCGAGGAGATCGGCCGCTTCCTGGCCGGGCGCGACGCGCTGGACGCTCCGCGCCCCATCTCGATCGTCGAAGTCGGTAGAAAGCGCCGAATCGATGCGGAGGTCACCCTGCCGGGCTCACCCCTCTCCGCGGTGATGTCGGGCGAGGTGTGGGACGAGGTCTACGACCTGCTCGCGGAACGGATCAAGGCGCATAAAACGACGCTGATCTTCACCAACACCCGGCGGCTCGCGGAGCGGCTGGCGCGGCATTTGGAGCCCCGGCTCGGGGGAGAGACGGCACGGGTCGCCTCTCACCACGGCAGCCTTTCGCGCGAACGGCGGCTCGGGGTCGAGGATCGCTTGAAGCGCGGCGAGCTGGCCGCCCTGGTCGCCACCTCGTCGCTCGAACTGGGGATCGACATCGGCGCGGTCGATCTGGTCTGCCAGATCGGTTCGACCCGTTCGATCTCGACCCTCCTCCAGCGCGCTGGGCGCTCCGGGCACCAGGTGGGTGGCACGCCCAAGGTGCGGATCTTCCCGACCACGCTCGGCGAGCTGGCCGAGGCGGCGGCGCTGTTGGACGCGCTCCGGCGCGGCGAGCTCGACCGGGTGATCCTGCCGAAGGCGCCGCTCGACATTCTGGCGCAGCAGATCACCGCGGAGGTCGCGGCCGGCGAGCGGACGCTCGACGAGCTGTTCGCCCTGGTCCGGCGCGCCGAGCCGTACCACGAGCTGGCGCGCGAGGATTTCGACGCGGTGGTGGATGCGCTGGCCAACGGGTACGCGACGACCGGCGGCCGGCGCGGGGCGCACCTTCATCTCGACCAAGTCCACGGCATTCTAAGGCCAAGGCGTGGAGCGCGGCTCGCCGCGATCACCTCGGGCGGTGCGATCCCCGACACCGCGGACTATGCCGTGCTGCTCGAACCGGCCGGCACACCGATCGGCACGGTTCACGAGGATTTCGCGGTCGAGAGCATGCAGGGCGACGTGTTCCAGCTCGGCAACGCCTCCTGGCGCATCCTGCGGGTCGAGCCGGGGAAGGTCCGGGTAGAAGACGCGCATGGCGCGGCGCCCACCCTTCCCTTCTGGCTCGGCGAAGCGGCCGGGAGGACGGACGAGCTGTCCGCCGCGGTCGCGCGCCTCTATACGGAAGTCGAAGCGCGCCTCGAAGCGGGCGGCCTCGAAAGCGCGATCGCCTGGCTCGAACAGGAAGTGGGCCTCGGTGTCGAAGCCGCGCGCGAGCTGGCGGAACACTTGGCCACCGCGCGCTCGGCGCTCGGCGCCTTGCCGACGGACGAGACGCTGATCGCCGAGCGGTTCTTCGACGAGGCGGGCGATCAGCACATGGTGATCCATTCGCCGCGCGGCAGTCGGCTGAACCGCGCCTGGGGGCTCGCACTGCGCAAACGGTTCTGCCAGAGCTTCAACTTCGAGCTGCAAGCGGCGGCCGACGAGGACTCGATCGTCCTCTCGCTCGGGCCGACCCATAGCTTCCCGCTCGAAGACGCGTTCGACTTCCTCCATTCCGGCACCGTGCGCGGAGTGCTCGAACAGGCGGTGCTGGATGCGCCGCTCTTCACCGTGCGTTGGCGCTGGAACGCGACGCGTTCACTCGCCGTACTCCGCTTCCGCGGCGGCCGGCGAACGCCCGCTCCTCTGCTGCGCCAGCAGGCGGAAGACCTGGCCGCGGTGGTCTTTCCGGACCAGCTCGCCTGCCTCGAAAATATCGTCGGCGAGCGCGAGATCCCGAATCATCCGCTGGTCCGCCAGACGCTGGTCGATTGCCTCGAAGAGTCGATGGACATCGAGGGGCTCGAACGGCTGCTCGAACGCCTCGAACGAGGAGCGTTGCGCCGGGTCGCGCGCGACCTCGCCGAGCCGTCGCCGCTCGCGGCGCAGATCCTCGCCGCCCGGCCCTACTCGTACCTCGACGACGCTCCGCTCGAAGAGCGGAGAACGCAAGCGGTGCGCACAAGGCGCTGGCTCGATCCGAAGAGCGCGGGGGACTTGGGCGCCCTCGACCTCGAAGCGATCGAGCGCGTCCGCGCCGAGGCCTGGCCCGATCCGCGCGACGCGGAAGAATTGAACGACGCGCTCGCGACGATCGGATTCTTTACCGGTACGGAAGGGCGGGCGGCGGGGTGGGAGCCGCTGTTCGACCCGCTTGTCGCAACGCGCCGGGCGGCCGTGCTCTGCGGCGCGCGAAATCAACCGCTCTGGGTCGCGGCCGAGCGGTTGCCGGATCTCCTCGCGATCGTCGAGCGCCCGCAGCTGTCGCCCGCCATCGAAGCGCCGCCGCGGGTGAAGGCTCCCGAATCGCGCGAGGCGGCGCTGATCGCCCTGCTGCGCGGCCGGCTTTCTTGCCTCGGGCCGGTCACGGTCGAAGCGCTCGGCGCCCCCCTCGGGCTCTCGTTCGGCGAGACCGCCACGGCGCTCGCCGCGCTCGAAGGGGAGGGGAGCGCGATGCGCGGCCGGTTTTCCCCCCATTTTGGGTCGGGAACGCAAGCCGAAGAGTGGTGCGACCGGCGGCTGCTCGCGCGCATCCACCGGGCGACGATCGAGCGGCTGCGGCGCGAGATCGAGCCGGTCTCGACGGCGGACTTTCTCCGCTTCCTCCCCCACTGGCAGCGGGCGGCGCCCGGAGTCCGGGCGCGCGGCGCGGAGGGGCTCGCCGCGGTGCTCGCCCAGCTCGAAGGGTTCGAGGCGCCCGCGGGGGCGTGGGAACGCGAGATCCTCCCCGCCCGCATCGAGGGCTACGACCCGGCCTGGCTCGACGCGCTCTGTTTCTCCGGCCGCCTGCTCTGGCGCCGGGCGAGCCCGCCCGCGGGTTCTGTGGCGAAGCCGCGGGCGACCGGCAGGGGCGGGCCGGTACGCGCGACGCCGATCGCCTTCTTCGCCCGCGATACCGCGCCGGTTTGGGAGTCGCAATTGGCAGCATTCGGAGCCGGGGGCGCTCTGGAGATCGCGAACCTGTCGAGCGAGGCGCACGCCGTCCACGCGGCACTCGGCCGGCTCGGCGCCTCGTTTTCCGCCGACCTCGCCCGTGCCACAGCGCTCTTGCCCACGCGGGTCGATGCGGCGCTCGGCGAGCTGGTCGCCCGCGGTCTCGCCGCCGCCGACGGATTTGCCGGGCTGCGCTCTCTGATCGGTTCGGCCGACCCCCGGATCGCGGCGGCGAAGCGGCGCAACGGCCACAGTCACTCCCTTGGGACCGCTCCGTTCGGCGCGGCCGGCCGCTGGGCGCTCCTGACCGCGCCTTCGGAATCCGTCGCTCTCTCCGGCGACTCGGGCCATCAACGGGAAGACGCCGCGGCCGAGATCGCCGCGCGGACGCTGCTCTCGCGCTACGGTGTGGTGTTCCGCAAGATTCTGGAGCGCGAGTCGCTCGCCCCGGCCTGGCGCTCGCTGTTGCGGGCGCTCCATCGCCTGGAGGCGCGGGGCGAGATCCGGGGTGGCCGGTTCGTCGCCGGTTTCTCAGGCGAACAGTTCGCGCTGCCCGAGGCGGTCGGCCAACTGCGAAGAATGCGCCGTGAGGAGCCGACCGGCGCGCTGGTCGCCATCAGCGCGGCCGATCCGCTCAACCTGGCCGGCATTCTCACCCCCGGCGAGCGGATCTCTGCGGTCGCCGGCCAGCGGATTCTGCTGCGCGACGGATTACCCGTCGCCCACATCGCCGGGCGCGAGGTTCGCCACCTGATCGACAACGCCGAGATCGATCCTGCTGAGGCTTGGCGCATCGAGGATGCTCTACGCCGGCCCTCGGCGACGCGAGGGGTTGCCGGAGTTCCCGGGGGGATCGCCGCGAGCCGCGTGGCCCGAGGCCCCCGCGGCTCGCGAAAGATCGCGTCGACTCTGCTCTCCCCTCAGTTGGAAACCGGCACCGTGTACGAAGCCGACCAGACGTAAGAGCCGCTCGGATCGCTCGGGATCGTGCAAGAGGTCTGGCCCCTTTGACCGACCTGGAACGGGCCGGTCGCGATGGGGCAATCGCAGGTGACGGGCGAGCCGTCTTTCGGAATTCCGGTCGTCCCCTCCGGGTATTTGCAGGGCGCGGTCATACATCCCGCGTACGGACCAGGAGTTGTTGTGCAATCTAAGCTGCCCAGCTCATATTTCGGTTCCATCGCGAAGCTGAAGGTGGAAATGAGGTCGGCGTCTTTGTACAGGGAGGCTTGGGGGTTGGTGGGGCTCTGGTTCTTGATGTACTGGCAGACCGGAGCTTCGGGCAGGTCGCCGCAGCCGGCCTTTTTGCCGTCGGGGCCGCAGGTCGTGATGTTGGCGCAACCCGAGCCATCGGCGCCGCACGCCGCGACCGTTGGGTTGGAGCTGCCGTAGACGGTCTGGTTGTACGCGCCAAAATTCAAGATGCCGTTGATGTCCACGAAGGAGTGGCCCGTGTACGCCTGGCAGGTGCAATGGGCGGTATCCCCATCGACGGTGCAGGGGAGCGCCGGATTCAACTTCGGATTCCTCCCTGTTGCGGTCGGCGGACCGGAAAAGAAGCAGAGCGCGTAGGTGGCGCTGCTGCAATAGAGCATGTTGGTCGAAACCAACGCACCGCCCTTCGCCTCACCGGGGATGATCACATCCGCCGCGGCGGGGCCGTACGGGGTCGTCCAGCAGGTCGTCTCCTCGAAGGAGGTGTTGTTGCATCCGGTCCCGCACGCGGGCGGGTTCGCGCACAGATCGGTCGCGGTGGCGGCCGGCACGGCGGCAGGGGCCGGAGCGGGCGTCTCCTTCGCCGTGGGCTCGGCCTCCGGGGATTTCGGTCCGCAGGCAGTGAGGCAGAGGATGGCGGCGATTCCGACCCCCGGAATCAACCGGAGCCGGCTGCCCTTCGCAAGTCGATGAATGGTGAACATAGAGAAGTTCCCTCCAGCGGACGAGCCGACGCGGGGTGCCTCGACTCCTTATGATCGCCGATCCTACCTGAGCGGAGCGGAGGAAAGATGCGCGTTTTCCCCCGACGGGTCTCGGCTCGCCTCCGCCGGGGACGACGGTACGGTACGACTCTGGGACGCGGCGACCGGGCGGGAGATCGGTCGCAGACAGCTCCTACCGGGCGGTGAGCTGGCCCTCTTCTTCGGCCCCGATTTCGGCCTCACCTACGCCTCACCCGGAGCCTGGCGCTGGCTCGGTTGGCTGGCGCCCGATCCGGTGACTGGGGTGATTACGCGCTACCCGGCGGAGATCTTCGGGCCGCTGCCGGGGCCGGACGTGAAGGGCGGGTTCCGCTCTTCTGGCGGGATAACTGGCCCCGGTGTATCCTGAGTCCACCTGCGCATCGGATCGGAACTGCAATGACCTTCCATATCGAGATCGAACAAGAGACGGACGGCCGCTGGATTGCGGAAGTGGACGCCTTTCCCGGCGTTTTGGCCTATGGCGTATCGCGCCCCGATGCGGTCGGGCGGGTTCAGGCTCTGGCGCTTCGGGTTTTGGCCGATCGCCTTCGGTTGCGGTGACCGCCACCTCCGGATCGAGGTCCGAAGAGGCGCTATCGGCCGAAAGGCTGCTGGAACGGACCGTCCGATCCACTGCATGCGGCGGTCTAACGGCTGCATTCGACGGCGCGATCCGGTGGATTCTGCGGCCCGATCCGGTGGATTCTGCGGCGAAGCTGCTGCTTTCGACGACGCAACCTGGTGGATTCGACGCCGAAATCCACTGCATTCTGTCGTCGAGCCCACTGGATTCTGCGGTGCATCCTCTGCATTCGATCGCCGAATGCACCGGATTCTGCGATCGCTTCCAGGGGTTCGATCGTCGCATGCACCGGATTCTGCGACCGCTTCCAGGCGTTCGGCCGCCGAATGCACCGGCTTGTGCGGCGCATTCCGTCCTGGACGGACCTCGTTCCAACCCTGCCAAAAGAAATCTTGCCGGACCTATCGTTTTCTCGGAACCTCGTCTCGTACCCTTGCGGCGTGGGACTGATCCCACACTTGCCGTCGAAAGACGAAAGGAGTCCGCATCATGGCTGGAAACGGTCAAACCCTCGGAGCCCGCATCTGTCGTTGGAACACCTTGGTCGCAAATCTCGAACCCGACTTGCCCGACCTGCAGCATCTGGCCGGCGACGTCGCCCAACTCAAGGAGATCCTCAGTCGGAGCCGGGAGTTCGAGGTCAGACCTTGACGAAGGAGCACGTCTCCAGGGTGCGGAAGTACCTTGAGTTGGCCGAGGATGACCTCGAAGCGGGCGGTATGGTTTTTGCTGCAATAGGATCAAGGGGCAAGGAAGAATAAAGCGGGCCGGCTTAGCCGGGAAGAGCGGGCGGTAAAAAGAAACGGCCCCCGTTTCCGGGGGCCGTTGGCCCGGTGGTACTAGCACCGGGGATGTTTCGCTCGTGATAATAGACCTCTGCTGACGCTCTGTCAAGTAGGAGGAGGAGAGAAACGATGGAGAGGGTCCTCGGTTTCGTAGACGGCTTCAACTTCTACTTCGGGCTTCGTGACGCGGCCTATAAGTCGCTTCTGTGGCTGGATGTTTCTAGGTTGGTCGCCAATCTGTGTAAGCCTACTCAGACCTGCCTTGGCGTCCGATACTTCACGGCCCGAATCAACGGCCCCGGACCAAAGCAAGAACGCCAAAACACCCTGCTTGAAGCTTACGAGACCTTGGCAGATTGCAAGATTCATTACGGCCACTATCAAACAAATCCAATGTCTTGCCGCTCCTGCAAGGCGCGCTGGAGCCAATCGAGCGAAAAGATGACGGATGTTAACATCGCGGTCGAAATGCTATCCGCCGCCGCATTGGATGAATTCGACACGGCGCTCCTTGTGTCTGCCGATAGCGACCTCGCGCCCGCCGTAGAGAAGACGATAAATCTCTTCGGGAAGAGGGTGGTTATCGCCTTTCCGCCTGAGCGGAGATCCAATCATTTGACCACTAAGGCTAGCGCATACTTCTACATTAGTCGGAAGCACTTAGCCAAGAGTCAATTGCCGGACACCATCACCAAGTCCGGCGGTCATACCCTTAGTCGCCCTCCCTCTTGGGCTTGATGGCTGGCTCCTCGCGGAAACGGCGGCCCGTACAGGCGCCGCCCCGCAAACCCTACACTCGCTCGCGTTCCCGCTGCGCAGTGAGCCGTAAGGCTCCGGTTTCATCGCGCAGTAGGACGGGAGCCATTTCCGCCGCAAGTTCCTTGCACTACCCGGCGCTCCCCAGCGTGGCGATGATCCGCCGCGACGGGATATGTACCAGCGCCCGGCCGGTCATACCTCTGGGACCGCCTTCCGTGCCGCGGAAGATCCCGAACGGCGGGGAAATGGCGCCGCTCGCCTCGATCTCTACACCGTCCATGAGGATGACCCTGAACCGGCCGATCCGTCGCCACGTGAGCGGCAGCGGACGGCCCGCGCGGGCCCGGGCTTTGAGGTAGGCGCCTATCGCCCCGGCGATCCAAGCTCCCGCGCTACGGAAGCCTTCCGCCTCTGCCGCCCGCTTCCATGCGATCGACTGCGGCATGGTCGCCCGGACGGTGAAGGTCGCCAGCTTCATGCTTCCGCAGCGCAATCGAACAGCAGGCGCCCGACCCGATCGAGCGCGGCGGCATCGTCGGGTCGGAACATTTGGAGGAACGTTCGGCGGAAGGCCGAAAGCTCTTCCCAGGCGTTCGGGTTTTCGTCGTCAGCGGACGGGATAGACTTCGGGCGGTCGGACATGGGGTTGTCTCCCTGTTCGGCAAGTCCCCGGCGGCAAGGTGGTCGCCTTTCGTCGGGGGCGCTTTGTGTGGAGAGGGGGCGATCCCCTCGCTACGCGCGAACGTACCGCGGTTTTAGGGAGTTAAAATAGCAACCGGCCTAATGCCCCACTACCGTCTGGCAAGACCACTTGTTGTTAGTCACGCGCGGCGTTATTATGGGGAGGTGATCGTTTCGTTCAAATGCGCCGAGACCGAGGCCTTATCGAAGGGTCGGCGCGTCAGACGATTCGGTGGTATCGAGTCCGCGGCTCGACGGAAGATTCGGCAATTGCAGATCGCCGGTCGCTTGGAAGACCTGCGGGTTCCGCCGGGCAATCGACTCGAAGCGCTCAAGGGCGACCGGGCCGGCCGGTACAGCATTCGGGTCAACGACCAGTTCCGGGTGTGCTTTCGTTGGACGGCAGCCGGTGCCGAAGAGGTCGAGATCGTTGACTACCACTAAGGAGCGAAGCCCATGAATGAACTTGCGCCTGTGACGCCCGGCGAGCTGCTCCTCGAAGAGTTTCTCGTTCCGATGGGGCTCTCCCAGTACCGTCTCGCCAAGGAGATCGGTGTACCCGCTCAGAGGATCAGCGAAATCGTGGCAGGTAAGCGGGCCGTCACAGCGGACTCAGATCTTCGCCTGTGCCGCTTTTTCGGCCTGTCCAACGGCTATTGGCTGCGCGCCCAGGCGGCGTACGACACGGAAATTGCGGAAGAGGCTCTCGCCGAGGAGCTCGAAAAGATCAGACCGTGGGCTGGTGTCGCGGCGTAGAGCGCTCTTTCCGAGTGCCGGAGGTGAGCGGCAAGCCGCCACCGACTTTGACGAGGCCTTCGGTTCAGACGTACGTCAAGTGTCAGGCTCGCTGTTTGACGGACCGAGACCCATAGGGCCCCGGCCTCAGTGGCGGCCGACCAGCCCTTCCGCCGTGCCTTCGCCGTTGAGTGAGCCCCTTTATCGGCTCGTAGCACATATGCTACGCTCGGGCTGTGAAGACGATAGCGCAGCGTGAGCTCAGAAATCGGAGCGGAGAGATCCTGCGGCAGGCGGAGTCGGGAGAGCAGTTTACGATTACCGTCGAGGGCCGACCGGTCGCCGAGCTGGGACCGTATGGGAAGCGGCAGTGGGTCGCGCGGGAGGAATTCTTGCGAATTCTTGCCGCGCAGCCGCCGGATGTAACCCTGCTCGAAGACATTGCCGAGCTGGGCGGAAGCGTCGGCGAGCTGAGTGATCCGTGGGTGATCTGAGCCGGGGTTTGCTCGACACGTCGGTCCTCATCGCGCGCTTCGATGATGCCGTTGTAGCCCGGTCACTTCCGCAAGAGGTCTCGATCTCGGTGGCGACGCTCGCCGAGCTTCATTTCGGCGTTCTGGTGGCCAAGGACGAGATCACGCGTCAGCTCCGTCTTTTGCGCCTCGGGTCGATCGAAGCCGCTTTCCAGCCGATTCCCATCAATGCACCGGTCGCTCGTGCCTTCGCGGCGATCGCCCAAGCGGTCAAAATCTCCGGCAGGCAACCCCGGTCCCGGGTCATGGATCTCTGGATTGCAGCGACTGCAATGGCGCACCGGCTTCCCCTCTATACCCGGAATCCCGTGGACTTTGCGGGCCTAGAGAACCTCATCTCGGTCCGGCCTAGCTGAGCGCTGGGGCCGTTGCCGGGGCCCGCCCCGAGTCCCCCCGCTCCGCCGCCGGCTGGGCGGAGAGGGGGACCTGAAGGTTTCCTACCCCTGAACGAAAAACCCGAAGTACTGCCGGCTCCACCGCTGGACGGTGACCGACGGGTTGCCGCACGAAGGCTTGGCGGTGAGGACGCGCACTTGGGCGAGGCCGATCGGGCAGAAGTGGGGGATGACCAATTCGAGATGCTTGCCGTCGGTGCCGATCGGCGTAGTGAGGGTCTGTTCGCAGATCGCGCCGCCGGCATAGCGGAATTGGACTTTGACCACGCTGGTCAGCTCGACCCCTTCGAGCTGGATCTTCTGGCGCCTGAGCGCGCCGATGCGCGGCCAGGCTTCAGTGACCGCCGGGCGGCCCGGATCGGCCGGCAGGTCGTTGCGCCAGAAGGTGACGCGATCGGAGAACGGGTCGTTCGCGAGATCTAGGTCGCCGTCCTGATCGATATCGACCGCGACCAGGTCTTGGGAATCGGTCGAGCTGCGCAGTTGGGAGAGGATCTTTGGGGTGATGTCGGAAAACGTTCCCGGCGGCGGGGTGTCGGCGGCGGTGATCACGCCATCGCCGTTTGAGTCGGTGCCGTTGTTCAAGAGCACCCGCGGCAGGTCGTCGATCACTTGGTACGCGAGGTCGAGATCGCCGTCGGCGTCGAGGTCGGCGAAGGCGGGGAAGATGGCGTAATCCATCCCCGGGGTCGGATTGTTGGCCGGATCGGTGGGCGCGGTGTGAATCACGGGCGAGAGGCTGTTGATCGGCACGCGGGTCTGGAATTCTTCGACCATGCCGCCGCCGGAGCCGAGCTTGTTGATCAGCAGCCAGGGGTAGTTGGTGCGCGCGCCCGGACCGTAGTGGGTGATCGCGACATCGGCATCGCCGTCGTTGTCTACATCTCCCTGGGCCAGGCCGAACGAGCCGCAAGAGACGAACGCGACGTCGCCCAGCACCTGATCCGTGCACGGCGGCGGCAGGAAGTTCGCCGACAGCTCGGTGAGAATGCCCTTCGCGGTGCCGACGCCGTTTAAAAACAGCAGGTCGTGGGTCTGCGCGACGCTCGTGACCTCACCGGCGGTCGCCGCAAAACCGGTGGTGGTGAACAGGTCGAGTGCGCCGTTGTTGTCGAAGTCGGCGAGCAGATCCATGCCGAGGCTGCGATTCCAGGCCGGATCGTAAACTCCCGTCCGGGTGCGCAGGTGGGTCGGCGCAACGTCCTTGAACCAGAGGCTGCCGGAGCTCGGTTGGCCGATGATGTTTTGGAGATAGCGCCAGCCGAAAGCGTAGCTGCCGATCGGGTTGGGGAAGAGTGGCGGCGCCACCAAGGGGGTTGGCCCGCCGCCGGCTGCGATCTGGAACAGATGAACGATCGCGTCGGTGTCGCCATCGTTGTCGAGGTCGCCCGCGACCGCGCGATCGGCGATCCCCGGCTGCGGCGCCGAGGTCCGTCCGTTCAGGTCGATTCGCGCGTCTTCGGTCGAGCAGGTCGAAGCGGTGTAGAGCGCGTCGTAGCCGAACGTGCCGGCGCCGTTGTTGACCAGGACGATCGAATCGGGGCTGGTTTCGGGGCAGAGCGGCAGGGCCGGGGTGCGCTGCGAAGCGAGCAGCGCGTCGCGATCGCCGTCTTTGTCGAAGTCGGCGAACACGCCGTCTTCCATCCCCTGCGGGATCTGCCGCCCGCGCTTGTTGCCGGTTTTGCCGCTCCCCGCGGTCGGCGAGGCGTAGTCGCGATGCACCGCCGCACTCGAACCCAAGATGTTACGGACCAGGTAGTTGTAGCCGCGCGAGGTCTGGAGCGCATCGAACGCGCCGTCGCCATCGACATCGGCGAAATCGAAGCCGTAGCCGCGCTCGGTCCCCGGCATCGCCTGATAGCTCTTAAAGCCGATGAACGCGTCGGTCGCGAGCCAGGGTTGGCCGGCGGTGGCGCCCGGGCCGCTGCCGAGGTTCAGCTGGATGTCGGGCACCACGCCGCTCCAGCGATTGCCGCGCCCCTCGAACAGGTCCAAGAAACCGTTGTTGTCGAAATCGGCCACCGCGATCGTCTTCGCCCAGGGCGCGCCGAAGCCCGAGTACTCTTCGAGGTAAGGCCGCGGTCCCGTCCAGTTCGCCCGGTTCGCCATCACGAACACCCAGCTCGGAACGCCGAAGTACGATTCGTTCTTGAGCAGGTCGCGATGGGAGACGATCACCAGGTCGAGCCAACCGTCCGGCGCATTGCCGGCGAGGGTCGGCGGCGTGGTCGGCGGGCCGAACAGATCGACCAGCAGGACCTGCTGGGTGAGCGGGTTCGTCACCCTGTGCTCGATCGGGAACGTCGGCGGGAACGGGTCGAGAATCGGATTCATCCGGTCGGTGAACCGGTTGAGCGCGCCGCCGAGCGCGATGTTGTTGACGTAGATCTCCATCCGGTGATCCTCGGCCGACGAGAGCACGAGGTTCTGGCTGAAACCGTCCGAACCGGCGTTGCCGAGCACGATCTCGGGGAAGCCGTCTCGGTCGAGATCACCGAGCGCGACGCTCCGGCTGTCGGTGCGCACCCCGGGCGCGATCGGCACCACGGCGAACCGGCCGATACCGTTGTTGATCAGCGCATAGTCCTCGCTCTCGGCGCCGCAGCCGGCGCGGGCGCAGCGGTTCGCGACCACCAGGTCGAGATCGCCATCCTGGTCGAGATCGATCGCTGCGACCTCGTTGGTCGCCCGCGAGAGCTCACCTGGAATGCGCAGCGCCGTCTCGTCGCGGAAACAGCCGGTGCCGTCGTTGACCAGGAAAACATTGGTGGCGCCCGCGTAGTTGTCCCCCTGGCGGCCGATGTAGAGATCGGCCCAACCGTCGCCGGTCAAGTCTTTAAACACCGCCCCCGAGCTGTTGCCTGCGGAGGCCGACACGGGGATGCGCGGCCCTGTCGGGCAGGGGTCCTGCGCCGCGTCGGACCATTGGCCGGTCGCGGGATCTCGCCGCATCAGCAGGTCGGTCTGCGCCTGGGCGGCGAGCGTCTGGTGGAGCGGATCGGGATCGAGATCGGCGAGCCCGTAGCCGATGCCGGCCGTGACGTAGAGATCGTCGCACGCGGGATCCGTCGCGGGCAGATTCTGGAACGCGCATCCGAACGCCCCGCGGGTCGCCGAAACGAAAGGATAGGAGAAGCCTTTCCCGGGCACCGGTGGCTCGGTCTGCTTGTTCTGGGCGTGGCCGTCGATCGATTGAAAGAAGGTTCCTTTGTTGTAGCGCAGCGACGGCTGGGTCGGGTCGATCACCGCCCGGCTGTAGTTGACCAGGAGCGCCAACCCTTTCATCGCGAGCGACGCCGACATCAAGCGGCGGGTTCCGCCGATCGGTAGAGCGATCCCTTCCGGCGGATCGAACTGGGCGAGGTTGAACAGCAGGGCGTCCGGATAAGCGGCCGGCTGCTGGGTGCCCAGGTTGACCATTTCGCGCGCCAGGCTGAACACGGTGTCGCCCGGATCTTCGTAGAACTGGTGTCGGCCCCAGACGTACTCGCCCGAGTCGCGCTCGTAATTCCACGGCGTGAGCTTCGGATCGGGAGGGATGAGCGGCACCGGATCGAGGCAGATCGCGGGGCCGACCGGCACTTGCGCCCCAGCCGGCGGAACGGCCGAGAGAGCGAGCATGAAGAGGAGGGCCGCACCAAGTGCGGCCCGGCGGACGGAACGTGATTTCGACATGGCTTCCTCCGATCGGGAGGCTGGCCTCGGACAGGCCCGAGGTTCTCCCTGGTCGGAGAAGCGGATTCGGTGGGGGAAGATGACGATTTCCGCCCTTTAGTTCGCCAACTCCACCCCCGACCGCACCAGCTCGGAAATCCGTTCCGCCGCTTCCGGCAGTCGCAGGAGATCGCGCGGCAGCTCCAGACGATAGGCGGGCACCGCACCGGCGACCGAAATGCAGGCGTCGAGGTGGGCGGCCAGAAGGTCCGGGCCGTAGCGGCGCGAGGCCATGGTCTGGCCGAGCACGAGCCGGGCGGTCTCGGCCGGACGGAGGCGTACGAGGCGCGGTTCGGGGGCGGAGCCGGGGCCGGCCAGCGCGATCAACGCTTCGAGCGGCGCGGGCGCCCGCAGCCGGCGCGGCGGATCGAGCTTGAGCTGAGGGTAGTCGAGATGCGCCAGCAGCTCGCCCCGCTTAAGCTCGAACGGCAGCAGGTCGTCGGCCACCCGCTCCCAACCGTCGAGCGCGAGCGCCGCGAGAGTCGATTTCCCCCGCCCCGATTCGCCGAGGAAGGCGAACAGGTGGCCGGCGATGAGAACCGCGCTCGCATGGAGCGCCCAGACCGCGCGCGCCGCGAGCAGCAGCAGGAGGGGCGGGCCGAGCGCAAGCTCTTCGAGGAGCGCCGGATCGGCCGCCGCAACTTCGGCCGAATCCGGCTCCGGCGAGGCGCCCGGCTCGCTGTGGGGCAACCACCCCCGTGCCTCGGGCGGACCGAGGCACGAGAGCGGCACGTCGGTCCACAAGGGCCGCCCGGCGACGGTGTAGCGAAACGCCTCCTCACCTAGCCCGAGTCGGAGGACCGCCTCGCCCGGCGCCGGAGAGGAGCCGGGTTCGAACGCGTTCATCGCATTCATCGCGTTCATCACGTTTTAGCGCCGGAGCTTGAGGGCGGGGTCGCCGAGCAGCGTCCAGCCGAGCAGCGCATCGCGCAGATCCCCCGGCCCGACCGCGATCGCCTTCTTCGCCTGGACCAGCGCGTCACCGATCGACGTGCCGGGGGCGAACATTCGGGCGAGCAGGGCGGGCCCGAGCAGTTGATCGGATTCGGTCCGCGACAGGGTCGCCGAACCGATCACCGCCGCCGCCCCCTGCGGCCCGGCGAGCAGCAGCCGGTGCGCCAGGGTGTCCACCTCGGGCGCCACATGGTAAGTGTTCCAGCACCCCCATTGGACGACCAGAGACGGGTGGCCGAAATTGGTGAGCGCGCCGCTGTCGGCGGACGAGAAGAGACCCTGGAAGCTCCAGACGGTCGGCCCGGAGTGGCCGACAAAATGGACCAGCGCGGGTCCCTGATCGAATGCCGCAATCAGCTGCGATCGGGCCGCCGCGGCCCCGAGGTCATCGATGTAGGCGCGGGTGAGCGGCCAGCCGGCCGGCAGCTGGGCGACCAGTTGGTCGCTGATCGTGCTGAAGGTTCGAGCCCCCTCGGCGTCCGTGCCATCCGCGGCGAACAGGGCGCCGGTCCGGTCGGAGCCGAAGTCCAGCGTCTTGCCGATCAGCAGACGAAGCTCGGCCGCGGTGCGCGCGGGGAGGCGACCGAGGGCCAGATCCTGAACGCCGTCGTCGTCGAGATCGCCGTAGAGCGTGTCAGCCGGAGTGAAGCGGATCAGATCGTCGGTCTGAATATAGGGCGTCGGAATCAAACTCACCGAGCCGATCCCGAGGTGATCGAGGTAGTCGTAACTGTCCGCTCCGACCAGCAGCAGGTAGCGCGCCCCGAGCTGCCGGGCGGCGAATTTGACGTAACTGCGGATCGCTTGCGGGTCGATCTCGCCGCCGGAGTAGAGGGTGTAGAGGTCGTTGACATCGACCACCTTGACCCGCAGACCGTCGCTTTCGCGCGCCGCGATCAGCGGCGCAAGCTCCGTCGCGAGGCTCGGATGGGTGACGATCAGATACTCGGCGCGGCGGTTGCCGATCTCCGGCGGGGCCGTTCGGCTGGCCTGAATCGCCGGCCGCAACAGGGCCGCCGAGGTGACCACGTCGATCGGCGTGCGGTTCCGTCCCGAGCTCGCGCTCGGCACCGAGAAGACGGCCCGGAAGGTGGCGCCGTCGCTACTTACCGCCACGTTGGCCAGCCGCGATCCGCCGCTCTGGGCATAGACCACGACCTCGTTGCCGGCATTGGCTTGGAGCCCCGAGACCTCCAGCCGCCCGGGAACCGCCGGGAAGCTGAGCCGATCGTCACGGGCGACGAGCTGCCGCGGATAGGTCACCGAGTAGCGATCGATATGGACCAGGTCGAAGGCATTGCCGGTATCGCCGGGCAGACGCACTTCGAGCACGTTCGTCCCTTCGAACAGCAACCCGGGCGGCAGGGCCAAGTCGTAGCTCTTGGCGACCAGGCCGTCGAACCGCTCATCGACGAGCAGGGTGCCGTTCACCGAAAGCTGCACATGATGGTCCGGGGTCGCGGGCCAGTTTGTCACCCCCCAGAGATCGACGTGCAGCCAGGCGTCGGAGCCGGCGAGGGCGCTCACTTCCAGAGGGAAGGTCTTCGCGGCGGGACTCCCCTGGGCGAGGATCGGCGCTTCGTACCAGGGGTCGCCATTCGGCGAGGCGAAGCTGTAGAGCCGGTCGCGATCGACGGCCAGCCGTTCGGTGTAGGCGGCGACGCTTCCGCCCTGCGGCGTGCCGTCCTCCACCTGGACGCGCAACGGCCGTCGGGCGGAACGGGCGCTCAGGCGGTAGACCCGTGAGCGGGTATAGAGGCTGCCGACGACCGCTTCGCCGCGGAACTCGAAAAACGCGCCGGGACCGAACAGTTCCGGACTCTTCGAGTTGCCAACCACGTAGATCGGCACGCCCTTGCCGCTCCGTGCGATCTCGAGCGCGAGGCGCGCCACATTCGTGCCGGCCAGATCGACCCCGGCGGCCAGCAGATCCTCGTAGGAGACGCGGTAGATGCCGTCTCGATCGACGCGCAATTCTGCGCCGTCGGCGCTCGCGGCGCGCAACGAGGCGCGGAGCTGCTCTTCGGCCGAAGCGTCGATTTCGGCGCGTACGGTTCCCCAGTCGATCGGCTCGGCGGTGGACCGGGCGCCGTAGCGGCGATCGAGCGCGAACGGGCCATGGCGGGTGCGCTCGCCCGCAAGGCTCGCGTCTTCGAGCGCGAGCTCTTCGTACCCCGCGTCCGGCAGCACGACGCGGTAGCTTTGCGGCGCGAGCCGATCGAGGGAACGGGTGGGCACCAGCTTGGGGGTCAGCCGCTCCCAGGTGGCGCCCTTGGCACCGGTCCGGCCGAGTACGGCGTAACCCACGGTCGAAGTTTCGGTCTCGGTCGTCCACTCGACCTCCAGCCCGCGGGTGGTCCGCGCGGCGTGGAACGAGGCGAGCGTGACCGGCAGGGTGTTGACCGGGATGGGGTAGTCCTCCACCTCGCCGCTGGTCGCAAAACCGGTGGGTGACGTCACCTCGGAGGCCGTGTACGAGATCCGGAATCGCGCGTAGGTTGCGGTGGTCCCCCCGGCGTTGGTCGGCACGGAGCTCCAGGTCACGTTGAACGCGGTGGGAGAGAGCGTGCCGGCCGGCACGTTGGTCGTGGCGGAAATCTCGTTCGCGTCGGCGAAGTCGCCGTCGCGGTTCCAGTCGATGTAGCCAACCAGCGAGCCGGCGAGCGTAGTCGACAGATTGACCGCCGAAACGCTCACCGTGTACGAGGTCGAAGGGGAGGCGTAGTTCGGGAACGAGGCGACGCCATCCTCGTCATCAATGCCACCCACTTGGGTCGTGTCGTCGGTGGTCGCGGCGGCGGCGGGCTGGCCGTTGCTCTCGCCATCCGGCGGGTTGGTCCCGAGAAAGAGCGTGCGATCGCCGACCGCATGGCGCGCCCCACCGGCGAGCTGCGTGCCGTAGGTGTTCGGCGCGTCGCCGTAGTCGAACGACACCCAGGTGAAGTCGGAGAGCCCGGTCCACTGGTCGGAGCTTGCCGTCGCGACCGGGGAGTCGTCCCCCTGCATGTAGTCGATCACCAGGGTCGAAACGGCGCCTTCGAAGCGGACCGTCGTGTTGCCGTTGGTTCCGGTCGTATCGGTGGCCGCGGCATCGGCCTCCACGGTGTCGCCGGCGATCTGGTGGGAGGATCCGAGCGTCAGCGTATAGGGGACCGCGGTGCCGGTTGGGCCGAACCCCCGGACCCGGTAGTAGTCCTCGAAATCGCCGGTGAGAAAATCGACATCCAGGTAGGTGAACCGCAGATCGCGCGCCGGAAAGTCGAAGCTAAAGGCGAACTGCTCACCTTTTTCTTCGCTGTCGGGTGGCAGGTTGTTGCCCATGTAGAGGTTGTAGAAACCGGTGTGGTTTCCGAGCATCGCGGTGTTGGTGCGAAAGTTCAGGCCGTAGGTGAGCCCGGTGTCGCGAACGCCCGACGAGTTGAAGGAAATCGTCGAGGTCTCGGTCAGGGTCACGCCACCGCTCGTGATGCTGGTGAAATCGATATCGTTGCCGAGAGAGCCCCAGTCGGGAGAGATATTGCTCGTCCCGGTGGTCGTCGTGCCGGCGGCGCTCGCAAGGACCAAGCGGGCGCGATTGAAAATCCCGGTGGTGTTTGTACTTCGGATGTCGCAGACGTTCAGCGTCCAAGTCCCGCTGCTCGCAACGCCTGCAAACGTGCTGTCGAGATTCGACACGGTCACCAGCCGGCTGAAGAAAGGCTCGGCGGTCGGGTCGGTGTCCCCATCGTCCAGCGCCCCTTCGGTATTCGTCGAGAGCAGGATGTCGAAGTTGTCTTGGGCATCCCCGCCGGCCCCGGCAGAGCCGGCGATGAGCTGAAGAAATGTACCGCTCGGCGCTACGAGCGTTACCCTAAAATCCCCGCGCCGCGTATGGTCGAGGTTAAGACCGAGGCCAACTTGGGTGATCGTGAGCGTGTCGGCGACCACAAATGTCCGCACGAGCGGCGTCGCGCAACCCGCTGCGCCCGCCGCCGCCGCGGAAAAGCCCACGGCTCCGGATGTCGCGTTGTCGTAGCCATAGGTCAGAGCCGCAGCCGGCCGGCCACAGACGAGGCCACAAAAGAGCGCCAAAGTGACAACCAGAGCCAGGGCGGTCGGGCGGGAGAGTGCGGGGAGAAAAGATCGAATCGACATGGCATCACCTCTTATAGACAGCTCAAACAGACTTGAACAGCGCCGGGTTGCCGCTCTCACCGATCCCGGGCGACGGCCCGAGGGTGAGCGTGCGCAGATCGCCGAACAGCACCAGCCGGGGCGGCTCGTAAGGGCGCTTCGGGCCGGGGGCTGCGAGCGAAGAGAGAGGTTCTGGTGTCGGTTCTTCCCGGTTCGTCATAGCGGTCTCTCTCTACCCACGGACCGAGGCCGCCGACAGAGGCGCCCCGGTTCTCTCTTGCCCTTCGGTGCCGCGATCGACCGCGCCGAACAGCGGTGTCCGTCGCCGCCAGATTTCGAGCGACAGCGCGAGCCAGACCAGCAGGCCGGCCAGGCCCGCCCGCCGCTCCCGCCAACCGGTCTCGATCCACTCCGGGGCCAGGTACTCGCGCCAAAGCGCTTCTTTGTTCAGCAGCATCTCGGCCACTTCGCCGCCCGGATTCCGATACACCCCGGCGAGGAACAGATCTTCAAACGTCGCCTTGCCGCGGCGCGCGAGCACCGTCGGGGGGAGCAGGCCGATCAACGCGCGGCGCAGGATCGGGCGGGACATTCCACCACCCTCCAGATCCTCCGCCGGCAGCCCCAAAAACAGCTCGATCACCCGCCGGTCGCGTAGCGGATGACGGACCTCGACCCCATGCCCGTCGCAGTAGTACCGCTCGACGGAGAGACCGTGGCCATTCGCGGAACTTAGCAAGCTGCGTGCCTGAGCCGGGCGCGGGTAGTCGGACGCCCAGCCATCGCGTTCGAGCCGGTCGGGGAGCAGCGCGAGCGCGCGCTCGGAAAGCCAAGGGAAGCGCTCCCCCCGGCGGCGGGCCGAGCGCTCGAGCCGCAGCCGGTCCGGCAACAGCGCCCCGAGCCCCGCGCGCAACGCACCGGTCGACCGGCCGGAGATCAGGCTGAAAAGCTCCTGTCCGGCCGCAACGAAACGCCCGGCCCGGAGCGTTTCGCCTAGCCGATACTCCGCCCCTCCGTACAGCTGGTCGCCGCACATGCCCGAAAGCAGGACCGTACTGCCGAGCCGGTTCGCGGCGAGATAAGCGCGCTGATGAAAGCGACGATAGGCGTTCTGCTCCGGCGTCGCCGGGTGGCTCGGCCAGGATTTCAAATCGGTGAGCGGCAGCTCGTCATCGCACGGCAGGCGATGCATCTCGAGGGGAAGCTCGCGCTCCAACACCGCCAGGTGAGCGCTCTCGTCGGCTCGGGCGAAACGCGGGAACACCCAGGAAAACGCGCGTAGAGCCTCTGGCTCAGGCAGAGCCCGGGCGGCCACTGCGGCCAAAGCGGCGATCGGCGACGAGTCGAGCCCGCCGGAGAGCAGCACGGCCGGCCGCCCAACCGCTCGCAGCCGGCAGCGGACGGCGAGATCGAGCCGATGGCGAAGCTCTTCGGCCCGCTCGTCCGGGGTTCGATGGGACAGTCCGGCAACCGGCAGCGGCCTCGGCAGCCAGGCGCTTTGCGCGCGGTCTTCGCGAACGATCAGAATCTCGCCCGGAGCGAGCTGCCGCACCCCATGACAGAAAGTGCGCCCCTCTTCGGGGTCTTCGAGCGAAAAATAAGCGGCGAGCCGCGCCCGATCGAGCTCGGGCTCAACACCCAGAACCGCGGCGAGCGCGCCCTCCTCCGAAGCGGCGAGCAGCCGCCGGTCGTCGAGCGCCATGCTCAAGCCGCGTCCGCCGAGGGAATCGCGGGCGAGGATCGCCTCGCGCCGATCGGCATTCCAGATCGCGATCGCGAACGGTCCGAGGAGGCGTTCGAAACCGGCGATCCCCCAGGCGGCGTAGGCCGCGGCAGAGAGCACCGCGTCGCTGGTCCGAGCGAGGGGTCCCGGTGGGGACGGCAGCGCGCGCCAGAGCGCCTCGCGATCGTCGATTCGGCCGTCGAACGCGAGCCAAGCCCGGCGACCGGGAATCGCCACGGGCTGCCGCTCGTTTACCTCTTCCGGGGTGGTCCAAAAGTGAAGATGGCCGAGCGCACCGCCGCCCACGGCTCGAACCGAACGCCCGTCGCGGCCGCGATGAGACATCGAATCGAGCAGGCGATCGAGGAGTGCTGGATGAACATCCGCCCCCCGGCGATGAGATACGAGACCTAGCGCGCTCACGAGAATTTCGACCTCTGTAACCACTGCGCAAGCTTTTATCTTTAACCAAACACAAGAAATACGATGCAATCCGAATGCCACGGCGACCGATTCGAGCGAGGAGTGCCCTTGGTGATCGTGCGGATCGCCATTTCCACCTCACCTCGCGATAGCATCGCCCGGCGTGAAACGAACGTCTCGCGGCCTGGCCGCGGAGGAATGAACGATGGGTAAGCGAGTCCTGCTCTTTATCGTCACGAACTTGGCCGTCGTCCTGGTCTTGTCGGTTGTGATGTCGGTGTTCGGCCTCAATCGGTACATCAGCGCCGACGGCAGCTTGAACCTTCCTGCGCTGATGATCTTCTGCCTGATCTGGGGCATGGGGGGCGCCCTGATCTCGCTCCTGATCTCGCGCTGGGTGGCAAAAAAAGCGATGGGCGTGCAGCTGGTCAACGGCCAGACCGGCCGCGAGGAACTCGACTGGCTGCACCAGACGGTCTCTCAGCTCGCGCAGCAGGCGAACCTGCCGTGCCCCGAGGTGGGGATCTACGATTCGCCCGAGGTCAACGCCTTCGCCACCGGCCCGAGCAAGAAGCGGAGCCTGGTCGCCGTCTCCTCCGGCCTGTTGCGCTCGATGGAACGGCGGGAGGTGGCCGCGGTGCTCGGCCACGAGATCGGCCATATCGCCAACGGCGACATGGTCACGATGACGCTGCTCCAAGGTGTGATCAACGCGTTCGTGATGTTCTTCGCCCGGATCATCGCGTTCGCCGTCCGCCGGATGGTGGACGAGAAGATCGCCTGGATGGTCGGCTTTGCGGTCACCATCGTGTTCGAGATTGTGCTCGGCTTCTTCGGCTCGCTGATCACGGCCTGGTTCTCACGCAAGCGCGAGTTCCGCGCCGATGCCGCAGCCGCCCAGCTGACCGGCCGCGAATCGATGATCGCGGCGCTGCGCCGCTTGATGGCGACGAACGAACGGGTGGAGACCGGCCACCCCGCCCTCGCCGCCTTCAAGATCTCGGGCAAAAAGTCCTGGCTCCAGGCCTTCTCCACCCACCCCCCGCTCGCCGATCGGATCGCGGCGCTCGAGCTGGGCCGGTAGGCAACAAGTAGAGGACTTCTGGGGGGCGGGAAGGCACCGCCCCCCTTGCAGTGGTGGTGAAGGCCAGGGCGGCGAGCAGCGGGATTCCTAACCGCAAGGCGTGCTCATGGCTCTTCGCAGGGGGAGAAAGGAAACGGTGGTTCGGGGGTTACCTCTTCAACTTCCCTCCGTCCGCGACCTCGAGAAGCGGTCACAAAACGCAGGATGTCTTCCACGAGTTGGCCCGTCCCCTGAGGACAGGGGGTTTCGAATGAAAACGCCCTGCCGACCGCGAATCGATGGCTACCTCCATGGCCATCGAACCACGTCACCGTCAAACGAACTGTCGAATTTTGACCGCCGAGGAACGGGTAGTTGCAATCTCCGGCCTGTTCTGCGATGCGATTGCGTACCATCGAGCGGCGCAACGTCACCATTTCGGGCTGCGTGGCTTGGCCACGTCTCAAGTTGAGTAACAATCCGCGGTTGACGTTCGTAGTTACGACCACCCCATCACGGAAAGCAGTGGTTTCTGCGTCGATGTCGAAACCTCGGGTTTCTTCGACCAATTGATACCGCACCCGAAACCAGTGCGACCGATCCGTCTCCTCGGCTGCCGCACTACGCGCGGTGGTGAATGCGAAAGCGGCGAGCAGCAGGATTCCTATCCGCATGACAGAGCCCTCCGGAAATCTCGGACCATCTTAGCATAGAATCCCGTCGAACAATGAACCGGGAGGAATGGCGATGCGAATCTGTCGAATACTGACACTGCTGGGGCTGATCGGTGGCCTAGCCGCTTCGGTCGGTGCGCAGGAAGCACTTTAGGAAGAACCCGTGACGGTCGAAACGATCGAGCCCCTGCCGGAAATCAACGACTTCGACCCAACCCCGGCCCCGCCGGTCGGGGAGATCGAAACTTCGATCGCAGGCATCGAACGTGACCCCTACGAACGCATGAAGGAACAGGCGCTCACCGACCCGCTGGCCGAGGCGCCCGATACTTTGCTTCCCCTGGTCGAGGGTGACGTCACCAAAGTGGGTACAGTGCTCGCTTCGTTCCCCGCTCTGAATGTCCAGAACGCCGGAGGATACCCGGCCGATCCGACGCTCGGAACCAGCGGCGACCGGGTGCTCGTGGCCGCCAATAACGCCCTCCGCCTGATGACCTCTTCGGGCGGCGAGATCGTCACCAAGCGGTTCCACGAGTTCTTCCCGATCCCGAATACCCAACTCGCCTTCGACCCACGCATCCTCTACGACCGCAACGCCGCCGATCCCCGCTTTTTCGTCGTCTTCCTGTCCTTCACCAAGAACCCGAGAACTTCGAAGATCTGGTTGGCGGTGTCGCGTTCGAATCGCCCGAACAGTCTCGACCCGGCCGACTGGTGCAAATACTCGATCGACGGAAGGCGGAACCAGGGGACCGACCAGGATGGTTACGCCGACTATCCGATGCTCGGTTCCGGGGCGGATACACTTGTGCTGTCCAATCTTCAGTTGGATTTTATTGGAAACTCGTTTCAGTTCTCAGTCGTCAGGGCCTTCCCGAAGCTCACTCTGATCGCCAACACCAACACGTGTCCGGCGTTCACGCAGCGGGTCTACCAGCCGACGGCGACGGCGAAGAACCAAGATGTCTACGTCCTTCAACCCGCGGCTCATCTGACGAACCCGACTTCGTTTTCCTCGGCACGAAATCCGGTCTATTTGGTGAGCACGAAGGCGATCCAGACCCGTACCTACCGAGTCTGGCGCTTGAGCGACGGCTTCCGCGACACCGGGCGGCTCACCCAGGTGGAGGTGTCCGGTACGCACCTGATCGGCAACCTTCCGAGTGCCCAGCAGAAGCTGGACCCGGGCAGCCGATCGGTCCCTCTCGACACTCGGCTGCCGCATGTATTCCAAGCCGTTGGGCGGGGAGACACCCTTTGGTTCGTGCACCCGACGCTCTGTCAGATCGGCGGCGGGACGACCGAGGTTTGCGTCCGCGCGGTCCGAGTGGGCGTCGGGCAGTCGGCGCAAGGCAATTACACCGCGGCGATCGAGCAGCAGACGGTGTTCGGCGGTGCGACGGACGGCACGTCGTATTGGATGCCGACGATCGCCGTCAACTCCACCGGCCAGACGATCATCGGCTTTCTTTCCAGCTCGCGCACCACTTACTTGAGCTCGGCCTGGACCCTCAAAGCGGCAAGCGCCACCAGCTACCGGGCCGCCCGGGTTTTCAACCCCGGGACCTGTACACGGGTCTTGCCGGAAGGTGTATTCACCATTCGCACCGGCGATTTCGAGGGCGCCCAGACCGATCCGCTGGATTCGACCAGTTTCTGGCTCGCGGGCGAGCGGGCGACTACGGTGGTCGGCGTGCCCAACTGTTGGTGGGACATGCGGGTGGTCCGCATTCGCCCCTGAACGAGTAGGGCGTCTTAAGTCAAACCCGCCCCCCCGCTACTCGAAGCCGGCCCCCTCGGCTTCGTGCGGTTTCGGTCCCGGGTGCGGACCGGCCCGTTCGAGGTCGCGTAGGACGCTTCTGATCAGTGCGGCGTCTAGCGTGGCGGCTTCTGTTGCGCGTTCGAGCAGGACGAGTGAAGCGAGTCCCTCGCGGGCGATGCCGATCGATCGGAAGGTCGGGACGAGCTCGGTTGCGATCAGCTCTCGGGCCTCGGCGGCGCGGCGGCGTTCGACGAGCATCACCGCGAGGTCGAGGCCGACGAGCGCGGCCTGGAACGGCAGGCCGAGCCGTTCGAACTGAGCCTTGGCGCGGCGGAACAGACCCTCGGCGACGTTGCGGCGGAGCGTTCCGTCATGGATCCGGGCGTCGAGCCAGAGGAATTTCGCCCGATCGATGGCGCCCATGTGGCGTCGATACTGCGCGCGCATCAGGTCGGCGCATTCCGAGGCCTCTTTGACGTTTCCAAGCTGAATGTTCCAGGCAACGATGAGCTGAAGGGCATTCAACCGGTGTTCCAAAGATTCAGTCTCTTTGAGGAAGACCAGCGCCTCGTAAGCCAGCTGCAGAGCCCGATCCGGCTCTCCCGCGTAGGCGGTGGCGATCGCGCGCTTGAGGGTCAGCTTGCCGGCGTGCGCCCGTTCGCCACGTTGGCGAAATCTACCGACCAGGCGTACCAACAGCGCGTCCGCCTCGGCGAAGCGCCGTCGCGCGACGAGGAACGACCCGTACAGGTCGCCGAGGTGAAGGAGGGCCGCAGGGTCTCCCAACGTTTCGCTCCAGGCGGAGAGCGCGGCCTGGAAGGCCAGCTCGGCCTGCCGGTGTTGGCCGAGCAGCCGGTAGAGGTTGCCGCGCTCCGCGTGGATCTCGCACGCGAGATCGTCGCCGCGCGATTCGCCCTCGGGGCAGCTCGCAGCCGCCAGGCGGGCGAGGGCGAGCGCTTGGTCGAGCAGGTCGAGCGCACCTTCGGGTTCGTCGCGGCGGAGTTGGCGCGCCTCGGCGATCAACGCCCGAGCCCGTTCGAAGACGAAGTGGATCAGCGCGGCCTCGGGAGTGGCGGCTTCGGTCGCACGTTCGAGGAGGACGAGCGAGGCGAGTCCCTCGCGGGCGATGCCGATCGATCGGAAGGTGGGGACGAGCTCGGTTGCGATCAGCTCTCGTGCCTCGTCGGCGCGGCGGCCATCGACCAGCCTGACCGCGAGATCGAGGCCGACGAGCGCGGCCTGGAACGGCAGGCCGAGCTGTTCGAACTGCGCCTTGGCGCGGCGATACAGGCCGTCGGCGACCGTGGGGCGGCGAATCCCGTCAGAAATCCGCGCCTCGAGCCAAAGGAACTTCGCCCGATCGATGGCGCCCATGTGGCGTTGATACTGCACGCGCATCAGGTCGGCGCATTCCGAGGCCTCGTTGACGTTTCCAAGCTGAATGTTCCAGGCGACGATGAGCTGAACGGCATTCAACCGGTGCTCCAAAGATTCCGTCCCCCGGAGGAAGACCAGCGCCTCGTAAGCCAGGTGCAGAGCCCGGCCGGAGTCTCCAGCGTAGGCGGTGGCGATCGAGCGCTTGAGCGTCAGCTTACCGGCGCGCGCGAGTTCGCCGCCTTGGCGAAATCTGCTGACCAGGCGCACCGAAAGCCCATCCGCATCGGCGAAGCGCCGCCGGTCGACGAGGAACGACCCGTACAGGTCGCCGAGGTGAAAAAGGAGGGCGTCAAGGTTTTCCGACGTTGCGCTCCAGGCGGCCAGAGCGGCCTGAAAGGCCCGCTCGGCCTGCGCGTGCCGGCCGAGCAGGCGAAAGAGATTGCCACGCTCTGCTTGGATTTCGCACGCGAGATCGTCGGTGGAGCCGCTCGTGGCCGCGAGGCCTTCGAGCGCAAGTGCTTCGTCGAGCAGCTCGAGCGCAACCTCCGGCTCGTCGCCGCGGAGTTGGCGCGCCTCGGCGATCAGCGCCATGGCGCGTTCGCGGTCGAGCGCCCTCACCGGTCGTGGCGTCTCTGGGCCTTGCCGCTCCCGCCAGATTCGCAGCGCGTTTCGAATCCCTGCGGCGACCGGAACCTCGTAACGATCGGGCGGCTCTTGGCGCCCCACGGCGGGCAGGCCGGCCGCTAGACGGAAGGCGGTCGCGCAGTCCGCACACCCGCGAAGAAGATGGAGCACCAGGCGCCGGCCCGAGTCGAGAATCTCTTCGGCCGGCAGGGTCCCCGCGGCAACCCGTTGCACCGTGACCAGGGCAACGCAAGCGGTCGAGGGCTCCCCCGTTTGTTGGCGCCGGCCGCCAACGGCGTGCGCGTCGCGGGCCAGAGGGCCGCGCCTGGCGTTTAGATCGAAAGGAGCATCGGGCGCATCCATCGGCAACCTCCCGGAGGAATCCGGCTCGGGGTGAAGGTCGAGATTCTCTCACGCGAGATGGAGTCTGGCGAGCCAGGGCCCCCTGCAGAAGACCTGCGGGACCTGTGGAGGAAAGACCCCGTTGAGGTCGGTAGCGGCCCAGGCTGTTCTCCCCTCTCCCCTGGGGAGAGGGGCCGGGGGTGAGGGCTGCGGCGCAATGTTGTGGGCCGCCCTGCAAGGCCGGACTTTGCGGCCGGTGGTACCTGGGCTCAGGGTCTCGGCACGCCGTCCGGATCCACCGCTATCCCCTCGTCGCCTTGCGGTTCGATCGGTCGGCCAATGGGCGGAATCGTCTGGCCGTCGTTCTGCCAGAGCCCTTCGGGCTGCGCCTCGTCCCCACCCCAGAGCGCGCCGAGCGGGGTGCTCGCGAACCAGCCCGAGAGGCGGGCGAGAGCGTCGGACCAGGGTGAGGCCGAAGCCGGGGCGGCGAGGCCGGCGGTCAAGAGCGCTGCGATGACGAGAGCTGTGACGGGGCGGCGGGTGCTGGGTGCGGACATGACGTTCCCTCCTCGGGGGTCCGCGGGTCAACCCGAGAGCCGGCAGGGCCCCCGCGCCCGCGGGGCCAACGCGATTCGAGCGTTGCTGTCCGAGGATAGGGAAATGCGGCTTGGCATGCCGCCTTCTCCCGTGCATCCGCACGGCGCATGGTTGTCGATTTCGACAACGTGTCTCGACGTTCCGACGACTCCACAAAAGGGGGCGCGCCGGGTCGTCCGGATGGCCACTGGAGTGGCTCTAACGGAGCGGACGATGCGCCGCCGGCCGCCAACCGTCCGTTTGTCGGCGCGAAGTTGTCCACCCTGTCTCGTTTGGCGCCCGGCGCGCACCTGACGTGTTAGGGCGGCATTTCGCCGCATGCTTGTTCACGATCGAAGGGACGCACATGAAGCGAATGATTCTGGGTTTTGCACTGGCCCTCGGCGGGCTCGTCGTCGCCGCCCAGCCGGCTACTGCGGGCTTCCGTTGCTCGTCGTACAGCTACAGTTACGTCACCACCTGGGAAGTCTGCCGCGTGACTTGCGTGTACTGTCTGGATATGGCCGGCAACGAAGTGTCTCTGTACTGTTCCGAAACCTGCTGGGAGCGCAATCTCTGATGGCCTTCGCGCCGCGCCGGACCTTGCTCCTCCTGGCTTTCGGACTGGCTTCCAATCTCGCCGCCGTTGAGCCTCCGGCTGCGTCGAAGGTCGGCGAGAAGAAACTCGAAACCAAGAAGGAATCGGGATTTGCCCAGGTCCGTGCTCTGGCGCTGCCCGACAACCCGGCAACGCTTTGGCCGGACATCCAATTCGTTCAAGCCGACAAGCAGGGTCGGGTGTTTCTGCTGCGCGGCGACACCTTGGATCTTTTTGCCCTGTCCCCCGGGGGGCGGTTGTTGGCCCGCGGTCAGCTGGAAGGCGCGGAGACTCGGGCCGATAGCGGGGCCTGGGTCGATGCCGTGGCTCTTTCGGCCGCGGGCGATACCTGGGTCACCTTGACGGGCCTGGAGCGTTTGGAGGTCTTCCGCGGTGGCAAGAGTGCGCTGCGCTTGAAGAGCAAGTGGCTGGTTTCCTCCGTGGCGGCGGACGACGGTCCGGTGGTGGGCGTGCTCCCTGGCGAACTCGATCTCGTGGCCGGGGAGGCAGCCCGGCTCGCTGTGCCGCCGATGGTCCAACGCTGGGACGGCAAGCGCTGGGAAACCCTGGTCGACGGCGAGGTCCCCAGCGACCGGCGCTCCGGCTTTGGCCTCGGGTACCTTCGCGGGCAGTACGGCAACCTGATCGCCCTGGCGCCCAACGGTCAGCTTTGGGTGGCCGATCGGAACGCCTACCGCCTTCGCCGTTTCACCGCCTCGGGTCTGCAGAAGGATGAGTTGCGGATCGGGAAGGGCGGGGTGGAGTGGTCCGAGCGGACGGAAGAAGACTTCGCCCGCCTGGAAAAGATCAGCAAGGAAAACGGCTATCCCTTCGACCGCAAACGGGTCAGCCCCACCGTGGCGGCGCCGCACTACCGGGGAATGGTCGTCGGCCGGGACGGCCGGGTCTACCTGATCGCCGAAACGAGCCACGGCCTGGCACTCGATCGGTTCGATCCGTCCTACCCCTCCTACGACCGCGTGCTCCTCGGCGGCGTGGTGCCGAGCGAGGGGCCGATGACGTTCGCCGCGGGTGCCCATGCGCTCGTTCTCGCCCCCCGAATGGCGAAGGACGGACTGTGGGAGATCCCCGAAGAGGCACTCCAAGAGGCAGACTGGCGGGAGGTTCCGGACGCGTCGGTGAACGGTACGCCGATCCCTCCGCGCGAACCCGAGAAGGCGCCCGCGCAGGCAGGTGTTGCGCCAGGCCAGAGCTGAACCGAGCGGGTCGGCGTCAAACCCGACCGTCCGTACGCTACAGGCAACTAAATAACGACCCTTCGGCGGAAAAACCGACCTCGGGTATTGACAGCCGCTCGTGGTGTCGCGTACCGTGTGTCTTGTGCGCAGACAAATAGTTGCCTGTCCTGGTTTTCCGTACCTATGGACGAAGATTTCATTAAGGGTGAGTTTCACTCAGCGCCTTGGGCAACTGAGCCGAGACGCGAAGCTCACTCAGCGCGATCTCGCCCTCCGGCTCGACGTCGATCGGCGCACTCACCAACGGTATGAATTGGGCCAAATCTTTCCCTTTCCGGAAACCCTGGTGGCGCTCGTCACAATTTTGGGTCTCCGCTTCGAAGTCCTCTTCACCCTCGCGCCGCCGATGCCGCTGGACCTCCCCGTCCGCAGGGCGGTGCCGGACTTCGAGAACGACCGCGAGGAGCGGGCGTGAACTTTCGCCGCCATCCGGAGGAGTCGCTCGGCGCCGGGTTCGACCCGACGACAGGTGTGTCGCCCGAGCTGTTCGCGCGAATCGAGGCGGCGGCCCGCGAGATCGCCCGGCGCATCGAGCGCGAGCGCGCGATGTCCGAAGAGCTGATGGCGGAGCTCGGGCGCGCGCCGATCGAAACCTGGCCGGCGCTCGCGGTGAGCGGCCGATTCTCCGTTCCCACCTTCCTCGAAGCGGCGTGCACCGCGGCCTGGTCGCTGCCGGCCGATCGGTCGGAAGCGTTGGCGAAATTCGGCTACGAAGCGGCCTGCCGGCTCGATCCGGGGGAGGTGGGAACAGCCACCGCAGAAGGGCTGATCGCCGTCTCCCGGGCAACCCTCGGCGACGCCTGGCGACGCCTGGGGCGGCTGGCCGAGGCCGACCTCGCGTTCCTCGCCGCCTTCGGCGATCTCGCCCAAAATGAAGACGCGATCGACCTCGGCATCGTCGAGGCGCTCCATGCCCGACTCCTGCGCGATTCCGGCGAGTTCTCTTGGGCCTACCTCGAAGCGCTCCGCGCGGCGCGCCACCTTCGCCGCGAAGGGATCGCGCCGCTCGCGGCCGGCGCCTGGGGCGAGGTCGCGGCGCTCGCCGCCGAGATCGGCGCCTGCGGCCGGGTCGATTCCGCCCTCGATGCCGCGCGTAGAGAAACCGGCGCCGCCGCCCAGAATGCCGCGGCGAACGCGGTCGCCCGCGGCGTCCTGCGCCTGCTGCTGCTTCGGCGGGTTTCGGCCGCCGTCGCCTTGGCCTGTGCCGCGCTGCACCGACTGGCCCCCGACCGCGCGACGCGTAGGGCGTTCGTTCAATTCACCGTCCAGGCACTCGCCGACCACGGCAAACGGACCGAAGGCTTTCGGGCGCCCGCGGCCCGCAAACCCCCTTTCACCCCACTTTCGGCGCATCCGCGGCCGGCGGTGGCATCTTCCCTACCCAACCGAGGAGGCAACCCCATGACCGACCCAGACCCGATCGTCCCTCCGACCGATGATCCCGCCTCCGACGGCGGAGACCTCCTCCCCCTGCGCGATCCCAGCAGATGGGAAGAGGTGGAGGGCTATCGCCAGACGTTCCTGATCCATTTCACCCAACCGGGCGCCGCCGCCGCCTTGCAGAAGGCCGCCGGGAAGCTTTACGACGACGCGCTCGAATCCGCGCACGCTTGGCCCCGCTCCCCCCTGCCGCCGGTGATCGAACAGGCGCAGGCGGGGGCCTCGGAATGTCGGTATCTCGAAGGGTTCTTCGGCATGGTCGCCCGGGAGGGGGAGGAATCGAGCCTGTCGCGCGGGGAGATCCGGATCTCCGCCCTCGCCAGTGGGTATGCCGCGGCCGCCGGAGAGCTCGCCGCGCGGATCGAGCGCGATCTCGACTCGGTCGCCGGAGAGGACCGGCCTTCCGGTGCGAAGTGACGCGCGGACATGAATCCGCCGCACGAAGCGTAGATTCCCACCCTTTCGCGACGGAAACCAGGAGAGGTACACTCGGCCCATGAGAAAGAAAGCAGCCCTTCCGGCCCCGCCGGCCGAGTCCGAGCCGGCGCCTCGACCCAAGGTTTCGCGCGGCAAGAAGCCGCGCAAGCGGATGAAGGCCCCGGTCGAGCGGTCGCTCTGGCTGCTCGGTCACCTGGTCCAGATGGCCGGCCTCGGCCGGCGCGAGATGGACGAGCGCCTCGGCCTCACCCGCGGCCAGGTCAGCCAGGTGCTCACCGGTCGTGTCTCGCTCAAGCTGGAGATGATCCTGTTGATCCTTGCCGAGGTTGGCATGGAGCCGGTGATGTTCTTCAAGCTGCTGTTCGAGCTGCCGGACGAGGGCGAAAGTCCGTTCCTCGCCCTGCTCTATCGCAAAATGATCGAGAGCGGAGCGATGGAGCCCGAGCAGATAGTCCTGCCCCCCGAGCCGGCGCCGCTCCCGGCCGACGAGCTGCGCCGCCTCGTGCGCGAAGAGTTGCAAGACGTTCTCGCCCTTGCTGAACGAACCCCCTCCCGCGCCGACCGCTTGGCGGCCGAGCGCAAGCAGAGCGAGCCGCTGATCGGCGGCATTGTGGAGGAGATCAAGCGCAAACGCGCACCGAGGCTCCCGGCCAAGAAAACGGCGAAGCCGGCGCGCTAGAGGGCCTGGGCCGCGAAGGAAGAGAGGGCTTCGACTTAGCGCCCCTTCGACTTCGCTCAGGGGGCGCTGAGCCTACCGACTCGCGGTTCGTTCCTGAACGCGCGCAGAATCTGATGTTCATCCCCGAGTACGAGATCGCGGCCCCGACCAAGGAGCGGCGCTAGGCGGTGGAGCAGTTCCAGGCCGATCTGCACGAAGTGCTCGAAGCGCTGCGCGCGATGATTGAAGACGCGCACTCCCGAAAGCCCGGTTTTCGCCAAGCGGCCGAGAGCTTCCTTGCCCACGCGCAGGAGACGATCAATCGGAGCCTCACCGAGGCGGACGTGCGCGAGATGCTGATCCAGCACATCCTCACGGAAGAGATTTTCGCGTCCGTCTTCCCCGGCACTCCGTTCCATCAGGATAACAACGTGGCGCGCGAGCTGTACAAGCTGGAAGGTACGTTTTTCACCGGCAACACGAAGTACCAGACGCTCAGAGGGCTAGAGCCCTACTACGTCGCGATCCGCGCCGCCGCCACGCAGATTGCGACGCACCACGAGAAGCAGAGTTTCTTGAAGGTGATCTACGAGGGGTTCTACAAGGTCTACAACCCGAAGGCCGCGGACCGGCTCGGGGTGGTCTATACGCCGAACGAGATCGTCCGCTTCATGATCGAAAGCGCGGACTGGCTCTGCCAGCGGCACTTCGGCCGCAATCTGATCGACCCGGATGTGGAGATTCTCGATCCGGCGACCGGCACGGGCACGTTCGTCTGCGAGCTGTTGGAGCATTTCCGCGGCCAGCCCGCGAAGTTGAAGCACAAGTATCGCGAGGAGCTGCACGCCAACGAGGTCGCGATCCTCCCCTACTACGTGGCGAACCTGAACATCGAGGCAACCTACGCCGCGATCACCGGCGAGTACGAGGAGTTTCCCAACCTTTGCTTCGTGGACACGCTGGACAACGTGGGCCTGCATACCGCGGCGTTCGGAACCCAGGGAAATCTATTGGGCAGCGTGTCGGAGGAGAACGTCGCCCGCATCCGTCGCCAGAATGCGCGGAAGATCAGCGTGATTCTAGGAAATCCCCCGTACAACGCGAACCAGCTGAACGAGAACGAGAACAACAAGAACCGCGAGTACGAGGAGATTGACCGCCGGATCAAGGTGACCTACATCGCGGAGAGCACGGCGCAGAAGACAAAGCTGTACGACATGTACTCGCGGTTTTTCCGCTGGGCGAGCGACCGGCTGGAGGCGAACGGCGTTCTGGCGCTGGTCACGAATCGCAGTTTTATCGACAGCCGCACGTTCGATGGCTTCCGCAAGGTGGTGGCGACGGAGTTCAGCGAGATCCGCATCGTCGACCTCGGCGGCGACGTTCGCGCCAACCCGAAGCTTTCGGGCACGAAGCACAACGTCTTCGGAATCCAAACGGGGGTCGCGATCAGCTTCCTCGTAAAGCGGACGAAACGGCAAGGCTGCCGGATCTTTTACGCACGCCGGCCCGAACTGGAAACGGCGGAGGAGAAGCTCGCGTTTCTTGGGAGTGCCAGGGTCGCATCGCTGCAATTCACGGAGGTTCAGCCGGACTCGAAGGGCAACTGGATCAACCAGACGAGCAACGACTTCGAGTCACTGATTCCGATCGCGTCCAAAGTAGCGAAATCGGCGAAAGGACCTGGCCAGGAAAAGGCGATCTTCAAGCTCTTTTCGATGGGTGCGATCACCGCCCGGGACGAGTGGGTCTACGGCTTCTCGAAGGCGGCCGTCGAAGGCAAGGTGCGCCACCTGATCGACATCTACAACGCCGACTCGAAACGCCTGGTGGGCCAAGGGTCCGCTTCTGAGCTGGCAGGCGAGCTCGACAGCTCGATCAAGTGGACGCGCTCGGTGAAAAGAGACCTGGCGGCCGGGACGAGATACAGCCTCAAGAGCGACGCGATTGTTCCTTCGCTCTTTCGCCCGTTCGTTCGCAAATGGCTCTACTTTGTGCCCAACCTGATTGAGATGCCCAACCAGATGCCCGCGTTCTTTCCCCCTGCCGGGCGCAACATCGCGATCTTTTTCAATGATCGCGGATCGCGTGCTCTATTCAGCCCGCTTGCGGCGGGAGATCTCGCTGAGTACCACTTGGCGGCAAGTTCGGATGGTTTCCAGGGTGTCGGCTTGTACCGCTATGACACCGCGGGTAACCGGACGGACAACGTCACCGACTGTGCCCTCGACCAATTCAAGAAGCATTACCAGCCCGGTCGTGGGAAGAAAGTACGCCCGATTACCAAGGAGGCTCTGTTCCATTATGTCTACGGCGTCCTTCACGATCCGATCTATCGCGAGACGTACAACCAGAACCTGAAGCGCGAGCTTCCCCGCATTCCGTTCTACGCCGACTTCTGGCAGTGGGCCGACTGGGGCCAAACCCTGATGGACCTGCACATCGGCTACGAAACCCTCGAGCCCTGGCCGCTGCGGCGCGTCGACGTTCCGGACGAGAAAGCCAAGAGCGCGGGCCAGAAGCCCAAGGCCATCCTCAAAGCCGACAAAGATGCGGGAACCATCGCCCTCGACAGCGAAACCGTCCTCTCCGGCATCCCTTCCGAAGCCTGGGACTACCAGCTCGGCAACCGCTCCGCGCTCGAATGGATCTTGGACCAGTACAAAGAGAAGAAACCGAAAGATCCCACCATCCGCGCCAAGTTCGACACCTACCGCTTCGCCGACTACAAAGAGAAGGTCATCGACCTCCTGACCCGCGTCACCGCCGTCAGCGTAGCCACCGTAACGATCACCCGCGCCATGCGCGCCGCGGCGCGGTAGGGATAGAGCCCGGCTCGGAGCAGAAGGCGGCAGGTCCTAAGTTTAGACCCTTGACACCGAATCAAATTTGCGCCTAATCTTTAAGACCAGCCGAAAACTCACCGCAGCCCTTCGCTGACAGGAGGCTCCCATTTTGAACCCTTCAGCCGCCCGTATTCGCTCGTCTCTCTTCGCGTTGGCCTTGGCGTTCCCCGCGCTCGGCGGAGCCCAACTTCCATCCAGCACTTGCTATCCCCAGGCCGCACTTTGCACCGCCGGTGCCGGAGGCTGCAGAGGCTTCGCCACGTCTCTGCCCCCGCTGTCCGCGGTGGTCACAGTGCCCGGCGATGGCTATATGCGCGGCACGCAATGTGGCACCAGCGGGATAGGTAAGTTCTGCGGCAATTACCTTGGGTCTATCGTTTGCGAATCTGCAGGTGGTGGCGGTGGTCACGACTGCGGACATTGCGGGCCGGCGATCGGACCCTGCGAGATGATCCCGGAGGAAGGGGGAGAGGGCGGCGTGGCGCCGGCCCTCGCCGTCGCTGCTTCGGAGTCGACCGACCCGGAGGAACGCCAAATCTGGAACCGTCTGCGATCGATCGCACAAGCCGGCTTACCCGAGCAACTGGCCACAACATGGACCGAGCTGGCCTCGCTCAGATCCCTCTACCTGCGGGCACAGGTGGAGGTCTGGGCAGCCGCTTCCGCAGATCACGGGGGCCATGACACCTGGGGTTCGGGCTCGTACGAGTCGTGGGCGCAGGGGGAGCGCTACCGCACCTCCGCCAAAGTCCCTCCTGGCCTCAACCTGGTGCAGTTTACGGACATCGCGTTCGACGGAGACCGGTTGGCCGTCTACCTGGCTCAGGACGGCATTCTCAGCGTTCGCCGGGGCACCATGCGCGGTTGGCCTGTCGCTTTTCGCGATCCGGTCGCCCTGTCGGTGTTCTTTTTGAATCCGTTCGACGAAGCAAACTGCGGCCGCTGCGAGTTGCGTCTCAGCGACCTGCGCAGCACCCTCCCCACCGCTCTCCCGCGGCGCGGCGTAGCGGGGAATCCGCTCATGCTGGAGGTCCCGCCTGCCCGTTTCGGTGCGCAAACCCCTTCCAGCTATCGCCTGAGCGAGCTGGCTGAAATCGATGATCGCGGCGGCCACCCCCAGGTCATCGAACACCTGACCAAAGGGGGCACGGTGCTCGAGCGGGTCGAATTGCGTAACTGGAACCCGGTCGCCGGGCAACCGGCTTTGAAGTTCCCCTGGATGCTGACCTACGAGATTTTCGATGACTCCGGGCGCGGCCCGCTGATCCGCACCACCTACAAGATCGAGCAGATCCAGGCGAACCGCCAGATCGCACCCGAGGTGTTTAGTCTCTCAATGCCGGGCGCGCGGATCTGGGACGAAGACCTGCGCAGCTTCGTTCCGTAACGGGGCTACAACTCGCGATCGGTCGCAGCCTGTTCGTCGGCGTAGAACCGATAGAAGAAGTTCGCGTCGTCGAACGGGTGCTCGTCGAGCACGTGGTGGAGCAGGCCGCGCTCGATGAGCAGGCGGCCGAGGCGGAGCGCTTCGCGGCGGGGCATCCCCTCGGTTCGGGCGAGCCAGTCGATCGCCTCGCGGCCGGTGAAACAACGCGGATAGACATTCCAGAGGTGGCGCCGGTCCTCGATCGCGAGCCCCCCTTCGGCGCGCATGCGCGCCGCGAGCGCCGCCAACTCTTCGTCCGACCAGGGGCGACCGACGAGATCGAGATCGGTCGCCTCGTCGCCGCTTCCGGCCGACGCGCCCTCGGCGGGCGCTTTGGCTTGCGCCGTGTGCAGGACGCGCTGGGGCAGCGGCATTTCGATCGCCTCGCGCCGGAACGCGTTTTCGATTCCGAAATTGAGATCGCTTTTGAGGTTGCACTGCTCGCGCGGATCGCGGGTCCAGACCAGCAGCTCGAAATGGAGCGCGCTGTCGCCGAACGAGGCGAGCTGCACCGCAGGCGCCGGATCGTCCAGGATGTCCGGATGCCGCCGGGCGACGCCGAGCAGGGCGGTGCGCACCTTGGCGATGGCGGTACCGTAGGCGACGGGGACCGGAATGCGCAGCCGCGAGAGCGAATCGCCATGGCTCCAGTTGATCACCTCGGTCTCCAAGAACTTTGAGTTCGGCACCAGAATGCTCACCCGGTCGGTAGTGCGGATCTCGGCGCTCCGCGCGCCGATCCGTTCGACGGTGCCGGAGAACTTGCCGACCTCGACGAAGTCGCCGCTCTTGATCGGTCGTTCCAGGCCGATCAGCAGGCCGGAGACGAAATTGTTCGCTATTGTTTGCAAGCCGAAGCCGAGCCCGATGCCGAGCACGCTGCCGACGATCGCGAGGGTGCGCGCATCCAGCCCCCAGACCTGAAGGACGACCAACCCGCCGATGAACAGCAACGCATAGCGAAGCAAGCTCGTGAGGCTGTCTTGGCCTGAGATTTCGAGCCGGAACGGGCGCAGCAGGTAGCTCCGGAACAGCCAGGTGAGGCCGGCGACTACGAGCCATAGGGCGCCGAGCGCGAGCGGCAGCAGGACCAGATCCGCCGCCGAGAAGGTCTGCTTCTCGATCGCGAACAGCGGCCGGGTGAAGCTCGTGGCGACCCGCTCGAAGCCCTCGCGGCGCAGATCGCCGAGCCCCGGAAAGCGATCGAGGGCAAACACCCCCGCGGCGAGCCACAGGCCGCATTTGATCGGCAAGAGAGCGAGGTTCAACCGGTGCTGCCAGACCAGGTGGGCGCCCGGCGCGAGCGTCGGAGCGCCCCGGGACTGCCGCGCGCGCCGGGCGCGGTCGGCGAGCCGCAGCGGCAGCCGACGGCCGAGCCGCCAGAGCGCGAGATGCACAAGGGCCGCGCCGCAGAGCGCCGCCAAGCCGAGCGCGATCGAAGCGAAAGGGGAATCGGGCATGGGTTCTGAAGTCTCCGGACAATCCTACGCCGGACGGCGAGTTGGCGGTGGACAGTTACCGTTTTCGACACCTTGTCGTATCATTCCGGTATCGGTTCTCGTTGTTCGACCCGCTTGGAGGGTACTCCCGAGATGTTCGCCGCCGCATTTGAACCCGGAGCCGCCGGGCTGCCGAAACCGGAGCGCCTGCGCCTGGCGATCGAGGATTTCTACGCCCGGAGCACTCGGCGCGGGCACCCGCAGGGAGAATGGCAGGACGGCCTTTGGTACCCTTCGGCGGGCGAGCGCCAGGCTTGCTGCGCGGGCATTCTGCCGTCG
>JANNIH010000097.1:0-35061 GCA_031404815.1 Holophagales bacterium | reverse complement strand
AGGAAGACCAGGTTGTTGTAGACCGTCGTCGAGTTCACCGCGACGTTGCCGAACAGCGATTCAACGAGCGGCTGCGGCAGACGCGTACCCGTGTCGCGCCGCGCGTAGCGGACCTCGTAGGAACGCATCTCGAGATCCTGCAGGCTGCTGGTCGTGCCCGAGGGGTCTTTGGCGACGCTACGCAACGTAATGCTGCCCAGTTGAGTCGGCCCCGCGCTGACCGAGACGGTGACCGGTACCTGGTCGAAGGTGCTGACGGTCAAAAGCACGGAGCCGTCCGTGGTGTCTGTGCGCGAATTGCACGACAATCCCGCCAGCAGGAGGAGAGAGAGAGAAGCGAGTCGAAGCTTGATAGTCATAGAGCGCTCCAGCCGATGTCTAAAGCTTGATGATCCGCGGCGTGATGAAGATGAGGAGCTCTTCGTTCTCGTTGCTCACGGTCTTGTTTCGGAACAGGTAGCCCAGAAGCGGGATGTTGGCCAATCCCGGAACCCGCGCATTGCCGTCGTTGTTGGAGATCTTGTAGATGCCACCGATCACTGCGGTGCCACCGTCGCGCACGATCACGCGGGTGCTCGCATCCTTGGTCGAGATCGGAGCGTTCGCCGCGCCGGGGACGAGAAAACCGAGCTGCGGTTCACGCTTCGAGATGTCGATCTGCATCAGAATCGTCCCCTCGGCGGTAATCTGTGGGACGACATCGAGACGCAGGGTCGCGTTGACGAACTGAACCGTGACCGTGTTGTTGGCAATCGTCTGAATCGGAATTTGAACGCCGCTCTGGATCGATGCGCGCTGGTTGTTGAGCGTTGCGACCTTCGGTGCCGAGAGGATGTTGATCAGGCCGTCGCTCTCCGCCGCCTGGAGCGAGAGGTCCAAGGTGAACGTGTTGAGCACGTTGCCCAAACGCAAGTCGATCGCGCCGTTTTGGCCACCGGTCGCAAGGTTGACGTCGCCGCCGCCGCGGACGTTGTTCGGAAAGATCAAGCCGGTCGTATTGCCATGAGCGGCATCGGCCACCGTATCGAAGCCCCAGTCGATTCCGAGCGAACGCGAAAAACGCTTCGTCGTCTCGATGATTCGGGCTTCGATCATGACCTGCGGCTCGGGGGTGTCGAGGTTTTCGATCACGGCAATGACCGTGTCGAGGTAGCTCGGCAGCTCCTTGATGATCAACGTGTTGGTCCGGTCGTCCACCAGCACCGTGCCGCGTTGCGACAAGATTCCCGAGGTTCCGGACTTGAGCACCGAGGCGACGTTCTGCGCGGTCGCGTAGGAGAGCCGCTTGAGCACGGTCCGGAGCGGCACCGCCAGAGCTCTGGCGGTCGCGAGCTCTTGCCGCTCCGTCGCCTCCTTTCGCAGGACGCCGGACGGTGCGATGCGCATCACGTTGCCTTCGAGCTCGCAACCCAAACCGTTGATCTTGAGCACCTGGGCGAGAGCTTGATCCCAAGGAACATTCTCGAGTTCGGCGGTGACTTGGCCGGTGACGCCGGGCTGGACGACGATGTTCAAGCCGCTGATCTGGGCGAACGTTCGCAGGACGTCGGTCACATCGGCGTTGGTGACCTTGAGATCGATTGGATCACCAACGTACCGGCGCTCGTCGGAGCCGCCACCGATGCAGTCGGAGACCGCTCCGGGCGCCGAAGTCGTACCGGCTTCCTCGACGCTACCTGGCTTGCGGGTCTCCAGGGGCACCCGTGGTGCGGCTGGCTGCGGGCGCGCGGCAGGCAAGGAAGGCGCAGTGGAAGCCGTGCTCGCCGGGTTGTGCGCCGCCAGGTCGAGATCGCTCGGACCGGAGTTGGTCGCGGGACGTGCAAGTGGGGCCATCGGAGCATCCTGGGGTTCGACCCCGCCCTCCTCTTCCGGGTCTGCGGTCGCCTCGGGGGCAGGGGCCGGAGGAGGCGCCAGAGATGCGGTCCGAACCGGGGCGTCGCCCGCTGCCTTCCGAGCGTTCCCGCCGAACGTGACGACCAGAGTATTGCCGAGCCGTTCTATGCTCGGGGCGTCTTCCGTGTTCAGGTCGAAGACCACCCGGGCCACCGGATCCGGAGACCCGCGAAACTGCGCCACGCGCACCCGGTCGACCGGTCCACCGACCGAGATCGACGAACGCTTGGTTCGGTTGGTGACCCCGGGCAGGTCGATCACGAAGCGCTTAGGCGCGTCGAGCACGAAGGTCGTATAGGGGAATTCTCCATCGCCGGCCAGGCGAATCGTCGCGCCGCCGATGCTCGGGACGACCACGATCTCGTCGAGGCGGGACGCTGGAGCACCGGTCGGATCCGGCGCGGAAACCGGCGCATCCGCGGTGCCAAGCCCCATTGCCGGCTCGGCGGCGCTGCCACCCGAAGCCTGGGTGGCGGTCGAGGCCTCTTCGGATCCATCGCTTTGCGGCTCTTCGCCAACCGGCTCGAACGCGAGGTTCGGAAGCGGCGCGGAGGCGACGGCCGCTTGGGCTTCGACCGGCATCAGTCTCAGCCGCAAAGCGCTCCCCTCGGCGGTCACCGAGTGCTCGACTTCTTGCCGGGTTTGAAGGACGAGGCGCATCAACGGCCGGGTTCCTTGGCTATCGCGCTCGATTCGCACCGAGGAGACCAGACCGGAACTCGGCGCAAGGTCGGCAAGGTCGGGTCCCGGCTTGGAGTTGGGCAGCTCCAGCACCACTTGGCCGTCGGCGTTGCGAAAACTGGTCCAAACCAGCGGTGCGCTCGCACCGAGATCGAGATACGTCTCTGGGACACCTTCGCGAAGCTCCATCGAGCGCACTTCGCTCGCGCTTCCCGAGGTCGGCACGTCGACGACGGCAGGCGCTCCCGATCGCTCGGCCGGCGCGGCCTCGACCACCCTTGCGGGTTTCGAGGACGTGCAGCCAAGGCCTAGGGCCAGGACCCCAATCGCAAGCGGCGTACAAACGCGTCGCACTGCGCAGCCCAGCGTTCTCATCAGTACATCTCCCATGGCACTCGCCTCCGTCACGGATCTCGTACGCGGGCGCTGGAACCTTCAGGGTCCCAGCGTCTTGACAACCTCGCGGAATGGCTTGAGCGCGGTCGGATCCTGGACGATCTGTTTGAATACCATCTCGGTACGGCGAATCGTAACGACATCGCCGTCGTAGAGCTGGTCACCTTCGCGGAGCAGGTAGCTCTTGTTCTGATTTGCGGCTTTGATCTGCGCCACGTATCCCTTTTTGGTCCTGAAGATCCCGGTGAGGTCGACCTCGTCGATCAACAGGCCGGGAATTCCTTCCGGTCGCGGTCCGCGCAGCTCCAGACGGTCCGGCTTGGTTAACAGCGACTTGAACGGATCGCGTCGGTTTCCCGGATCGTAAGTGTACCCACCGCCCGACAGGACTTCCTCCTCACCCTCGAGGATTCGATCGATATTGCCGAAGTCGGTGCTGTCGGCGGCGGGTGCGGTGCCGGTGCTTTCTGTGGACTCGGGTCCGGAGGGCGGCGTGGCGCCGGTCGGCGGGTTCGCGGTTTGGGCCGAAGCCGCCAGCCCCAAGGCGATCCACCAGAGGAGAACGAAGGTCGCGCGCGGTTTCATTCCGGGCTACCCCCTTCCGATTTTGGCACAATGGGCCCGGCCGCGGCTGCTTCCTGGCCGATGTCCGCGGCTCCGGCTGCCGCTGGGTTCGCCGCCGCGCCGACGGGCGTCAGAGGCGCCGCGGCGGCCGGAGGGGTCTCTTTGTAGACGAAGGTCTTGGCCGTGAAGCTCGCACTGATCGTGTGCGGATTCTTCGGCGCACTGAAGGCGTCGATCTGCAGGTTCTCGATGTTGATGATGCGCGAGAAGTTGCTGATCTTGTCGAAGAAGAGCGCCAAGCTGTGATAGCCACCCTCGACCCCCACCGCGATCGGCCATTCGCTGTAGAAATCTTTGTCGGTGAGGGCGCCCGGCGTGAAACGCTTGAGCACGAAGTCGCCCTGCTCGGCCAGCGAGCGGATTTTCCGCATGAGGTCGGGGGTATTGCGCCGGGCCGGCAAAATGCGCAGCGATTTCTCGAGTTCGAGCTCGAGGTTGCGAACGTCCTCTTGAAGCCGCGGCAGATCCGCCTGGAAGGTCAAGCCTTCCTGGATTTTTCGCTGCAGCTCCGCCAGTTGCGACTCTTTCGATTCGATCTCTTCCTTCATCGGCTGCAGCTTGAGGTAGTAGCCGGCGAGCAGCAGAACCGCGCCAACCAGTAGGCCGACACCGAGGCCGTAGAACCAGGGCTTCCCTTCGAGTCCGGTCTTCACGGTTCTCCCTCTAGCTCGCGGGCGCCGATGCAGGCGGGATCGGCAGTGGGCTCGGCGCGGTGGGTGGCGCTGCCACCGGAGCCTTCTGCGCAAACGAATAGTTGAAGTCGACGACGAAGCGGTACGACCCGCCGGGTTGCTCCTCGGTGGTGCGAAGCGTGGGCTCCTCGAACGCCGGCATCTTGTCGAGGTTCTCGATGAAATTGGCGACGGCGTTCGTGTTCAGCGCCCGCCCCTCGAGCTCGATATTACTGGACGTCATCTTCAGGCGGTCGATCCAGAGCAGCTCCGGCAAGGCCTTCGAGATGTCGTCCATCACATGGACCGGCCCCTGCTGTGCACGCTTCAAATCGGCGATGACGCCGAGCTTCCGTTCGATCTCGGCCTTCTTCGCCTTGAAGTCTTCCACCTGCCGGATCACCGGCGCGAGCTCTTCCACCTTTTGCTGCGCCTGAGCGATCTCGTCGTCTTTGGTCGCGATTTGCCGGTGTAAAAGCCACCACCAGACGCCGAATCCGATCAGGCTGGCGATGATCGCAGCGCCGAGCACCCACTGGGCAAGGTCTTTGCCTTCGAGGACCGGCTTGATCTTTCGCACCGACGTCGGTCGCTTGCCCTCGGCGATGAGGTTGATCTTGATCATCGCGCTAGTCTCCCAGCTTGCGGATCGCCAACCCGACCGAGATGGCCATCATCGGCGCTACGGACTGCAACCAAGCTGCATCGAAGTCTTTCTCGTTGAAGCGGACGCGCCGGAACGGGTTGAGGATCTCGACCGGCACCCCGAATCGTTCGCGCAGGACCTGGGCCAAATTCGGCGTGAGCGCACACCCACCCGAGAGCATCAGCTCGTCGACCGGTCCCTCGGACGAGGTCGCCGAGAAAAAGTCGAAGGTCTTGCGGATCTCGCTCGCCATGTCCCCGGAAACGGTATCGAGCACGGTACGCGCATCGCCCGGGGCGTACCGATCGACGGGCTGACCGCGCTTCAAGGTCTCTGATTGGTCGAAAGAGAGGTTGAGGTCGCGCTGGAGCGACTCGCTGAACTGATTGCCGCCGAACGAAATGTCGCGCCAGAACACGGTCGTGCCGCGCGACAGGATGTTGATGTTGGTGACCGCGGCTCCCATGTTGATCAGGGCGACGGTCTTTCTCGAGTCGAGGTCGTAGTTGACCTCGTAGCAGTTTTGCACGGCGAAGGCATCGACATCGATCAGCGAGGGGACCTTGCCGGTCTGCCGGACCACCGAGACATAGTCGTTGATCTTGTCGAGCTTGACCGCGACGAGCAGTACATCCATCTGGTCTCGCCCGGGCTCCCCTTCGGAGAGCACGACGTAGTCCAAGCGGACGTCGTTGATGTCGAATGGGATGTACTGCTCCGCTTCCCATTGAATCGACTCGGCCAGCTCTTCCCTGGGCATCGCGGGCAGCTGGATCTTCTTGATGATGACCGAGTGGCCCGAGAGCGAGGTGGCGTAATTGGTGTTCTTGACCTTGGTCTGATCGTTGAGCCGGTGGATGGCGTCGACGACCAGCGCCGAGTCCATGACCGAGCCATCGACAATCGCTTCGGGAGAGAGAGGCTCGACCCCCAAGCGCTGGAGGTGGAATTCACCCGCCTTCCGTTCTTTGAGTTCGACCAGTTTGATGGCCGAGCTTCCGATGTCGAGTCCCACGACACCCTTCGAGCGAGAGAAGAACACCGCGGTTGCCCCCAAAAGCCCTTTGTACAAGGCCGGTTACGGAGAAAGGGTTAAAGCTTCACTGGAAGCTACCAACAAAACGACGCCGGTGTCAAGGCGCGGATACGCCTATTGATATATGAAACCGTTACCGCACTCTACACACCCTCGCCACAGGTGGCAAGGTGGCATCCGGCCGACTCGATCTAACCCAATGCGCAAAGCAAGAGGGCGCGCCTGCTAGAATCACGCCATGTTCGATGACGACGCTGGACGAGCGGCCCGCCTGCTCGAAGCACTGATCCGCTCTTCTGGCCAAACCACCTCTTCGCTTCAAGCCCGTTCGCCACGGCTTCGTAGCCTCGGCGAGGCTCTCGAGGGCCGGGAGGAGATCTCCTTGAAGCTGATCGTCGAGGCGTTGCGCCAACTGGAGATTCCAGCCTCTCTTTTTTTCGGCGCCCTTTTTCCTCAGCCGGCCAATGGCTCGGGAGGCCCACGCCTGAGCGACCGGCTCGAAGAGCGGGCGAGCGGGCCTCGACCCGACGGAAGCCAGGAGATCCCGACACCCTCGGCGGAGGATCTCGAACTGCGCATTCGCACCGCGATCGACCAAGCTCTCGGGAGCTGAAGCGGGGCGCGCTTACCTCTGGTGTATGCGGGCAATTCGCAGCGCTCGCGCGGCGAAGCCGTCCGGCCCGATCCCCGCACCTGCGGCACGGATGACGACATCGAGCGCCGCACCGGCGGCAAGATCGCTCGGCAGATCGAGGGCAAAGCTCTGGGTTGAGGGGCCGTCCGCGGTGAGCACGACCGCGGATCGAACTCCACCCGAGGGGGAAGGGACGGAGAGCTCGAGCGCAAGCGGATAGAGAAACGCGACCTCGGGCAGACGGGAAAGCTCCAACACCAACCGGCTCGCCCTCGGTCGTCGCCGAACGAGCACCGTGGTCGCTTTGCCCATCAGCCCGGTCGCGCAGTCCATCGGTCCGACGCATTGGTCGTCGCGGCCGGCCCCCGGCTCGTACTGCTCGGGAATCGCCTTCGCAGTCTGTTCAAGCAACCTGCGGTCACTCGCTGCGACCCAGTCGGCCGGCGGCACCTTCGCGTGGACCGGCGCATCGCCCTCGTCGCCCGCCGCAGGCGGTGCCGGCCAACCGAGGGTCGCAGCGACTCCGCGGTAGACCATCCGCGCATAGAGCTGATTGGCCGCGGGTGTGCCATGTCGGTAGGGTGGCGGATTGCGCCAGCGCCCGGTGGTGAAAGCCTTGGGGGTGATCACATAGGGCGCGCGAATCCCGGATTCGACGATCATCCGATGGACGAACGGCTCCTCCCAGATCGCAGTGAAGAAGAGAAGGAACGGAACTCCCCGGGTGGCCAGTCGCTCCTCTTCCCGACGGATCTCGCGGAAGCCGGCCCGCCACCGAGACAGGAACGTGAACGAAGCCACTTGGTGATCGCGATAGACTCGGGAGTGGTCGTCGCCGAACTCGTCGCGGTCCGCTTGCGAACGGGCGAGCGAGCCGTTCGGCAGCACGACACCCGAGCTGTCCATGTCGTTGCTGCAAGGGGAGAGGACGACGGCGTCCGGTGCCAACCTCGGGTAGAAGAACTCGAGCGCGGCGATCTCGTTCCAGGTGTTGTACCCGGGCAGCGCGAGGGTCCAGGCTTCGACCGGGCGCCCCGGCGAGGCGCCGAGCTTGCGGGCCAGCTCCTGGAACTGGCGCGGGAACGATTCCTGCTCTCGAATCCCCATGCCGAAGGTCCACGAGTCGCCGACGAAGACGACCCTGAAGGTACCCGGCGTCTTGGTCGGGGGTCCGGTTCGGTAGCCCAAGGCGTTGGCGGTGAACGTGTCGTCCCAGGCGGAGATGCGCTGCCTCGGACGGAGCGTGTAGCCGATCGCGGGCGAAAACCAGGTGGGGACGAAGGCGCCGGGATTGGCGTGGAGCGCCTGGTCGAACAGCTCTTGACGAGCCGCGGGCGACAGAGATGCCAGTTCGGTCCGGCCCCGCGTCGCCCGCCACCAGCCAAGCGCACAGAGCGCGGCGACCAGCACCGCGGTCATGGCGACCGCGGCAAAAACCCGAGCGAGACGGAGCTCGGAGGCGCTCAAGCGAGGCTCCGGGCTCGCGGAGTCCTCAGCATCGCTCGGGTTTGGCGCCATGGTCGGCGGATGCTAACACCTGCCCGAAGACCAGGTTCTCGCCAAGAGCACTCTCCCTTCGTGAGGCCGAATCGGGGGTTGTGTATGGGGCGTGCCGGGTTGCGTTTGTAGCGATTAGACGCTACCCTCTTCGCGGAGGTTTCGCTATGGAAATCGCAGCCGCCCACACGATGGAAGACCTGATCCGCCGGATGACCCCGGTCGCAGCCCCGCCCGAGCAGCAGGCTCAGGTGGCCGCGCTGTCCAGGGCGCTTGAGGGTATGGTCCACCCGCCGAAGCGGAGAGCGCCCAAGTGTCAGCTCGTCGGACCGAAGGGAGAGAGCATCGCTCTCCCGGAATCGGTGTTCTACGTCCTGGAGCGAGTCGCCGAGGTGCTGGCGCGCGGTGACTCGATCACCGTCGTGCCGGTCGGCCGGGAGGTGACCTCGCAGCAAGCGGCCGATCTCCTCAACGTGTCGCGCCAGTACCTCGTTCGAATTCTCGACGAAGGGCGCATCGCCTTTCGCAAGACCGGCAAGCATCGCCGGCTGCGGATCGATGACGTTCTCCGGTTCAAAGCGAATCGCGACATGGATCGCCGTGCGGGCCTTCGCGATCTCTCCCAGATGACGCAGGAGTTCGGTGGCTACGATTCCGAGCTGAAGTAGTAGGGTTCAGCCCGAGGTTTTATGGTTCCGGCGCCCTTCATCGTCGTCGTCGACGCAAACGTCTTCTTTCCCCTCACGCTCCGGGACACAGTTCTGCGTGCGGCTGCCGCCGGCTTTTTCCAGCTCCGGTGGAGCGCCAAGATTCTCGACGAAATGGAGCGCAACCTCGTTTCGACGGACACGATGCCCGCCGACCGGGCCGCACGGCTGCGCGCGACGATGGAGCAGCATTTTCCCGAAGCGGAAGTCATCGGCTACGAGCCGCTCGTTGCCGGATTGCAGAATGACAAGAAAGACCGCCATGTCGTTGCTGCAGCCGTGAAATCCGGCGCACAGGTGATCGCCACGTCGAACCTCAAGGACTTCGCGCCCCTCCCTGATGGCCTCGAAGCGCAGTCGCCCGACGAGTTCCTTTGCAACCTCTTCGACCTCGATCCCGAGAGCTTCGTCCGGATGCTCCGTGAACAATCGGCCGATCTCGTGAAACCGCCCGTGTCCTTCGAGGAGTTGCTCGAACGACTCGCGCGTGTCGTGCCCGATCTCGTCGCCGTTGTCCGCGTACACGTTCATGCCGTGCCTGCATCAACGGGGAGGTCACAGGAAAAAGCTTGAGATCACCGCACTTTACGGCTAATCTTTGAAAGAAACTTGCGGCGTCCCAGACCCTTGGAGGAGAGGCATGTTCGTCATCGAAGACATCGTAGCCCGCGAAATCCTCGACTCCCGCGGCAATCCGACCTTGGAAGTGGACTGTGTGCTCGACGGCGGGGCGGGGGGGCGGGCGGCGGTGCCGTCGGGCGCCTCGACCGGCAGCCGCGAAGCTCTCGAGCTGCGCGACGGCGGCAAGCGCTACCAGGGCAAAGGGGTCGCCAAGGCGGTCAAGAACGTGGTCGCCCAGATCGCGCCCAAGCTGGTGGGCCAGGATGCCCGCGCCCAAGCGCTGATCGATCGCATGCTGATCGATCTCGACGGTACGGCGACCAAGAGCCGACTCGGCGCGAACGCCCTGCTCGGCACGTCACTCGCAGTCGCCAAGGCCGCCGCCGAGGCGGCGCACCTGCCGCTCTACGCCTATCTTGGCGGCCCTTCGGCGAACGTTCTGCCGGTGCCGATGCTCAACGTGCTCAACGGCGGCGCGCACGCCGACAACTCGGTCGACATCCAGGAGTTCATGCTGGTGCCGATCGGCTTCTCCCGCTTCTCCGAAGCGCTTCGGGCCGGTGTCGAGATCTACCACACGCTCAAGGGTGTGCTCACCGAGCGCGGCCTGGCGACCGGAATTGGCGACGAAGGGGGCTTTGCCCCGAACCTCGCGAGCAACCGGGAGGCGCTCGACCTGCTGATGATCGCGATCAAAAAAGCGGGCTACGAACCCGGAAGCCAGATCGCTCTCGCGCTCGACGTCGCGGCGAGCGAGCTGGTGGACAAGAGCACGCGGGCCAAAGGTGCCAAACCCGGCCGGGCGGCCAAAGCTCAGCCGACCGTCTACGAGCTCGCCGGAGAGGGAAAGAGGGGACTTCGGAGTTCGGACCTCGTAGCCCTCTATCGGGAATGGATCGACGCCTACCCGCTGATCTCGATCGAGGACGGCCTGGCGGAGGACGACCGCGCCGGCTGGCGCGAGCTGACCGAAGAACTCGGGAGCCGGGTGCAACTGGTCGGTGACGACCTGTTCGTGACCAATCCGGAGATCTTCTTGGCCGGCATCCACGATGGCCTCGCGAACGCGCTGTTGGTCAAGGTCAACCAGATCGGCACGCTCACCGAGACGCTCGCGGCCGTCGAGCTCGCGAAAACCCACGCGTACGCCAACATCATCAGCCACCGCTCCGGCGAAACCGAGGACACGACGATCGCCGACCTCGCGGTGGCCACCCGGGCCGGACAGATCAAGACCGGTGCTCCTTGCAGGAGCGACCGGGTCGCCAAGTACAACCGCCTGCTCCGTATCGAGGAGGAGCTGGACTCGGCCGCGTTCTATCCCGGCGCAGCCGCATTCCCGCGCTGGCGCCCTTGACTCCTCCTCCCGAACCGACCGGAGGGCGGCGCCTGCCGCTGATCGGCGCCGCGGTCGCCGCGCTGCTCCTCCTGCTCGCGTGGCTCGCGGTGGCAAAGAGCCTGCGTGACTTGGGCTCGTCCCAAGAGCGTGAACAGAAGCTCGAGGCTCGGATCGCCGACACCGACCGGAAGATCGAAAGTCTACGCAACCGAATCGTACGGCTGCACAACGACCCAGGGCTCCTCGAACGGCTGGCCCGCGAAGAGCTGGGTTTCGTCCGTCCGAAGGACGTGATCATCGAGCTGCCGATGCCGGTTTCCGCACTTGCATCGACTTCGCCGGCCGGCGCTACCGGCTCCTCGGCACCGGCCGGCCCCCTGATCGATCCGCTCGCCCCACTCGTCGAACCGGCGGTCGTTCCTGCCACACCGCAGCCGCCGACCCAACGTCCCGGCCGGCATCCTGATCACCCCGCGCCGATCGTTCTGCCTCCTTCCGACGCTCCGCCGACGCCCGAGTGATGGGCCGGCCCGATCGAGCGGCGGATACGGCCAAAGCCGCAGCGGCACTCCTGTTCATCGCCCTCGCACTTTTCGGTTCTCGCTACCATCAGGTCGAAGAGGCGGGCACCGCCGAGCGCGACGGCTATGTCGCCCTGGCTGAGCGCCTGCTCGCGGGTGAGTTGCCGAAAGATCCGTTCCGACCGCCGCTCTATCCCCTGCTCATCGCGGGGCTCGGGGGCGCAATCGGCGATCCGTTCGCCGCCGCGCGGTTGATTTCGAACCTAGCCGCGGCGGCCCTCGCCTGGATCGCCTGGCGAACCGGTCGCGAGCTCGGGCGAAGGGGCGCGGGCGATTCGATCGGCGACTCAATAGCCGATTCAACCGGCGGGTGGGCCTTCGCAGCGACCGCGGTCAACCCCAACCTCTGGATCCTCGGCCAGCACACGACGACCGACATGACGTTCGGCGCGCTCGCGGCCGGCGCGCTGCTCGCCGGGTTGATCTACATGAAGCGTCCCGGCACGAGCCCGGCGCTCGCCGCGGGCGCGCTTTTCGGCCTCGCGGCGTTCACCCGCGGCAACGCGATCTTTCTGCTACCCGGTTTGCTCCTGGCGTTCCTGGTCGCCGGACGGCCGATCGCTTCCCGGCGCCGGCACCTTGTCTACGCCGCTCTCGGCGCCCTACCCGGCTACGCCGCGCTCTGGTTCTGGCGTCTGGTGGCATTCGGCGATCCGTTCCACGACGAGAACTGGAAGAACCTGGCCTGGAAGCTCTACGGCTATCCCGACTGGTCGTACCTCGACCGGGTGCCGTTCCACAATTTGGGCGAGATCGTCCGCGCCGATCCGCTTGGAATCCTTAAGGGCGGCATCTCGGAGTTCGGCCGTTTCGTCGCGAGCGGCCTCGGCCAACTGATCGGCACGCCCCTCCACGCGGGCGTCTTCCTGGCGGCCGGGCTCTGGCTCGTCTTGCGAAAGGATCGCGCCGCCGGCTGGTTGCTGGGCGCGGGACTCCTATTCCTCACCGCCGTCGCCTTTTCCTTCTTCACCTGGGGGCGCCTCTTGCTCTGCCTGCTGCCCGCGGCGAGTGCGATCACTTGGGCGGCGCTGTTCCGGGAGCTTCCCCGGCTCGACCGTTCTACGCTCGCCCGGAAGATTGCGCTCGGCGCCGCCGCGGCCCTGGTGCTGTCCCTCGCCGCCAAGACCGCCTTCCGCCGCCTCCCCGCGTTCGTCGACCGCCATCCCTCGCTGGAGATCGCAACCCTGCGCCGCATCGAAGGCGCACTCCCTCCCGGAACCCGGCTCGCAGGAACTTCACCCTTCTTGGAGCGCTACCTCTCCCACCCCTACGTCACGATCCCCGACGCCTTCGGCCCCGAGCTCCGCGACCCGCGCCTCTACCTCGCCCGGCTCGAACGGATCGCCCGCACCGAGCGGATCGCCTACCTGGTGGTTGGAGAGCTGGATCTGCGCGACCGGCCGAAGAGCCTGCTCGGACCGGAGTCTCCGGCGCCATGGCTGGTGCCGGTGGAACGAGGGGCGGGGGTTGTGGTGTGGCGGGTGAGATAGGCGCGGCCCGGGGTCCGTTCAGAACACGACGAACGACTCCATTCCACCATTCCCTTGAAATTCCACTACGCCTCCCTCAAGATGTCACGGCGAGAGGTTGATCTTATGGCCCTGAATTTGAAGGACTCTCAAGTCGAACGCCTCGTCGAAGAGGTCGCCGAGATGGCGGGTGAGACCAAGACCGAGGCGGTTCGGAAATCCCTCGAAGAGAGGAAGGCACGGCTTCAAATCGTCCGAGACGATGACGCCCAGGACTTGAGGCGTTACCTCCGCGAAGAGGTCTGGCCTCAGGTTCTCCCGGAATACCGGGGTCGCGCCATTAGCCAAGAAGAGCAGGACGAGATCCTCGGCTACGGGCCGGGGGGCGTGTGATCGTCGCCGAGCCATCGATCGTCGGCGCTGGCAGCACGAGGCCGGGGCCGATCAGCTAGAGAATTCACGTGGCCGCAGCGGAAACGACGGGAGCAGGCTCGGCGGGAGTTGAAAAACTGCGGCAGTGCCCAACCTGCCACGGTAGTTACGGACCGATTACCGCAGTCAGAAGCAGAACTATGGCAGTACAACTCTGGCCCGCCGCAATCGCGTGGAAATAGCGATGGCAGCCCGGCAATAGCCGAGGCTTGATTCCTGATTGTGGAGGATTGGGTCCCGATAGCAGCTATTGCAAGACCATAGCGGCTATCGCGGCTCAACTTCAGCCCCTTCCGAGGTGCGACCCTGAATGCACGCGCCCCTGTGATCTTCAAAGAACCGGTTCAACAGGGAGAATTTATCGGCCAGGTCGATGGAGCTTGTCAAGGGCCTTCAGGACTTGTTTCGTCTCTTGGGGATTGGGGTCGCCTGAACAGGGTCGAGCAGGAAGCGCAGGGCCGCTATCCTTCGGTCCATCAAGGCGGAGGTCCAGCGGATCAAGTCGTTGAGGGCCGCGTAGGCCCGGGCATACTAACGTCAGGTGCCTAGATAAAAGACTCGAACATGCCTGAGGAAGTACGACTGTGGAGGATCCAAGGTAGCGATACCTTGCACGAGATCGTTCGATCCCCGCTCGATCTCGAAGCTCGGCTCGAAGTGTGGCTGGAGCGTGATATCTCCGTCCTCAGCAAGGATCTGCTCGTCATAGGCCGCCAGGTTGAGACTGATTTCGGCGGCTTCGTTGACTTGCTCTGCCTCGACCGCGCAGGAGACCTCGTGGTGGTTGAGCTGAAGCGAAACAAGACACCCCGAGAGGTCACCGCGCAGATTCTCGACTACGGATCCTGGGTGAGGGGTCTGTCGAACGAACGGATCACAGCGATAGGCGAGGCCTACCTCGGCCAGGGGAAATTCGAAGAAGCGTTCAAATGTCGGTTCGGCGCAGAGCTCCCCGAAACCCTGAACGAGAACCACAGCCTGCTAATCGTCGCGTCGCACATCGACGCGAGCTCAGAGCGCATTATCACGTACCTTTCGGACATGTACGGTGTCAACATCAACGCCGCAAGCTTTCAGTACTTCAAAGAGCAAAGCGGGGCCGAGCTCCTGGCCCGCGTCTTTTTACTTGAACCAGCCCAGGTCGAGTTGAATAGCACTACGAAGGGCGCGTCGAAGCGTCGTCCAAACCTCACCTATGAGGAATTGGATGCGATCGCGGCAGAGAAGGGTGTGCAGGAACTCTATCGCTACGCGGTAGCCAACCTTGAGGTCTATTTTCAAAAGCACACGACCCGAAGCTCCATCGGCTTCACCAGTCTTTTCAACGGGCGCCGCAAGACCCTCGTGAGCTTCATCCCGCAACAGAGCAACGCGAGTGACGGACTCCGCTTCCAGCTCTACTCCCTACGGCTCCGCACCTTGTTCGGCCTGTCGGAGGACTCCGACCTCGCGATGCTGCCATCGCGCCGTGAGCCATGGATCTACTACGAGACTGCTGGTCCAGATTACGAAGGGTTTCAGGGGTTTTTTCGTGACCGTGCGGAAGTTGACCGCTTCATGGACGGACTCGTTAGGTTGCAGAAGACTGCTGTGGAAGGCTTAATTGCCCTGGAGGCCAACAGTGACCGTAACCGATCCGGCTCAGACTGAGGTCAAGCCTCGCAGACCATGGATTGCCGCCGTTCTCTCCTTTCTGGCCCCAGGTCTGGGGCAGCTCTATGGTGGAGAGCCTAAGCGGGGCCTTGCGGTCTACTTAGGTTTTCTCGCCGGCCTTGCCCTCTTCCTTCTTGGCGGGGTTCCTAAGCTATTCATTGGCCTCATCGTCTTCCTGGTCGTGGTCCTGCTTTTCGAGATCTGGGCGGTCTGGGACGCGGTGGGCGTCGCTCGACGAAACAGAGAGTACGTGCTCAGGCCGTTCAACCGATGGTATGTCTATGTTGCCCTGTACGTGGCGCAAATCCTGGTTGCGCCGGCGCTCTTGGCCCTCTCACCGGTCAAAGCCCTCAAGATCGTTTCCGGAAGTATGGAGCCGACTCTCCTGGTGCGAGACCACCTTTACGCCGATCTGAGCTACTATTCCTCGGCCAAGCCCGCGCGGGGAGACTTGGTCGTCTTCTCGACTCCGGAGGAACCGGGCCAAAGGATCGCTCGCGTCATCGGCTTGGAGGGAGAGGAGATCGAATTTCGCGACAAGGCAGCCTACATTGATGGCCGGCGCTTGAGCGATCCTTGGGCCTTTCACACCGATCCAACCACCTATCCCCGTTCCCCTCTATCCGACAAGGATGGGGTCGTTCGCGACAACCTCGATCGAGTGAAGATCCCCGCGGGAACCTGCTTCGTTCTTGGCGACAACCGCGATCGTAGTTACGACAGTCGATTTTTCGGTCCGGTTCCGCTCTCGCGGCTCCAAGGGCGCCTGCTCTACATCTACTGGGCAGCCGACAAATCGAGAATCGGGAAGTCTTTGAGGTGAGCGTAACTCCGGGGCCACCGGTTCGTCCGAACCGCCGGGCTGGCGGTCGGCTCGGCGCCCCTCGGGTTGGAATGGAATCAGGCGGCGTATACGGGCACTGCATGGTGTCGGGTATGACCACAACGGCAGGCCGTAGGGTGGTCACTCGGGATCGCCTTGAATCGATCGCGAAGGAACCTTCTCCATGCCCGCAACCTCTTGATTGCCGATTTTGCTTCGTTCTTGCCCGGACCAGCGATCAGATCAAGAAGATTCCTTTCAAGAACCACGGATTCTTCGATAAACGCCAAGTTCTCCCTGCGAAACTTTCGCAAGAAAACTTTCCGCGGCTCATCAAAGTCGTACGCTTCCCTCGTATAGACCGCGTCAACATCCTCGGTATCACGAGGCCTGAGCTCGTCTTTGACTCGAGCGAATGCCTCACCCCATACCTGCTCGCAGGGATTTAGGAGCCTACGACCGAACCGGTCCCGATTCGGCGCACTTCCGCGCGAGGCATTACAAAATCGGCAGCAGTAAAAACAGTTGGCGTAGACGTTCCTGAGAGTCGAGTCATTACTCTTGGGAATAAAATGCTCGACTCCAAATAGACCTGTTCCCTCTACTCCCGCACCGGCCGGTCCGTTTGGCGTGAGGTCGGCCTCATGAGTAAGGCAGAAGGCGCAGTAGAACCCGAACTCCCACCTGAGGCAGGCACGGTACAAGATGTAGCCGTCGTCGCCGCTTGCCGGCTTTGGTGTGTGTCGCCGATCGATCTTCCCAGGCCAAGGTTGAGTGACCTTCGGAAGAATTCTCACCGGTATCTCTCCAGAAGCGCTCTCGCCTCTCCAACAATCTGTACTCCTTCGTCAGGGTCGAGGTTCAATTCTGATCGAAATCGCGCCTTCCAGGCATCGACCTCTTTCTCCTGGAGCTCACGTAGTCGCGCCCTGAGCGACGACACCTTGAATTCAAGCTCCGGCTTTCCCCCATTCTCGTCAACCACTGCCCAGATTTGTTCGTATAGCTCATCGATTTCGCTTTCGACCTCTCCGAGCTCATCATCTTCGCCGATCGCTTCGGCGTTTCGGCAACCGTTGATTTCAGCCAGCGCCGCCTGAAGAACAGGCGCCGGGTCCACCTCCTCCTTCGTCGCATTCTCCATCAGCATTCTCAACTGGAACTTGAACCTCTCCTGCTTGACTCTTTGGAGGGCCGCCTTTCGAACCGCTGTTGTAGCCATTCCGTTACCCTCTCGCCCGATCGGAGTCGTCCGGTGAAGGCCACCTTGCGTGGGCCTTCTTCCTTGGGATTGTAGCCTACCTAAGCAAACACTCCTGAAGGGCAGCCGGAAAGGCGTGACCCTGGGCAGATAGTTCTCCTTGGGGGCGGGCGTGTCAAGGGACGAGCCAGAAGAAACTGCCCGCGACCGGCAGGGAATTCAAGGCCGCCCTGGGTCGCTGGACGGTCGGGGCGGTCACCGAAGCCCAAATGCGCAGAGGCCCGGCGACTTCGTCGCCGAGCCCCTTCGGTCCTAACGGTCGATCCTCGTGCGTCTTACAGGTCGGCGGCCTTCAAGCTCGCCGTGAGCTGCTGGATGCACGGCTTCATGACTTTGTCGAACATCCGGTCGTCGTCGACGCCGCCGCCGAAACCGCCGACGAACACCTTCGAACTCGACTCCTCGGCGCGACCTTCGTCGGCCCAGACGATCTCGCCGGTCGAGGTGTCGATCAGACGCGCGTTCATTGCCGCGACGAAGGTCTTCTTGCCGACCGAGAAGCCGGGCAGGCCGCCGATGCCAGGGCCGCGTGCACCCTTTTCGGTCGTGCCGTACTCGGTGACCGAACCGGTCAGGAGGTAATTGACGCCGAGCAACTTGCCGACTTTGATCGCCGACTTCGGATCGACGTCGCCGGAAAGGGTCAACCCCTTCTCCTGCATCAGGGCCGCGAGCTGCTCGCGCTCGACGACGCGGAACTTGCCGCTTTTGACCAGTTCGGTGACGAAGACGTCCTGAGCGGCTTCGGCACCACCGCGATACCACCACTGGTTGTCGGCTTTGTTCTTGAACTCGATGACCGCGATCCGCGGCTTCGTGCTCTTATCGGCCGCCGAGACGAGGTTCGGTGCGATCGCGGCGGCGACCAGTGCGCCGACGAGCCACAGAGACGTGCGCTTCATGTTCGATGACCTCCTATAGGGAGAGGTCCCCCTGAGGAGAGGACCCGTTTGTTCGCCCGCATTCGAGCAGGGTCGGGAGACTTCCCCCTACCGGCTCGACTCGACGGCGGAACGTTACAAGTCTAGCGCGATTCGCGCCCTCAGAAGCTGTCGACCGCCGGGCGAAGTGCCGCTTCCCGCTCTTGGGCGTCGACCACGCAGATGGCGGCCATGTTGACGATGTCCTGAACTTCCAGCCCCGGCTGGAGCACGTGAACCGGACGCGCCAGGCCGAGCAGGACCGGACCGATCGCCTCCGCCCCCGCCAGCCGCCAGACCAGCTTATAGGCGATGTTGGCCGACTGAAGCTCGGGGAAGATCAGAATGTTCGCCGGCTTCGATAGCCGGCTCCAAGGGTAGATCTCGGACAGGATGTCACCCAAGATCGCGGTGTCGGCTTGCATCTCGCCGTCGACTTCCAATTCCGGCGCCTCTTCTCGCAGGATCTCCACCGCCCGGCGGACTTTGCGCGCCGAGGCGTGGCTGTTCGAGCCGAAGTTCGAGAACGACAGCATGGCGACCCGCGGTTCGATCTGGAAGCGGCGCGCGAACTCGACCGTCAGCCGGGCGATCTCGGCGAGCCCCTCGGCGGTCGGGTCGATGTTGACCGTCGTGTCGGCGAACACGAATACCCGATCTTTGAGGATCAACAGGTAGGCGCCGCAGATCCGCTTCACGCCCGGGCGCAGATCGATGATCTGGAGCGCCGGGCGGATCGTTTCCGGGTACGACTGGGTCATGCCGGAGATCAGGCCATCCGCGTCCCCCTGTTCGACCATCATGGCGCCGAAGTAGTTCCTTTGGCGCATCCACCGGAACGCCTCCTCTCGGGTGATCCCTTCGCGCCGCCGCAGCTCGTGATAGCGCGAGGCGTAGGCGCCGAAACTCTCCGCGCTCTCGCTGTGCAGGATGGTCACCCGCTCCTCGGACAGGTCGAGATCGGCCAATCGGCGGGCGATCACTTCGCGCCGGGCGAGCAGGATCGGATGCGCGATCCCCTCGTCGACCAGGATTTTCGCGGCGCGCAGGATCTTCTCGTGCTCGCCTTCGGGAAAGACGATCCGTTTCGGGTTGCGTTTGGCTTGGTCGATCAGGCCGCGCATCAGCTCAAGGCGGCGGGAGATCAAAGTTTCGAGCCTTCGCTCGTAAGCGTCGAAATCGGGAATCGGCACGCGCGCGACCCCGCTCTCCATTGCCGCCGCCGCCACCGCGGGCGGCACGACCAGGAGCACGCGGTGATCGAACGGCTTGGGGATCAGGTAGTCGCGGCCGAAGCGGAGCGCCTCTAGGCCATAGGCCTTGAGCACCGCATCCGGCACGTCCTCGCGGGCGAGGTCGGCAAGCGCGCGAACCGCGGCAAGCATCATCGGCAGGTTGATGTCGGTCGCCCGGACGTCGAGCGCGCCGCGAAACAGGAACGGGAAGCCGAGCACGTTGTTGACCTGGTTCGGGTAGTCGCTCCGGCCGGTCGCGACGATCGCGTCGGGCCGCTCCGCGCGCACATCGTCGTAGGTGATCTCCGGATCGGGGTTGGCCAGCGCGAAGATGATCGGGTCGGGCGCCATCCCGCGAATCATTTCGCGGGTCACGACACCGCCAACCGAAAGGCCGACGAAGACATCGGCGTCGACCAGCGCTTCGGCCAAGGTGCGAGATTCGGTCTCGGCGGCGAAGGCGGCTTTGTAGGGGTCCATATCCTCCGTCCGTCCGGCGTAGACGACACCGTGGCGATCGCAGACCTTGATGTTCAGGCGTCGGGCGCCCAGTTCCAAATAGAGCGCCGCACACGAAAGGGCCGCGGCACCCGCGCCAGAGAAAACGATCCGCGCCTCTTCGATTCGTTTGCCTGCCACGACCAGGGCATTCAGCAGGGCGGCTCCGGAGATGATCGCGGTGCCGTGTTGGTCGTCGTGAAAGACCGGGATGCTCATCTCGGCCTTCAAGCGGCGCTCGATCTCGAAACACTCCGGCGCCTTGATGTCCTCCAAGTTGATGCCACCGAAGCTCGGCTCTAAGAGCTTCACGGTGCGCACGAAATCGTCGGGGTCTTCGGTCGCCACTTCGAGGTCGAAGACGTCGATGTCGGCGAAGCGCTTGAACAGCACGCCCTTGCCTTCCATGACCGGCTTACCGGCGAGAGCACCGATATTGCCCAACCCGAGCACCGCCGTGCCGTTGCTGATCACCGCGACCAGATTCCCTTTGTTGGTGTACTCGTAGGCGAGCAGCGGGTCGGCCTGGATCTCCTGGCAGGGATAGGCGACGCCGGGGCTGTAGGCGAGGGAGAGATCGCGCTGCGTTGCAGTCGGTTTGGTCGGGACGACCTCGATCTTTCCCTTCCGCCCTTGGGAGTGGTAGTCGAGAGCGTCCTGCCGGGTAATTTCTCTCACCGGACGGATTCTACAGGTCCGGGGCCCGATCCGCCCGAATGGCACCGCCCGGATGGCTCCAAGCTCCTCGAACGAGCCGACTCTCCCGAGAGCCGGAGATCAGCTCTTGGTCCGGCGGGAGAGCAGCAGCTCTTCGAAGACCATCCGGTAGACGCCGAGGAGGTCGTCGAAGATCTTCTTGAAGCCCTGCTCCAGCGAATGCGAGCGGCTCGACCCCTCGAGGAAAGCGGGGAGCAAGACGCTCTGCTCCTCGCGCAAGTTGGCGAGCAGTCGATCGTCGTCGTCGCCACCCGGCTTGGCACCCGTTTTGGGCTCGCTCTGGCGTTTTAGACCGACCGATCGTCGGTCCACCAGGTACAGAGTGAAAAAGAACTGGAAGTACTCGACCCCGAGCGCCGCCAGCAGCCGCTCCAGCGTCTCTAACTTCGGCAGGCGGCCATTCTCGTACTTCGACAGCTGGCTCTTGCTGATTCCGGCTTCTTTGGCGATCTGGCCTTGGCTCTGATTGCGGAGCTCGCGCAAGAGGCGGAGGGTGAGGCCGAGGTGACGGAACATCTCCATGGCGAAAATCTATCCGGCATCGGTGCTCGATTTCAAGCCTAAGTCGTTCAAATAGAATCACTTAGCGCCACGAGTAAAGAGCCTGTTTGTCGTTCTTTGTAGCTTAGACCGGTAATAATCCGGAAGCCATGCCGGATAAAGTCATCCAAAAGAGATCGTTTCGACAACTTTGAGCGAAGCCATTTTCGCTCGGCGCGGTTCTCACTTTGCGGCATTCGGCGCGGACTTCCCTCCGAATCAGGCCTCTCTCGAAGGTTCTGCCGAGGGAGACGAGGTGGTTTCAGTGCGCGGAACAACGTGGAAGAACACGACGTAGTCTCCCAATTCGACGGCGCCTCGGGCCAGCGGCTGCGGGCGGTCCAGGGTCGCTCGGACAAAGTCATCGAAACGATCGAGAGCCTGGCGCACCGATCCCAACGACAGCTCGGACGTTGCGAGACCGGGATCACCGGAGTCTCCGTGAACCGCCGTGGCTTCTGCCTCGACCAGATCGTAACGGCGAAAGAACTCTTTTCGGCCGACGCCGTGCGCGGCGAGGATCTTGGCCAGAGTGCCGAGCGTCGCCTCTTGATGGCCGTTCTCGATGCGCGACAGCTGACCCTTACCTACTTTGGCTTCAGCCCCGAGATCGGAAAGGGTCTTGCCCCGTTCCTTGCGCAGGCGCCTTAGGGTTTCACCGAGGTGCTCGAAGATCTCCACGCCCCGAATCTATCCGTCCCGGGCGGGCGATTGCAAACGTAAGTTCTTTTGTATGAGTCACTTGCAGAGACACCCGGCGTTCTCTTCGACGGAAAAATCCACCGCCCGGACGAACCTGTCCCCCGGTTTGTGAGGACTTCTACGAAAGAAGTTCTGGTCCACGGAACGAATCGGCTGGAATGAGATCTCTGCGGATTGCCAATCTTCGACCGAAAATCGAACCAGAAAGGCGAAAGGCGGGCTTGGAGACGAAGGTGAAGGCCTACCCGAGCCCTCTGTCGAGTGCCTCTAGACTCTTCTGCTCGAGGTCGAGCAACCAACGCTTCTTCGTTTCACCGGCGATGAAACTACCCACGCCCGATTTGTGGGTGACCACCCGATGGCACGGGATCAGGATCGGGATCGGATTCTCGTGCAGGATCGAAAGCACCTGTCGGTAGGCCTCCGGCCGACCGGAGGCTTCGGCGAGACCGGAGTAGGTCCGGGTCTTGCCGTAACCGACCTTTGCGGTCTCCCGAAGCACCCGCCGAGTGAATCCGGTGACTCCGCTGGGCCCAAGATCGAAATCGAGATCGAGCTTTCGCCGTGCGCCGGCGAAGTACTCGGCCAGGTTGCCGAAGATCTCGTCGAGCGCTTCCGACTCGTCGAGGTCGTGGAGCGGTTGGTAGGTCGATCGGGCCTTGCGATCCGGAGCGATCACCAAACCGGTGATCACGCTGCCGCATAACTCTACCCCCACCGAACCGATCGGCGACGGCATGAGAACTCTCTGCGGCTCGTACGGCACCGGAGAGTCCCCCACACCAACGACTTGCACCTCGGGCATGGAATCCAAGGTTAACACGGGGGCGATGCCGGTCGACAATACCCAACACCCCATGAATCCGGATTGAGCCGATTCCGTTCCTCGTGGGAGAACTTTCGTGTCGGTCGCGAGAAAAGAGTTGTCCGAGAAGTGCCTAAAGCCTCTTGCCGTTGTCTCCAAAGACAACCTCTACTTCCCCGCAAGGCGCTGATCACAAAAGACTTAGCGTTGCCAAACAGACCTCGTCACGAGTAGATTCCATCATCGTGCAATCGAGGACATTCACCTGGGTGGGAGAAACGCTGCGCCGAGTCCGCAAGGAGCAGGGCAAAACCCTGTCCGAGCTGGCTCTGGTCGCGAAAATCGGCAAAGGGCAGTTGTCGCGGATCGAAACCGGCAAACAGGAGATTACGCTCGGCACTCTGGCCAAGGTCCTGATCGCGTACGGCCTGACGCGGCAGGAGTTCTTCCGCCGCTATGACCTGGTCGAGGCCGGAGCGGGCGACGCGGGCCTCGCGCAGGAACCTGCCGGCCCGAAAGGGTCCGGCCCCGCGACAGATCCGCTGCGCTGGTCCGAGGCCATCCGCTCCTCGATCGGTCGAATTGAGAACTTCCTGGCGGCCGCCGTAGGCGACGCTCGGCCGGTCGCCCAAGGCGGCTTCGAGGCGGGCGGCTACGTGGTGCTGTTCAGCGTCAGGCCCCATTCCGCAGAGACGCGCGAGGCCGGCGACGATGCGGGAGCGCCTGGAGTGGCGCACTCCTGAAAAGCGAAAACGGACGCCTCCCGCGGAGAGGCGCCCGGACTTGTCATTCGGGCTCAGCCCTTCCGGCTGAGCGAAGCCAAAGCCAGCCTCCTACTCGTCGCTCGTTTCGAGCTCGATTTCGATCTCTTGCTCGCTCCCGGGGCGAACCGTGAACGTCTGCTCCGAACCGCGCCGACCGGGACGGACGACCGAGATCCGATGCTGGCCGGCATCGACCACCAAACCCCGGTGCAAACGGCTGATCTCCTCGGCGGTGCCGACGAACTGGCCGTCGAGATAGACCGAGGCGTCGTCGGGCTCGATCGACAGGATGACCCGACCCTGCTGATCGTTGTCCCTTCGCGCCGAGGGCCGCTCGTCCCGGCCACGGCGATCCCGGTAGCCCCCGTCATCACCGTCGATCCGCTCGGAGCGCTCCCGCTCGTCGTCGACGCGGGTGTCGCGCCGGACGTGGGTCTTGGTCGCCAGATCTTCGGGCCGCACCGAATCACCCGGCACCAGGCGGTCACCGACATCGATCGTCAGGCCGGAGTAGATCGAATACTGGCGCGCCAGGGTCTGGAACCCTTCGCGATAGAAGACGATGTCGTAGGTTCCCTTTTCGAGCCAGAGATAGGACGGAAAGCCGTCGAAATCGTCGACCGTTCCGATGTTCTGCCCATCGAGGTAGACCTGGGTGTCGCCCGGCCAGATGTCGAGGTCGAGCGCACCCTGCTCGTCGTAGTCGCCATCCCTGCGACCGTAGCCACCGTAGCCGCCACCATAGACGCCGCCATAGGGCTCACCCCAACCCCAGCCCCAGCCCCACCAACCCCACCAGGGGTTGCCGTAATAAGGGCGATGGCCGTAGCCGTAGTGCCCGCGACCGGAACCGGAATGATGGCCGTCATCGCGCCTCCCGGAACGACCGCGCCAGTCGCCGCGGCCGCCACCCGGAGGCGACCCCGGGGAAGAAGACCTCGGCTGCGCGACCGTGCCGTCGTCACCGGACGAGCCCGAACCTGGGCTCGCCGTGGAGCCGCCGCCGGACGAGCCGGAGCCGCCGCCGTGATTCCAGCTGCCGCGGTCGCCGCCCGGCTCGGATCGCGCGTGCGGCGCTTCGCCGGCCGAACCATCGCTGTGACCCTGGTCGCGTACCTGGGCGGCAAGTGGAGCCGCCGCTACACCCAGCGCCAAGAAAATCGCGAGACCCACGCCAACCGCGCAGGGACCGCTCGCGATCGACTCTCGAGTTGGCATTGTCATCGAACCTCTCCTTGGGCCGATCCAACACTGTGCCGCCAAGCGCGGTGGAGACCCATTATGTAGTGGAACCGAAGCACTTCCTCCCACACCTTAGGGAGGGATACCGGCCAGTTCTGCAAGGCCCGGACCAACCGTTCGAGCCAGCGTTGCCGAATCGGGGATGGCACCGGCGGCGGCCCGTCCGGCCCGACACCGAGGAACGACCCGAGCTCCGGATGCAACGAGTAGAAGACCACACCACAATATCCTGCCTTCTCCTGCCGGACGGCAAAGCGTGCAAGATCGGTCGGATGGTCGTGCGCGACGACCGCCCGGCTCTCGTAGGTCAGCCGCAACCCCTTCTTTTTCATCCGGTAGGCGACCTCGATGTCCTCCCAGGCGGGATAAGGAAAACGGAGATCGAACGGCTCGGCGCGCAGCAGCTCGCGAGCGAGCGAGAGGTTCGAGGTGTAGAAGAAGTTGAACGGCACCTCTTCCCGGTCGCGGATCAGAGCGTAGCCAAACTGGAGTCCGTGCTCGTTGATATAGCGGAGAAACGGGTTGAGCCGCATGCGCGAGTGCCACCCTGTGTACCCGATGACCGCGTGCAGCGGGTCGTCCCCCTGGCGTCGGTGGGCCTCCCGGTGGGCGGCGAGCCATCCGAGTGCGGGGACGGTATCGTCCCCCAGAAAGGCCACCCAAGCGCCGGTCGCGGCTTCGACCCCCACGTTTCTGGCCGCGGCCGGCCCACGATTCTCTTGGCGCAGGAAGCGAAACGGCACCCCGGAGGCAGCCGCAGCCCGTCCCGCGGCCAAGACCTCGAGAAACTCCGCCGTCCCGTCGGTCGAACCGTCATCGACCACGACGACCTCGAACGGTGGCGCTCCCTCTTGTCGATCGAGGGCCGAGAGCACCTCCGGCAGGACGTCCATCCGATTGAAGGTCGGAACGACAACGGAGACTTCGGGGGCCGAATCCATACCGGGAGCTTACTGCGGGTTACGATCGGGTTTCGACCGAATCGGAACTCCGTTGAACTCACCCCACCCTTTCTCGCCCGCTTCCTCCCCCCAAAGCAGGGTGCAGCTCGAGCTGCTTTCGGTGGCGCTCGCGCAACCGCATCCGGAGCTCGAACGCTTGGCCCAGGATCGGCTGATCGCGGCGTGGAGCGACACCGTCGAGGCGTTTCTCGATCCGAAGTCACCCGAACGGCGGAGCCTCGACCCCCACCTCCTGGGCTCCTGTCGGCTCTCCCCCGAGGGGCTCGGCGCAGGGCTCGCCGCCGTCTTGGGGGGGGTTCGAGAACCGGCCTTCCGCTCTCTGCTGGCGGCAGCGGTGTCGCGCGGTCCAAGCTCCGGATTCGTGCTCGCGATCCTCGCAGGGAACCTTCCCGGCTTGGCCGTCCAGCCGCTCGCGGCCGCGGTCGCCCTGCGCCGGCCGGCGTTGCTCAAGTCGCCTTCGTCCGAGCCCTGGTTCGCCCCGGCATTCGTCGAGGCTCTCGGCCGACGCGAGCCGGCGTTTCTGGAGGCCTATGCCGCCGCTACTTGGGCCGGCGGCGATCGATCGATCGAAGCGCCGCTCTTCGCCCGGGCCGGCCGCATCCTCGCCTACGGCGACCGGGCGACACTGCTCGATCTCGCCCGGCGCGCGCCCGGCAAATTGTTCGGCTACGGCCCAAAGACGAGCTTCGCGGTGGTTGGAGCGCTCGGAGCGCTCGGAGCGCCCGGTGACCCGGAGGCGGGCGGAAGCCCAGCGCTCGGCGAAGTCGCCGCGGGCCTCGCCCGGGATATCGCGCTGTTCGACCAGCGCGGCTGCCTATCGATCGCCGCGGTGTTCACGACCCTCCCTCCCGAGGAACTCGCCGACGCTCTGGCCGCCCAGCTCGCCCTCCTCGCGCAACTCTGGCCGCCCGGTCCCGGCGAGCCGGAAGCTTTAGGCGCCGTCCAACAGCTCCGTCTGGAATCCGAGATGCGCGGCCTTCACTCTCGTTTTTTGCATCCGCCCGAGGGCACCGTGATCGTCGAGCCGGAGCTGCGATTCGTCCCCTCGCCTGGCCTGCGCACGGTGCGTATTCACCCGGTGGAGGACCTGTCGAGGCTCCCGGTCATCCTCACGCCCTGGGCCGGCCAACTCCAAGGTGCGGCGCTCGCCGGAGCGAACACGGACGCGCTCCGCCCGGCGCTCGCGGCGCTCGGCGTTTCGCGTTTCGCCCCGCCAGGCCAGCTTCAGCACCCGGACACAACCTGGCACAATGGCGGCATCCACCCGCTCGATGCGCTGATCGGCTGATCGGCCGCCAACTCCTTCGCGGCCCGCCGCTCGGTTTATGCTACCGCCCATGCAGACTTCCGAGGGATTCGTCTTCGTCCGGCCCGGCCTCCATCTCTACTACCGAAGGGTGGGGAATGGCCCGGAGGTTCTGCTGGTGCCGAACGCGAATTGGTTGGCGGAGCTTCTGGCGCCGCTCGCGAACGGCCGGACGCTGCTGTTTTACGACCCCCGAAGCCGGGGTCGGTCGAGTACGGTTTCGGACTCCCGCCAGCTCTCTCTCGAAGCCGACGTCCACGATCTGGAGACCGTTCGGCGCTTTTTCGGATGGGACCGGTTCTCGCTGCTCGGCGGCAGCTACCATGCCGCGATCACCGCACTCTATGCAATCGAAAACCCCGACCGGGTCGAGCGCATGGTCCTCACTTGTCCGATCACCCCGCGGATTCCTGGGGAGTGGGCGCAAGAGCTGCCGGGGCCGGAAATTCTGATCGTCCCTCCGGGCGTGCCGCGCCTCGAAGAGCTGCGCAAAGCAGGGATCGACCGCACCGACCCGGTCGCCTTCTGCCACGCCTGGTTCTCTCACTTCCTGCTACCGGCGCAGATGAGCGAACCGCGGGCGATCGAGCGCTTCCCGCTCGCCGACATCGCGAGCTTCCCCAACGAATGGCCGCAACACACAATGCCGCTCTACTTCCGCGACATCGTGCCGAAGATGGGGCGCTGGGATTTCCGCCCGAAGCTGAGCCGGCTCACCGCGCCGCTCTTGGTGATCCAGGGTACCGACGACCTGGTACCTGTGGAAGCCTCCCGAGAATGGGCGGCCTGGGCGCCGGACGCCCGCTTCCTGCCGATCGAGGCCGCCGGCCATCACCCCTACCTCGAAACACCGAACGAGTTTTTCCCAGCGGTTGAAGCGTTCCTAAAAGGGAACTGGCCGCCCGCGTCCGAGGTGGTCCGGCGAGCCGCTTAGAACGGCGCTGCCGGTCGTCGCCTTGAGGCGGGAGGCCAACCTTGCCTTCCTGCCAGTCATCGACTAGCATGCTGTCATTGACTTATGGAAGCCGACATGGCTGTCATGACGATCCGCAACATTGACGATGCCATTAAAAACCGTCTGCGTCTGCGAGCCGCGAGCAATGGTCGGTCGATGGAGGATGAGGCGCGCGACATCCTGCGCTCGGCTCTCTCGACTGAAATTCCGCGGCCTCGGAATCTCGGACAAGCGATCCATGAGCGCTTCGGCCCGCTCGGCGGTGTCGATCTTCCCGACGTGCCGCGCGAGTCTATCCGCCAGTCGGTTGACTTTGGCGAATGATCGTCCCCTGGATCTCCTCTACTTTCAAGGGAGTGTCGCGGGATTGGGCAACGCCGACTGCGGCCGGTGGCCTCATCGGTTAAGAATTGTAGCAGCGCGACGGCGACGCGCGGCGCCCAAGATTCGACGCCATCTGGTAGTCAACTATTCTGGGTAACGTTTCCGACAATCTTCGATGCACGACCGTTCCGAACCGCAGACAAAGGGGTGCTCGCGACGGTATTGCGGATCTCTGCAGTCCGCGCTCTTGACGCGCTCCGATTCCTTCGCGGTGGCTGGTTCCTCGCGAGCTTGAGATGGGCCAGGGCTTCCCGAAAGCCCGCTCAACATTTCACCGACGGCATCGATACCCGCTGAGATGATAGCGATCTCGATACCTATCGTGAGAATGCAGCCCAGGATCATCCCGAGGCAACCTGCGCCGACTGGGCCCCCACACCCCCTTTTCGTGCCCGTCTCACTCGTGACGCTCGGCGTTGTCGTGGCGACTTGGGATGCGTCCAACGCTTCGCGAAGTGCTTCCTGTTGCTCCGGAGTGAGCTGCTGCCAGTACTCAGCCCTTGCGCTCTCGGAGATGAGGGAATAGTTGCGCGCCGCCTCCAGCCACTCTTGGGTTGCCATGGCGCTCCTTTGGGATCATCTCGTCTCGCAGCGGTTTGACCGTTCCGGTTGTAGACGCGAGATCTCGAACGAATTCGGCTCAACGGCAAGCAATTCCTAGAACCGACGGGCATGAAGGCAAACCTAGGCTTTAATCGGGTGGCGTACGTGAAGATCGTGATCGCCGGGGCTCGGGGTCTGTTGGGGTGGGCGGAGCGGGTCCGAGCCCAGCGCGGCCGATGGGTAGTGTCCTAGTTTGAATTCTCCTTCCGGTACGGACCCCGCGGGCCGGTCGCGGAAGTGGGCAAGAGCGCGACCAAATCGGCGATCGTCCAGACCGTAGCCGAGACTCCGGCCGCCATGGCAGGCGTAACGCGTAGCGTCTTGTGAATCCGGCAAAAGTTGTAGTGCATCGAGAAGAGCCCGAACGCCGCGACGTGGTTTTCGAGCTTCTTTGAGAAGGCGTTCGTCAGGCGCGTCCGACGGCGAACGCTCATTCGGATCGTGAGGTTCGAGCGTTCGACGTAGGAGGTCGAGATGTGCCGCGGGTCGGGTGAGCCGGTCACGACCCGCTTCTCACACCCGGTGCATTCCGCGGGGCTGTAGCGGGTCTCGGGGCCGCTCGGGGTATTGGCGTAGGACTTGACCAGCTGCGCGAAGTCCACCGAGCCCCCGGAGGCATCCTCTACCGCGCCCGGGTACATCCCGTGCCCGTCGGTCGTGATCTGCGGGCGGTTCACCAGGCGCCCCGCGAGATCCTGCATAAACTCGGTGCCGGTTCCGGAGTCGCGCGAGCCCACCATGAAGAGCGGCATGAGCTTCGTTTCGGCATCGATCGCGGTAAACGTCCAGACGTCCCCGACGCCGAATTCGCCTTCGCGCTTGGCCGGGACGTTCTTCGCTTTGGCGTAGACGAAGCTCCAAATCTCGTCCACCTGCAAGCGCTCGCAACGAAGGTCCCGGAGGTTCGCATCCTGGTGGGCGATGCAGGCTTCGCCGATCTCCCGCCAGAGCTTCATGACCGTATCCTTCGAGACGCCCACCATGCGAGCGGTCGAACGGATCGAGCAGCCTTCGACCAGGGCGGAGACGATCGCGATTCGCTTGGGGGCGCTGAGCACGTTTGCCATACTAGACATTATGCCTAGACGGACACGCAAAGTCAAGGAGCAAAAAAGAGCCCACCTAGGAGGTGGGCTCTTTGGTTGTTCCGGGCCGTCTCGCCACCTTAGCGGCAAAGTCGCAAATCGGAGCTGCGGCGCTTAGGCTTCCGGTTTTCGCCAGATTGCCGACTGTAAGGACTTTGGATACCGTAGTTTGCGCGACCTGCGCCGTACAGTGTGACGGCATCGATTGCCGCTAGGGCTTCTGTTACCTGGGCCAAGTCAACCCCTGGATTAGTCCCGGCGATTGCCTTTGGATCAATAGCTTGGGTCGTCATACGGTCCTCCAGTTGAACGGTACCGGCCCCTCCGGTGAATTACCACCCCGTGAGCCCTGCGCATCATATAACCCTGGAGAAGCTTGTAGTATGCCCGGAGTTTACCACCAAACTCCGGCATCGCTCCAAAGTCTTCAATCTGTAACCCGAGATCGCGCCGTACTACTTCCAGCGAGATTCCGCGACTATGGCTGTGCCAGTGTTGGATGTTGTTCAAGAGGTTTGCGATCTTTGCCGCCTGCTGTTCACGCATTTTCAGCGTGACCTTTTTGCCGCGCGATTCCGTTTTGGTCCAGTTCTTGAACTTGTATCGCACCAGCCACTCTTTAAGGAGGCTGATAGAGAGTTCGCGGGCCTGTTCATAGTTGTACAGCTCAGCCGGGTCAAAATGCTTAATGAGATAGGTAACCTCGGCTGTCGTGATCGTTCCGCCCTGCGCCTTTTTGATAAGTCGTGCGTATTGCTCTAGATAGCCAAGGGCTGGAACCATTGAGCCCGACCTCTGGACTTGCGGGTCAATAGGGCCAAGGGTTGAGTAGTAGTCCATATAAATCGCATCACCGGACATTACGAGGACCGTACCCGCTGACATGGCGAAGTTTGGGACAATGAATTCTACGTTGGCATAATGATGCCTGAGGGTGTCGGCAATTCGTTGGGCAACTTCGATATATCCGCCTCCGGTTTCCAGTATCAGGGCTAGCTTAGACCGCCTCGGAGTAATGGCTTCGACCTCCGCCCTAATAAGATCGTCGGCCCCGTATGTGATTGGGCCAATGAACGTCAAAGCATCGGCGCCGATGAGTAACTCCAAATCGGCCAGAAGTGATCCCAACTGGTCCTCAATAAGGGCTTCCGGTACCGTGTGACTCACAATGGGATCGTTCATTCCTACTCCTTCCTTGATTTATTCCATCTTGACATAGCAGCGAGCCGAGCGCTAGCGGCTCTCTGCTCGGGAGAAAGACTGCTCGCTCTCGCCCGCCCGCCCTTTGCCCCCCCAAGCTTTCCGAGCGCGACTGCCGCGGGATTCTTTTCGCGCTCGGGCGCAACCGGTGGGGCTTCTCCGATCGCCTCCAGGAAAACGACGTGGGCGAGTTGGTTCGGGTCGCGAGGCCTGCGTGGGCGGGTAGGCATGGCTGTAGGGTAACACGGGCGGACTAGTTGCAGAGTGTCTAAGTGGCGCGGAGCGATTCAGGGTGACCCGCTCGTGAGGGCGAGTCTCTGGCTAGTAGCGATGGCGAAAGGGTTCTGACGATTTCGTACCATCGGCATGTCCCTGTGATTCTGGGACCGCAGTGAAACGGATCGTCGCAGCCGTAAATCTTCGCGCACCTCTTTGGCTTTAGAGGACCCTGCAAGAAGTGAGACAGCATCGCCCGGTGAACAGAGCCAATAACGCCGGATCCGTCGATCTTGCAGATCAGGCTATCGATTCGCGCCAACTCACTAAAGACGCGTCGGACGTTGCTGAGGTTTTCGATCTTCTCGAACTCGTTCGGCGTCACGTCGCGCACCCTAATCCGTTCGATGGCAGCGACCGGCTCTACGTCGAGAACGTAGACCACGTCGGGGAGAGGGGCGAAGGCCCGCATTTTTTCGTCGATAGATTTAGTGTCCGCGCCACGGGACCCCTGATATGCGATCGTCGAGTAGAAGTATCGATCCAGTATGACGATTTTCCCGGCTTCAAGGCTTGGTCGAACGATTTCGCCCACATGCTCGATTCGGTCCTGAATGAACGCTTCCAGCTCTTCGTCTAGCGGAAGGCGACCGCTTGACGCGGATTCCCGAATCTTTTGCCCCCAAATGCCGTTCGTCGGTTCCTTGGAGGTTACGACTTCCTCGCCGACGCTCTCTAGGGCTTCGCGAAGGAGGCCGACTTGGGTAGTTTTCCCTGCGCCATCAATCCCCTCTACGGCAATCAAGATTCCGCGCTCTCGATCCGTAGACATAGACGCTCCTCCGGTAGTTAATTGAAGCTAGCACGTAATGCGGGAACCGCCCATAGCCTTTGGACGGCCCCCGCATTCTACACGCTATCCTTTTGCCGTTCCGCGAGCCGGAACGCTCCGGCTTCGTCGCGGAGTAGAAGAGGTGCCAGCTCCGAAGCGAGCGTCTGGCACTGCCCATAGGTCCGCACGGTCGCGATGATCCGGCGGGATTTGAGATGTACCAGGGAGAAGAACTTCCCGCCCTTCGGCAGTCGCCCGTTATCGGTGCCCCTGAAGGCGCCGAACGGGGGCGAGACGGAACCGCGCATGGTGACGACGGCTCCGCTTTCCAGCGTTACCGGAAACCACCCCCGGCGCCACGCGAGCGGCAACGGGCGCCCGGCCCGGGTTCTCGCCTTCAATTAGGCGTCCACCGCTCCAGAGATCCAGGAACCGACCGAAGCGAATCCCTCACCCTCTGAGGCCCGCTTCCATCGGATCGATTGATCCATGCTCGCCCTGACTGAGAACGTCGCGATCTTCATGCTTCCGCCTCTTCGGTGCTCGGGGTGCGCTTCGAGAAATACCGGCGGACGTAGCCGCGGGCGAGATCGCCAAGCCACGTTTCCACGTTCGCCCGGTGTTGGTGCTCGGCCATGGCCTCGAATGCCGCCTGCTCGTCAGGGCTCGCGACGACGACGGGATAGCACTTCGGCAGGTCCGGGCGGCTCGGCGGCTCGGGTTCCTTTCGAGGGCGACCCATAGCCCTAGACCTCCGCCATGGAGAGGACGCCGCGCGAGCTGGCGGTAAGCGAGACGACTTCCCACAGGTCGCGCTCTGTGGGGCGCTCCGGCGGGTCCGCGAGCCTCCAGACGGCAAACCACCGGCCGAGCAGGTGTTCGATCCGGAGCCCCGCTTCCTCCGCCGTGCGGGTTTCGGCGAAGTCGCCCCGGGCGATCACGTCCACGATCGTCCGCGGGTCGGGGGAAAAGTGCTCCGTCTCGATTCGATCGTACAGCGCTCGGCGCGTTCGTTCCAGAAATTCAACGCTGGCGGGGCTTTTTTCGCGGGATTTCAAACTAGGACACTACCGGCCGATGAGAGTTCTGTAAGGAAACACATTCCGCGGTACCCCTTGGTCAGCGCCACGCTGATCGGGCGCCTTGCAGTCGCTGGAGACCGGCAAGGCCAAGGGCTCGGTACGGTCCTTCTGATTAACGCTCTGCGAAGAGCGCTGGCGAGCTCGAAAACGGTGGGATCTTCAATGGTCGTGGTGGACGCCTTGGACGAGGCCGCAGCGGCCTTCTATACCGCTCACGCCTTCATCAGGCTTCCTGAAGCGCTCCGCCTCGTTTTGCCGATGCGAATCGTGGAGCGAATACTCGCAGGCCGAACCGATGTCCCTTAGTGGGGTCCACTTCGGGAGACCAGCCATGAAGGCGCTCGCCATCGAGTACCCGGAAGCCCTTCTCGCGGCATGGGGCACGACCGATGAAGCCTTCGAACGAGAAGCGAGGCTCGCGCTCGCCATGAAGCTCTTCGAGATCGGAAGAGTCACCTCCGGCCAAGCGGCAGCCCTCGCGGGCATCTCCCGCCCCGCCTTCCTCTTGAGCGGCGAGCACTTCGGAACTCCGACGGTGGCGTGGGATGCCGCGGAGATCGCGGCGGAGCTGGGGACGGATCTCGGATGAAACGGCTCGAGGTCGGCTATCGACCCGGGACGATCCTGAAGCGGCGCTTCCCTTCGATCCGGTAGGTCTCGAAGTCGTCGTTGTCGATGGTAAAGATCGTGGTCAGGCCCTCCCGTCTCGCGAGATGAACCAAGGTGGCATCGGCAAAGTCCATGGGCTGATCACGATATTGGTCCATGAGCGCTTGGAGGTCCGGAAGATCCTCGTCGCCGATCGGGAGCAGCGTCACCGCACCCGAGCGAAGAAGCGCCCAGGCGGCGGTCTCTTGCCTCGGATCATCCAAGAGGTGAAAGAGTTCGGTTAGAACCGCCGCCGAAGTCGCCAAGGGTAAGCGGAGGGTGGCGAAGGCCTCGACGCAGCACTGGTGCCAACGATCTCCGCGATCCAAGAATGCGAGAAGTGCGCCCGTATCGGCGAGACCTCGCAGCGGCAGGTCACCGCCCATGGCGGCTGGCGATCCGAGCGCGGACCGTGGCACGAGCATTCTCGGCTCTCTGGGGGTCCGTCCCTTCGATCGAGCCGGCGCACTTCATCGCCGCGGCGCGCACCCGCTCTTCCTGCGCCTCGTGGCTTCCGCTCCGCCGCGAACGCTCCAACCATTCCCGGGAGATCTGCTCAAGAAGCTCGGCCAAACTCTTCTCCTCGCTTTGGGCTGCGTTCTCGAGCTCGGCCTTCAGGTGGAGAGAGAGGCGCCAGCTATAGACTTCCGTCTTGACCATGCACGACAGCGTAGTACAGGTGCCGGAGTGGGGCAAGATCGTGGCGAGCCCTTGGGCTCACTTGGCAGCGATCGAGAGAAACAACGGGCGTGAGGCCAGCCCGGCCCTCACGCCCGTGACTACAACTTCGGCCGGCGGCCCCTACCCGGCCAATACCGGCTTATCGGCCGCCACAGGAGAGGCCTCCGGCGAGCGATCGAGGCGGCGGGCGCGGCTGCGGATCGGCGAGACCCGAAACTGCACCAGACGCTCGCTTTTCGTACCGAGGATGGACTTGGCCACCCCCCGGAGGCGACGTGCCAACTCCCGGCCGTGCTCGACCATGTCGTTCAGGTCTTGCGTGGCCTGCTGCCGGGTGGCGGTGCAGGAGTCCTGCCGCGCCTTCTGCGCGCGGACCTGCACCAGGATCGCCTGGAGCGCCACTCTCTGATTTTGGGCTCCGGCTTGGACACTCTCGTTGTCGTTCGCCGCTTCGAGCAGCAGCTCCCAGTCACGGATGATGTCGGCAAATGAGCTCGCGATGTTCGGCATGATGTATGTTCCTTTCCTCGCTTTGGAGGACGACCGAACGCGGCGATATTGCCGCGTGGCCTGCGCCCTTTGAGGCGCGAGGAAAGTTGTACCGCGAGGGGTTCCGGTAAAACGATAGGCTGAGCAAAATAGTTTTCGCCCCCGGCCAAAACCGACGATCGCGACCGACCTCAGAGGGTTCGCGACCGGATTCCGCAACGCCCCGAGCGA
>JANNIH010000096.1:0-9607 GCA_031404815.1 Holophagales bacterium | reverse complement strand
CGCGCCTGCCCCCTTCGAACGTCTCCGCGGCGAATGGCGCTTCCAGCTCCTCCTCCGCTCCGCGTCGCTGCGCGACTTGCACGGCATCCTGCGCGATGTGCTGGCGCAGGTTTCGTTCGCGGCGGATTTGATTGTGGATGTCGATCCGCAGCAGTTGTTGTGAGGGGGTTGTGAGGGGTTGGTTGCGCCGCTACAGCTTGCCCACCTCACCCTCTAACCGCCTGAGCAGCCCGTCGATCTGCGCCAGCTCCTCCTTCGTATCCGCCAAGTGCGTGCGCTCGGAGCGGACGAAGCGGGAGTAAGGGCCCACCCCTTCGTCGATTCGGTGCAGGCTGCGCTCGATCTCGCGGTCGAATTGGCCGGTCAAGGCGGACATCAGTTTTTCGCGCAGCGCCTCGATGTTGGCGCGCAGGTCGCGCTTTGCTTTTTCGCGGCGGCTTGGGAGGATGAAGAAGCCGAGGGCGGCGACCGTGCCGGCCGCGACGATGCCGGTGAAGTCGGCCGCCGCGGTCGCGGCGAGGTGGACGAGCAGGGCGCCCAAGCCCAATGCGCCCACTTCGACCAGCGCAGTGTTGGCGACCGCGCCTTTGACCGATTCGGCCATCCGTTCCGCTTCCGCGGCGTGATCGAAGCTCGCAACCGAGCTTTGCGCCGCGCGGCCGACGCTTTGGAGCAGCCGGTTGCGGTCGATGTCGAATTGCCTGAGCCCCGCGTCGCCCACGATCTTGTCGGCGTGTGCGGCTTTCCGCTTCGCCAGGTGATCAAGGATCGCCTGCCACTGGCGTAGATCGGAAGAGACCATCCAGTCGATCACCTCGTGGACTCGTTGGTCGATCGCCTTTGGCACGTCGGCCACCACCTCGCGGACGAAATCGTTGCGCGTCTTCTCCTTGTTCAACAGGTCGAACACGCGACCCAGTCGAAGCCGATCGTCGAAGAACGAGACGCCGCGGTTTAGGAGCTCGTGGAGCACCATGTCCACATCCGCCAAGCGAAAGCGGAACTCGCGCCCCATGTCCTCTTTGTAGAGCGCGAGCTGGCGTTCGAGCGTATCCAGGGTCGCCACGTCGTCGGCGAGCAGGGCGGTGCGCGCCTCGGCAATCCCCTGGTATTTCTCGATCAGGTGGGCGGCGACGCCCAGGGGGTTCCCGAGTTTGAGCCGAATGCGCTCCTTTTCGTCGAGCGTTTCGACCAGGTAGGTTTCGAGCGCCGGGAAGCGGCTGGCGATAAGGAGCGCCTCGTCGTTCGTCTCCTTCGCGCGCAGCGCCTGTTTGCCCGAGAGGGGAAACAGCTCCGGCGCAAAGCCGAGCAGCGTCCGCGCGCTGTCGGAAACGAAGGCCAGGACCTTCTCCAGATCCTCGGGCTTTTCCAGCAGATCGATCTTGTTGAGCACCAGGACGATCTTCTTACCCCAGTCGCGGATCGCTTCGAGGAACGCGCGCTCGCTCTCGGTGAACGGCCGATCGGCCGAGGTGATGAACAGCACCAGGTCCGAGCGCGGCACGAAATCGCGGGTGATCGCTTCGTGCTCGCGATGGATCGCGTTGGTGCCGGGGGTATCGACGATCCGGATTTCACGCAGCAGCTCGACCGGTGCCGCCACCGTGTCGATCAGGCCATCGACCGCGGTGCGGGCGAGCTCCGCTCCGTACTGGATGACGTGGATGCGCGTGGTGGTGGGGGTCGGACCCTCCTCCAGGATGCGCCCCCCGAGCAGGGCGTTGATGAACGCCGATTTTCCCGCGTTGAACTCGCCCGCTACGACGAGCAGAAACAGCTCGTCGAGCTGCAGTGCGGAGGCGGCCAGAGTCTTCGCGTCCTCCGCCCCGGCATCGAACCTGGAAAGCGCCGCCGCCAGCCGAGCGAGCGCGGTGCGCTCCTCGGCCAGCAGCTGCTCGGCGGACTTGGAGAGGATGCGACGAAGCATCGAAAAACGATAGCACGCGCGACGGGCCAGATCGGGTCAAACCGGGTCAGACCGCCACCACCTCCTCCGTCGCCTCCGGAACCTCCACTTCGGCTGCCCGCTCCACCCGCGCGAGGGCCGCCGCGAGATCGTCGAGCAGATCGCGCACGTCTTCGAGGCCGACCGACAGGCGCAGCAGCTCGTGGGTGATCCCCGCACCCGTTCGGGCTCCCTCGTCCATCGCGGCGTGGGTCATCGTCGCCGGGTGCGCGATCAGGCTCTCGACACCGCCGAGCGATTCGGCGAGCGTGAAACAGGCGAGCCCCTCGACGAAACGCTCGACCGCTTTGGTGTGGGGGTGGAGCTCGAAGCTCACCATGCCGCCGAACCCCGCCTGTTGGCGCTGCGCGATCTCGTGCCCCGGGTGGTCGAGGAGCCCCGGGTAGTGAACGCGGACGACCGCCGGGTGTTCGGACAGGAATGCGGCCACCGCCTGGGCGTTTTCCTCGTGGACGCGCATCCGGGTGCTCAAGGTGCGCAGGCCGCGGAGGGTCAGATAGCTGTCGAACGGCGCCCCGGTTAAACCCACGGCGTTCGCCATCCAAGCGAGGTCGCTGAGCAGGTCACCGTCTTTCGCCACCACCGCGCCGCCCACCACGTCGCTGTGGCCGTTCAGGTACTTGGTGGTCGAATGGATCACCAGGTCGGCGCCGAGCGCGATCGGCTGTTGGAGCACGGGGGAGAGGAACGTGTTGTCCACGGCGACCCGGGCGCCGTGGGCGTGGGCCGCGGCGGCGATCCGGGCGAGATCGTAGATCCGCAGCAGGGGATTCGAAGGGCTTTCGATCCAGACCCAAGAGGGGCGCCGCGCCAACGCTTGGGCCAGCGCGGTCGGGTCGGCGTAGTCGACGAAATCGACTTCGATCCAACCCTTTTCTGCATACTTGCGGAGCAGGCGATAGGTGCCGCCGTAGCCGTCGTGCTGGGCGAGCAGCCGGTCGCCCAGGCCCAGCAGATGGAGCACTAGAGCCACGGCGGACATGCCGCTCGAAGTGATCACCGCGCCCGCGCCCCCTTCGAGATCGGCGATCGCGGCGGCGAGTTGGTCGCGGGTGGGGTTGGCGGTGCGCGAGTATTCGTAGGCGCTCGGCCGACCGAGGCCGGCGAACGCGTAGGTGGCCGAGAGGGTGATCGGCGGCATCACCGCACCGGTGCGCGGATCGGAACCGATGCCGGCGCGGACGGCGCGGGTGGTCGAACGGAGCGTCGTCTGGGCGCTCATCGCGTCACCTCCGACCGGTCCGAAATCGGGGCGAGATCCGAGCGGAGAACCGCGCCGATCGTGTCCACCTCTTTGAGGAACGCGTCGTGGCCGTAGCGGGTTTCGATTTCGATCAACCGCACCGGGCCTCCCAGGCGGGCCGCCAGGTCGTGGATCTGTTCGACCGGCACCAGCTCGTCCGAGCTGGCCGCGACCAGAGTGACCGGGGTCGTGATCCGCCCTGGATCGACCCGATGGAGATCGATCGCGAGCGAGAGGGAAAGGAATGCCTCCGGAGAGAAACGCGCAGCGAAATCGCGACCGCGCGCTTCGAGATACCCCTCGACGGCGAACCGGGCGCGCCCTTCGCTCACCTTCGGCGCTGCGCCAAACCGCTCGGCCAGCTCGCGCCGGCTGCGGTAGGTGGTGAGCGCCAGGCCGCGCGCCAACTCCAACGCCTCGGAGCCCTCCCCATGGCGCGCGCCGAGCTCGACGATCCGGCGCTGCACGCTCCGCCAGGCCGAGGCGCGCGGGTGACTCTCGTGTGCCGCCGAGATCGCCGTGACACCCTGGACTCGGGTGGGAGCCAGCGCCGCGAACGCGAGCGCCACCATGCCGCCGTACGAAGCGCCGACGAAGCGATCGACGCACTCGATCCCGAGGGCGTCGAGCAGCGCGAGCAGCGCCCGCGCCTGATCGTGCGAAGTGACGATCGGGAAGGATTCCGTCTCGGTGGGCCGAGGTTGGGGCGGCCCCGAGGAGGCGCCGATGCCGCCGAGCCAGTCGGTGCCTAGAATCTGAAAGCGGTTGGTGTCGATCGCCCGCTCCGGGCCGACCAGAGCCTGCCACCAGCCTGGGGTCGGATCGTCCGGGGTCGCGGTGACATGGCGACCGGCGGAGATCCCTCCTTGAACCACGATCAGCGGCGCATCGGCCGGTCCCGACCGCTCGTAAGCGAGCAGGCCGGAATGGAGCGCGCCTCCATGCTCGAGCGGAAATTCGAGCGGCAGATGATGAAGACCGGTGCCCAAGGTGATCTCGATCGTGCTCATAGGGCACCTCCCCGCGCGATCCGGGTCTCCGCCTGCGCGCGCGCCAGGTGGCGAACATCGGCGAGCAGCGCATCGGCCGTTCCATCGGGTCCGAGGCCGGAGCCGACATGGACGCGCAGGCCGCGCGCCGTCCGGTAGGCGTAGACCACCCGGTCCGAAGGGACCGCGAGATGACTGCCGAGCGGGATCTCCTCGTACGCCAAGCTCGCCGAGCCTTTGCGATCGGCGCGGCCGATCAGGCGGGTGGTGGTCCGGCGCGCGCGCCGCTCGCGCAGCAGCACGGCGTCGAGATCGCGCAGGTCCGCCCGCGCAATGTCGGTTGGAGAGAGGTTCCAACCCCAGAGCGCGCGGACCACGATCGCGAGTTTGACCGCCGCGTCCGAGCCGTCGAGATCCTGGCTCGGATCGGTTTCGAGCAGGCCGCGACGGGTCGCGCGCTCGATTCCCTTAGCGAGGCTCTCGCCCGCCTCGATCTCCTCGATCACCGCGGTGGTCGAGGCGTTGCCGACAATCTCGACCTCGGAGCAGCTCGCCCGCAGGTCGGTCAGTTCTTGGGCCAAGTAGGCGCCGGTGCCGCCGAGCACGGCGTTTAGGCCGACTTGGGCGCAATAGCGAACCGAGAGGAGATCCTCGGCGGCGAAGCAGAGGGCGTCCTTGGCGGCGAGCGCCAGCCGCGCGCCGCGCTCCAGCCCCAGGCGGCAGCGGCGCGCCGCGATCTCCGGATGGGCGAGGTCGGTCGGCGTCGAGTCGACGATCAGGTCGGCACCGACCCGCGCGAGCGCCTCGTCGGTCGAAATGGCGAGCGCACCCCGATGGCGGAGGAGCGTCCGGCCGCGAGCTTTCCACGTTGCGATCGCGCGCGGGTCGAGGCCGCGCGGGTCGAAGAGGGTGGCGGTCGAGTCGGAGACGGCGATTAGCCGCAGGTGGGGCAGGCGGGCGATTCGATCGAGAAAGGCGCGACCGACTTTGCCGGGGCCGAGCAGGTGGATCGTGGGGATGGCGGGGATCGAGGGGACGCCTGAGTGGGCCGAGAGTGCGTGGGCGCCCTGACCGGTGCCCAGATTGCTGGGGAGCCAGGGAGCTTGATTGTCGGCAAGCGTCGGCGAACTGCCCGAACAGGTGAAAGCGGAGGCGGCGGCGAAGGGGATGGACATGAGTGGATCTCCTGTCTGCGAGGCGCGGAGGCGTCGCGGTCGTTCCGGAGACCAAGGTTCAGGGGCAAACGTCGTCGGAGAGAAACAGTCCGGCGGTGCGCAATTCGAAGGGGAGGAGATCCCCAACGCACCGGTCGGACTCATCTTCCGGCGAACCGCTCGACCCGGAGCAGAATCTCCGGAGGGTTTCCGTTGGATTTGGCACCACTCGCAAGGGATTTCTCCCTCGAAGGTTGCCCCGGCGTCTGCGGGCCAATTCCCTCAGCCGGTCTCGATGAGCATTGTGATTCTAGCGCACGAGGGCGCCCTGGTGTCAATCGCTCCGGATTCATGTTCGATCCGAAGTCGCTCTAACACCTATAGGCTAACTTGGGGTCTTCCCTCTCGGCAGCTCTCTATTCCGCTCGGCGGACCATCCGTGAAGCCGCGGCTTGGATTCAATCGACGCCGGGCCTATTTGCAGGCCACTCTGGGAGTCCGATCATGAGCTTACGCTTTGCGCGCAGCCTTAAATCCTTGTTGGTTCTGGCCGCCTCTTTCTTCCTGACGGTGGCACCTCCTGCAGCTGCGGTCGAGCAGTGGCTCACCGGGCCGGACATGTCGCTCGGCCGCAGCTATTTCGCCCTGGTCTCTCTCCCTTCGGGAGATCTGCTCGCGCCCGGGGGCGTCATCCCGGCACCCGTCTACACGAATCGGACGGACCTCTTTTCGGTCGGCGGCCGAACGTTTGGCGAGACGGCCGCGATGATGAATTCGCACCGCAACCAGTTCCAGGCGGTGAAGCTCGGCAACGGCAAGATCCTGGTCGCGGGCGAGCAGTACGACGGCGGAACCAAGATCTCCGAGCTGTTCACCGAGGCGACGCACTCCTGGGCACTGACCGCGAACCACCCCGCACTCAACCGCTTTGGCGGGGCGATGGTCCTATTGCCCAGCGGCAAGGTGCTCTATGCCGGCGGCTACAGCGGCGCAGGGGACGGTCCGACCTACAACTCGGCCGAGCTGTTCGATCCGGCGACAGCGACTTGGGCCCCGACCGGCTCGATGGTCGCCTTGCGCACCGGGCATTCCTTGACGCTGCTCACCACCGGGCCGAACGCCGGCAAGGTCTTGGTCGTCGGGGGCGGCCAGCGGATCGGCCTCACGGTCGAAGCGCGGTGTGAACTCTACAATCCCGCGACCGGCACGTTCGCGCTTACCGGTCCGCTCGCCACCGCCCGGACGTTTCATACCGCGACGCGGCTGCCGGACGGCCGGGTGTTGGTGACCGGCGGCCATGATGCGGGGGCTGATACCAGCAATCGCAGCTCCGTTGAGATCTACGACCCGCTCGCCGGCACCTGGTCGCCCGCCGCCCCGATGGCTTTTCGCCGCGGCCGGCACACCGCGACTCCGCTGCTGAACGGAGATGTCCTCGTTGTCGGAGGGGCGCAGGTGGGAAGCGGGCTGAGCGTCAACGCGAGCGCCGAGATCTACCATCCGGCGACCAACTCGTGGCGCACCGTGCCCTCGATGGCAACCGCGAGAACCCAACAGGCGGCGGCGCTCTTGCCGAGCGGCGAGGTGCTCGTGGCCGGCGGCTTTGACGGTGCGAGCTATTTGCCGAGCAGCGAGATCTTCCGCGCACTCTCCAATCCGCCGACCGCGGTGGCCGGCGCCGACCAGACCGTTCGGACGGGCAGTTTTGTGCAGCTCGACGGTAGAGACTCGAACGACGATGTGACCGCCGGTGCGAGCCTCGGCTACGCGTGGAGCTTGACCGCCCGGCCCGCCGGCAGCGCGGCCGTTTTGAAAGCCGCCACGACGGCCATGCCGAGCTTCGTCGCCGATCTGGCGGGAACGTACATCGCGGAACTCGTGGTGACCGATAAAGACGGTTTGGCGAGCCCGGCCGATCCGGTCACCGTGATCGGCAATGCCGCCCCGACGGCGGGAGCGCACGCGAGTGCCACGACGGTCCAGGTCGGAACCCCGGTTCTGCTCGACGGTGCGGGCAGCACCGATCCCGAGGGCGATCCGCTCACCTATCAGTGGACGCTCACGTCGCGGCCAACCGGCAGCACAGCCGTCCTCGCGAACGCCGGGACCGCTCACGCGAGCCTGGTTCCCGACCTGCCGGGCGAGTACCGGGTGATCCTTACCGTGAGCGATGTCCTAGGTGCCGGAACGCCCTCGACCCTCACCATCACCGGGGCGCCGATTCCGGTCACCGACGTGCCGACTCTGTCGGGGACAGGGGCCCTCATGCTGGCCGCCTTGATGATGCTCGCGGCGCTCGCGCTGCTGCGGCGGGTGGGCTGAAGGGCGCGCGCGAATCGGCGTGAGGAGTATGCTTTTCGACGCATCGCGCGCTAAACTTTTCATGGCTCAAGCGTTCGCGTACGACGCGCGAACCGTTGCAGCCCGAGGACCGACCCAATGCCCTCCGCTTCGTTTCACCAGCTGCCTTTGCGGCTTCTCGGTCTAAAACACATCCCCGCCGTCCCGGTGACCCTGGACGGGTTGCTCGGCAGCCTTGTGCGTTTGGGTATCCGCGCCGAGGAGACCAAGCAGGCGACCCACGGTCTCAACAACGTCTACACGATCGGCGACGTGACGCTCCCCGCGTATCCGTTCCTGTTCGGCACCTCGAACTCCGGCGGTGCGCCCGCGGTCCGGGCCGACGGCGGTGTTGCCGCGCAGGTCGCGCCGACCGGGGATCGCGCCGACCGGGCTGCCGAGGCGAGGCAGGGGCTCGCGACGCTGCTCGCCGACCGACCGGTCGAACTCCTCCGGCTGCTGCTCGAGAAGGTCGGCGACGAGGTCGATGCCAAACTGCTCACAGAGCAGGCGAAGAGCCAGGCCGGTGGCGACCCGACCGAACTGTCGCTCGACGATCCCAAGCAGTTCTCGATGTCGTGGACTACATTCCCCGATGTCTACGGCGCCGCCGCGCCGCTGCTCGAGCCGTTCGCCGCAACGCTCACCGATCCGGATGCCGCGACCCGTGCCTTCTGGCCCACGATCGCGGGTTATGGCCTGGCCTACAACCTGCTCCTGCCGAAGAAGATCGGCGACGGCGACCGGGAAGCGCTCAAATCCCGCATGGGCCGAGGCTGGACGGCCGAGGCCGACGAGCTTCAAACGGCGGGCCGGCTCTATGCGATCGATCTAACGATCTTCGAACGTTTCGACGTCCGGAGCGTGGACGGTTTCCCCCGCTTCACGCCGAGCACGATCACGCTTCTGCACCAAGACCCGAACAGCAAGCAGCTCGCGCCGTTTTCGATCCGGATCGCCGGTCCGGGCGGCCGGGACGCGACCTTCTACCTGCGCGGCGGCGGGGGAGTGGCGAGCGAAGACGCGAGCGACGGCGCGTGGCTCTATGCGCTCCAGGCGGCCAAGGCGTCGATCTCCGTCTACGGCATCTGGCTCGGCCATGTGTACCACTGGCACATCGTGACCGCCGCCATGCTCATGACCCTCGCTCAAAACGTGCCCGCGGGCCATCCGCTGCGCCTGCTGCTCGATCCTCAGTCGGACTTCCTGATCCAGTTCGACGAGATCCTGCTTCTGTTGTGGAAGGAGATCGCACCGCCGACCTCGTTCTCGACCGCCTGGCAGTTCTTGAAGCTGTGCAACACCTTTGCGGACGGTCGTACTTATTTCGATGACGATCCGACGACCACGCTTCTGAACCTCGGCATCACCGAGGCCGATTTCACGGTCGAGAAGCCGTGGGACGTTTACCCGATCGCCGGGCACTACCTCTACTTCTGGCAAGCGACCGAGACCTACGCCCGTGCGTTCGTTGAGACCACCTATGAGGGCGACGCACAGGTCGTTGCGGACGTGGCGCTCCAGGCTTGGATCACCGCCGCCGGCGATCCGGATCGGGGCAATGTGCAGGGCATCCCCGCGGTCCAGGATCGCGCCACTTTGACCCGCGTGCTCACCAGCCTGATCTATCGCATCACCATCCACGGTTCGGGGCGCAACCCCGCCACTTCGAACCCGGGCCTGACCTTCGTCGCCAACTTCCCGCCGACGCTTCAGAGCCCGTCGATACCCGATCCTGGGCAGCCGATCGACACCCGGACGCTGCTCACCTACCTGCCGACGACCGGAACGATCGGCCAGATGGTGACCTTTTACTTCACGTTCGCCTTCTCGGTCCCTTATGTCCCCTTCGTGCCGCTCGACGGGATCGAAGACGACCTCTTCTTCCCCGGCGGCCCGACCGAGCCCCGCAATA
>JANNIH010000095.1:0-29457 GCA_031404815.1 Holophagales bacterium | reverse complement strand
AGGGCATCGGCCTTCGGCCTCAGCCCTGGGCTGGGCTCTCCCGGCCCGTTGGGCCGATCTCAGACGCCGCCGGATGACAGGCGATGCTGGCCTTGATCTTTTCCACGCTTTGGATCAGCCGGCGACTTTGACGGGGCCTTGCCTACCTATAAGAGGCGGCAGAACCTCGTCCCGGCGCGTGCTAGCATCTCGCGACTTTCCAGATGGAGATTTGCGCATGTCGAGCGAGCTGCTGTTCGGCCTCTACATCTTTGTTCTCGCCGGGTTTCTCGGCCACCACGTCATCTCCAAGGTGCCCCCGTTGCTGCACACACCGCTGATGGCGGGAACCAATGCGATCGCCGGCATTTCGCTGGTCGGCTCGTTGGTGTCCGCGGGCGCCGAGTACAGCACGCTCTCGACCGTGTTGGGGTTCGTGGCGGTCACCTGTGCCACGATCAACGCGGTCGGCGGCTTCTTGATCACCGACCGGATGCTGCGGATGTTCAAAACCAAGCGCGGCGGCGAGAAGTCATGAAGGGGACGATCCTTCCGATCTCGTACCTGATCGCCTCGGTCTGCTTCATCCTCGCGCTCCAGGCGCTCTCTTCCCCGAAGCACGCGCGGCGCGGCAACCTGCTCGGCGCGTTCGGCATGCTGGTGGCGGTGGTCGGCACCCTGCTCCACCACGACATTATTTCGTACCGCTGGATCGCGATCGGCTTGATCCTCGGCTCTCTGATCGGCAGCTCGATGGCGATCTGGATCCCGATGACCAAGATGCCGGAGCGGATCGCGCTCTCGCACGCCTTCGGCGGCCTGGCCGCAGCGCTGGTCGGCGTGTCCGAATACAGCCACCGGGGCGCTACTTTGGGTACGGTGACGATCGTGGCGCTCGGCCTCGAGGTCTTCTTGGGCTTTCTCACCTTCACCGGCAGCCTGATGGCGTTCGGCAAACTCCAGGGGTTCATCACCGGGGCGCCGATCACCTATAAGGGACAGAACGCAACGAACATCACCATGTTCTTCAGCGCTCTCGTCCTGCTGGTCGCGTTCGCCTACCACCCCACGGCGGCCGGCCTGTTCTATGGCATGGGCGCGATCGGTCTCGCGGTGGGCGTTCTCGCGGTCCTGCCGATCGGCGGCGCGGACATGCCGGTGGTGATCTCGCTGCTCAACTCGTACGCCGGCCTCGCGTCGGCCGCGACCGGCTTTGCGCTCGGCAACTACGTGCTGATCATCGCCGGAGCGCTCGACGGCACCTCCGGCTTCCTGCTCTCGATGAAGATGAGCAAGGCGATGAACCGCTCGTTCGCCAACGTCCTGTTCGGCGCCTTCGGCACCGGCGATGCGGCACCCGGCGCGGTCGGCGATGCGGCCGGGGCGCGCTACAACCTGGCGACGGTGGACGACGCGGTGGGTGTGCTCGATGCCGCCCAAACGCTGATCGTGGTGCCCGGCTACGGTATGGCGGTCTCGCAGGCGCAGCACGCGCTGCGCGATCTCACCTCCGCGCTCGAAACCAAGGGGACGAAGGTGCAATATGCCGTCCACCCCGTCGCCGGCCGGATGCCGGGGCACATGAACGTGCTGCTCGCCGAGGCGAACATCCCCTACGACCAGATCTTCGATCTCGACGAGATCAACGACGAGTTCTCGCGCACCGACGCCGTTCTAGTAGTCGGCGCCAACGACGTCGTGAACCCGGCGGCAAAGAACAACCCCGGCAGCGCGATCTACGGCATGCCGGTCTTCAACGTCGACCAGGCGCGCGCGATCATCGTGCTCAAGCGAAGCATGAACCCGGGCTTCTCCGGCCTCGAAAACGACCTCTTCGGTCTGCCGAACACGATGATGGTCCTCGGCGACGCCAAGGCGACGATCAAGGAGCTGACTGCGGGGGTGCGGGGGTAGGGCGGCGGACTCCGGAATACCTCAGCGCGTTCCCTAGGATGCCCTCAAGAGCGAAAAGCTAACCCGGCAAGGGGAAGAGCCCTTCCGCTTCCTCCAGCGGGGGAAGAGCCAGAGGCGACGACGAGGTCCTTGTCATCGCGATCTCCAGAGGCTCGATGGGCTCCGGAAAAGCCGCCGGGGTGCTTTGCGCACCGCGGCGGCCGTTTCTTTTTGGGAACGATACGTCTTAAGAGGCGGTATCGAGGAACGGCTTGAGCTTCGTCGAGCGGCTGGGGTGGCGGAGCTTGCGCAGCGCCTTGCTCTCGATCTGGCGAATCCGTTCGCGGGTGACGTTGAACGAGCGGCCGACCTCTTCGAGCGTGTGCTCTGAGCCGTCGCCCACGCCGAAGCGCATCTTGAGCACCAGCTCCTCGCGCGGGGTGAGCGTTTTGAGGACCCGGCGGGTCTGCTCGCGCAGGTTGGTGAAGATCACCGAATCGATCGGCGACACCGCGTTCTTGTCCTCGATGAAGTCCCCGAGGTGCGAATCCTCCTCTTCGCCGATCGGTGTTTCCAGGGAGATCGGCTCTTGGGCGATCTTCATGATCTTCCGCACCTTCGAGGCCGGCAGGTCCATCCGCTCGCCGATTTCCTCGGCGGTCGGCTCGCGGCCGAGCTCTTGCACCAGCGAACGGCTGGTCCGGGTCAGCTTGTTGATCGTCTCGATCATGTGGACCGGGATGCGGATCGTCCGCGCCTGGTCCGCGATCGCCCGCGTGATCGCCTGGCGAATCCACCAGGTGGCGTAGGTCGAGAACTTGTAGCCGCGCCGGTACTCGAACTTCTCGACCGCCTTCATCAGGCCGATGTTCCCCTCCTGGATCAGATCCAGGAATTGGAGACCGCGGTTGGTGTACTTCTTGGCGATCGAGACCACGAGCCGCAGGTTTGCGACGATCAGCTCTTCTTTCGCCCGTTCGCACACCGACTCGCCGGCGCGGATCTTGTCGATCGTCGAGGCGATCTCGGCGTGGGTCGTGCCGTAACGCTCCTCCAGATCGCGCAACGCCGTGCGGTACTTCTCGATCCGGCGCCGGTGGAGCGCGCGCAGGTCCTCGTTCGTCTCGCGCTTGAGCGCGGTCTGCGCCCGCTTGATGTCGAGCTCGAACCGGGAGAACTGGCGGTCGATGTCTTTGAGAAAATCGACCAGCCGGTTGCGCGTCTGGAGCGAGAAGTCGATGGTCCGGATGTCCTTGGCGATCCGCGCCACGACCCGGTCGATCTCGCGCTCGATCTCCAGATACTTCTCGCCGTCCGGCTTGCAGCGCTTCTGACGCTTCCGGAGTTCGCCGATCTCCTGGTCGTTGACGGCGATCTGCTCGAACACGCGCAGGTTGTTCTTGATCCGGTCGGCCGCCTTGGTGTCGAGCGGCTCGTCCGGGTCGGACGACATCAGCTCCATCATCAGGCGCTTGTCGCGCTGCGCCATCTCGTTCAAGCGGAGCAGCTCGCGCAGGACGACCGGGTTTTCGCACAGCGCCTCGTAGATCAGCCATTCGCCCTGCTCGATGCGCTGGGCGATCTCGACCTCCCCCTCGCGATCGAGCAGGGGGACGGTGCCCATTTCGCGCAGGTACATGCGGACCGGGTCGTTGGTCTTTTCGTGAACGGTGAGACCGAACTCGGTCGTCTCGTCCTCTTTCTTGTCGAACTCGTGGGTGGCGGACTCGGACTCATCACGGTTTTGGTAGCGCTCCGGGCGATCGATGACGTCGATACCAAGCTCCGCAAAGCGGAGGTAGACCTCGTCGAGCTCGTCCGGCAGACTGACCACCTCTTCGGGGAGCAGCTCGTAGATCTCGTCATAGAGAAGATAGGTCTTCTCCTTGCCGAGCTCGATGAGCTGTTTGACCGAGGAGTATTTCTCTTCGACCGGTGCCAAGGCGGAAATCGTCAAGTTGAGCCTCCTCGCGGCGTCTTGGGAGAGCGGGTCGTGGGCATGAGAACGTTTCGCGGGGACCACCGCGTCAATTCGAGGAGCCTCCCGCACCCAGCCGGGAAGTCCGGGAATGCAGGGAGCGGGCCAACCTCGTCTTCTCGGCGAGGAGCCTCTCTAAGAGAACGTGGTCCCCAGCGCGCTCGGCCCGAAGGATCTCGCTCGCCAGATCTTTGAGCCGCTGTTGCTGCCAACGGCGTACCAATTTTTCGAGGGACCCGGAAAGACCAGGCTTTCCAGGAGTAACGGAGCCTTCTATCACGATTTGAGACAGGCGGGCAATCGCCCGATCGTCGGATTCGAGCTCGGTACGAACCGAGCGAACATCCGGGGGGGAGTCTGGGCTCCCGGCATATATAGCAACGAACGCACGGAAAATATTCCGGCATTCAGGTTCCCGGAAAGCTTCGGGCTCCGGCAGCTCGGCGAGTGGGGGTAAGGAGTCGCCGGCGAGCAGGTATTCGATGACCTGCTCCTCGGTGCTTCGGACCAGGCGGGGCCCCTCAAAAGACGGGGCGAGCGCTCCGGAAGTGCGGGGAGATCCGCCCGCGGCAGGAGCCGGCGGGCCCGCGCCCAACCGGCGGGCCATCAGCTCGATCGGCACTCGAATCCGTTCGGCGGCGAGCCGGGCGTAGCTCCAGCGCAGAATGGCGTCAGGGATCGGACGCAGCAGCTCGGCCACCTCGGCTGCCGCTTTGGCCTGTTCGCGCGGCTCGCGTGCCGCATCTGCCGGGGCGATCCGCTCCAGCTCGAAAACGACGCCGTCCGGCGCGTCGGCCACCGCCGCGGCGACCGCCTCCGGTCCCGCTGCGAGGCGGAGCGAATCGGGGTCGTGCCCGTCGGGAAAGCGCGCCCGCCGCACGATGAGCCCCTCGCCGAGCAGCAGCGGCAGGGCGCGGCGAAAGGCGGTTTCGCCCGCGTTGTCGCCGTCGTAGGCGATCACCGCCTCTTCGGCGTAGCGCTTGATCAGCTTGCTCTGCTCGGGGGTGAGCGCGGTGCCCATCCCCGCGACCGCACCTTCGACACCGCAGGCGACCGCGCCGAGGACATCGAAATACCCTTCGACCAGGACCGCCCGGCCGCTTTCGCGGATCGCCCGTTTCGCCTGGTCGAGGCCGTAGAGCAGGGTGCCCTTGTGGAAGCTCGCGGTCTCCGCGGTGTTGACGTACTTCGCCTTGTCGTCCCCGAGCGTCCTGCCGCCGAATCCGACCAGACGGCCGGCGGCATTCTTGATCGGGAACATCAGCCGGTTGCGGAATCGGTCGTACGGGTCGCCACCCTGGCGCTCGGCGCTCCGCTCCGGCCGGGTGGCCAGACCGGCCGCTTCGAGGTCGCCCACCGGGATCTTTCCGCGCAACGCCTCGACCAGCCCGCGCCAGCCGTCCGGCGCAAACCCAAGGCCGAAGCGGACGATGAGCTCGTTCGGAATGCCGCGCTTTTCGAGATAGCCGCGGGCGAATTCAGAGCGCTTGAGCTGATCGACGAAAAACCCCTGGGCCGCCGTGAGCGCGCCTTCCAAATCGCGCTCGTCCCGCCCGCCGCGCCGTTCGGGTGCCGCCGGAAGCGGGATGCCGTAACGGCGCGCGAGCGACTCGATCGCGGCCGGAAAGTCGTCTCCCGAGAGCAGCATGTGCAGCTTGATCGCATCGCCCCCCTGGCCGCAGCCGAAGCAGTAGAACAGCCCGGGGCCGGGATCGACACCGAACGAGGGGCTCTTCTCCTTGTGCAGCGGGCAGAGCCCCTGGTAGCGGCGCCCGGCCTTTTGCAGCCGGGTGTGCTCCGAGGCGATGCCCAGAATGTCCACCGCGTCGCGGACGGCCTGCACCAGCTGCGGAGTCAGATGAACGTTGCCGAGGGCCATGGTTTTTGCGCGCGTTCCCTTTGGGTTGCCCTGCGAGGGCGATGTTCCTGCCGTCGGTAAAAATTACCGGCCGGCTCCTCCCTAGAGTGCAAACCGCTCCTCATAGAAGGACGCGAATTCGAACGCCGTAGCGAGTCGTCGGGCGGTGCGATCAGCCATTCTTGAGGGTCACGACCGTTGCGCCGTTGCCCCCTTCGTCTGGATCACCCGGGCGGAGGCTCGCGACCGCCCGATGGCTACGCAGGTGTTCCCGAACCGCCTGGCGCAACTTGCCGGAGCCGTGGCCGTGAACCACCCGGATCTCCCGGTGCGGGCCGCGGATCGCCTGGTCGAGGTACGACTCGAGCTGCTCCAGCGCCGACTCCACCCGCTGGCCGATCAGGTGGAGCTCGGGCGGAGCCGACGCGCTCTCCTCGGCGTCGCGCGAGCTGCCGCGTACGCCACCCATCCCGCCGCCGACCCCGCCAGACACCCGGCCTACGCCGCGCACCCCCCTCACCCCCCGATCACTCCCCTCCACGCGCGCCGCGCGATCCGCGGCCACGAAGGCCTCCGCCTTGGCCGGCGCGTTTAGGCCGAGCGCCATCGGCCCCAACTCGTCCGCCCGGCAGCGCACCCTCTTGCCGCGCACCGAGACCTCGGCGCGCCCGCCTTCGAGCTTTTCGAGCTTCCCCTGCCAGCCGAGACCCAAATGGCGCACGGCGGCACCGACGACGAGCGGGCCGGCGGGAGCCTCTACCTCTTCGAACAGGTCGGGCGCCTCGGCGAACAGGCGATCTGCGGCCTCCGTCTCTAAGCCGCGCCGCTTTCCCTGCTCGAATCGTTCGCGCAGCCGTTCGACTTCCTCGCGCAAACGCGCCGAGGTCTCGCGCCTGAAGGCGTCGAGATCGCCTTTCAGCTTTTTCCCCACGCTCTTGCGCTCTTCGGACGCGGCGGCCAGCTCCTCGGCCAGGCGGCGGCGGAGCTTCTCGGCGTCCGTTCGTTCCACCTCCAAGTCGGCGCGCGTAAGGGCCAGCTCTTGCCGGGCGCGTTCGACCTCGGCCAGTAGACGGCGCAGGTCGCGGTGCTCCGAGCCGAGGCGGGCCTCCGCTCGATCGAGCCACTCGGCCGGGAGGCCCAAGCGGCGGGCGAGGGCGAGCGCCTCGCTTCCACCCGGCGCGCCGGGGACCAGGCGGAACGTCGATCGGCCGGTGTTCGGATCGAACTCCATCGCCGCGCACGAGGCGCCGCCGGTTTCGAGCGCCGCGGCGGCGAGCTGGGCGAGGTGGGTGGTGATCACGGCGAGCGTCTTTTTTTCGGCCAGACTTTCGAGCAGCGAGGTCGAGAGGGCGGCGCCTTCTTCCGGGTCGGTGCCCGAGCCGAGTTCGTCGAGCAGCACCAGGCTGTTCGGGCCGGCGGCCTCCCACGCCTCTTTGAGCCGGAGCAACCGGCCGCTGAAGGTCGATCGGTCGGCGAGCAGATCCTGCTCGTCGCCCACCGTCGCCACCAGACGCGACAGGAACGGCACCCGGCTGCCGATCGCGGCGGGGATCGGCAGACCACAGAGCGCCGCGGCGGCGAGCAGGCCGGCGGTCTTGAGCGCCACCGTCTTGCCCCCCGCATTCGGGCCGGTGATCACCAGGATGCGGCGGACCCCCGCGAGGGTAAGGTCGAGCGGCACGATCGTCCCCTCGTGACCGGGCTTGCCGAGCGCTTCGCGCCGCGCCTCGGCGAGGCGGGAATCGAGCAGGGGATGACGGGCCGAGAGCAGGATCAGCTCGGGGGTCGAAGCCACTGCCGATTCCGCGAGGCTGCTGCCCGCCGCCGGACCGATCTCGGGCAGCTGGGCCTCGGCGACCGCGGAGAAGCGAAGCGCCGCCTGGAGCAAATCGAGCTCGGCGACGAAATCGGCGATGCCGCCCGGGTCGGAGATCGCCGGCAGCTCCGCGCGCGCCGCGGCGATCAGCTCGTTCAAGATTCGGCGCCGCTCGGCCTCTTCGTCCTCGACCGACTGCTGCAGCTCGTTGTTCGATTCGACGACCTCGATCGGCTCGAAATAGAAGCTCTTGCCGGTGCCCGAGCGGCCGTGGATCAGGCCGCCACTTCTTCCCCGGGCGCCCGCGTCGAGCATCAAGACCAACCGGCCGCCGCGCAGGGGAATCGTCTCTTCCGACAGCTCCTGGCGGTGATTCTGGACATAGCCGCCGAGCTCGGAATAGAGCTGATCGCGCACCCGGCGGATCTGCTTCCTCAAAGAGGCGAGCTTCGGGCTCGCGTCCTCCCGCACCTCGCCGCGCCGGTCGAGCGCCCGGTCGATGCGCGAGAGCAACGGCTGAAGGTCGGGGACGCGAAGCGCGAGACGAAAGAGCGCCGGGCACCCCTCTGCGCTTCGAATTCGCGTCGCGGCCAGGCGCGAAGCGCGCAGCAAGTCGGCCAGCCGGACGAGGTCCAAACCCTGAATCGGCGGCCGGCCGGTCGCCAAGCTCTTGACCAACTCACCCACCGGAATGTCGAAATCGGGGACCAGCGAACCCTCCCCGAGCAGCCGGCCGGCCTCTTCGATCCGTCGGCGCTGGGCGAGCAGCTCCGATTCGTCGGTGAACGGGGCGAGCCTGAGCACCCGCTCCCGACCGAGGTCGGTCGAGGCGAAGTGCGCGACCACTTCCAATAACGAAGGCAACTCGAGCGCCAGGGCGGAGGCCCGGGAGAGCACGGGGTTGCCGTCGCTCGGGTCGTCTGGTGGACTCTCGTCGAAGTCGGGCGGATGGTTCATCAGAAGGCTCTTGCCGGTCGAGGGTAGAAAGGCGTCGGGGTCAAAAGCATCGGGGTCAAGAGCATCGGGGTCAAAAGAAAAGCGGGAGCAGGGTTGACGACCCCTCTCCCGCTTCCAAGCGCTCTACCCAACCGCGAGGCGTATAGCCCGGCAGGTCAGGACAGTCCCTGGCGCCGCTCTTCGACCAGCTTGCGCGCTTGCTTCTTGCGCGCTTGGATGGTCTTGCGCTTGCGCTTGACCGAGGGCTTCTCGAAGTGCTGCCGCTTGCGCAGCTCGGTCAGAATGCCGGACTTCTCGATCTTCCGCTTGAACCGGCGGAGGGCATTCTCGAAGCTCTCTTCTTCTCGCACGTGCACGACAGGCATCCGAAATCACCTCAATTCTGGCGCGGCTCTATGGGCTCGGTCGGCGGGTTTAGCTAGGCCTACCTGCCCATGGCGCGAATCTTTATCATCTCAGGGGCAGACGATCTGGTCAAGAGGGTGAACCCCGCTGTACCCCGCTGTAACCCCGCTGTGGTCTACCTATGACCACTTGGGTCGCGGTTGCGACCGATTTCGGTCGGGCAACTTTCGCCGTCGCTCGACGTAAGGCAAGGGCGCCGCGATACAGTTCACTTAGCGACACTTTACTCGTCCACCTCAAAGATTCGAGCTTTCCCGATGGGAACGAGGAGCTTGCGATGACCCGAACGGAATCCACCCCTCCGCCCTCGCCCCCGACCCGTCGCCGCGTACGGGGCCGCATGCGCCGAGTGCTCTTGGTCACAGCGGGCGTCCTCGGCGTTCTGCTCCTCCTCCTGGTTGGCTTCGCCCTCTGGTTCTGGATCCAGATGACCGCGAGCCTTCCGCAGCTCGATGGGCAGGCGGTGGTGGCCGGCCTGGCAACCTCGGTCGAGATCGAGCGCGACGCGCTCGGGGTGCCCACGATCCGCGCCGCAAATCGCGCGGACGCCGCGCGCGGGCTCGGCTTCCTCCATGCGCAGGATCGATTTTTCCAGATGGATCTGCTGCGCCGCCAGGGCGCGGGTGAGCTCGCCGAGCTGTTTGGACCGGCGGCAATCGGGCTCGACAAGCAGCACCGCATCCATCGTTTCCGGAGCCGCGCCGAGCGTCGCTTCGAGAGCTTGCCCAACATTCAACGCCAAGTCCTCGACGCCTACGCCCAAGGGGTGAATGCGGGCCTGCTAAGCCTCGGCGCGCGCCCCCCTGAGTACCTGACGATCCAACAGAAGCCTGCGCCGTGGCGCCCCGAGGACTCTCTCCTCGCCGTCTATGCGATGTTCTTCGAGCTGAACGACGAGAGAGGCAGGCGCGATTCCGACCTCGGCCTGCTGCGCGACCTCCTGCCTCCAGAGCTGGTCGCCTACCTTGCGGCCGCGGGAACCGAGTGGGACGCGCCGCTGGAAGGGGAGCCAATTCTGCCGCCCGCCATGCCCGGACCCGAAGTGTTCGACCTCAGGCAACCGGATTTGACGCCGGCCGCCACCCCGGCCGCCGCCAAATCCGCCGCGTTCGCGCCGGCCGAAGGGCTGTTCGCCGAACCGAACCCCGCCGATCGGATCGCAGTGGGGAGCAACAACTGGGCGCTTTCCGGCGCGCACACCGCCGATGGGCGCGGCCTGCTCGCCAACGACATGCATTTGGGGATCGGCGTGCCGAACACCTGGTACCGCACCTCGCTGATCTGGACCGATACCACGGGCACCAGTCGGCGGGTGACGGGCGTCTCCCTCCCCGGCACGCCGATGGTCGCGGTCGGCTCGAACGGCCAGGTCGCCTGGGGTTTCACCAACAGCTACGGCGACTGGACCGACCTGGTGGAACTCGATATCGACCCCAAAAACTCAAGCGTTTACGGCACGCCGTCCGGCCCGAAGGCGTTCGAGTCGTTCGCGGAGACGATCCGGGTCAAAGGCGGCAAGCCGGTCGAGATGACGGTCCAGGAGACGATCTGGGGACCGGTGATGGAGAACGACCACCGACGGCGCCCTCGCGCGCTCGCCTGGACGGCTCATCACCCGGAAGCGATCAACTTCGCGGCGTTCGACCTCGAGATCGCGGGCACGGTCGCCGAAGCGATCCGGATCGCCCACCGGGTGGGCATCCCGCCGCAGAACTTCACCGTGGTCGACGCGCAAGGCCACGTCGGGTGGACGATCATCGGCGCGATCCCCCGCCGTTTCGGTTGGGATGGTTCGACACCGGTGTCCTGGGCCGACGGTTCGCGCGGCTGGAACGGTTGGCTCGCAGACCGGGAAGTTCCCGCGATCATCGATCCGCCCGACGGCCGAGTCTGGACGGCGAACAACCGGACGACCGAAGGAGCCTTCCTGGCCCTCCTGGGCAACGGCGGCCACGATCTGGGCGCACGCGCCCGGCAGATCCGCGACGATCTCGCGAAGCTTGAGAAAGCGACACCAAAGGATTTCCTCGCGATCCAGCTCGATGACCGCGCGCTGTTCCACGAACGCTGGCGCGCTGTCGAACTCGCCGCCTTGACCCCTCAGGCGCTCGTCGGCCATCCCGACCGGGCGGAGATTCGGCGGCTGATCGAAACCACTTGGACCGGCAAAGCGTCGCTGGACTCCGTGGCGTATCTCGCCGTGCGCAATTTTCGGCTCAACCTGCTCGATCAAGTCTTCTCCGCGATCACCGCCCGGTGCAAAGCGGCCGACGAAGAGTTCGACGTCTTCCAGTTGAATCAGCTCGAAGGACCGCTCTGGGAGGTCGTCCGGAAGCGACCGGTTCACCTGCTCGACCCCAAGTTCAAAAGCTGGGACGAACAGCTGCTCGCCGCGATCGATCAATTCCCCAAGGATACGAAGCATTTGGGACCGACGCTCGCCGAGCGGACCTGGGGGCGGCGCAATACGTCGCGCTTCCAACATCCGATCTCGTTCGCCATTCCCGCCCTCGGGCGCTACCTCGACGCCCCGCGCCACCCGTTGCCGGGCGACAACAACATGCCACGCGTCCAGGGGCCCGCCTTTGGCGCCTCCGAGCGGCTCGCCGTCTCTCCCGGCGCGGAAGAGAAAGGCATCTTCCATATGCCGATCGGGATCAGCGGACACCCCCTTTCGCCCCACTACATGAGCGGCCACGAAGCCTGGGAAAAAGGCGAGCCGACGCCGTTCCTACCCGGCAAAGCGGTCCACCGTCTGACCCTCGGTCCACCGAGCGGCGCCCGGTAGAGCCGGCGGCGAGGGCGCCCGGCATCGAATCTGCTAACCTGATTCGCCATGCGCCCTCGCCGACTGGCTGTACGCCGCGGTCTCCGCGGTCTCGCCCTTCTCGCCTGTCTCCTTCTGGCTTCGGCCGCGTCCTTTGCCAAGGACATCTCCGCCCTCGCCCTGCCTTTTCGCGAGTTCCTCGAAGATGTCGACCTCCTGATCACCAAAGACGAACGCAAGGCGTTTCTGGCGCTCGAAAAGGACTACCAACGAGAAGCGTTCCTCCGCGCTTTCTGGGCGGCCCGCGATCCGTATCCGGACACCCTGCGCAACGAGTTCGAAATCGAGTGGCGGCGGCGGCTCGACGAACGGGAGGTCCGGTACCCGCACAAACTCGATGACCGGGGCCGGATCTATCAGCTGCGCGGCGAACCCGCTTCGGTCTTCAACTCGGACTGCGGCGTGTTCTTGCTCCCCCTGGAGATCTGGCGCTTCGCGACGGGCAAAAACGGCGTCGGCACCTTCACTTTTCTCTTCGTCCAGCCGGCCGCCTCCGGCCCGTTCCGGCTCTGGCGGCCGAGCCAGGGGTGGTCCGCGCTGCTGCCGGGCTTCGCCGACCAAGACGACCTCAACAACGAGAGTCAGTTTCGGCAGCTCGTCGACCTTCGCTGCCTGACGCACTCGCGCGTCATCCAACAGGCGATCTTCGATGTGCAAAACGAAGACCGAGGGGGCGAGCTGGAGATCGCGCAGTCGATGCCGGAAAAGAAGGGGGACAACGAGTGGTTGGCGAGCTTTCGAATCGTTTCAACCGAGGTCGGGGAGAACGAAGCTCAACTGAACGCCCGGTTCGTTTCGGTCGAACAGGAACCCGGCCGCGCCCGCCAGGTCCGGGTCCGAGCCCTGCTCGCCGTACCCTCGACCGAGGCCACGGCGACGCAAGTCGCAGGCTCTCCAAGCTACGAGTTTCTGGTCACCGGGGAGGTGCTCAAAGAGAGCGAGCTGTTCGACTCGTTCCGGGTGCGCTTCGACCTGCCGGCCGCAGCGGGTGCACCACCGGTCGACCTTGCACTGGCGGTCGAGCGTGAGCTTCGACCCGGCACCTACCGGTTGGTGCTCAGAGTCGAAGAGCTGGCCACCAAAAAAGCGATCCGCTTCGAGCGCGAAGTCGAGGTCACGGCCGGGGGCGAATCCGCGATCGCCGGTTCCCCGGTGGCTGAGCGAGCCGCAAGCCTGGTGGCTGAGCGGGCGCCAAGCCCGATCCGCATCTTGTCACCCGCCGGCAGCCTGCAATCCGGCACCGTGCGTATCGAGACCGAAATCGGCGATCCTCAGATCAAAAAAGTGGTCTTCCAGCTCGGCGACAAGCCCATCCTGACCAAGGCGAAACCACCCTTCAGCGTCGAGCTGAACCTCGGCGAGCTGCCGGCGAGCCGGACCGTCCGGGCGCTTGCCTACGACGCAGCCGGCACCCTGGTCGGCAGCGACGAGCTGGCGCTCAACCCGGGGGCGCAGCGCTTCTCGGTCCGCCTGGCCGAGCCCCGGCCGGGACCCAACGTCGGTGGCCGCACGAGCGCCGAAGCCGAGATCAAAGTGCCCGACGGCGATGCGCTCGACCGCTTAGAGCTGTTCGTCGACGAGCGTCGGGTCGCCACCCTCTACCAGCCCCCCTGGTTGCAACCGATCGACCTGCCCGCCGGTGGCGCGCTGGTCTCGGTGCGGGCGCTCGCGTTCCTCGCCGACGGACGGTCGGCCGAAGATCTGGTGGTCTTAAACGCACCGGGCGAGATCGGCCGCGTCGAGGTGCGCCTGGTCGAGCTGCCGGTCGAGGTGCACGATGCCGCCGGCCGTGCGGTCGAGGGGCTTACCCCGGCCGATTTCTCGGTCTCCGAGGAGGGTGTCGCCCAAGAACTCTTGCGCTCGGATCGGGTCCTCAATCTGCCGATCCGCGCGACTCTGCTGCTCGACACCTCGGCCTCGATGGAGTCCGCACTCGGCCAGGTCCAGCAGGCGGCCGGGGGCTTTCTGCGCGGCGCGCTACGGCCCGGCGATCGGGCCGCCGTGGTCCGTTTCTCGGAGAAGCCGGTGGTCGAGGTGCCGTTCACCGGTGACGTCGACAAGTTGGTCGCCGGCCTTGCCGGCCTCTACGCCGAGCGGAGTACGGCCCTGTTCGACAGCCTGATCTTCGCGCTCGACTACATGAAAGGGCTGTCCGGGCCGCGCGCCCTGCTCGTGCTCACCGACGGCGGCGACAAATCGAGCCGCTTCGACTTCGACCAGGCGCTCGAAGCGGCCCGGAGAAGCGGAGTGGTGATCTACACGATCGGATTGGCGATCCCGCGCGCCGAACTCGCGGTTCGTCGCCAGCTCGAAAAGCTGGCCGAAGCGACCGGCGGCCTCGCCCTGTTCCCGAGCGAGGCGACCCGGCTCGGAGAGCTCTACACCGCGATCGATCGCGATCTGCGCTCCCGCTGGCTGCTCTCCTACCAATCGACCCAATCAACCAACGACGGCACGTTCCGCCGCGTCGAGGTCGCCTTGAACCGCCCCGGCCTTACGGTCAAAGCCCCGGCCGGCTACGCGCCGTAGGCGGGCGCCCCAGCCGGTCGCCCGAACGCAACGCTCCCGGGGCCGCCGATTCGGTCCCGCCTCGCCTCCTTCGATCGCCACCCGGTGTTTCAGGCGGCGCGTTCGCTTCGACCATGGTGGGCTCCACCCTCGAACCGCTTTCGCCAGTACGGGCTTTCGATCCCAAGTCGCCAATTCTGACACCGAGGACACCGTTCGCGCTCAACCCGACTAGACTAACGGCCCCTTCCGGATTGCACCCATGCCCGCCACCTACCTGATCGACGCCTCCCCTTACATTTTTCGGGCCTTCTTCTCGCTCCCCGACTCGATCCGCGATCGCGACGGGCAGCCGGCGCACGCGGTCCACGGCTTCATCTCGTTCCTGCTCAAGTTGATCGCCGACGAGAACCCGAGCCACCTCGCGGTCTGTTTCGATCGGAGCCTATCGACCAGCTTTCGCAACGAGTTCTACCCGGCCTACAAGGCCCAGCGCCCGCTGCCGCCGCCCGATCTCCTTCGCCAGCTGGCCGCCTGCGAAGAGGCGGCCCACGCACTCGGCGCCGCGATTTTCGCCGACCCGACGTACGAGGCCGACGACCTGATCGGAACGCTGCTCGCCCGCATCGCACCCGGAAGCCTCGACGGGAGGCGCACGGTGATCGTCAGCTCGGATAAGGACCTCACCCAGTTGGTGGGTGAGCGGGTCTCGTTCTACGACTTCGGCAAAGGTGAGCGCTTTGGCCCGGCCGAAGTCTTCGCGAAATTCGGCGTGCCGCCCCACCAGATCACCGATCTGCTCGCGCTCGCGGGCGACGTGGTCGACAACATCCCCGGCGTCCCCGGCATTGGCAAGAAAGGCGCGGCGGAGCTGCTCGTCCGCTATCCGCACATCGAGGGGCTCTACGCCAAGCTCGATGAGCTCACCCTGCGCACCGACCTGCGCGGCGCCCGCACCCTGGCCGCCAAACTGGCCTCCGGCCGCGACCTCGCGTTCCTTTCGAAGCGGCTCGCGACGGTGTCGATCGACGCTCCGCTCGCGATTGTCGGCGACCTCGACCGTCACCTCGAATTTGTCGGCGCAAATCCGGCCCTAATCGATCCGCTGTTCGAGCGGCTGGGCTTCAAGCGGTTGCGGGAGCGGATCGGGCGCTGGCGTAGCTCAGAGGCCTAACGAACCGCCGGACCCCACTCCGGCAGCCGCACCACCTCGAACAGCGTCGCCACGAACACGCCGCGCGGCCCCGCCTGGTGGGGGCTCACGAACTCCCAGACCGTCTCCCCCGCCGGGGTGACCTCGAACGCCCTGCCGCGGTCGGACTCGGTGATCAGGGTGTTGCCGTTGGCCAGGCGTTGCGCCGATCCCGCCTGTTCGGAAGAGAGGAACTGGCCCGCCTGCGGATATTTCCAGCCGACAGCTCCGGAGAGCGGATCGATCTCGAGGACGTACGACAAGCGGCCGAGCGGTTGGTTGTCGAATAGCAGGATCTTGCCCGAACCGAGCAGCGTCGGCTGGTGCTGCCCCGCCCAAGGACCCCGTTGCGCCCAAGAGAAGCGTCGGGTGGCCAAATCGACGATGCCGATCGTGTCGATCTCGCGCAAGGAAACGAGCGCATTGCCCGAAGCGAACAGCCCCGGCCGCGGCGAGCGCGATGCCAGCCGGCCGTCGAAGATCTCGATCGTGTTGGCGTGGAGGATGTCGCCGCCCGCCGGGTGGGGCGAAAACAGCGACGCGAACGGCGAATCGAGCAGCGCGCGCAGGAGTGAAATCCGCGCGCGGATTTTCCCCCGCGGATCGACGATCGTGATCGAGTCTTCGAGCGTCGGCCGACTCTCGCTCACCTCCGGAACGACCTTCGCCTCTTTGGTCAGCAGATAGATCGTGCCGTCCGCGGCCCGGAAGAAGTCGTTGTAGGTGCCGATGTCCACCTTCCACAGCAGGCGTGACGCCGAATCGAGCGCCACCAGGCCACCCCCCTGGTAGATCGCGAGCAACGTGCCGTCCGGCGCGAGCTCTGCCCGGCGGAAGAACGCCGTCTCTTCGGTCGGCGCCTTGCCCGGAAACGCGCGCTCGAAGGACAAGCGCCAACGGTGGAGCCTCCGGCCGGCCATGTCGATCAGCAGCACCTCCGGTGCATGGCCCGAGGTGTAGAGATTGACTCCCGAGAAGGCGCGCCGTCGATCCCAAACCGTGACGCCCGAGACCGCAGGCGCCGACTTGGAGCCCGCGAGATAAGGCAGAGAAAGGGTCCGCGCCAGATCCTCAGGAGAGGCGTTGGCGGTCTTGCTCGGGGCAACCAGGCGCCACCGCCCGGCGGGCAGGTCGGAGCGCGACGCACCCGGCTCCGGCGCGTCCGCGCGGTAGCGAAGGTAGAGCGACGCTGCAAGAACGGTCAGCAGGAGGGTGGAGAGCAGGAGGGGGCGGGGGCGCAGCATGAGCGCTCGTTCCGAGTGAGACCTCACAGCCCCCGCGGCCGGAGCGCCCGTTCGAGCGCTCCGAGGAGGGCATCGACCGCCAGCGCAAGGGCCGCGGCTGGGAGCGCTCCGGAGAGGATGCGGCGGTTGTCGGCGAGCTGGAGGCCGGTGACGATCGGTTCGCCCAAGCCCCCGGCGCCGACGAAGGCGGCCAGCGTCGCGGTGCCGACCGTGAGCACCGCGGCGGTGCGGATTCCGGCGAGCACGATCGGCAGGGCGAGCGGCAGGCGCACCTGGCGGAGCACCTGCCCCTCGGTCATGCCGACCGAGAGCGCCGCTTCGACGGCGCGCGGATCGGCGTCCCGGACGCCGGAATAGGTGTTGCGGACGATCGGAAAGAGCGAGTAGATAAAGAGCGCCACGATCGCCGGGCGGGCGCCGATGCCGAGCCAGGGAAGTATGAAAGCGAGCAGCGCGAGCGACGGCACGGTCTGGGTGATGCCGAGCAGGCGGATCATCGGTTCGGCCAAGCGGCGGTGCCGTTCGAGCAGCAGGCCGAACGGCACGGCGACCAGCACGCCGAGCAGCAGCGCGAGGCCGGAAAGGCCGAGGTGTTCGAGCGTCCGCTGCCAGAGCGCCGCGCGCTCTTGGAGCAGGTAGGCGAAGAACCCCGCGCGCTCGGGCACTTTTCCCTCCGCCGCCGAAGGAGCCTTCGCGCCGGGGCGGGCGGCCACGAGGCTTAAGGCTTCCAGCACGTCGCGCGCGACCACCGCTTCGCTCTCGCCCTGGTCGAGCCGGAGGTTGAGGGCGCGCATCCGCTCTTCGTCGAACGCACCGGCGAGCAAGCCGAGCGCCGATCCCACTTCCGGATGCCGCGCGAGGGTGGCGCCGCGGACCAACGCCGCCGCCTCGTAGGGCGGAAAGAAGCCGCGATCGTCTTCGAGCACGACGAGGCGATGCTCGATCAGCCGGGCGTCGGTCGTGTAGACATCGAGCGCGTCGATCTCGCGCGCGCCCGCCGCCTGGTACTTGATCGCATGCTGGAGCGAACGGAGGGAGCGGAAGTGGAGGTCATAGGTCTTCTCCAACCCGAGCAGCCCATCTTCGCGACCGACGAACTCTTGGCCGAATCCCCCGCGCAGGCGGGGTGCGATCCGCGCGAGGTCCGTCAAGGACCGCAGCCGCTCCCGCTCGGCGAGTTCCCTCGGCACCGCGATCTCGAACGAGTTTTCAAAGCCGAGCGGCGCGAGCCAATGGAGGTCGAATCGCTTCAGAAACTCGGAACGCACCCGCCCGAGCGCCGCAGCCCGGCCCCCTTTAGAAGTTTCGCCGAGGATCGAGACCAGACCGGTTCCGGTGTATTCGGGGTAGACGTCGATCGCCCCGGTTCGCAGCGCCTCGAAACAGATCTGGGTGCCGGCGAGACCCAACCGACGCTCGACGGTCAAACCCGTGCGCGCCTCGATCAGCTGGGCGAAGACCTCTCCGAGCAGGCGGCTCTCCTCGAAGTTCTTGGAGCCGACGACGATCCCGTCGCGGGCCGCGAGCGGAGCGGCGCAGCCGACTCCCAGCAGAAGCAGGAGGGCCAGTCTCTCAATCGACCTAACCATGCGCGCTCCGCCGCGACAGAGCGAGATCGAGCAGCGCCTCGACGTACGGATCGGCCGGCCGGCGCTCCAACTCCTCGGCCGGACCGATCTGGAGCAGCTGGCCGCCGCGCAGCACCCCCGTTCGCGCCGCGAGCCGGAACGCCTCGGCGAGGTCGTGGGTGACCAGGACGGCGGCTTTGCCGAGCGCCGCAGTCCAAGCGGCGAATTGCAAATGCAGCTCGCGGCGGGTGAGCGCATCGAGCGCACCGAACGGCTCGTCGAGCAGCACGATCGGCGGGTCGGCGGCGAGCGCCCGGGCGAATGCCACCCGCTGGCGTTGCCCGCCCGACAGCTCTTTCGGATAGCGGCCGGCAAACGTCGGACCGGCGAGCCCGACCAGATCGAGCAGCTCGGCGGCGCGCTCGCGACGGCGCTTGGCCTCCCACCCGAGCAAACGGGGCACCGTCTCGACATTCTTTGCCACCGTCCAATGGGGGAGCAAACCACCGTCTTGCGGCACGTAGCCGAGCCGCCGCCGGAGCGCCACGGGGTCGATCCCGGCCACATCCTCCCCCGCGACCAGCACCTGGCCCGAGGTCGGCTCCTCCCGCCGGTTGAACAGCCGCAGCAGCGTCGTCTTGCCCGACCCGCTCTCCCCGACCAGCGCCACCGTCTCCCCCGCCGCGACCGTAAACGACACCCCGTCGAGCGCCCGCGTGCCATCGGGATAGACCTTGACGACGTTCCGGACGGAGAGCGCGGGAGGCATCGCTCGGAGCTTCTCATAGACCCGCTATAATCGTTCCGTCGGTGGAATTTCGATCCGCCACCGTTTGCTGTTCCTACTTCCCGGCGCCGACCCACAAGCGTCGGCCCGAACTGCCCGACCCGGAGAGCCCCCAATGCCCACGAAAGCTCGCGTCGCCGTCTTAAAGACGAAGCCGGACACCGTTCTTGAAGATATTGGACGCACGATGGAATTGGCCGAGGTGAAAAAGTACCTCGATCCGAGCGCCACCACGATCCTCAAGGACAACATCTCCTGGCATTTCCCGTTCCCGGGCGCCAACACCACTCCCTGGCAGCTCGAAGGGACGATCCGGAAGCTGCGTGCCGACGGCTACTCGGACCTGGTCTGCGTCCAGAACAACACGGTGGTGACCGACCCCAAAAAAGGCGAGCGGCTGAACCGCTACCTCCCCGTGCTCGACCAGTACGGCGTGCCGGTGCGCTACAACTGCTTCGCGGACGACTTGAAGTGGATCACCTACAAGCCGAAGGGGAAGATGCTGGTGCTGCCGAAGATCTACCCCGAGGGCATCACGATCCCCGAGTTCTTCCTGGGCAAGAACATCGTCCACCTGCCGACCGTCAAGTGCCACATCTACACCACCACGACCGGCGCGATGAAGAACGCGTTCGGCGGCCTGCTCAATACCCGCCGCCACTACACCCACAGCTGGATCCACGAGACGCTGGTCGATTTGCTGACGATCCAAAAAGAGATCCACAGCGGGCTGTTCGCGGTCAAGGACGGCACGACCTGCGGCAACGGCCCGGGGCCGCGCACGATGATTCCGGTCGAGAAGAACCTGATGCTCGCCTCGGGCGATCAGGTGGCGATCGACGCCGTGGCGGCGAAGATGATGGGCTTCGACCCGATGTCGATCAAATACATCCGGCTCGCCCACGAAGCGGGCTTAGGGATCGGCGATCCGCGCGATATCGAGGTGGTCGGCGAGGACATCTCTCAAATGAACTTCAAATTCCGGGTCGGCGACAACTCCGCGAGCCGGATCGGCGATGCGATCTGGTTCGGGCCGCTCAAAGGGCTCCAGAACCTGTTCTTCCACACCCCGCTGGTCAACCTGTTCGTGTTCGGTTCGTACTTCTACCACGACTACATCTGGTACCCGACGATCGGCAAAAAGCGGACTGCCGAGTACACGAAGAACAGCCAGTGGATGCGCCTGTTCGAGCAGTATCCGGAGGTTGCACCGGCCGTGCGGAAGGCCGCTTGAGCCGGCCGGTTGAGTCCGAACCCGAGCAGCCGACCACGCCCCCCTCGCCTTCGACCTCCTCGGCCTCCTCGGCCAGCCGGGCGGAGGTGGAAGAGGCCGGGCGCGGCTTCGAGCATCTCGGCCGTCGGCTGCTGATCCCGGCGTTCTTGGGGGTCCTCGCCTGTGTAGGCTTGGCACTGTTCGCCGACGCCGGGAAAGTCGCCGCCCGGCTCGCCGAGTTCGATCTCGCCCTGCTGGCGCCGATTCTCGGGCTCTCGCTCGTCAACTACGCGCTCCGTTTCGTCCGCTGGCAGATCTATCTCGACCGGTTGGACGTGACGCTCTCGCGGGGAAAAAGCCTCGCGATCTTCCTGGTCGGGTTCCTCCTCTCGGTGACCCCCGGCAAGGCGGGCGAGTTGGGCAAGGCCTGGCTGGTGCGCGAGCTGGGGGGCGGCCCGGCGCGCCGGGTGGTCCCCGCGGTGCTCGCCGAGCGCGCGGCCGACCTGCTCGGGGTGTTCGTGCTGCTCGGATTCGGCGCGCTGCCGTTTCGAGGGGGCGTCTGGATCGCCGCCGGTTGCTTCTCTGCGGTGGCGGCAGCGGTCGCGGTGCTCACCTGGGAGCGCGGCGCCGAGCTCTTGTTTTCCCTGATCGCAAAGATCCCCGCGATCGGCCGCCGGGTCGGCCTGATCCGCGGCATCTACGACGATCTGCGCGGGCTGCTCTCGCCCGGCCTGCTCGCGATCGGCCTCGCCATTGCGGTCGTCGCCTGGGGAGCCGAAGGGATCGGCTTCGCCCTCGCGGTGCGGCAGTACGCTCCGGACTCCGGCTACCTCTCCGGCATCTTCAACTACAGCCTCTCCACCTGCGCCGGCTCGCTCTCGATGCTCCCGGGCGGCCTGCTCGCGGCGGAAGGAGTCCTCACCGGCCTCCTCTCCAGCCAGGGGCTCGACACCGCGGCGGCGGCTTCGGCGACGCTGATCATCCGCGCCGCAACGCTCTGGTTTGCGGTGCTGCTGGGGATTCTTGCACTTCCTTTTGTGGCTCATTGGCTGCGCGGCAGATCTCAGCGAACAAGGACCCATGGCCTGTCCGTCGAATGACGAGCTAATCCGGAGATTCGTTGACCAGATGAAGCGCACCACGGCTCGCCTCGTGCGCGTCACGAGCGAAGGAAAATTCGAGGGAATCGCAAGCGGCTTCATCGTAAAGAGCCGCGAGAAGTACTTTCTCGTCTCTGCCGGCCATGCTTTCTGGTCAGGCGCGCGGTGGCTCCTTGAGACGAATTACAGCACGTCATCGGAGACACTCCTAATTCATCTTGGTTCTTCGCAATTGATCTCCGCAATAGAGCTTAGTGATCTTGAGAAGCTCCTCTCGACGGAAGCGTTAGCAGATGAACCCACTGAGCTTCGGTTGCCGGCGCTGAATGAAGATTGCTATGAAAGCAAGGTGGGGGAAGCGATGGACATCGCTTGGACCGAGATTAATCTCGATGCGCTGCGCGCGGAGCTTGCAAAGGACGGGAGGTTGGAGGACAGCACACTCGATCTTGACGTGTACACCGGTCCAGTCGATGCCGAACCCTCTCCAACCGAGTTATATGGCTTCGCCTCCTGCAGCCGTGTCCAGGTAGAGGAACACCTTCATGTTCGACGTCTCGGTCGAGAAGTGGCTTGCGAGCTTGGCATGGAGTATGACGGACTCGACGCACGATACGACCTTTACCGATTCAAGTTGTCTCGCACCCATCAAGGGCACGAGTACTATCACGGTTCTAGCGGCTCACCCATCGCGGACCCATCGGGTTTAATCGTAGCGATCGTGGTATGCGGTTCAAAGACAGAAAACGTCATATTCGGGTTCCCGCTGAAACGGATCGCTCGGCTCTTACATCTTGGGTGAGAATCTGGCACGGAGTTCAGCCAGATCGTGAAGGTCAACGGCCCCGCTTCTCTACATGGTCGTGGGCCTGAATTGCAAGTTCCTTCGCCTTCACCACATCCCCGCACGACATGACTCGTAGCTCAGGAAGTCGAGGACTTACGATTCATGCTTCTTATCGACATCGCGTGCTATTTCTCGCAGCTCGTCCAGTTTCGTTCTCAAAAAAGAGACGTAGATCGAGGCGGCCTCCTCATCGAGGGAAGCCTTTTCGCCCGCGTGCTTGGCTTTTAGAAATCCTTCGAGTTTCTCAAGTGGGTAGCGGACCTCTTCATAGAGATTGACGATACCGGAGTGGGGGTCGAGTTCAATTCCTCTCTTGACGAGAGCGTCCTGGACACTGGTTAGCACACCTCGAACATGGTTAAGCCCCCAAAGGCCCATGCCGGCGTGCGCTGCCATTTCGGGGCCGGATTCATACACTCCCTTTGAGAGTTGCTCGAAGGCGTAGGTTAACTGGTTGGTGAAGGAGTCTACGATTTTTTCCATCTTCCACTGCTCCTGTTTTCGCCGGAATGTCGAGTCGATCTGCCTTCCAGGGACGAATACCCAAAACCTTATTTACCCTACCACGAGTCAAAGTTCAGAGACAGTAGCGTAATGTTTCTCCCGTGGAGAGATGCTGACAATCTCACCTGGCTATTCATCCACTCATGCCCCAGGATGTCCCCACGGGCAAAATGCCCTTCTGGTCCGCAAAGAGAAAAAGGCACGAGCCGCCGGAGAGAGCCCGGACCAGGCGCCCTTCCCGACCGGCTCGCGCGCCCGCGCCTTGCGGATCGACTTGGAAGAGTCAATCTACCTGGTAATTTGACCACTCGGTGGTCGATCTGCTAGGTTGACATCGTGCTCGATCGGCTCCAGGCATCCCGACTCCCTTTGCCCTCCGCAGGGCGACGGATCGTCGTGCTTACTGGCGCGCGTCAAGTGGGAAAGACCACTTTGGCCCGCGATCGGTACGGTCGCGACCTCCGTTATCTGAACTTCGATTCTTCGGGCGAACGCGACCGGATCGCTACGGTCCCCACGGAAGCCTGGGCCGAAACAGTTGGCGCGGCGATCCTCGACGAGGCGCAGAAGGCGCCGGCAGTGTTCGAAAAGGTCAAATGGGCCTACGACGAGGGGCGACTCGACTTCTCCGTGCTGCTCGGTTCGTCGCGCATTCTTCTGCTCGATCGGGTCCGCGAATCGCTCGCCGGACGCGTCTTCCTGTTCGAGCTCTGGCCACTGACCATTGCCGAGCTCGCGCCCTTTTTCGGCGGGACTCTGCCCCAGCGTCCGGCGATTGCTTCGCTCGTCGAGTCGGCAGAACCTCTCGAATCGCTGCTCGCACCCGAGATGGCAGGTTCTGTCGGGCCCGACATCGGAGCGGCGCAGGCCGCAATGGAGCACTCGCTCGCCTGGGGCGGTATGCCACCGCTGCTCCAATACGCGCCTGAAGAGCGGCTCGCCTGGCTCGATGCTTACCAGACCACCTATCTCGAGCGCGACTTGGGCGACCTGGCGCAGCTGCGCAATCTAGACGCCTTCTCCGCTTGCCATCGGCTGGCCGCACTCCGCGCCGGAAGGATTCTGTCTTTTTCGGAACTGGCGCGCGACGCCTCGCTCCCCGTCACCACAGCCCGGCGCTATCTGCGCTACCTCGAGCTGTCGTACCAGACGTTCCACCTCACTCCCTGGTCCGACAATGCCGGTAGCCGTTTGATCAAGGCGCCGAAAATGATCTGGATCGACCTCGGCATCCAGCGCGTCCTCTCTGGCCAGACGGGAGGCCTCAGCGGCGAGCAGTACGAGACTTCTGTGATCGCTCAGATTCTCACTACGCTCTGGAGCCTCGGCGTCCGATTCCGTCCGTCCTTCCTGCGCACCGCCGGCGGTTTGGAGGTCGATCTGATCTTAGAGACCGAGTTCGGCGTGATCGCCTGCGAGATCAAGTCGCGAGCAACAGTTTCGGCGCGAGACGCCGGTGGTATCGAGAAGGCCCGGCATTTCTTCGGCGATCGCTTTCGCGGCGGCCTCGTGATCCACCGAGGCCTCGAGGTCGGAAGGCTGACCGAGGGTACCTGGGCGATGCCCGACTGGCTCCTGCTCGGCCGTGGGCTCCGATCGCGTACAACATAAGATGTCGCCGCCCGCTCCCCATTCGAGCGGGTGCGTCCCTCAAAAACGATGGAGAGTTCCGAACGATGAATACCCCCACGCGGCACCGTTTCAAGCTCGCTTTTTCCTCGGCCTTAGGCTTGGGCCTGATGCTCGCCCTCTCAGCCGTTCGCGCTGCGACCGTGGCGCAAACTCCGCCGACGCCGGCCTCCCCTTCGAAGTCGGCGTTTCAAGTGCACCAGGCCGTCCTGTTTCAGCCTGATCTTCTCTTGAAGGAGCGGTTCGGCGGCGACGGCTTGATCGCCACGTTCTATCTAAAGCAGCTCGAGACCGAAGCGAAGAAGATCGTCGATGCGGCCACGACCGGGCCGGGCAGCACGGGAGTCCTGATCGCAACCGTCCGGCCGGGCAGCCCGGCCAAGATCTGGTTCGCGTTCCCCGGGGCGAAGCGCCTGCCTGTTGGGCTCCGGCTGGAGTTCGAAAAGAAGCTCGCGGCGGTGCCGGCACCGATTCCCACCGGTGGCCCCGTCGCGATGGGCCTCGCGTTCTCGATCTGGGGCGGCGACAAGGAGTCCCAGGAGATGATGCGCCAGGGGCCACCGGTCCCCGACGCCTGGCGGATCGCCGCGGCGCGCTCGCGCAAGAAGGGCCTGCCGTTCGACGAGATGCTCGCGCTCGCCTGGCCCCCGTAGGGCCGCCCCTACGAAAACAACCGAGCGCCTAGCGCCCGGACGGCGGAATCACTTCGTAGATCCGGTTCCCGTCGGCCTCGAAGCGGAGGGTGAACCAATCCGTCCGGGCGTCGGCCCAGGCGCGCTCGGGGAAGAACTCGGTACCGGTGAAACGCGCCACGTGCAGCCAACGCACGTTGTGTTTCGCCAGGTTCGCAAGCCAGGCCTCGGGCGTGACATCGACCCGCGGATCGCAGCCCGGATAGTCCGCGGCGTTGCTTCGATCTTCGGGATTCAGGTTCGCGAAGATCACCTTCCGCTCGAACCGCGGACCCAGCGCCGGATAGACGAAGAAGTGGAGCGGCGAGATCGAGACCGCGACCGTCTGGTTCTCGCCGTAGAGATCGAGCCAGGTCCAAGCGCGCGCGAACTGTTTGGCCAACGTTGCGTGGACGGTCAGATCCTGGGCCAGTGCCCGGCCGCGGTCGGCGACCCGGAAAGCGGCCAGGAACGGCGCCGCCCCGAGCGCAACGACCACACCCAGCGCCGCGACCGCCGGAGCGCGCGGCACCAGCCAGGCCCTGAGCTTGGGCGCCAGAGCCAAGGCGACGACCGCCAGATCGACCACCGCCATCGCGATCCGGACACCGCGCGGCATCTCGGAATGGAGCTGAAGGAGGCTCTGGACGGCCAGCGCGAGAGCGATCCCTTCGATCCAACGCGGGGCGACGTTGCGCAGTTCGAGCAGCGCGAGCCCGCCCGCCAAACCGAGCGCGATCGCGCCGTCCAGGTAGCGGATGTTGGCGAACAGGGTGCTCTTGTCGGCGTAGGGGATGGTCAGCCAGACGAAGGCTTGGGCGGCGATCTGGCTCCAGATCAAGAGCGAGACTCGGCGACGCCCCTTCGGCAGCAGCCAAGGGAGGCCGAGCAGCGGGAGCAAGAGGATCCCTTGAGGGCCTACCCCCAACTCGAGCACCTGCGGGCGCGCGACCCCGAGCGCGGCGTCGATCAATTGGCCGTTGCCGAGAAACTCACCGAATCGGTCGAGCACACTGTTTGGGCGCGGGATCGTCGGCGCTTCGCCCCGATCGGCTTCCGCCCCGGCCACCGTCCCTTCGCAGCGCAGACCGAACGGCCCGGCGCCGTAGGCGAGGTTCCGCAGGTACCAGAAACTGCCGAGCAGAGACGCGATCAAAATCGCGGCGACGATCTGCCCGATCCGCACCCGCCAACCGCCGCGCAGAGCCGCCGCGAGCAGCACGGCACCCGCCAGGGCGAGCACGTAGGGAAGCGCCAGAACCTTCGCCCCCGCCGCGATCCCGAGGCCGGCCCCGGCGAGCAGCGCCGTACCCCAGCGCGCCTCGTCGAGCCAGAGGAGCGAGAAGAATGCGGCGGCCACGATGCCGGCCCCCACCATGAGATCGACATACTGCGCGCCGATGAAACGAAGGATCGTGGGCGTCAACAGGGTGAGGTAGGCCGCGACCGGCCAGCTCTTTTCCGCGCCCAGCTGCCGGGCGACGGCACCCGCGGCGAGCCCGAGCAGCAGCCAGGGGAGGGCAGAGGAGAGATTGACCCAGAATTCGCTGTGCGACGGCGCGATCCACCACCAGAACCAGAGCGACCCGTTGCCCGGCTGAAAGCCATAGAAGTTGGTCGGCGCCGGCCCGAACACCGGCGCCAGGTTCTGCTCCTGGAGCCAGGTGGCGGAGAGCAGCAGGTGATACATCAAACTGTCCCAGCTGAGCGGCGGCCGGAGCACGCCGCGCAGCAGCTCGCTCCCCGCGGCATGGAGGGTAAGAATCGCGAGCACCGGCCGCTCGGCGAGGCGTGCCCAACTCCGGCCCCCGAGCGCCCGCGCCGGCCCCCAAGGGTCGCCCGCCCGCCGCGCCGCTCGCAGCTGAACGACGCTCAACAGGGCGAGCACCCCGAGCGCCAGGTCGATCCGCAACCAGCCGAGCGCACCCAGCCCCAAGCCGATCAGCAACGCGATCGACAACGAACTGAGCCCCCAAGCCACCCCGAGCGCCAGAACATCTCGCCGCGCCCGCTCACCCAGCAGAGCGACCGCCGCAAAGTAGCCGGACAGGCCAAGAAACGTGAACGCGAGCAGCGTCAGCAGCGCGCCGAGGAAATCGATGAGGTACATAGGCGGGGATTGTATGCGCGGTCCCTGGTCGCCGCTGCTGATTCCTTAAGCCCTCTCGCTCTCCACCGCCCGCCGAAGCTCCTCCCCACGATGAACGATCAGTCGTTCGAGAACGTCACGGAGGATGAAGCGATCGACCAGCCGGCCGATAGGACCCAAAGGCAAGCGGAATTCGATCACATCGGTCATCGTCGTCCGCCCTTCGAATTCCTCGAAGTGGTGGTCGTGGACAAACGAAGCGAAAGCCCCTTTGACCATTCGATCTTGAAAGTAGTGCGGTGGGGCAAAGGCCGTGATCTGCGAGGTAAGGTGCTGCACGACGCCCAAATGCCGAGCGCGCCAGGTGACCCTCTCGCCCAGGCCGATCAGGCCGCTCGTTCTGCCGGCTACCGCCCGCTCGCCCGTATGGGCCACCGAGGCCATGTGGAGGTCGATATCCCGCGCGGCGTCGAAACAGCGCGCGACCGGAGCGGCGATTCGGGTGACCACTTCGATGCGGGTCACGTTTAGCCCGCTCCGCGGTGTACCCATTCGCTCCCGAATTCCATTTCGGGAGTCCCGAATTCCATTTTCTGGCTGCCGAATTCGATTTCGGGACTGCCGAATTCCATTTTCTGATCCCCGAATTCCATTTCGGCGGCGGCGAATTCCATTTCGGGACTGCCGAATTCCATTTCTTGGCTCCCGAATTCCATTTCGGGACTGCCGAATTCCATTTCGGGAACCCCGAATTCCATCTCGGAAACCCCGAATTCCATCTCGGGAGTCCCGAATTCGAATTCGGGAGCCGAATGTACCGGGCCGGGGAGCGCCGAGGGGACCGGGACTCGGACTTTCCCGCGGGCTCCTTGGGCAGAGGCTATCTGAATCGCAACCCTCCGATCAACGCCCCGGGCCGCTCGACGGCCAGGGCCGGGCTGGTGCCCGGCGCTCCCGGGAGAAATCGCTATCGGGGGAGACCGGCGCACTGGCCCGGAGCCCCCGGGGGGCAGGGATAAGGCCACGGTCGAAGCCGGTTTGCTACACTTATCTTGCTGAGTCTTGGGATAGGAGGCCGCCATGGCACGGGCTGCTGCTGAGATGGTAGAAGAGATCCGATCGCTCGACCCTGTCGAACAGGGAAAGCTGTTGCGGATGCTGCTCGACGATCTCGACGGCCCAGCCGATCTCGGCGTCGACCGCGCGTGGCTCGAAGAGGCTCAGCGGCGAAGCCGAGAGCTTGATGCAGGACTCGTCACCTCTCTTTCTGCGGAAGCTGTTTTCGCTCGTGCGCGGGCTCGCCTCCGCGCGCGATGAACGTCGCGTTCCTGCCGGCCGCGGAAGAAGAGCTGAACGAAGCCGTCGCCTACTACGAAGAGCGGGTGCCGGGCCTTGGCGAGGATCTTCTCGCGGAGGCCGACGCTCGTCCGACAAGTCGTCGTAGTAGGTGGGTCAAGACGAGCGACGCGGGGAACATGCTACGATTTGCAAGCTATGGCCGTCACCCTCAAGAAGCTCGATGACCCGCGGGCAGAAGCACTTGCCGATCTCGACGCGTACGTGCCGCGCACTCCGCTGGGCAAGAAGCTCGTCGAGCTCCGCCGCGCTCACATCGAAGCGGGTGGTGAGCTCCTTGACTACGAGGGTATCCAGCGCGAAGTCGCACTTGGGCGCGGGGGAGTGGGAGAAGAGTCCTGATTCTCACCTTCGTGGATGCCGGGGTATTGATTGCAGCGTATGTCGGCGACGTGAAGCAGACGCTCCCTGCGAGAGCGATCCTTGATGACCCCTCTCGCGCTTTTGTCGCCAGCCCATTCCTCAGCCTCGAAGTTCTGCCAAAGGCCAGTTTTCACCGCCGCGACCACGAAGCGGAGTTCTATCGTTCGTTCTTTGCCCTGGCCACAGTTTGGGGTCGAACCGACCGAGGGTCTGCTGCAATCCGCGGCCAAGCAGGCTGAGACCTATGGGCTCGCAGCCATGGATGCGTTGCACGTCGCGGCGGCTCTCACCGCAAACGCTTCCGAGCTGATCACCACGGAAAAGCCCTCGAAACCCATTCACCGCGTAAAGGGTCTTTTTGATCGTTCACTTATAGCTTTGATATATCTGGACGATAAGTTGTCGGCTAATTTAAAATTCCTTGGGGTTTGAATTAAGCACGCGGGATCACGCCGTTCCCGTGGATGACCTCTGTAGTGTAGTGCGCCCAATTTGTTGAACCTTAAGCGTATCTCGCTCGTATAATCCAATAGGAGGATTTGAGAATGCGAGTCGCGCCAGAGGTTCTGATTTCGACCGAGGAGAGGCAACAGCTGGAAAGGTTTGCCCGTGGCCGTAGCACTCCTGCGCGGCTGGTTCAGCGATCACAGATCGTGTTGCTGGCTGCTGCGGG
>JANNIH010000094.1:0-13334 GCA_031404815.1 Holophagales bacterium | reverse complement strand
TGTAAAGGTTGTTGAGAACGTCTATCGCAAGGCGTGTGCCAAAGGTGGTTCCGGCCCATCTTCAAGTTCAGGGGCTGTCGGATGTTGTCGGAGCGGTCGGCCCGACAGTCGGGGTAGTCGCCGACAATCTCCCGGCAGAGGTTCTCGACCTGGGTGGTTAAGTGAGAATCTGCCCGCCCCACAGCCGTGCCAAGAATTCCCGCCAGGGCAGAACCTCCATGCCCTCGACGAGCCGGGGCGCACGCTCGTTGCAGACGAGGATGGCGCGGCGCGGGTGGTGGTCCTCGACGAACGTCCGGAGCGAACGGAAATCCGAAGGATCGACCCGCGAGGTCCCTTTCACTTCCACCGCGACCTCGCCGTCGCCGAGCACAAAGTCGACTTCGAGGCCGCTCTTGGTGCGCCAGAAGTGGATCCCGTAACCGAGTTCCCGGTAGGACCGGTGAGCCTGGATCTCCATGAGCAGGAAGTGTTCGAGCGCCCGGCCGAATAGCTCGCCTTTTTCCTCCGCGATGCGCCGCCGGGTCAAGGCGCCGGCCACTCCCACGTCGAACAGATAGAACTTCGGGGCCTTGCCGATCACCTGGCGCTCCTGGTGCTTCTTGTAGGGCTCGATGAAGCTGCCGAGCAGGGTATCGACCAGGATCTGGTAGTACTCCTTGACGGTCTTCGCATCGACGCCGCAATCCCGCGCGATGTTGGCGTAGCTCGTGAGGTCGCCGTGGGAGTAGCCCATCGCCTCGAAGAAGCGCGAGAACGCGGCGACGTTGCGGGTGAGCCCCTCGTCGAAAACCTCCTCTTTGAGGTAGTCCACCACGTAGGCGTCGAGGGAGCGCCGGTATTCCGAAGAGAGGTAGTGCGACGGGACGAGACCGCGGTTGAGCGCTTGTAGGAGATCCAGATCCCCGATTTCTACGGAGGTCAGCGGATGCATCTCGTAGCGCCAGGCCCGGCCGCCCAGGAGGTTCGCGCCGCCGCGCTTGAGCTTCCTCGCACTCGACCCGCAGAGGATGAAGCTCAGTCCCTGGTTCTCGATCAACCCGTGGACCTCATCCAGGAGCTGGGGGACCTTCTGGACCTCGTCCAGGATCACCGGCGAGCGGAGCTTCTCGGGCGGCATGGCCAAAAGCCGCTCGCGCAGCAGAGCGGGGCGTCGCGTGAGATCCAGCAGCAGGTCCGTCTGGAGCAGGTCGAACGTCACGCTGTCGGGAAACGCCGACCGAAGGTACGTGCTCTTTCCGGTCTTCCGAGGACCCCACAAGAACGCCGATTGGCGGGGCGGAAGATCGATCTGCAGGGTCCGTGCGATGCTAACCATTCGGGAACTCACTCCGTTTTAGTCGAACCAAACGGGAGGATACTCCGCGAAAGTTCGGCCGACAAGCGCCGCTCCGCCCCGGCGAAGCCGTTGAGGACCCGGGCGGCGAGGTAGACTTGAAGCCTCTCCTCCCAACCCACGAGACCCGCCATGAAGACCATCATCGAGCCGTTCCGGATCAAGAGCATCGAACCGATTCTGATGACCACCCCCGCAGAGCGTGCCGGGCTGCTCAAAGCGGCGGGGTACAACCTGTTCCGCCTGCTGTCGCAGCGGATCGTGATCGACCTGCTGACCGACAGCGGTACCGGCGCGATGAGCGCCGCGCAGTGGGGCGCACTGATGATCGGCGACGAGTCGTATGCCGGCAGCCCGAGTTTCGGGCGTTTCGAAGCGGCGGTCCGCGACATCACCGGTTTTCGCCACGTCATCCCGACCCACCAGGGGCGCGCCGCCGAGCGGATTCTCGCGGCGACCCTGCTGGTGCCGGGCGATGTCGTGCCCAACAACACCCATTTCGACACCACCCGCGCCAACATCGAGGCGGCGGGCGCCACGGCGCTCGATCTTCCCTGTCGCGAGAGCCACCGGCTCGACGTGTCGCATCCGTTCAAGGGGAACATCGACCTCGAAGCGCTCGCGGCGCTGCTCGCCGATCCGCCGGGGCGCCCGCCACGAAGAGGAGCTGCTGATCCTCACCGAAGGATTTCCGACCTACGGCGGCCTCGCCGGACGCGACCTCGAAGCGATCGCGGTCGGCCTCTACGAGGCGCTCGATCTGTCCTACCAGGAGTACCGGCACGCCTCCGTGCAGTACCTCGGCGAGCGGATCGCCGCGGCGGGGGTGCCGATCCTCGAACCCCCGGGAGGGCACGCCATCTACGTGGATGCGCGCGCGTTCCTGCCGCACATCCCGCGCGAGCAGTACCCGGGGCAAGCGCTCGCGATCGAGCTCTACCGCCACGCCGGCATTCGCAGCGTCGAAATCGGCTCGGTGATGATGGGGAGCCGCGATCCTCTGACCGGCGAAGAGCGTTACGCCGAGCACGACCTGGTCCGCCTGGCGATCCCGCGCCGGGTCTACACCCAGAGCCACATGGACTACGTGATCGAATCGTTCGGCGAGATCGCCGGGCATAAGGACGAGATCCCCGGCATCCGGATCGTCGAGCAGCCGCCCGCCTTGCGCTACTTCAGCGCCATCTTCGCTCCGGTTCCGAGGCCGATCTCCGGCCACTGAACGAGCCGCTCCAACCGGAGCGCCCGGGCTGTTGCGCCGCGCGTTGGTCGCCGTGGCCCGTTGCGGGGCCGCCGACAGACGGTGGGGGGCTCAGTCGAAAAAGAGCTTCGCGGTGCCCCAGGCCAGGCTTTCGGTGTCCGTTTCGGCGCTGTTCGAAAGGACGATCACCGAGAGTTTCCGCTCCGGCAGGCGCAGGTAGTACGAGGTGAAGCCCATCCAGAGGCCGCTGTGGCTGTAGACCGGCTGGCCGGTGTCTTCGTCGGCGTAGACCTCCCAGCCGAATCCGTAGTCGAGCTTCTTGCCGTTGCGCAGGGTCCGACCCGCTTGGGTCTTGGCAACGTCGGTGGCAGTTGGTGCATTGGCGAGGAGACGCCCCGACGATGGTGGACTCGGTTCGTTCGTGGTTGAGGACTGGGGCGTCTCTACCCCCGTGGCGGGGGTCTCAACCTCGCCGTGCGCGGCTTCTGAGAGCCTAAGACAAGCACGCTTGACATACAGGAGGAGAGTCTGTACATTCCCCTGTGTAAAGCGATCTTGACTCAAAGACAAGGAGACAGAACCCGTGAACAGAATCGAAGACTCTTCCCGCGCCTCATCCGGCCTCGGCCGCGATCGGCGCAACCGCCGGCTCGTGACGATCTGGTCAATGGCCTGGGGGCTCGCGTTCACCGTCGTCGCATTTGGGATCAAGAGACTGGAGTGGTCGTCCGAGGCGACTCTTGCGGGGGTGATTGGTACCTCGATCCTCGGCCTCGGGACGGTCGTTGCGTATCGCCGATTCCTGCTCGAAACCGACGAACTGCGGCGCAAGATCGAAGTGGAGGCGCTCGCTCTTGCGTTCGGGGTGGGGGTGTTCGGCGGCCTGTCGTGCTGGTTGCTCGCGGTAAGCGGCGCCCTGGCCACTAAAGACTTGGCTTTTGTCTTTGTCGCCATGATTTTCACCCACGTCTTGGGCATCCTTCTCGGCTACCGGAGGTACTCGTGAAGAACCGGCTGAAGGTCCTGCGGGCCGAGCGGGACTGGACGCAGGCCGACCTGGCCCAGAGGCTGGAAGTCTCGCGCCAGACCGTCAACGCCATCGAGATCGGCAAGTACGACCCCAGCCTGCCGCTCGCCTTCCGCATCTCGCGGCTCTTCAGAATGCCGATCGAAGAGATCTTCGATCCGGAAACCGGTCTTTAGAAGGAGGGGACGATGAACCTGTTTCGATCCAAGCTCGTAGCGTGTCTCATGACGGCGTTCGTGCCGCTCGCTGCGATTCCACTCACGGCGGCGGAGGCGCCGAACCTGCCGGACCAGCCCGTGCCCTGCGAGGGTGCCGCGGGGGATTGGCTGGGAGCGCTGAAAGTAGGTGCCGTAAGCCTGCGTCTCGGCCTTCATGTCGAGAAAAAGGACGGCGGTGGTCTCAGCGCGGTTCTCGACAGCATCGATCAGGGAGCGAAGATCCCGGTCGGCGAGATTTCCTTCGAGGACCTTACGCTCAAGCTGTCGATCGCGGCGATCGCCGCCGGGTATGAAGGCAAGCTGAACGCCGACGGCAGCGCCATCGAGGGCGAATGGACGCAAGGACCCCAGAAGTTGCCGCTCGCCTTCCACCGATTGAAAGCGGCTTTCGCGCTCAACCGCCCGCAGCTGCCGAAAGAACCGTTCCCCTACGAGGCCCGCGAGGTGACGTTCGAGAGCGAAGCCGGGAAGGTCCGGCTGGCCGGGACCCTGCTCGTGCCGCAAGGCAAGGGGCCGTTTCCTGCCGTCGCATTGGTCTCCGGCTCCGGGCCGCAGGACCGGGACGAATCGCTGATGGGCCACAAACCGTTCCTGGTGCTCGCGGACGCACTCGCCCGCCGCGGCATCGCCTCGCTCCGCTGGGACGACCGGGGGGTCGGCGCTTTCGGAGGCGATCACTTCGGCTCCCGGGTCGAGGACTTTGTGGCCGACGCCCGGGCCGCCGTGGCCTTTCTTCGGTCGCTCCCCCAAGTGGCGGGGCATGCGATCGGCATCGCCGGGCATAGCGAGGGCGGGCTGATCGGCCCGATGGCGGCGACCGGCGACAACCCTTTGGGTTTGGGCTTTCTCGTGCTGCTTGCGCCGCCGGGCGAGCCTCTGCGGTCGTTGTTAATCCGCCAGACGCGGGCCGCCTACCGCCTCCAGGGGCTCGACGAGAAGCTGATCGACCGGGCGCTCGCGATGGTGGCAGAAGATCTCGACCTGATCGCGGATCCGTCGATCTCGACCGACCGGCTCCAGGAGAAGCTGCGGGCGCTCTCCGAGATCCGCCGGAAGCAGCTCTCCGACGAGGAGCGCGCCAAGCTCGGGATCGATGGCGCCGCGATCGAGCAGTCGATCCAAGTGGGGACGACCCCCTGGTTCCGTTCGTTGATTCGACAGGATCCTGCGGTCTACCTGCGAAAGGTGAACGTTCCAGTCCTCGCCCTGTTCGGAGAGAAGGACTTTCAAGTGGAGCCGCAGGTCAACGCGGATGCCGTGCGTACTGCGCTCGCCGTCGCCAAGAATCCGGACCACGAAGTGCGGCTCCTGCCCGGTCTCAACCACCTCTTCCAACACGCGCAGACCGGTGCCTTCGAGGAGTACGGCACGATTGAGGAGACGTTCTCTCCCGAGGCCTTGCGTTTGATCGGTGACTGGATCGGAACACGATTTCCGCGCAAGTAAAGAGCTTCGGTGCGGCGGATCTCTTCCGGCTGCGCCGAAGGGACATACCCAGCCCCCAAAGACAAAAAGGGAGAGCGCCTCGGGCAGGCGCTCTCCCTTCGTTTTTCGGCCGGGTCGATTTCGCGGTCGAATCAGTTCGTTGCGCAGCTGATCAGCGCACCCGCGTCGGCGCAGACCTGGCGCATCTGGGTGGCCGAGTTGAGGCACGGATTGTTGCCGACGCCGCCGAAGTGGTGAAGGCCGATGATCCGCCCCGTCCCCGCGTCCATGATCGGCGAGCCCGAGGAGCCCCCTTCGCTGTCGCAGCCGTAGCCCATCTGGCTCTTGCGTGTCGCGGAGCTGTAGGAGGCATTGACGGTCGCCGCGGTGCAGCGCACCGTGTGCGCCGCGTTCTCCCAATAGCCGATCCGCTTGAGCCCGCCGCCCGGATGCTGCGGGAAGTTGATCGTCAGGCCGACCGTCGGCTGCTTCGAGGTCGCCGTGTACTCGCCCCAGGTCGCCTCTGGGTTTCCTTGCAGGGTCATCACGGTGTAGTCGAGCTTGCTGCCGGTTTTGAGGAAGGTGCCGCCCGCGTAGTCGGTGGTCGTCGCCTGGGTCGAGCCACCGCACGAGGTGGTCTGATAGTTGAACTTCGCCTGGACCGAGTTCGCCTCGGTCTGGTTCCCGATGCAGTGGTTGTTGGTGAGAATGGTGTTGGCGTTCGATCCCGCGACCAGCCACGCCGTGCAGACGAACGACGAGCCACCACTCTGGAACAGGATGCGGGCAACCGGGTTCGAGTTGACCTCTGGATGGCAGACGGCGGCCTCGCGCCCCTCGTCGCCACAGATCACGCGCGAGGGTATCGGTTCGATCGCGAGCGGTTTCTCACCGTGGACGATCCGATCGATCGCGAGTCCCCACTTCGCACCCTTTTTGCCCGGCCCGCTGTGAAGCTCGACGATCGCGGTCTGGTCTTCGACCGCGAACGACCAGAACTGGCCCGTGCCGTGCAGCCCCTTGCCCGTGTAGATCCAGGAGTCGTTGCCGTTGGCGCCCGAGATGGTCAGATAGTCGCCGTCGGGAAGATTCAGCTTCGAGAAGTGGATGCGGAGGAATTTCGCCCCGGGCGAGTGGATGGTCTCGGTCCAGGTCACGGGCCGGTTGGCGCCCCCTTGCGGGTAGGTGGACGGTGTGCCGGTGAGATAACTCATCTCATCGCCGACCCGAATGCGGGTCTGTGCGGCGGCGGGTGTTACGGCGAGGACGGCGACTGCCGCGAGCGCGGCGGGGGCGAGGACAGCGCGAATCTTCATGAGATTCCTCCCTCGGAAAGGCACGACTCCATGTCGTGCCTGGATGGGCTTGGTGGTTGGACCGGTGCACTCGAACACATTTGGTGAGCTCGATGCAAGAGAGTGTGCGATGGGGTGGGGTGCTGCGGGCTCAGCCCTTCTCAACCGGTGCGGCGAGCAGCGTCCGGAGGTCGCGAGACACGCCGTGCAGACCGAGCCGCTCGGCTTGCGGCAGCAGGTCGCCCACGAGCTTCTCAAGCTCGGCCCGATGGCCGAGCCCCTGGAGCGCGCGCGCCAGCCCGAGCCGCTGATTGATGAGCAGGCCGGTGGTCTGCCACCCGGTCGCGATGCGGATCGTCTCGCGGCGGGCCTCGGCGGCATGGCGCCAGTTCCCGAGCACTTCCGCGACCAGGGCCTCGACTGAAAGAAGCGTGAAACGGGTGGAATCGGAGTCGTCTTTCGCTGCGGCGCGTTGCAGCTTGGCCAGGCGTCGGCGCGCCGCCGCCGCGTCACCCCGGCGGGCGTCGACCCAGGCCAGAACCGCTTCGGTGTTGGCGGCGCTGCGCGGATCTCCGGCGCTTAGAAAGACCGAGATCGCCTCGGTGGCCCGGCTCTCGGCCTCTTCCGGTCGGCCGGCATCGAGCGCGACCCACGCGAGGTCCGCGAGGTAGTTCGCGACCACCAGCGGGACCCCGGCGCGGCGCGCTTTTCCGAGCGCAGAGGTGTAGCTCTTCCGCGCCAGGTCGAGATTGCCTCGGGTCTGTTCGAGGTACGCGCGCGCCCGGTCGATCGCCGCGCTTCCGAGTTGACTGCCGAGCCGTCGCCCCAGCGATTCGGCCTCCTCGACGTACGCTTCCGCCCGCAAGAGTTCGACGTTTTCGATGTCCACGATCGCGGCGTTGCACAGCGTTGTCACCAGGGTCTGCCGATTGCCCGAATCGCGTAGCGCCGCGAGCGCCGGTTCGAGGTCCGCCTGCACTCCGGCCACGTCGTCGGCCCAGTTGAGCAGGACCAGGCGCTGCGACAGGACCACCCCTTCGGTCCATCGATCGCCGATTTTTTGCGCCGCGGCGAGGGCCTGATCGATCAGGCGGCGCCCCTCGGTCATCTCGCCGCGCTTGCCGGCGAGCAGCCCGAGCTGGGTCATTGCCGCGATCTCGCCGCGCCGATCCCCCGCCGCGCGCAGACCGGCCTGAGCCTCTTTGAGGACTCGCTGCGCTTCCGGGTTGCCGGCGAGGCGCAGGAGCGACGCACCGAGCCCGAGCCGCGCCGCGGCAGCCTCGCGAGCGAGCCCCGCGGCGGTGGCCCGCCCGATGAGCGCCTCCTGCGCGCGGCGCGCCTCTTCGCGCCGATCGAGTCGGGCGAGCGATTCGGCATGCAGGCGCTCGGCTCGGAGGCCGAGCGCCACCGCGCCGAGTCGGGTGGCGCGCTCGCGCACCCGCATCGCGGCGGCGGCGGCCCGCTGGAATTCCGCTTGGTGCAGCGCCACCTCGGCCTCGGCGAGATCGATGCGTGGATCCGCCGCGCCATCGGAAATCTGGCCGGGCAGCTGGCCGGGTAACTGGCGCAGCCGTCCGAGGGCATCCGCCGCAGCGTCGCTCTGCCCCGCGGCGAGCAGCGCCGCCACCAGGTCCAGGCCGACATCGATTCGGCCGGGTAGGTGGAGGAACGCTCCTTCGAGGGCCGGGATGGCGCTCTGCCAGCGGCCGTCGATGGCCAGTCCGCGCGCTCGCAGGCGCTCGATTTCCGCGGGGGGAAGATCTCCAGACGCCCGACCGATGTGGGCCGCCGCCTGGACCGCCGCTTCGGCCGCCCGTCCCACCTCGCCGAGGGCGCCTTCTGCGCGCGCCACGCCGTCCCAGGCCAGGGCCGCACCCGGTGAAGACTTGCCCGCGGACGCGACCGCCTTTTTGAAGCTGGCGCGCGCCGACGTAGCGTCGTAGCGCGCGAGCTGCTCGGCGCCGGCTTCTAGAAAGCGTCGGGTCTCGGCCGCCAACGGTGCCGCCTCGCGGAAGATCGCCAGCTCGTCCTCCGGTCGGGTCGCCGAGGAGCCCTCGAGCCATCGATGGCGCAGCTCCGGAAAGGCGACCAGGCCGAGCGCGAGCGTCAGCCCAAGGGCGGCGGCCGCGCCGACGCTCCGGTGGCGCCGCAGGAGCTTGCCGGCCCGGTAGCGCCAGCCGCCACGCCGCGCCGAGACCGGCCGTTGGGTGAGCACGCGGCGCAAATCGTCGGCCATCTCGGCGACCGTGGCGTAGCGCGCCGCGGGCTCCTTGCGCAGGGCTTTGAGCAGGACGGCGTCGAGGTCGCCGCGCAGTGCGCGGCGACGGCGTACGAGTTCTAAGCGCTCGCGGGCCGCCGCCTCGCCGGTGGTGAAGCCGGTGGTCCGCGAGACGGCCGACGAAGGGGGCTCGGGATCCTGCTCGCGGATCGCGTCCGCGAAGGTCTCGAAACGTTTGCCGTCGAGCCGGTAGGGGAGGTTCTCTGAGAGCAGCTCGTAGAGGACGACGCCCAGCGAGTAGATGTCCGAAGAGGCGGTGACCCGATCGCCGCGCACCTGCTCCGGGCTGGCATAGGCCGGCGTCATGGCGCGCCGTTGCGTCTTTGTCTCGTCGTCGCCGGGGTTGGCGGTCAGCTTGGCGATCCCGAAATCGAGCAGCTTCGCCTCGCCCCGCTCGGAAACCAGAATGTTCGCCGGCTTGAGGTCGCGATGCACCACGGCCTCGCGATGCGCGTACTCGACCGCGTCGAGGACCGAGAGGAACAGCTCGAGGCGCTCGCGCACCGGCAGCTGCCGGGAGCGACAGTGCTCGAGAATCGACTCGCCCGCGACGTGCTCCATCGCGAGGTAGGGCTGCCCGGTGGGCGTCACCCCGGCGTCGTAGAGCCGGGCGATCCCCGGATGTTCTAAGCGGGCGAGGATGCGCTGTTCCTCGCGCACCCGACGCCTTGATTCGGCGTCGAACACCCGGTCGATCACTTTGAGCGCGACCGCGCGCGTCCAGTCGGCGCGCTCCTGATCGGCTAGGTAGACGGTGGCGCTGCCGCCCCGTCCGATCCGCCGATCGATGCGGAATCCGGGGATGCGCGGGAGCGAGTCGATCTCGTCGGGAAGCCAGAGCGCCGCGCGGTCGAGCGAGCTCAAACCACTCTCGGCGAGCTTGAGCATCGCGCGCAGCTCGGCGGCGATCTCCGGAGCGTCCGGCGTCGCCCGCTCGATCGCCGCCTCGCGCTGCTCCGGCGGAGTCTCGACGAGCTGATCGAAGAGGTCGCGGAGGCGCTCGAAGGGAGTGGGTGAGGCGTCCGGCGCGGCGGCCTCCATAGGGGCGTCCGGGCGCTCCGGAGGAACGCTCACGCCGGAGGGGTTTCCAGAGTCGCGGCGCCGCCGCCCAGCCGGTGGAGCAGCCAGGCGCGCGCGAAGGCCCAATCGCGTTTCGCGGAGCGGGTCGAGCGCCCGAGGAGGGCGCCGGCTTCCTCGATCGTGAGGCCGGCGAAGAACCGCACCTCGACCAGGCGGGCGAGGTGTGGCGCTTCGGTCGCCAGCTGATCCAAGGCTCGATCCAGATCGATCAGTTCGGCGGCATCCATCGCCGGTTGCAACAGCTCGTGAAGACCCTCGATCAGCTCGACCCGCGGTGCGTCGGCGCCCCGCTTCTGGGCGAGCTTCGCGCGCGCGTGATCGACCAGGATGCGGCGCATGGCCCGCGAGGCGATGGCGAAGAAGTGCGTGCGGTCGTGCCAGAGGATGTCGCCGAGTTCGCGCAGCCGGAGATAGGCCTCGTTGGCGAGGGCGGTCGGCTGCAGCGTATGGCTGTCGCGCTCGCCGCCGAGATGCCGTGCCGCGATCGCGCGCAGCTCGGCGTAGACCATCGGCACGAGACTCTCGAGCGCACCGTCGTCGCCTTGCTCCCAGGCGCGTAGGTAGTCGGTGATTTGCGCCGCGGGAGGCTCGCTCACCCCGCGATGGTACCAGACGCGTTGCCGGGGCTTGAGGGGCCAACGGGCCCGGAACGAAGCGGCTGGTCGCGTGGGCGGGTGGCCAGGTGTTGCGCATGGAACGAGCACGAGAATCCTCCGGGAGCAACTGTGCGTTCGCCCCTAAAGCGCAGGAATCCGGCCGAGGGTGCCAAAGAGAGCGCAGGCGCCCGGTTCGCGGCGCGGTTGCCGCCAAAGCGAGGCGCGTGAGGCTGTGATCGACGGCAAGAGTCGGTAGATTCGGCCACCGAACCCGGAGGAGAGGCTTGAAGCGCGGGAGGACTTTACTCCCGCGCCGCTTGATACCGAAGGCCTCAAGACCCTGGGCGGATCACCTCAGGCCGGAACCGCCCCCACCGGCGCAGCCTGCCGGGGCTTCCTGCGCAGGATCGCGGCGGAGACCAGCGCCATGATCAGGCCGACCGGGAACACTTCCATGAAGGTGACGGCGCTGTTGAACAGCGGGTTCTGGTAGTGCTTCGCCATGCTGGCCATCTTCACGGTCGCTTCTTCTATCGCCTCCGCGCTCTTGCCGTCGGCCCGCATCTTGTCGAGCATCTGGGCGTTGTACTTGTCCAGGAAGTCCGGGAGGAAGTTGAAGTAGGTGATCTCCCAGGCGATCACGTACATCGCGCAGGCGATCAGCACGATCAGCAGACCGACCTGGAGCGCCTTGCCGAAGCCGATCGCGCCGTGGGCGACGTTGTCGCGGTACGACCGGACGCCGAAGAAGACCAACAGGAACGCCAGGACCATCGAGCTGTAGCCGACGATCAGGCTGTGCTCGAAGTCGCCGGAGCTACTGAGCGGCACCATCGAAGCCACGAACGCCGCCAGGATGGCGCCTGAGATCAGTCCATAGCGGAGCACGATTTTTTTCATTTGCGTTTTCCTCCTTAGGTTGGCCCGTATCCTGGCCTTCCGATGGCGTCCGGCGAGTCCTACTTTAGGGTGATTTTCGGGCCGAAAGGCCGAAATCATGCTTTCGTTGACCCCGGTCTACCCCCAACTCAGGGGATTAAACCCAGCTCCCGCCCTTTGATGACCGCCTGGACCCTGCGGTTGACGCCGAGCTTTTCAAACAGGTGGGAGGAGTGGGTCTTCACCGTGTTCTCCGAGACAAAGAGGCGCTCGCCGATCTCCCGGTTGCTCATCCCCTGGGCGATCAGCCCGAGGATCTCGTGCTCGCGCGGAGTGATGCCGAGTTCTTTCGGCTTGCCGGCATCGAGCACGAAAGGCAGAGCCTCCGGCACGCGCACCTCCTGGATCACCACCACCTCGCGGGACCGCGCCCACCGCAGCCCGAGATAGACCCCCAAGGCGGAAAAGATCACCGCCACCAGGCCGCCGTAGATCTCGGTCGGGTAGGCGTGGACGAAGTGCTTGTACTCGATGAACTTGAGCAACGCGAGCAGCACACCGCCGGCCAGGCTATAGAGGATGACGCGTTTCACGGGCGGTGAGGATAGCGCAGGGGTCGGCGGCTTGGGGTCTGACCGCGCGAAGCGGTCGTCGGAACTTTGCCTGGGCGCTCTGGCGGGTTCGGCGTATTCAGAGCGCGCCCAAGCGCGCGGCGTCGAGCGATCATCTCCCAGACCGTCGCTCGGCGTAAGCTGACGCGACTTGCGACGCGGGCACTGAGGCCCAGGAGGCCGCCGTGGTGAAGGACATCCAGATGGAACCGAACGCCGGGGCACCCCGGAACCACAGCTTCTACGCCATCGCGTTCGTCGAGAACCTGTCGCTGCGCGAACTGGCCGGTGCGTTTCCCCGTGCGCAGGTGGGAACGCACGAGCTGCGCCTCCCGCTCGACGAGGGAGAGGCGTTCGTCTATCCGTTCGGCGTCCTGGTGTTCCGGGATACCCCGCGGGAGAGTCGCGAGGCCGAGCTCGCCCGCCTGATCAGGACGTTCCCTCGGTTGACGCCGGGAGTGGTGCTGGAGGATTTCCTCGTCCGCGAAGAGCCCGACGCGCGGATCAGCGTCTCCAGTGGGACGCTCACGCTCGACCGGCTCACCCCGGAGCGGGCGGGCATCGTGGCGCTCACCATGGCCCAGAGCGCGGCGATGGAGTACTACGAGCGGATCGTCGAGCAGCTCTTTCAGCGCACCGGCAGCCTGGTGACCCGGTTGGAGACGCGCGGAACGGTCCCTTTGAGAACCCGGCCGCTCCACCGTTTCATCGGCGAGGCGATCTCCACCCGGAACGAGGTCCTCTCGGTCCTCCACCTCCTGGACAAACCGGACGCGGTCTGGGACGACCCGGCGATGGCTGGCCGAACTCAAGGCCAGTGGCGTGGAAGTGGTGGAAGCCGCCCAGGTGGTGGCCGCGCCCAGCTATCGCAAGCTGGTGGCCAGCGGCAGCCCGGCGCCCATCAAGAGCGACACCACGATGGTGATGTCGCCGCCCGGGCTGGGCATCTACGGTTTTTCCAGGGTCGGCGGCGGCAACAGCAGCAGCAGCGGCATCTTCGGCGCGCTGGCGGGCATGGGGGCCGGGTTTGCGGCGGTGGGTGCCATCGGCGACACCATGGCGCTGGGCGGTGAGCTGGACGCCAGTCTGATTGAAGTGCGCCTGCGGGTGAACTTTGTGCAGCTCAGCGACGACAACAAGGGCTTCTTTGGCCGCCTGGCGGGCAGCGATTCGGCCTCAGGCAAGGCCTTCCCCAGCGTGGACAACGTGATGGTGGGCGTGCAGTCGGGCCCGTTGACTTCCTTTACCTGGACCAGCGCGGTGTCCGGAAACTGGGATGACGCCACCAAATGGACACCCAGCCTGCCTGCCTCCGCAGGTCTGCCCACCTACGGACTGAACTTCACCTCAGCAGGCACCTACACGGCCACCCAAGCCGACATCGACCA
>JANNIH010000093.1:0-14430 GCA_031404815.1 Holophagales bacterium | reverse complement strand
TCAGGCCGCTCAGGCCGCGGGGGGTGGATCGTTTCTTCCCCAGGGCATCGGCCTTCGGCCTCAGCCCTGGGCTGGGCTCTCCCGGCCCGTTGGGCCGATCTCAGACGCCGCCGGATGACAGGCGATGCTGGCCTTGATCTTCTCCACGCTTTGGATCAGCCGGCGACTTTGACGGGGTCTTGATGCAATGCGGCTACTTGCGAATGTCGCCGTCCGGACCCATCGAGGGACGGGCCCGCGTCATCTTGGGACTGGCGGAGGCCGATCTCGAACTGGGCGATATCCTGGTCACCGCCTACACGGACCCCAGCTGGACGCCCCTGTTCACGTGCTTCAGGATCAAGGAGAAGAACTCCTCTCCGTATTGCTGGCAGCCCGTCGCGAAGTGCTTCTCCCTGGGATCGTGGAGCAGAACTTTCTCGAGCTGCTTGCGGATCTGGATCGTTGCGCCATGGAGCCGACCGAGCGAGCTGCCGAGACCTCCGGCGATCGACGCGGCCCACTCGTCGCTCATCAAGGTCGTGGAGAGGGGTGCGGTCCGCCCCCTGAGACTCTTCTCGATCCAGAGCGACTGGCTGAACCGGCCGGCTGGAGTCCACTGCTGCGGCCCCAAGCAGTTGGCCGCCGCCTCCGTCAGATCCGGATAGAGGATCTCCGGGAGGCGGATCCGCATTTCGGTCGTGGACGCGTCCTCGGAGCCCCAAAAAGAGGAAACGAGCTGCCGCCCGAGCACCTGCAGATAGACGCGTCGCCGCGGGGAGATCTCGAAGAACTCGCGGACTCCGGGACAAGGGAAATACCGGATGGGTCGACCGAAAAACTCGGTCTTGTTCGCACCCAGCGAGCGGAGGAACTGCGCCACCATAGCAGTCGCTTCCTCCGCGATCTCATACAGGTTGTACAGGAAGGGATTCTTCAAGAGCCCGGGCTCGGCTGACGCCCGACCGAGTTCGACCAGCCGGCGGCAGATCTCGGGGAAATGACGCCCCGGATGTCTCTTCGAAGCCCGCAGGAGGTGCACCAATCCCGCGCCGATCGGCAGACACTCCAGGGTCGTGGCTAGGTCGTCGAAGACCCGTTGGTTGTGCACGATCGTGTGGCACACGTGGTAGTGCGTCATCCCGGTGCTGGGACGGAAAGCGACAAATTCCGCAGCGGCATCGCTCTCCTTGGCCAATCGCCGGAAGGCCGCCCCAAGTTGCGTTCTCGGCGTGATGAACGCCGTAGTCGCCGCCCCGCACCCGACCCCGCCGACCGCGGGCACCGAATTTCCGGCCGCCGAGCCCGGAAAGCTGACCGCCGAATTCGCTTTGGCGGGTGCGCGGAGCGATTTTTCGATCGCCGAATTCCCTTCGCTGAGTGAGCGGACCCCTTTTCTGACCGCGGAATTCGATTTTCCGATCTGCCAAGTCGCTCTGCGAATGCCAAAGCGAATTTGCGGATGCCGCGACCCTTTTTCTCGGCCGGAAAACCCCTTTGCTGACTCCCGAATTCGATTTTCCGATCGCCGAAATCCCTCGGCTGACTCAGAACGTCAATTTGTGGACCACAAAGCGAATTCGGGACTCAGGAAATCGCTCCGCTCTCCCAGAAAACCCCTCGCCGCAATCAGAAAACCGAATTCGGCGAACGTTCTACCCACCCTGCCGGACGCCCCCAGGCTTCTCCGGGTCGCATGACGCGTCCCGTCATCCACAAAAGGAGTTTTCTCATGAGAGACGACAGTTTTGCGGACAAGATCAGCCGGTGCGAGATCACGCTTCAGAGTCTGGAAAGCGAGCTGCCCAATATCCCGGGTGGCGAAACCAATGTCGCCGAAGTGCGGCAACGGCGTTCTGCTCCACCAGGTAGCCGAGACCTGACTGAGCTGGGGCTCGCCGACGCGCTAACCGCTTGGTTCGGACCGCCTTCCCAGGCAGTCGTCGGCCTCAGGGCTGTCCGAGCAGCTGCTCCACCCGCGCCACCACCATTTCCAGGGCCACGCGGTTCTCGCCCCCTTCGGGAATGATGATGTCGGCCCAGCGCTTCGAGGGCTCGACGAACTCGAGGTGCATCGGCCGGACGGTCTCTTGATACTGGCGCAGCACGTCCTCGACCGTCCGGCCGCGCTCGTCGAGGTCGCGGGTCAGCCGGCGGATCAGGCGGATGTCGGCATCGGTATCGACATAGACCTTGAAGTCTTGGAGCGCCCGGAGGGAGGGTTCGACGAAGATCAGGATCCCTTCGAGCAGCACGACCGGGCGCGGCTCGACGACGCGGGTTCGATCGGTCCGCCGGTGGCGGACGAAATCGTAGATCGGCACCTCGACCGGCCGACCGGCCCGAAGCTCGCGCACGTGCTCGACCAAGAGTTCGTTGTCGATCGCCGCCGGGTGGTCGAAGTTGTGGTGGAGCAGCGTGGCTTCGGTGCTCCACTCGACGTCGCGGTAGTAGTTGTCCTGCTCGAGCAGGGCGATCCGATCGCGGCCGACCGCGTCGAGGATCGAGCGCACCACGGTGGTCTTGCCCGAACCGGTCCCTCCCGCGACGCCGAGGACGCGGGGCTGTGACGAGGCGATCTTTTTGAGCATGTTGAGGATTGTACCCGGCCCGGCAGGTCAGCGTTGGCAACGCGGACAGAAATAGGTGCTTCGATTCGCCAGAACCACTCGACGGATGCTCCCCTCGCACCGGTGGCATCCTTCCCCTAGACGGCCATAGACCGCCAAAGAGACCTGGAAATAGCCGCTCCGCCCCTCGCCGTCGGCGAAATCGTTGAGCGTGGTTCCGCCCTGGGCGACCGCCGCCCCGAGCACTTCGATCAGAGTCTCGGCCAGTCGATCCCAGCGCTTGGCGGCGATCCGCGCGACCGACCGCAACGGGTGGATGCCGGCGCGGAACAGCGCTTCGGCCGCATAGATGTTTCCCGCCCCGACGACCACGGTGCCATCCATCAGGAACGACTTGACCGGCCCGCGCCGCCCGGCGGCCGCAGCGCGCAGGGTGCCCCCCGAGAATCCCGGTTCGAGCGGCTCGACGCCGAGATGGGCGAAATGCGGGTCGCCGTCACGTTCGGCGGTCGAGAAGGTGAACACCAGGCCAAATCGGCGCGGGTCGCGCAGCCGGAGCCTGCGACCGGAGGCGAGGTAGAACGCGACATGCTCGTGCGGTTCGAGCGGCGCGTCGGCCGGCACCAGGGTGAACCTCCCGCTCATGCCGAGGTGGACCGCGAGGCTCCATCCCCCTTCGAGTTCGATCAACAGGTACTTGCCCCGCCGGTCGAGGCGGTCGATCCGTCGGCCGGTGACCCGCCGGGCGAGTTCGCGCGTTCGGATCGGCTCGCGCAAGCGGACATCGCGGACCTCGACGCGCTCGATGCGATCGCCGAGCACGAACGGCTCCAGACTCCGGCGCAGGACTTCGATCTCGGGTAGCTCGGGCATGGCGGGCGCGATTCTAGGCTGATTCTCGGCCCGCTGATCGATCGCCAGGGGCGTAAGTCCGACGCAACTCCCCCTTGACATTGCATCCGGACCAGCGTAAACAGAGCGTATGTCAGCGCAAGCACTCCTCCCGATCTTCCCCGCCTGCCCTACCGTCGGCCGTCCGGATCCGGACGGAGAAGCCGTCCGCAGCCGTGCCGGAGTCGAGTACTTTCGGCTCCACATTCGCGAGATCCTGAATCGGTGCACCTCGGCGCGGATGCCTTTTACCTGGACGGTGAACCCCTATCGGGGGTGCGAATTCGGCTGCACCTACTGCTACGCCCGCTACACCCACGACTTCTTCGATCTCGGGCGCTGGGAGGACTTCGAGCGCAAGATCTTCGTCAAAGAGGGGGCGGCGGACTCGCTGCTAAAGAAGCTGCGCAAAGCGGCGCTCCACGGGCAGCCGATCGCGATCGGCACCGCGACCGATCCGTACCAGCCGGCCGAGCGCCACCACCGCGTGACCCGCTCGCTGCTCGAAGTCTTCGCCCGCGTCGAAGGGCTCCGCCTCTCGATCACGACGAAGTCGCCGCTCATCCTGCGCGACCTCGACCTGCTGACCGAGCTCGACGCGCGCCACTCGATCTCGGTCCACTGCACGATCACGACGCTCAACCCCCAGCTCGCGCGGCGCATGGAGCCGTTCGCCCCAGACCCTCGCGCCCGCCTGCGCACCGTGCGCCGGCTCGCCGCAGCGGGGATCGATACCTCCGTTTTCTGTATGCCGATCCTGCCCGGCCTGAACGATGGCGAGGCGGAGTTGCGCCCGTTGCTCGAAGCGGCAAAAGACGCCGGGGCAAGCGATGTCCATGGCGGCGCGGTCTACCTGCGGCCGGCGGCGCGGGCGCGCTTTCTCCCTTGGATCGATCAGGAGTTCCCCCAGCTCACCACGCGTTACCGGAGGCTGTTCGGGCGCCGCGACTACCTTCCCGACGAGGAGCGCCACCGGCTGCTCGCCACGTTCCGGCGCCTCCGCCTGGAGCTAGGTTTTCCGACCGGCGTACCCGGACGAGGCTGAGGGCTGCGCTCCGGGGCGTGCGGATCGAGGGCGGGACGACGTGGCCGACGAGCCGGCGGCCCCTGCGAGCAGAGCGACCAGGCGCCCAAGCGCGACATCCGGCTCACGGCTTTCGCCCTTGATTTGAAGCTCGGTATCGAGTACCTCCGCCGGCAGTCGCGAGGTCAGCTCGAGCGGCAAACGGGAGGCGGCCAGATACGCCTTGTGCAAGCGGAAGGGATGAAGGCCCGCGAGAGGGTTCTTCCCTCCGCCGGGCAGCTCTTTCTGGAGCGCCGGAGCCAGTTTTTCTTTGAAGCGCGGATAGTTCGTCTCCCCCGCGGGGAGCTTCCCGAGGCGCATCAATCCGGAGACCGCCGTGAGCTGCCGACAGTAGGCGGCGAGCAGGCCGAAGAACGAGAGACGGGTGGCGACCGGCTCTTCAGCCGAGGCGAGCAACCGTGCCAGCCGGTCGAGCGCCTCGCCGCCGCGGCCGCCGCCGATCGCGTCGAGGATCTGCCAGACGTCCTCTTCACCCCGGTCCTCGACGTTCGCTTCGACCATCCGACGATCGATCCGGCCGCCGGCTCCGGCGAGGCTCGCGAGCTTGCGGTACTCGCCGGCCAGCCGAGACGATGAATCCGCCTCGGCGGTGTTCCCCTCTTTCCGGCGCTCCCCTTGACGCAGCGTCCGGCGCGCGAGCTCGGCCATCGCGTCGCTCGCGATGCCGACACTCGTCTGCCGTGCGAGTTCCCCCGCCAGCGAGTCGAGCCCCTGCCACCCCCCCCGATCCGACTCGATTTCGGCGAGGCGAACGACCGCCTTTCGCTCCTCCAGCAGATCGACGATCGGATGCCCCTCCGCCACGGCGCGCTCGGCGAGCACCAGCGAATGCCCCGGGGGGAGGCCCGCTCGCACCACTTCGGCGAGCGCCGCGGCGCTCCCTTCGGCCCACCCTTGAAGATCCTCCCGCCGGGCGGCCGTAAGCAGTGCGGCGAGCCCGATCTGCAGCTCGTCGCCCCCTTTTTTCGCTTTCCGCCGCCCGCTGCTCCCTTCGAGCGCCCAGTCCGGCAGCTCGGCGATCCGGTCGGCCGCGCCCCCCGCGTACGGATCGATGTCGAACAGGCGGAGCGCCTGGAGCAGCCGGGCCGCCGCCTGGCGCTCCCGGGAGTTCAAGCTCCGCTCTCCTCCGGAATACGGGAGGACCTCGCGCACATCGTCGATCAACGCCGCCGCGAGGCTCCGATCGGCCAGGAGTGCCGTATCGATGGCGAGCACAACTTTCCCTGCGGCAAACAGCGAAAAGGTCCGCAGGTCGGCGAGGATCGGCTCGAGCGATGCCGGATGGCGGTGCGACTCGACGCCGCAACCGGTGGCCGAGGCGATCCGATCCGCGATCCGCTGCGCCGCAGCCTCCGCGAGGGTCAGGTCGCCGACGACCAACACCACGCCGGGGGTCGCCCCCGCCTCGAGGTTCGCGATCAACCGATCGACGGTGATGGGCATCTCTTAGTGGAAGTAAAGCCTCGCCGGAGGGCGCGTTGGCGAGTTCCAGCAGCTCGTTCGCGCGGCCATTGGCGAGGTCTTAGGATCTAGTCCGAGTCGCCGAGCAACCCTTTTTCCGCCAACTCCTGACAGTCGATGCAATAGCGCGCCCACGGCACGGCATCGAGTCGCGGGTGAGCGATCTGATTGCCGCAACTCGCGCAACGGCCGTACGTTCCATCATCGACTCGGCGCAGAGCCTCCTCGATCTGGAGCAGCAGGACGCGCTCGGAGTCCGACAGGGAGAAGTTCAGCTCCCGGTTATAGGCGTTGTTGGCCCGGTCCACGATGTCATAGGTGCCGTCGTCGGCGGCATCCTGCCCCGCCTGAAGGTCCGCCCGATAGAGCTTGGCCATCTCTTTTTTCTGCTGGAGAAGCCGTTCCCGAAAGGCGCCGAACTCATTGCCGGGCGCCTCTGGAACTACTTCGGTCTTTTGGGTCTTGGGCATCTCTACGGTCTCCTTTCCACCCGCACCTCAGCCGCTTTGAGGCGCGCGATGATAACCGATTCCGGCCGCAATCGAGAGGGCTCGGTAGAGCTGCTCGTAAAGGACCAGCCGGGCGAGTTCGTGCGACAGGGTCATCGGCCCGAACGCGATCACCTTCCGGGCTCTGCCGAGCACCGCCGGATCGAGCCCCAGATCGGACCCCAAGAGGAACGCCACCGGGTGGGGCCACTCCTGTTTCAAGCGGGCGAGTTCCGCGGCGAGCGCCTCAGACGAGAGCGCCGACCCGCGCGAATCGAGCGCCACGATCCACGAAGGCTCGGGGAGCGCCGCGAGCAGAGCCTGCCCCTCCGCCCGCAGACGCTGCGGGTCGTCGGCGCTCCCCCGTGCCCGGATCGCCAGATCGCGCACCGGCACGGATCTCTCGATCCGTTTCCGATAGTCGGCGCAAAGATCCTCCCAGGCCGGGCGCTGGTGCCGACCGGCCCAGGCGATGACGATCTCGCGTGCCACGTTCGCTTCGTTTCTCAGAAATTGGGGAGCCGGGGCGGATCTGCCGCACCGCCCGGCCAGGGGAGGTCAGCCGAGGGTGGCGACCTCTTCCCGTTCGCCGGCCTCCCGCGAGTGGGCGAGGAAGCGGTTCCACTCGTCGGTAAAAGCGAGCGAGCGGAGATCGCGCATCCGGTCGAGGAAGACGATGCCATTCAGGTGATCGAACTCGTGCTGAATGATCCGCGCCTCGAATCCCGACGCGATGAAATCGGTCGGCCGGCCGGCCCGATCGAGCCCGCGCACCCGGACTTCGTTGTGGCGCGGCACCAAGCCGCGCAGGTCTGGGATCGAGAGGCACCCCTCCCAGTCGTAGACCATCTCGCGCGAGATCGGCGCGACCATCGGGTTGATGACCACCCGGAGCGGGATGTCCGGATAGGCCGGATCGGACCCCTCGACATCCACATGCCGCTCATAGACGAACAGCTGGAGGTCCTCCCCAACCTGCGGCGCCGCCAAACCGACCCCGGACTCGGCCCGCATGGTCTCGACCATGTCGTCGATCAGATCCTGGGTCTCCCCCCGTCCGACGTGAGCCACTTCCAAAGCTTTCGCCGGCACGCGCAGTGCCGGGTGTCCCAAGCGGAGGATCGGTCGAACGGCCATCGGTCTAGATCTCACCTCGGATTATACGCGCCCAGGTGACCGAACATCGGGGATGGGTCGGGGATTCCTGTCGGCCCGCGCTCACCCCGGGTACAATACGGCGCTTCCTTCCGGTACACCCGGACGACAACCAAAGAGACAGGCACCTCCCGAGACCTATGAGCGATTCCCGATTCCCCGACCTGCCCGGCGGCTACCCCTTCCCCACTCTCGAGCTGGATATCTTGGAGGAGTGGAAGGTGAACCGGATCTTCGAGCGCTCCTTGGAGCGCCCCGCTCCGCTGGGCGATTTCGTCTTCTATGACGGACCGCCGACGGCCAACAACGTGCCGCACGTCGGGCATGTCGTCACCCGGGTGGTCAAGGATCTGATCCCCCGCTTCCAGACCATGCGCGGCCACCGGGTGGCGCGGAAGGCCGGCTGGGACACCCACGGCTTGGCCGTCGAGATCGAGGTCGAAAAGCGTCTCGGCTTCTCGGGCAAGCAGCAGATCGAGGCCTACGGCATCGCCGAATTCAATCGCGCCTGCCTAGACAGCGTCCACACCTACGAGCGGCAGTGGCGGGCGATGACCGAGCGGGTGGGCTACTGGCTCGATCTCGACGATGCGTATTGGACCTACAAGAACGAGTACATTGAGTCGGTCTGGTGGGCGTTGGGCAAGCTCTGGGACGACGGGTTGTTGATCGAGGGGTACAAGATCCAGCCCTACTGCGCCCGCTGCGGCACCACCCTGTCGAGCCACGAGGTGGCGCAGAACTACAAGGAGGCGGAAGACCCGTCGATCTGGACGCTGTTTCGCCTCCACGCCGGAATGAAGGCGGCCGACGAGAACGGCGCCGAGGTCGATCTTTCGGCGGTCGGCCTGGTCGGCTGGACGACGACCCCTTGGACCACGCTCGCCAACGCCGCCGTCGCGGTGCATCCCGATCTGCTCTACAAGCTGATCGAGAACCCGGGCAAACCGGGCGAACGCCTGATCATCGGCGAGGGGCTTGGCACCCCGGTGCCGCTCGCGACCGAAATCGACGGACACCGCAAGCAGCTCGACCTGCGCGAGCAGCCCGCGATCGCGAGGTTCCGCGGCAAGGCGCTCGAAGGGCTCACCTACGAGCGGCTGTTCACGTTCCTCGATCCGGAGGTCCCCGGGCGCGTGGTGCTGGGCAACTACGTCACCTCGACTGAAGGGACGGGGTTGGTCCACACCGCGCCGCCATTCGGCGAGGACGACTACCAGACCGGCCTGCGCTACGGCCTGCCGCTCTGGCTGACCGTGGACGCCGAAGGGAAAATGATTCCGGCCGCGGGCGAATTCGCCGGGCTCTGGTTCAAGGAGGCCGATCCCAAGATCACGCAGGATCTGAAGCGCCGCGGCCTGCTGCTCCATTCCGATCGCTACAAGCACAACTACCCGTTCTGCTGGCGCTGCGATCGGCCGCTGCTCTATTACGCCACCACCAGCTGGTTCGTCCGCACGACTCAAAAGAAGGATGAGCTGGTCGGTCTGAACCGCACGATCGCCTGGCACCCGGAGCACGTGGGCCAAGGGCGGTTCGGCAACTGGCTCGAAAACGTGGTCGACTGGGCGCTCTCGCGCCGACGCTATTGGGGGACCCCGCTCCCGGTCTGGCGCTGCGATGCGGAAGGGTGCAACCACCTCTGGGTGGCCGGCTCGTACGCCAAGCTGTTCGCCGCCGCCGGCCGCGACCTGCCGGAGAACGTCTACGACCGGGAGCAGTTCGACCCGCACCGGCCATCCATCGACGATTGGACCTGGCCCTGCCCGAAGTGCGAATCCAGCTCCTCCGGCACGATGCGCCGCGTCTCGGAAGTGATCGACGCCTGGTTCGACTCGGGCGCGATGCCGTTTGCCCAGCATCACTACCTGGGCGAGCCGCTGCCGGAATTCGACCCTGACAAGGGGATCGGCTTTCCCGCCGATTTCATCTCCGAAGCGGTCGATCAGACGCGCGGCTGGTTTTACACCCTGCACGCGCTCGGGACCCTCCTGTTCGGCCAAGCCGCCTATCGCCACTGCGTCGTGCTCGGCCACGTCGCCGACGAGCAGGGCCGGAAAATGTCGAAGCGGCTGGGCAACGTGGTCGAGCCGATGGGCGTGATCGCCGAGACCGGCGCCGATGCCATGCGCTGGTATTTCTGCGTCAACAACCCGGAAGTCAACTCCCGCTTCTCCGCCAAGCTGGTCCGCGAGGCGGCGCAGAAGTTCCTGCTGCCGCTCTGGAACGCCGTCTCGTTCTTCACCATCTACGCCAATCTGGACGGCTGGCGGCCGGAGAAGCCGGGCATCCAAGCCCCCTTCGCCGAACGCCCCGCGCTCGATCGCTGGGTCCTGCTCCGGCTCGACCGGGTGAACGGAGAGGTGACGGCCCGGCTCGACAGCTACGACCTCGCCCTCGCGGCGCGCACGATCGAAGCGTTCGTCGACGACCTCACGAACTGGTACATCCGGCGGAGCCGAGGACGCTTTTGGTCGGCTGACGCCGGAGGCTCGGACGCCGACAAACATTCGGCTTATCAGGCGCTCTACGAGGTGCTCACCACCCTCGCCCGAATCATCGCGCCGTTCGTTCCCTTCGTCGCGGAAGTGCTCCATCGGCACCTGATCCGGAGCCAAGATCCGGACGCCGCGAGAAGCGTCCACCTCGAAGATTGGCCGGTCATTCCTGCCGGTAGAGCGGACGCCGCGCTCGAAACCGGTATGGCGACGGTGCAACGGATCGTCCGCCTCGGCCACGCAGCGAGGAACGTCCACGCCTTGAAGACCCGGCAGCCGCTCGCCGCGGTGACTCTGGTCGCCGCCGACCCGTCCCTCGCCGGGCTGGTCGCGCCCTACCTCGACATTCTGCGCGACGAGCTGAACGTGAAAGAGGTGCGCTGGGCCGCCGACCGGAAGGAGTATGTCCACGCGGACGTCCGCCCGGTCTTCCCGAAGCTCGGCAAGCGGTTCGGAAAGCGGATGCCCGAGATCAAAGCCGCCCTCGAAGCAGCCTCGGGCGAGGCGCTGCTCGAACAGCTGGAAGCCACCGGCAAGGTCACGATCGAGCTGGCCGGAGAGCCGATCGAGCTGATCGCCGAAGAGGTGGAGATCCGCCTGGTCGAGCGCGAAGGGACGGCGACCCAAGGCGACCGCGAGCTGCTGGTCGCCCTCGACACCCACCTCACCCCCGAGCTGCTCGCCGAAGGCTGGGCGCGCGAGGTGGTGAGCCGCATCCAGACCGCGCGGAAAGAGCAGAACCTCGACTACGCCGACCGCATCCGCATCCGCCACCGGGCGGCCGAGCCGCTCGCCGCGGCGATCGCGACGCATCGCGACTGGATTCTGGGCGAAACGCTCGGGGTCGAGTTCGTTGAGCTGGCTGAGATCACCGAAGCGGGCGATGCAGAGGGAATGACCGAAGCGCCGATCGAAGGGCACGACTTCGCGTTCGCGATCGAAGCGATCGGACGCTGACCCCCAACTTCCAGGAGCCGACCATGGCCGGAATCTTCAAGGCATACGACGTCCGGGGCACGGTCCCCGATCAGGTAAACGTTGCGATCGCACGGCAGATCGGCCTCGCGTTCCAGCACGTGCTCGACGCGGACGACCGCGCGCTCGGGACAACGGTGGTGGTCAGCCGCGACATGCGCTCGCACAGCCCGGGGCTCGCCGAGGCGCTGATCGACGGCCTGCTCGCCGCGGGGCTCGACGTGCTCGACATCGGCCTCGCCACCACGCCGATGAATTACTTCGCGATCGGTCATCACAAGACGGCGGGCGGCGTCCAGGTGACGGCGAGCCACAACCCGGCCAAATACAACGGCTTCAAATTCAGCCGCCACGGCGCGCTGCCGGTGTCTGGTGACCACGGCATCGCTTTGATGGAAAAGAAGATCGCCGATGGCGATCTGCCGGAAGCCGCGGTGCGCGGCACGCGGACCGAAGGCGATGTCGCAGAGGCGTACGCCAAGCACGTCCTCTCGTTCCTGCGGCCGGGCAACGGCAAGAAGCTCAAAGTCGCGGTCGATGCGGGCAACGGCATGGTGGTGATCGAGCGGCCGATCCTCGAAGCCTGCGGCATCGAGATGATTCCGCTCTATTTCGAGCTGGACGGCACGTTCCCGAACCACGAGGCGAATCCGCTCAAGGCGGAGAACCTGGTCGATCTGCAAAAGCTCGTGCACGAACATGGCGCCGACTTAGGGATCGCGTTCGACGGCGATTCGGATCGCGCGGCGTTCGTGGACGAACACGGCGAAGCGATCGGCAGCGACCTCGCGACCGCCCTGATCGCGGGCGCGCTGCTCGACCGCGAGCCGGGCAAGGCGGTGATCTACGACCTGCGCTCCTCGCGCGCCACGGGCGAATACATCGCGGAGCACGGCGGCATCCCCGTCCGCGAGCGGGTCGGCCACTCGTTCATGAAAGCGACGCTGCGGGAGCGGGACGGCATTTTCGGCGGCGAACTCGCCGGCCACTATTACTTCCGCGACCATTTCTACGCCGACTGCCCGCTGATGGCGGTGATCGAGGTGTTCAACCTCCTCCGCGCGACCGGCAAGCCGCTCTCGGAGCTGGTCGCCCCGCTCCACCGCTACGCGAAGAGCCCGGAAATCAACTTCGAAGTCGAGGACAAAGCCGGCATGATGGCCCAGCTGGCCGAGCGCTACAAGGACGCGGAGATCGACTACCTGGACGGTATTACGATCTCCTACCCCGACTGGTGGGCGAACGTCCGCCCGAGCAACACGGAGCCGTTCCTCCGCCTGGTGCTGGAAGCGAAGACGGCCGAACAGCTCCAGGAAAAGGAGCTCGAACTCTTCGCGATGTTGGGGGAGCCGGCGGAGTAGGAGCGCATGTCCGACGACCTTTCCAAGCTCGCAGAATCCCTCATCTTCGCCCGCCTGAGCCTCGGCTGGACCCAGGATCGGCTGGCGCGGGACGCGGGAGTACCCGTCGAAGCGATCGTCGAGTACGAAGCCAATCCCGAACTGCTCCAGCGGGAGACGGCGATGGAAGTTATCGATGTCCTGGTCGATGGGATGACCCGGCTGGGCAATTCGCAATCTTTCCTCTTGCCGCCCTTCGAACAGCCTGAGCCGCCGCCGTTCGACGTGTCTCGCATGCCCGAGCTCGAGGCGGCTCTGCGCATCGACGAGCGGCGATTTGCGGAAGCCCTCCTCTGTCTGGAGGAAGCGGTTCGAATCAGCCCCTCTCCGAAACGAACCGGCACGATCCTGCTCAGCCGAATCGCCGTGCTCGCCGAGCTGTGCTCCGAGAAAAAGGCGTTCGAGGCGCTCCGGGCGGCGGAGCAATGCCTGAGCGGCGAACGCGGGACGGCTCTTTGGCTACGTCTTCGCCTGGAGCAGATGGATCTTCTCTGCCAGACCGAAAGCTACGCCGAGGCCGCCGCTTTCCGCCAGGAGACCCACGACCTCGCAGTGGCCGTCGGCTACGACGATGATCGACTGCGCCTGCGCTGCCTGAACGCCCGCATCGCCTACCGGCTGGAAGAGGAGGGGGCCGCGGAGCTTCTGGCCGCAGCGCGCGAAGAGACGAAAGCTGCCAGGGGCCGGATCGAGTCCACCGCCCTGACTCTCGACCTTGCGACGCTCCTGGAACACTCCGGAAGGCACACCGAAGCCCGAAAGTTGGAGCGTCGGCTCATGTCGCCGGCTCTCCACAAAAGACTTCCGCGGACGGCCTGTACGCGGCTCAAGATCTTCTGCGGAGCACTCTCCCGCCGCAAGCTTACCGTCGAAATGGGTCGTCAGCTCACGGCGGAGTTCCGCAAGATCACCGGCCGCCTGAGGCGGCCTTTCGTAGTGCCGATCTAGGGGTGGGGTGGGCGGCTAGCTGTTTCGACAAAGACGCACAGAAGGGCGGGCTCCCCGCTCACGAGCGAGGCTTTGGCACCGGAGGATGCAACCGGATGGGCAAGTGCCTGGCGTAGCCCACGAAATCGCCGTCGGTGGTTAGGATCGGGAGCTGATGGCGCTCGGCGAGTGCGCAGATCAGAAAATCGGTGTGGGCGCCTTGGATCCCCTGCGCTCGACACTGATTGAAGAATTCGGCGGCGCGGTCGTGATCCTCGATCGTGACCGGTAGCGTCGGGAACCAACCGAGGTGTGAGCGTAGACTCGCAAACCGAGCAGCGTCCCGAATTCCGGAGAGGACTTCCTGCCGTATCGCTCCGAACAGGCATACCTGGCCGCGCGCGACCAGAGCCGAAAATTCGACCACCGCGGGGTGATCCGAGACTTTGCTGCGACGGAGCCCGAGAGACCAGACCGTCGAGTCAACCAGTACCCGGGTCATCGGCTGCGGTATTTCTTGGGCTCGTACTCGGGGTAGTAGTCGATCGTCCCGAGAAGGTCCAGGATTCCGAGTTGCTGGCGCTTCGCGATGTACTCCTGAAGCGCCTCGGTCACCGTCGCCCGTTTCGTTCGGTGCCCGCCCAACCGAACCGCCTCTTCGATAAGAGTCTCGTCCAGATCAAGATTCGTCGCCACGACGCCCTCCTTCACACAATTCTAGGCGAATTATTGTGCGGGTCCCAGGGAAATCTGCGCTGGAGGCCGCCAGAGGGGTGAAGTCGAACCGGTCCCTCGGCCTACAATGGCCCACATTCCCTTGAGCGAATCGCCTGGAGGAGATTCAATGAACCCACCACGGCTGCAATTCGCCCTATTCGATTGGAGGGCCCCCGATGTTCATCGGTCATTTCGCGGTCGGTTTCGCCGCCAAACGGCAGGCGAAGACGGTCTCCCTCGGAACGCTGTTTCTCGCCGTGCAGTTCCTCGACCTGCTCTGGCCGA
>JANNIH010000092.1:0-13964 GCA_031404815.1 Holophagales bacterium | reverse complement strand
ACGGGCAAACCTTTCCAGCTGTTGCCTCTCCTCGGTCGAAATCAGAACCTCTGGCGCGACTCGCATTCTCAAATCCTCCTATTGGATTATACGAGCGAGATACGCTTAAGGTTCAACAAATTGGGCGCACTACACTAGCTTGAGACAAGAGATCCCTGACCTCGGGGCGAGTAAAGTCCTGATGGGCGTACTGGACACGACGTGGTTTGCAGAGAACTTCAAGAGCACTGATCAGCGCTTGTAGACGGTCATGCTGACCGCCAACAAATGAATTCAGATCAGGCTCCAAACCCGACCTCCACTTCTCCAATTTCTCGAAGAAGGATTTCGGTTTCGGGTACGATCCCCAAGGGCTACCTGAGTTCTGTTCGATACGGATAGTCGTCACAAGCGTTCGCAGGAAACGGCGCATGTCGTGCCCTGGGTCGTTCCTGGGTTCCGTATCACCGTCGCGGACAAACCTCAGCGCGTGCATAAGCGTCGGTCGCTGTGTCTTCACGCTTGCCTGAGTGAACGAACACCACTCGCTACTATTCCAGAACCACAGCGGAACCTTTAGGGCGGTTTCGCCAACAGCCGGGTTCACTTTAAAGATCCGAGCCCCTATGTCGGTGTCGTCAGCACTGAACGCCCGGGAGTACTCGCCGTTTGGGTCGAGAACGATAAAACGTGCATTGGGCGTAACCGCTTGTTGCTGACTGGCCTGTCTGGCGGCTCGCGCCTGCTCAAGGCTCCAGCGAATCAACCCCGCGACCGAACAAGACTTGCCGCTGCCGGTGTTCCCCAAGACGGCAAGGTGGCGGCCAAACAGTCGGTTCGGATCGACGCAGACTTTCGCATTGGCGGCGAGCGGGCTGGTGCCGATCTGTACGCGGCGCCGTTCACCGGATTCGACGATGGATCGTAGTTGGACATCTGTGGGCAGAACCACGGCGGCACCAATCGAGGGCAAGGCATCTGCCCCGCGCCTGAAGGCGTAGTCGTTTCCAGGGCCTAGTGCGCGGAGAGTGCCTAGCGGATTGAGGCTGAGCCTGCGAAGTGGATACGGCAAATCGATAAGACCAAAGTCCTGCATGCCACGCCGCTTGGGGAACGCCGAGCGTTCCACCGTCATCCACTCGATCTGGCCCACGAGAAAACCCTCGTCTACGGGAACCAAGAGGTAACTGTTTACCCTGGGAAACGGCCGAGGGCCGCCCGCATTGAGGGCCACAGATTCAGGGGCTTCGATGTCGAGTGCGACCTTGATCTCATCCGGCGAAACGAAATCCACAGCGCCGATACGCAAGCTGCCAGCATGCTCGAAGGGAGCCTGGCTCATGACGCCGTACCTCCGTCGTCTGTCGGCGGTGGTGTGCCGCTCTCGTTTGCGCCTTGCTTCGTGCCCCAGCGGGCCTTGAGCAGTTCGGCCATTCGGAACGTAGCTCGATCGATGGCGGGTTTGGGCAGGTAGTGGTCGACCAGCATCTTGAGATCGCCGAGGTGATTGCCAATCAACAGGGTGACTTGGGCGTGGCGTCCAAGCTTATCGTAGGCTGCCATGATCCGGCCGAGGGGATCGCTGTGGGCGATGACGACCAGGTGCGCTGACGGTATGGTCAGCATGTCCTCGATCACGCGGTTGATGTGCTCGTCGCCAAAGCTGTAGCCAAAGCAGATCAATGTGCTGTTGGGGCGACAGGCGGCTGCGGCAAAGTCACGGAAGAGCTCGACATAGGGGTAACTTGCCGTCTCGCGGTCCTTGGCGGCATTCGGGTAGATCATCAGCCGTAGCGCGTTGGCATCGTCAAGCCCCGGGGCTGCAAAGTAGGGCGCTGGGTCTTTCACCCCAAAGGGAAGGCCGAACCGGCGGATGGTCCGCTCGCTCTCCATCCAATCGACAGAGCCGTGCAGCTTGGCGAAGCGAGCGACACCTTCGAGGTATCGTGGTTCGCCGCGAATCCCGGGCGGGTTGTAGTGAAGATCGACATCGAGGCGTGAAGCGCGGAACACCGGTGCCAATGTGCCTACGAAACGGTCAATGAGACGCAGCCCTGCGGCATCGGCGCCCGCTTCGATATAGCGATCGTAGTTGGTGGTGAAAAGTTGCAGTCGCTCGCGCGTGCCGGTGCGGCTGGCGAAGCTCATCAGAAAGCTGACGAGGTAGTTGAAGGCTTTCTCGCGGTCCTCAACGGGTGCCTCAACGAGGTTGCGCTCGCCTTCCAAGATAGACTTGGCGAAGTTGTCGAGCGCTGTCGCAATAGCCTTACGCAGGGCGGCAGGCGATTTCGGCGGACCCTTGTCATCTTCGTCGTCATCATGATCCTCATCATCTTCTTCTTCGTCGTCTTCTTCTTCGGATCTTGCTGCTTCCAGGATCTCAAGACCCCGCAGCAACTCATTGGCGGCGCGGATCTGATCCTCGAAGTTACCGTCTTGGCGCCCGGCAGCCTTCGCAGCCCGCTTTGCTTCTACGTTTATGGCATCGCTTCGGCTGTCAAACTCCACGGCACCCATGCCGGGAAGGGGCATTCCCGTCGCTATTCCGTGGACCGCATGGGTCAATCCAGAGCCAATCAACAGCGAAAGATGCTCGGACTGGACGAGCGCAGTAAGCCAAGGCTCGATGCGCGACCGGAGCTTCTCGGTGCCGAATGGCTTATCTGCGCCGGCCCAGGAGCAGCGCGATCCCTCTGCCAGCTTGAACTTCTCAGCGCTGTCGGCGTCTGTGTCGGCAATGTCCAGCCGTACCGGTTTGTGGTCGTCGTGACATTTGATGATCTGTTGGTCTTTGTTGCTGATCATTGATTCGCGGCTCCGATCGTGTCAATGAGCGTCTGCTGGCGGACTGTACCTAGATCGTCAGCAGCGCATGGGAATGGGATCGGTTGAATTCTTGCGATACCGTCGCAACTTTTCACGTCATTGGCTGAGAGCCCAGGAAGAGATTCTCTCACCGCTTGTGAGAGCCTTGGCGGCGCCAGCAGCGCTTTCTCGAAGGAAGCGAGGAGGACTTGACGCCCCATCTCGCGCTTGCCCCAACGCTTCTGCTCGGCTTGCTTGCCGGTCAGTGTGCTCTTGATTGGGTGCAGCTCGATGGAGTGTCTCCAGAGAAATTGTGTCGCCGGCGTCGACACAATCTCCGGCTCGCCGGCATCGGTAGCTTTCATTTCCTCTCGCCCTTCTTCGCCGGTTTCGCTGGCTTGCTTGCGGACTTGGGGCCGTCCTTCCTGGGCAGTTTGCCAGTTGCCTGCTCCGTCGCGTTCAGTGCGTAGAACTCGTGCAGCATGTCCGCAGCGTCGACGTCCAGATATGGCGGCGGCGGAGGTTCCCTAATTTCCAGCCTATCGAAGAGCGTCGGCTGCGCCTGCACAGCGCCATCGGCTTCGACAGGAACCCACCTCGCGGCTCGATTCGTCACCGCAACATTGGGCTCACAATCCCGGGCGCCGACAATACCGATGGGTCGTTCGCAGAACAAAAAATCCGGGATCGTGAGAGGCTGTACCTGGTTGAGCGAATCACGACTCTCGGTCTTGACGACCTCCCTCAATTCCATCAGCAGACGGCCGAGAACATTCATGCCGACCAGGGTCCCCTCGGCAGTAGGATTGGCGCCCCAGAAATCGTCCCTGCGCGACTCTTCAACAATCGGCCGTTCGCCGGTCTCCTGCAGAAGCGCGCTAAAGGTGCGCCAGTTCTGCGCGAGCTTCACCCGCAAACACCAGCGCATGATCTTCACCCGCACGTGATCCCAGTCCGGCCGGGCATCGCTCCGATAGGGTTTGCTCTTCATCTTCGCCGTCATCGGGCTTGTCTGCTCGATGATCAGTCGCTGCACCTCCGGCCGGTGCGGAAACCGACAGGCCTGGTAAAGCGCTTCCGACGTGAGAATGCGCATCCCGTTCACGAGCAGCGGAAACCCGCCGGCCATGTTCGACAGCCCGCCGAAGGCCTCATGGGTCTTGAGAAAGACGACGCTACGCGCGCGATCGTAGGTGCGGCTCTGTTCCGCGCGCATCACCCACCGCCCTTAGCGAGAGCTTCGAACAGCCGTTTGACCTGGGTTTGACTATTCGTCGTTCGCGGAAAGAGGGGATACCACGGCTCACCTACCCAAAGCGCCAAGGGTGCGTTGTTCGGACAATTCCGGAAAGTGGCGATGAGCGATCCAAATCCGAGGGTGTCCAGCGTCATGTGACCCAAGGGCCGCTGAGTGGCGCTGAGATTCGGACACAGCTGGCGAATTCGGATCCCCGCCTTCAGGAACTGTTGCTCCAGAACGTCCCGACCCTCCTCGGTTGCGAACAAGTTGTGCGCCCCGACACTCCCCGGCTTTCGAAGCGTTGGCGCGTACTTCATCGCCGCGACGTAGGCCTGCAAGGCAGGATCGTCTGGGATGTGCGTGGGCCGCAAAACATCCGCCGTGTAGCTATAACTCTTCCGGTCTTCCAACTCGAGTGCTCGCCACCAGGTCACGTCGATTTTCTTCCCTGTAGCAGCGGCAGTCTTCTTGATGTGTCCACCGGCGTAGTGCTCTCCGCCACTGTGCAAGGCGATAGATACGATGTGCAACGTCGCCCTCTTTGGAGCCTCGTCCTGGATCCACGCTTCGAGATCGCGACGTACGCGGTTGCCGGTGAAGATCGCGTCGTCGAGGTAAACGAAAACGGAACCGTCGTCGCCGCACTGATCGATGCCAAAGCCACACTCCGCCTTCAGGAGCTCGTTGAATAGCCCCAACATCTCGGTCTGGCTGTTGCCGCCACGTTGGATATCCAGGGAATGAACACTACGCCAGAACGCGCACGGGTCCGCGCCGACCAGCTTCTCGACTTGGATCAAGCCCCGTAAGTAAGACGTGACCCTCTGGAGGGAGAAGTAGGTGCGCTTGAGGACATGGTCCATCTCCCGGAGCATCGGCAGCTGGAGCGTGGCATCGAACTGCCGGATCCAGCGATCAACGTGCGCCGGTGTAGGGGCGGCGACTTCGCCGGAGCGATAGTCGCGAGTCGTGTGGGCTATGGACGCCAGGAGGTCGCTGCGCTTGCTCACGCCTGCCCTCCTTCGCCCATCTGGCGCTCGAACGATTGGCGCACGAGCCTCATGATAAAGGGCAGGTCATCCAGCGAACTGAAGCTGACCTCTACGTCACCGTTCAGCTTCATCCCTGTGATGTCCCGGCATAGGTGCTTTGGATCGCTGGCGACCTCTGCAAACGGCAGGTTCACAGTGAGGCGAAGCCTTTTCTTCTGCGGGTACGCGTCAACAAAGTTGGTCTCGGCCTTATAGGCCACGTAGTGCTTCATGAACTCTTCGCTGACGCAGAGGTCGATTGCGAGCACCTCTCGGCGGAGGGCCTCGAAGAGCGCGCGCAGCTCGGGCGCCGCCAGAAAAGGATGATCTTCAATGGTGTAGCCACCCGCCGAGTGCAACTTCTCTGGCCGGTATGCGGCCAAGGTTCCTGCATCGAGAGAAGGGGCGGCCCATACCGTGAAAGCCTGATCGGCGAGCCGACCGGCGCGCGCTTGGATGGCCGCTTCATTCCACGCGTCGAGCTGGCCGAGCCCGGCGTTGAGCTTGAGCGGGCTCTGCTTGAAACCGCCCTCCATGTCGCGCTTCTCGGCGAAGGGGCGATCGCTGTACTCAGCGTTGTAGCCGGTGAGCGTCAGGTTGCCCAACGTGTGCAGCCACTGCTGCTGCACGCGCTGCCAGTCGGCCCCGAGCGCCTGCCGCCACGCCGAAGCCAAGTCGGGGTTCTGCGGCAGGATGTGCTCGATCGTATATTCATCCACCAGGACGCGTTCCTTGCGGCCATGGTTCTCCAGCCGGCGCAGCCAATAGGTACCACTGCGGCTACGGAAATGATAAAGATCGCGCGTCTCCAGGCCGCGGCGGAACTCGTCGTCGCTGGGGAAGCGGCGGTACGAGGGCAGCGTGAGGAAGTTCGCCTGGATGCTCTCGAGGTAGCGCTCCTTCCGGAGTACTTTTCCGAACGTAGCGAACGTCTTGTTCATCGAGTTCGTGGGGATGGCGCAGATGGCGCGGCGGAAAACATACGCCTCAACCAACCTCACCGCGGCCTCGAAGTCGGCAGCGCTCAGCCGCTGGTTTGCGTAGTCGTCATACAGCTCCAGCAGGAACGGATAGGCGACATCGACCTTGAGCTCGCGCAGATCGTTGAACGCGGCACCAAGAGTCTTGTTCTGTTCGCCGCCGAGTGCCAGTGCACAGAAATAGCGGGCGAACGCGCGGATCTCTCTCACTAAAGCCTCGATCCCCGCGTCGCGCACGGGCATCGTGCGCGAGTAGTCCTTGAACGCCTCGTAGACCTCGCGCTCGCGCGGAATCTCGCCTGTGCGCACGGTCAGATAGTGGCGCATGAAGCTGTCGAACTGCGTGCCGTAGGCCTCCTGTCCGAAGTCCTGCTCCATCGGCCGCCAGTACTCCTCGTAAAGGCGGGTCTGAAGCGTTGGGTCAAGTCCCATGAGAATGAAGTTCCGGATGAGGTCGGCCTGGGATAGCTCTTTGCCCGTCGAGTTCATGCTCTCGAAGATCAGCTGCGGATTGTCCTGATCGCGACTGAGTGCGATGTCCACGACGACCAGCTTGGCGAGGCCACGGCACACCGGGGCAAGATCGCCCTTCTGCGCGGCGAGCAGATCCGTGAACAGAGCGAAGTTCTGCGTCACCCGGAGAGAGGGCTCCTTCGGCGGCTCGGTTCGCTTGATGATCGCTTTGAGCGAAGCATCGTCAGTCTGCGAGAGGAGCAGCTTGAAGTAGCGGTCGCCTTTCTCCAGGCGATTGGTCAGGTAGTACTCGCGGAGCTTCGGGGCCGAAAAGCCATCGACGGGCTCGTCTTCCTCGCCGATCGCGCGGGCTAGCGCCTCGATCAGCAGTGACACCGTGGTCAGCCGTTGTTGGCCGTCGATCACCAGCAGCGGCGTCGGGGTAATGATCTGATTGAGGCCCTGCGCGACGTAGACAATGGAGCCGATGAAGTGGACGCCGATGATCTCGCTCGACCCGGCGCGCAGAATGTCGTCCCACAACTGCCGGCACTGCTTGTCCGTCCACGAATAGGTGCGCTGGTAGATCGGGATGATGAACTGCGGCGACTTCTGTAAAAAGCTCAGCAGATTGGCTTCGGAGGCTTTCATTTCTTCGGGTCCTTCTTCGTTAGTATCACCAGTGGTGCCGCTTTCTCGACGTCGGGAGTTGCCTTGCGGCGCTCGACAGCTCGACGAATTGCCCCCGGCTCAATTCTTGCGACAGCGTCGCAACTTTCTCCTCAGCGAGCGGAAAGACTCTCAACAGCGTTGAGAGTTTTGAGTCGCCCATCCCGCGCAGGAGTTTGGCTTCGGGGGGAAGTTGCCGGGAGGTGGTCAACAAGTCGAAGTAGTAGGTGCGGCCCAATTGTGTCGATGGCGTCGACACAATCCTAGGGTTTGTGATCCCTTCCCTGTACCGAATGGTCCGAAAGAGGGAGTGGAGGGCATCTGTCTCGCTCAGTCCAGCCGGCGATTCTCGTGACACGGTCACGACAATCACGGCTTGGCCCTCACCTTCAACAGCCCGCTCGAAGGCGGCCAGGCGGAACTGCGCTCGAGCTCGCGTTTGCTCCACCGCTTCGATGCGGCACATCTCCGCGTAAAAATCGCGGGCCAGCGGGTCCTTGATCGGGAGCAGCTCGACAAAATGGCTCCAGCCCAATTCTTGCGACAGCGACGCAAGAATTCGCTCGTCGGTTATCCATTCGGCGAACCGGGCCATCCGGGTGAGGGCCGTATAGCTGAAACCGGCACCGAACTCCGCCGTCAATTCTTGCGACAGCGTCGCAAGAATCTGCTTCCCATAGGCTGCCCGCCCGGCCTGGAGATTCTCGTTGAGCAAACGGCACCCGACCTGCCAGCAAAGCAGCACGTAAGCGGAGCTGGCCGCTGCCGCAATCCGCTGGCGGGCGGCCCGGATCAAGGTGCGCAAGTCGGCCAGGAGCACCGCTTCATCGACAAGGGCAGGCGCTTTGACCCTGCGCACTCTTGGCCGAAGCGCGATCGGTCTGGGCACTTCTGGCGAAGGGATGGCCTTCTTCTTCATCGCGACCCCACCTTCAACAACCCATCCAGCAACCCCTCCGCCTCCTTCTCGATCGCGAGAATATCGGCGCTGATCTCCTCCAGGGTGCGGAGTGGTTGCGGCTTGTAGAAATGCCGGGTGAAGCTGATCTCGTAGCCGATCTTCGTCGCCTCTTCCTTGATCCAGGCGTCGGGCGTGTAGGGGAGCACCTCGCGGCGGATGAAGGCTTCGATCCCTCCCTCTTCGAGCAGCGGCACCTGCTCGGTGTCGCGCAGGTCGGAGTCCGGCTCGTACTCGACCACGGCGGCCTTGCCGTTCACCATCGCCTCGTACAGGCCGCGCAGCGGGTCGGCCTTCACCTTGCCGGGCTTGTGGACCTTCGCGATCACGGGGGGAGCCGCCTCGACGCGCCAGCTCACCGCCTTGAGGATCTGTTTCAGGTCGGCGGAGCCAAGCCGGATCTCCGCCTCCTGAAGAGCGCCCTCTACCCGGTCGCGGAAGACGTTGTGGTCCTCGAATAGCGCGTCGCCCAGCGCCTCGCGCAGCGCGGTCGCGACCTCGACCAGTCTGCCGTCGCGTTCCCAGGTCTTTAAGTCGAGCAGCTTCCTTTTCTTCTTCTCCGGGATTCCCTTCTTGGCGGCGCCCCCCTCTTCGTCGTCCCCTTCGTCCTCGTCGTTGCCCCATTCGGAGAGGCGAGCCTCCACCGCGGCGGCGACCTGGGGAAACTGGGTGAAGAGATCGTCGCCGAAGTCCTCATAGAGGGCGGAGCGAATCTCCTCGTCGCCGGAGGTGAAGCGCAGCGTCTCGATCGCTTTGACCGTGAGCTGGCTGTGCAGGCGCAACGGGCGCTCCACCGTCACCTTCCAATAGCCGAAGGCGGCGTTGGGGAAGATCTTCGACTCCGGGGTCTCCTCAAAATCCAAGAACGTTCGGCTGATCCGCTCGATGCCCCCCGGCGACAGCTCGCAGTTCTTTTTGCCCAGGTTCTTGCGCAGCGGCCGGAACCATTGGCTCGCGTCGATCAACTGCACGCGCCCCTTGCGGTGCGCCGGCTTCCGGTTCGACAGCACCCACACGTAGGTGGCGATGCCGGTGTTGTAGAACAGGTTGAGCGGCAGGGCGACGATCGCTTCGAGCCAGTCGTTCTCGATCAGCCAGCGGCGGATGTTGCTCTCGCCCTGGCCCGCGTCTCCGGTAAAGAGCGACGAGCCGTTGTGGACCTCGGCGATGCGGCTGCCGAGAGCGGACTTGCCGTTCATCTTCGAAGCCATGTTGGCGAGGAAGAGCATCTGGCCGTCGCTCGAACGGGTGACCAGCGACAGCTCCTCGCCGTTGTGGGTGACCTTGAAGCGCGGGTCGCGCATTCCGTCCTTGCCGCCCATCGTCTCCAGGTCCTTCTTCCAGCTCTTCCCGTAGGGCGGGTTCGAGAGCATGAAATCGAACTCTCGGCCGGGGAAGGCATCGTTGGCGAGCGTCGAGTACTCCGCGCCGCCCACGATGTGATCGGCGTTCTCGCCCTCGCCCTTGAGCAGCATGTCCGCCTTGCAGACGGCGTAGGTCTCGGGGTTGATCTCTTGGCCGAAGAGGAGGCACTCGACCTTCTGGCCGCGCTTCCTACCGATGGCGGTGAGCGTCTCTTCCCCCACGGTGAGCATGCCGCCGGTGCCGCAGGCGCAGTCGTAGAGCAGATAGGTGCCGGACTTGATCTCGGCTTCGACGGGCAGGAAGACGAGGTTCGCCATCAGCCGCACGGCGTCGCGCGGCGTCCAGTGCTCGCCCGCCTCTTCGTTGTTGTCCTCGTTGAACTTCCGGACCAGCTCCTCGAACACCGTGCCCATCGAGTGGTTGTCGATCCCGGCGGGGGAGAGGTCGATGCCGGGGTCGAGGAACTTCTCGATCAGCGCGCCGATCGCGTCGTTCTTCGACAGCGTCTGAAGCTGATTGCGGAACTTGAAGTTCTCCAGGATGTCCTGGACGTTCGGCGAGAAGCCGTTCAGGTAGTCCTCGAAGTCGGCGAGCAGCCGCTGCCGGTTGCCGCGCGACCTCAAGTCGCGGAGGGTGAACTTCGAGGTGTTGTAGAAGGCCTGGCCCGCTGCGTCGCACAGGGCGGCCCGCTGTTCGGTAATCCCCGCCGTGTCGAGCATCTTCTTCTGCTCGAGCACCGCCTGCTTGGTCGGCTCCAGCACCGCGTCCATGCGCCGGATCACGCACATCGGCAGGATCACATCCGGGTACTTGCCCCGCTTGAAGAGGTCGCGCAGAACGTCGTCAGCGATGCCCCAGAGGAAAGAGACGATCTTGTTATGGGTGGCGTGGTCCATTGTATGAGGGTCCTGAGTATGTCTCAACTTCTTCAGAAAAGGCCTACCGCCGCCCGCCCAGCCAGCTCTTGTAGGCCGAGAGGTGGCGGATCGCCTCGGCGGTGGCGCCTAGTTTTTCGGCCACTCCCGCGAGGTTCCAATGCGCGTCGGCATAGTCGGGGTCGGTGGCGAGGGCGGCACGGTAGGCTGCGGCGGATTCCTCGAGACGGCCGAGATCTTCGAGCGCCACTCCCAAATTGAACGTTGCGGTCGCGTGGCCCGGCGCGGCGGCGAGCGCTCTGCGGTAGTGGTGCTCGGCCGCCGTGGGGTCCCCCGCTTCGTGGCGCAGGCGGCCCAGGTTCAAGTGGGCGTCCGGGTGATCGGGGGCGAGGGCGAGCGCCCGGGCGTAGGCGCGCTCGGCCTGCGGCTCGTCGGTCGCTTCGAGCTCGCAGCCGAGCCGGTACCAGTCTTCGGCGTCGAGCTCGCGCTCGGTTTCGAGCCGCGCGGCGCTCCGGCGGGCGATCGGCGCCGCTTCGCGGGCGAGGTCGGCGACCGCGAAATCGAACAGCTCTTGGCCGGAGGCCGGAAGCCAGGTCGAGCGCTCGTCGCGCGCCACCACCTCCCCACCTTCGGCGAGGATGCGCACGGCGGACAGCGACCGGCCCTGGGGCAGCTGCTCGCGCAATCGATCGAGCGCTTCGCGAATTCGCCGCGCCGGAACCCGCGCGGTGGAGAGCTCGCGCGCGGCGCGAAGGAGGACGAGATCCTGAAAATGAAAGCGCGGCTCGCCGGAAGTCCCCGTGCCGGGGGTGAGCACGCCGGCCCGCACCCAGGCGCGCAGGCGCGGCTCGGTGATGCCGACCAGGCCGGCCGCTTCGCGCAGCGTGAACCCGGCGAGCGGCGCGGCGGGCGGCGCACCGGATTTCGCGCGCGTTGGGGAGGAGCGGGCCATCATCCGCAGTCTAACGGCGAAAAGCTGGGTCGCTTGCAGATACCTCGCACCCGAGCCGCAGCGCTTCTAACGGAATCGAGCCGCCGCTCGCGAACGGGTCTACCACCAGCGGCGGTTCGCCTCGATTGAGCCGGCCTCCCGGGGGTCTGAGCCAATTGAGCCATTCATGAGCCACTTTTGCCTCCGCCGCCTGGCGAGCCGTTTGAGCCGTTCCTGGGCCGTTTTCCGGCTATCAGATAATGGGCGGTACGCCCGGTTCCCACGAGCACGAACAGGCCTTTCGCCACCAGATCCTCCAAATCGCGTTTCGCCGTCGCCCGGCTCGCGCCGGTGGCCTCCCGGTACTGCTGGTTCGTCATTCGGCGCGCCCGCTGGATAAAATCGACCGCCTTGCGCTCGCGCTCATTGAGTCCAAGGGGGGCGAGGAAGTCCGCCGTCAGCCAGTCTCGCCACAGGGTCATGACGAACTGCCCGCCGTCCTGCCGGAACTCAGGCTCGGACAGGCCGACCTCCCGGCACCGAGTGATCATGTCCAGCGTCCCGGTACCGGCCCGTTCGATGTAGTGGGCGAGAAAGAGTGGTTCGCTGATCAACGGGTTGCGGGGTATGGAAGGGTGCGGCACCCGCAACTGCGCGAGGGTCAGGGCGGACGGGAGCTCGCCCGGATTCCAGACCTCCAGTCGGTCGGCAAAGAGCATCACCTGAACGCTCGCGTTGCTCGCGTAGTCGCGGTGCGCCACCGCGTTGACGATCGCCTCGGCTACCACTTCGCGGGGCAGCTCGTACTCGACCGGCGCCTGCGGACTCATCGCGCGCGTGCCCACGGAGCGGGTGATCTTAGACATCACGAAGTCCACCGCCTGATCAACCAACTCGAACACCGTGCCCCGGTAGACCTGGTAGGAGGGAATGGGTTTGCGGACCTCGGTGCCGTGGAAGTGCAGGCACTTGACCTCGGAGCTGAGCAGGAAACGTTGCGGCTTGTTGCCGAAGAGGAGCACGGCCGCATGGCTCGGCTGGCCGGCGTCAAGCAGGTTGAGGTGGGCCAACGCCTCAGCCGGCGGCGTGTCATCGCCGAGCGGGTACTGCCGCTCCCGGCGAGCCATTCCGAGAAACCACTTCACCTTCTCCGGGGAGATATCGGTGAGGATGGCGTCCGGACAGGCCGCCGCGTCGAAGGGCCGGGTGCAGAGCTTGCCAGTTCGCTCCAGGTGCTCGACGAGGCTTGCGTAGAGTGCGGCGGTGAGGTCAGGGGTGCCGGTAAAGCGACGACGAATGAGCTGGGTGCCCGCTTTGCCGATCAGCGATCGCATCTTCGGATTCTGCAAGGCATCGAGCTCTCTCTTGACGAAGACGAGCCGGACCTTGCCGCTGGCGGTGGCGTGGTCGAACTCGCGCTCCGTAGGCGATACACCCTCGGCATCCTCGCTACCGTACTCGTCGCCGAACAGTCCGAGGTAGATAGGGCAGCGTGCCACCTCCCCGAGGTACACGTCGTCCGCCCGGCGATCGGAGGCCGGGAGCTCTTCGAACAGAAAGACATCGAAGAAGCGCCGTAGCAAAGCATCCCCGCGTACGAAATCCCGGATGGCCTGCCGTTCGGTCTGCAGTTCCTTCTGCACACTGCTGACGAAGATGATTTCGCTCATGGGTTCCTTGCCGAAGTCAAACGCCTCCGCCCTTCGGCGTGTCCTCGCGCTTGGGCAGGAGGGGGGCTCTAAGTCCGGGCCGTCAAAGCGAAACGGCCCCTCTTACCCGCGCGCGGCCTTCTTGCGCATTGGGGTGACGGAGGCGAGCTGTTCGTCGTCGGCCGCTTTGGCGGGCTTTCTGGGCGAGGGCTTGGCCGGCTTGCGCTCAGGCTTGGCGGACCCTCGAGCGGCGCCGGCGGAATTCGCGAGGCTCGCCTTGAGCGCCGCCATCAGGTCGATAATCTGCGCTTTCGGCGCCTCTTCGACCGCGGCGGTGATCTCTTCGCCTTCGACCTTCTTGTCGATCAGGGCGCGGGTCTTCTTCTTCACTTCGTCCTCGTACTGCGCGGGCTGGAACGACTCGGCCGCGATCTGATCGATCAGCATCTTGGCCAGGTTCAGCTCCGCGGGCTTCACTTCGGCCGCACCGATCGGCACTTCGGAGAAGGCGCGAATCTCGTCGGCGTAGCGCAGCTGCTGCATCACCACCCCCTGCTCGTACGGCCGGAGGAGCACCAGGTAGTCCTTCCCCCGCGCCCGGTAGCGCGCGATCGCCGCGCGGCCGGTGTCGCGCATCGCCTGCGAGAGGAGCAGATAGGGCCGGTCGCCCCCTTTGTCCGGCCCGAGGTAGTAGGTCTTCTCGAAATAGATCGGGTCGACCTGGTCGAGCGGAATGAACTCGGTGATGTCGATCGCGTTGGTCGGCTCGGGCGTGAGCGCTTTGAGTTCGTCCTCGCTGAACAGAACGTATTGCCCCTTGGCCTGGCCGCCGAAGCCAGGGAACACGCCCACCGTGATCGACGCAAGTCCATCGGGGTCGATGCCGCCAATCGGATTCCCTCCCACATAGCTGTAGGTATTGATCCCCCCCGCCAGCCCAATCGGATCGGACTGCGTATACCGCCCCACCGTCGCGTCGTAGTACCGATTCCAGTTGTAGTAAAGCCCACTCTCCGCGTCGAAGTACTG
>JANNIH010000091.1:10000-41244 GCA_031404815.1 Holophagales bacterium | reverse complement strand
CCCCGCAGCACGAGCCAGCTGTCGAACGCCGAGGCGCCCGCCCCGGCGCTCGCCTGAAGGTGGCGGACGCGGGCAAACAGCGGACCCTGTTCGCGGGCGACGAGCGCGCCGCCGAGGACATCGCAGTGGCCGCCCAGATACTTGGTGGTCGAGTGGAGCACGAGATCCGCGCCCAGCGTGAGCGGCCGTTGCAGCACCGGGGTCGCCCAGGTGTTGTCCACCAGGGTGAGCGCGCCGTGCGCCTTGGCCCGCTCGGCGACTGCCGAGATATCGTTGATCCCGAGCAGCGGGTTCGAGGGGGTTTCGAGCCAAACCAACCGGGTGGTCGGGCGGATCGCCCGGTCGAGCTGCGCCAGGTCGGTCATGTCGACGAAGCTCGCTTCGAGGCCCCAAGATCCGAACGTCTCGGTGAGCAGGCAGCGGGTGCCGTAGAACACGTCGTCAGGGGCGATCACATGATCGCCGGGCGCGAGAGCCTGAAGCAGCGTCGCGGTGGCCGCCGAACCGCTCGCAAACGCGGCCGCAGCGGTTCCCGCTTCGAGCGCCGCCAAGCACCGCTCCAAGTCGCTTCGGTTCGGTTGGGTCTCTCGGGCGTAGATGTGCCCCTTGGGGTAGGAGCCGTCCTCCGCCCGCTCGAAGGTGGTGGCGAGGTGGAGCGAAGCGGAGACTCCGCCCGAGGCGGCCTCGATGGAGCGACCGGCGTGAATGGCGAGCGTTTCGATGCGCATGGGGTCTCTCCGCGGTTGCCGCCCATCCTACCGTCTCCCGCGCGCTGGGAGGTGGCAAGGGATGACTGAAAACCTCTTGACCCCGAGGGAGGCGCGATTCCGGTGCAGAAACGGTGATCCTGGCGGAGGAGCCGTCAGATAGCCACCGTGCTATCGTCCGGATCTAACCCAACCGCGTACCTCACGAACCTTTGAAGAGAGGGCTCGAAACCATGACCGTCGCCTCGCCGCCCCCCCCACCCCCGCAGAATCCTTATGTCGCCGCACCGCCGACCGGACCGAAAAAGACCTCGCCCTGGGTGTGGGTGGGCGTCGGCTGCCTCGCGATCCTCCTGCTGTTCGCCGGAACCTGTGCTTTCATCGGATACAAGGCGAAGCAGAAGTTCGGCGGGACGCTCGAGGATTTCAAGAACAACCCCGAGCTCGCCACGGTCAAGCTGGCGATCCAGATGAATCCCGACCTCGAGCTGGTGAGCGCCGACGACGCTACGAAGACGGTGGTTGTGAAGGACAAGAAGTCGGGCAAAGAAATGACGCTCAGCTTCGAGGACATCCAGAACGGGAAATTCTCGATAGAAGGGTCGGACGGGACCAAGGTCAACATCGGCGATGGCACCGTACAGGTCACCGACGAGAAGGGGGAGACGACCACGATCGCGGGCGGCGCGGGCACCTCGAATCTGCCGGATTGGCTTCCCGCCTACCCGGGCTCGACCTCCTCCAGCTCGTTCGCCGCCACCGGCGCGAACGGCGGAGCGGTGACGATGCTCGAAACGACCGATTCGGCCGATCAGGCGCTCTCGTTCTACGAACAGGAGCTTAAAGGCGCAGGCTTTACGGTCGAGAAGAACGCCTTCCAGGTGAACAACCAGACCGCCGGCGGCACGGTCAGCGCGAAGAACGGCGGCGACAAGGGCGAGGTGACGGTCCTGGTCGGTGCACAAGGCGGTAAGACCTCGATCACCATCACGCACAGCAACAAGTAGCACGATGAGATGGAGAGGAAACGCATCCGGCGCCCCTCTTCTTCCTCTGCTCGGATTCTGTGTCGCGTGCGCGGGGGCCCTGTCGGCCCCCGCTTCGCTTTTTGGCTTGCACCCTGGATCGGCCGCACCTCCGAAACCTCCTTGGGAGGCCTGGCTCGATCCCCGAGAGCTGCCGCGGCTGCCGCCGGGCGATCAGGTTCTTCTGCGCAGCAGCCACTGCCCGAGCGGGTGCCGCTTCGATCGCACCTCGGACGGCGATCTGCGCTTCCTGCGGATCGAAAACGGCGAAGCGGTCGTCTTCGAAGAGGCGGGCGCGGGCGCGGTGGTGCGGATTTGGATGACCCAGGGACCGGGCGTCTCGGCGCCGCTCGATCCATCGATTCGGCTGCTCGTCCGGTTGGACGGAGAATCCAAACCGCGACTCGACCTGCCGCTCCCCGCCCTGTTCGACGGTTCGACAGCGGGTTTTACCGCACCGCTCGCCTTCGACCGCGAGGAGTCGAGCGGCGGCAACGTCAGCTACCTTCCGATCCCCTACCGGCGCGGCTGCAAGATCTCGCTGGTCGGCGCGGAACACGAGCGCCTCTGGTTCCAGTTTAGTTTCCATCGTCTGGCCCAAGCCGGCGCGGTCCGAACCTTCACCGGCGTAGAGGACCTCTCGGCCTGGAGGGCGATCCTCGCGCGGGCGGGGAGCGACCCATGGACCGATTCCGCCAGCGCCCCGGGGGCGCGAACCGACTCCGGCAGCGCGAACCTGTCACCTGGAGGGATCGTCGCGATTTCGGCGCCTTTCGCCATCGGCTACCTGCACGCGATCCGCTTGCGCACCAGCGTGCGCGGGGCCGAGCGGCTTCGCCTGCGCCTGACCTTCGACGGCGAGCGGCGCGCCGATTTGCCGCTCGCCGATTTCTTCGCCGTGCGCGGCGCGAACGTGCCCTTGCGCGCGCTCCTCTTCGGGCGCGCGGCCGACGGTTATCTCTATGCCTACTTCCCGGCGCCTTTTTTTGCCGGGGCGAAGGTCGAGATCTTGGACGCGGGAGCGCCCGGCTCTCGACCGGTGCGCCTGGAATGGCAGATCGGTTGGAACGCCGAAGTCCCGCCACCCGACAGCGGCCGGTTCGGCGCGGCGTTCGGCGTCGTTTCGGAAAGCGCGCCCGGCCCCGACCTCCCGCTCCTCGCGGTCGACGGGCGGGGCAAATGGATCGGCCTGTCGGCCGAGATTGGCAGCGTGCGCACCCTTTCGCGCGAAGTGCTCGAAGGGGACGAGCGGGTCTTTCTCGATGGCGCGCGCCATCCGGGGATCTACGGCACCGGGGTGGAAGATCTATTCAACGGTGGGTTCTATTTCGACCTCGGCTCGTTTTCGCTCCCGTTCCACGGCTCACCGGCGCACCGGGTAACCCCCTCGGGTGAGGACGTCACCTCGGCCTATCGCCTGTTTCTCTCCGATGCGATCCCTTTCCGGACCTCGATCCGTGCCGGGCTCGAAACCGGCCCGACCGGGAATCTGCCGCTCCGGGCGCGAACCGTCGCCTACTTCTACTCGCGGGCGGATGCCGGTCTCGCACCGGTCGATCGGCTCGACCTCGGGGACGCCGGCTCCCGCCTCGCTCACGGCTATGCGACCACTGCTCCCGATGCCACTTGCTCGGCATTCGTTTCGCGCTTCGAAGGGGGGCTCTTCGTGGCACCCGACGAGCCGGCGACTTCGTGCGCATTCGCCTCCCTTGGAGCCCGAAGCGGCTTCACCCTCCGTAGGAGCAACGCGACCGGAGCGGTGCGTTTGCGGCGGCGCCTGGATGTCGGCGCGGCCAACCCGGCGGCCGATGTCTACCTGAACGGCGTTTGGGTTGGAGCGTTTCCATTCCAAGAGGCAAATCCGTTTCGTCGCATGCGCGAGATCGATCTGGACCTACCCCCTGCGGCGACACGTGGGGCGACGGAGCTTCGATTCGAGATCGTGCCTCGGTTTGCCGGAGATGGCGGCGAAGTCCATTCCGAGGTGGCCTACGAACTCTGGGCCGCGCTTTAGTTTCGGTCCCCAACGCACAAGCGGCGGGCCTCACGCCCGCCGCAGTCCCGCCGAAAACGTGACGAGGTATCCGCCCCTAGTCGATCGAGAACTCCATCAGCTCGACCGGCAAGGTCGCGAGGAGCGCCGCGTCGATCCCTGCCGGAGCGTTGACTGTCGCGTGGTTGGTCGTCGAGGTGCTGACCGCGGCGCCGATCCCTCCCGCGGTCGGGGCGAACACCCGGATCTGGTTGGCCAGCGAATCGGCGACGTAGAGCAGGTTGTTGCCGTCGAACGCCATGTATTCGACCAAGCTGGTCGCGATGCCGTTGTTGTTCGAGCCGACCAGCGTCAGCATGCACCCGGCGTCCACCGAGAACAGAGTGAACTGGGTGCCGAAGCCACCGAACGCGGCGAGCGCGCCGTTGGCCGTGATCGCGCCATAGCGCGGATTCGTGGTGGTCGTACCGGTATTCGTCGCAGTGATCATGCCACCCACACTGACCGTGAATCCCTGAACGGTGGTGGCACTACCGACGCCCGCGATGCCGCAGTTGTTGCCGGCGATGCGCATGCCGCGGACGTTGGTGACCGTTACGAGGTTGACCGCGGTGGTGCCTGGAATGCGGGCGGTGAGCGGGACGCAGCCGATGTTGTTCGAGTTGGTCCCCGAAACGCAGAGGTGGGTGCCGTTGCCGGCGCCGATCACCTCGGCGTCGCGCAACAGGTTGAAACCGGTCAAAGCGACCGTCCCCGCATTGGTGACCGTGATCGCTCCTCCCCCCGCCATACAGGAGACCGTAAAGGTCACGACGTTGGAGGCACCCGCGACCGCGAGCGGCACGTAGAGCGCGCCGCCGTCCGGCGCCCAGGCGAGGGACTGGGTGCCCGCTCCGGTGGCAAATGGCGAGCCAGTGACCTGGGTGATCACGCCGGTAGCGTTCACCACGTAGATCGAGACGTTGTTGCTGTTGTTGTGGGTCTGGGCGATCAGCGAGCAGCCCGGAGAGGTCGACTTGAACACCCGCACCTGGTTGAACGCGAGCGCGGTAGTGGTTCCGGTCGTCGAGCCGCCGCTCGCGACCTCCGTGCCGTAGGTCATGGTCGGACTGGTGAACGACGCGTTGATCAACGGGTTCGGGTTGTCGTTCGCTCCGGCGTAGACCTGGGTCTGGGCGGAAGCGCCGGTGGCGATGTTCGCCACCAGGGCCGAGAGGAGAGCCACGCGTAACGCGGAGAGGGCGCGGGCGTTCATTGTGCACCTCCGGCCAGGGTGACGGTCAGAGTGGCCGCCGTGCCCGAGGTCGAGCCCTTGGCGCCGCCCTTGTCGGCGGTCACCGTGATTCGGGTTGAAGTGGTGGTGAGGGTGACCCGCCCTGCCGCGTCCGTCTTGCCGACCGCGTCCATTTCGTCGGCGGCGATCAGCACGCGAGCATCGGCGACCGGGGCACCGTTCTGCTCGACCACGATGGTGACGGTACGCGCTTGCGCCGCCAAGATCGGCAGGGAGAGCGCAAACAGGGTTAGAAGGCAGAGACCTACGGCTCGGATACGCATAAACTTTCCCTCCGAAAGAGTTCCTGCTCGCGATGTTACGTACAGGATTCGCGCGAGTCAAGCGGCGCGTCGGGCGTCCCGCGCGAGCGCAAGCAGTTCTTCGCCGATCACTGCGCGGCGCCAACCTTTCAACTCGCGCGGTAGGTGCGGCGGCTCGAGGCTTTCGAGCGAACGGGAGAGCGCCGCGAGCGGGCGGCGCGAGGCGAGCACCTCGGGCGCGAGGCCAATCTCGGTGGCCCGATTCCGGACGTGCTGGCGTAACAGCTCTTCGAGCGCATCGACCGCGGGTGCCGGACGGCGCCGCTCGACCAGAGGAGGTAGGGCATCCTCAGGCAGAGCCACCACTTCGCGCAGGATCGCGAGCCAACGTTCGCCGTCGCGGGCGATCAGCCCGGGGTGAGCCCCCGGGATCTTGGCCAACTCGGCGGGCTCTTTCGGCCGGCGCTTCGCGAGCTCGATCAGCAGTTCTTCTTTGAGCACCATGTTGCGCGGCAGATCGCGTCGCCGCGCTTCGCGCTCGCGCCAGGCGGCCAGCGCGTACACCGCGCCGAGGCCGCGCCGCTCGAGCCGACCGGCCCCTTTGATCCGACGGTGCGCCTCCTCCGGGTCCTCGTCGAAGGTCGCTTCGAGCAACGCCGCCGAATCTTCGAGCGCCCACTCCCACCGTCCTTGGAGTTCGAGTTCCGCGCGCAGGCTCTCGTACAGCGGCAGCAGGTAGACCACGTCGGCGGCGGCGTAGGTCAGTTGCGCCTCGGTGAGCGGCCGGGCCATCCAATCCGTGCGGGTCTCTCCCTTCGCCAGCTCGACCCCCAGGCGTTCGGCCACCAGGCGGCCGAAACCCAACCCCGTACCGACCCCGGCGAGCGCGGCCGCCTCCTGGGTATCGAGGATCGGCTGGGGAAAACGGCCGAGGGCGCGAAAAAACACTTCGAGATCTTGGCTGGCGGAGTGGATCACCTTGAGCGTCCCGGGCGCATCGAGCACGTCTCCGAACGGCGCGAGATCGCCCACCGCCAGCGGATCGATGAGGGTCGCAAGCTCACCGTCGCTCACCTGGATCAGGCCCAGGCGTGGATAGAAGGTGCGCTCGCGGACAAACTCGGTGTCGATCGCGAGGACCGGAGCGCCGCGCCAACGCGCGATCGCGCGGGCGAAATCTGCCGGCCGGGCGATCAGCTCGAAGCCCTTCGTAGAAACCGTCACGGGCCGTTGATTGTAGCGTGCGTTTCGGCCGGGGGTGACGAGCGGCGTTCGGATCGAATCGATCTTTGAAGCCGGACCCTTATTTTGGGCGCCTCATCCCTGGCTGACCGCCACTCACCCCATGGTGGGGGCGATTGGGGGCGATCCTCTTTCGCCACCCCTCTGCCGGATCTATGATTCAGTTCGGCAGCCCGAGCTTCCGGAGGAACGAAAACATGCCATTGACCGCCCTGATCGCCGACGATGAACCATTGGCCCGGCAGCGCCTCGCGGACCTCCTGTCCGCCGAGGAGGACGTGGAGGTCATCGGCCAATGCGCCGATGGCGCCGAGGCCGCGGTGGCTCTGCGTGAGCTCGAGCCCGACGTCGTGTTCCTGGACGTCCGGATGCCCGAGCTCGACGGCTTCGAGGTGATCGAAGAGGTCGGACCGGAGCGGATGCCCGCGGTCGTCTTCGTCACGGCGTACGACGAGCATGCGCTGCGCGCCTTCGAGGTCCATGCCATCGACTACCTGCTCAAACCGTTCGATCGCGAACGCTTCCGCGCCGCTCTCGCCCGGGTGCGCGCGCAGGTCGAACACCGGACGGTCGGCGAGCTCCGCCTCCAGCTCGCGCAGCTCTTGATCACGACCCAGACCGTACGCAAGCGGCCGGAACGCCTGGTGGTCAAGACCGCCGGCCGGGTGCAGTTCCTGAAGGTTGGAGATCTCGACTGGATCGACGCCGCCGGCAACTACGTGCGCCTGAACGCCCACGGCAAGAGCCACCTGATGCGTGAAACCATGGCCGGCATCGAGGATCGCCTCGACCCCGGTCGCTTCGTGCGCATCCACCGCTCGGCGATCGTGAACCTCGACCGGGTCAAAGAGCTGGTGCCGGGCCTGCACGGCGACTACGAAGTGGTGCTCCAGACGGGCGCGCGACTCCCCCTCTCCAGAAATTGCCGCGAGCGGTTGGAAGTCGCGCTCGGCGCTTCCCTTTAAAACCGCTCCTTTTCACTCCGTGATCCGCTCTCGATAGACTGCCAGGGACGAAACCCCGCGCGAGGGGACGAAACGCCCGCTCCTCGGGACCGAGGAGCGCAAAATGTTTCGAGGGCGCGGGTATCATTCGAAGGGCGGCTACTCGATGCTCAAGCACTACTTCTTCCGCGCGGCATGGGCCGCGGCTCTGGTCGCAGGATGCTCCGCGATCTCGGCCCGCGCCCAGCAGGCCGGTAGCCTCGACGGCTTTGTGCTGACCGAGGACGGCGATCCTCTGCCTGGTGTGGTGGTCACGCTCTCTGGACGATCGGCCAACTACCGAGAGACCAGCGACCCTCGCGGTGTCCTCGGCATCCTCGGTATGGAACCGGGCAACTACTCGCTCCGCGCGGTGCGCGACGGCTACCAACCGGCGAGCTATCCGACGGTCGAGATCCTGGTCGGCCGAACAACCTCGCTCCAAATCAAAATGAGCCATACCCCGGGCGAAGCACTGGTCGTCACTTCGGAACCGCCGCTGCTCGCTTCACGACCTGAGGCCCAGGGCATCCGCTTGGGCTCGTTCGAGCTCGACGTGATCCCGACCACACGCGACCCGTGGGCGGTGGTGGCCCAAGCGCCCGGCGTGGTGCTCGATACAGTCAACGCCGGGGGCAACAAGACGAACCTCCAGCCGACCTTCGTCGGCGGCGGTTCGAGTCGGGCGCAGAACAACTTCGTGCTCGACGGCGTCCAAGTGACGGACATGGCCACAGCGGGCACCTCGCCCTTGGCCTACGACTTCGACCAGATCGAAGAGGTGCGGGTGACGGTCGGCGGTCCGGATGCCGCGACGCCGAGCGCGGGCGTGTTGGTCGATCTGGTCACCAAGCGCGGCACCGGCGTCTGGCGGGGCTCGGCTCGCGATTTCACCACGGAACGTGCCTGGCAGGCGACGCCGCGCCAAACTTCGATCCTCCGCCCGGCCGAGCCGGGTCCGATCGATCCCTCCGACGTGCCGCCACGGCGAGGGAGTCCTGGGGGCCCAAGGCTCGATCCGCTTTCGATCGTCGGGGGTCCGAAAGCGCGGCCCTCTTCTCCTGAGCAGCGCACGGAACCATCGCCGGCCGCAGGGCTGAGCCTGCCTCGGATCGACGGTAACGCCTCGGGCAATGGCACCCCGCCGCCCGCCGAAACGCTCGCGGTCGGTCGCATTCAAGGAATCAACGACTACGGGATCGAGGCGGGTGGGCCGCTGGTCGCCGAGCATCTATTCGGCTGGTTCTCCTATGGCGCAACCAACGCGCGCCAGGTCGCGGTCGGCGGCTCGCTCGACCGGGCGGAAACCTTGAACCTGGCCGGCAAAATCAACGCGCAGCTCGGGCCGGGCAATTCGCTTTCGGTCACCGTCCATCGCGCCGACAAGACGCGGCGCGACCTCGGTGCAGGTCCTGAACGCTCGCCCGAAACCCTGCAACTGCTCCGCGGGCGGACCAAGATCTGGAAGGTCGAGGATTCGGCCCTGCGCCGCAATCTCTATGTCACTGCGCTCGCTTCGAATCTCGAGGGCGAAGTCACCGCCGAACCCAAGAGCGGCGATGCCGCCGAGCCGCTGCTCGATCCGAAAGGGATCTGGCGCGGCGCATTCTCCTCGTTCACCGACCGGCGCAACGCGCGCCAGTTCCAGCTCGACCTGCGGACCTTTCTGGTCGCTCGCCCGGGCAGCCACGAGCCACGGCTCGGGATTTCCTTTCGTGAGTTCGGCGCGTCGAGCCAAGAGCGTTGGGGGCCGCGCGACCTGATCCAGATCGCGGGTGAGAACACCGGAACCCTCTATGACGTGGTGCGGGCGTTCCGGCCCGGCCAGATCGGCTCGAAACAGCGCTACCGGTCGCTCTGGGCTCAGGACGAGCTGCGCACCGACCGCCTGACAATCAGCGCCGGCTTGCGCTATGACGAGCAGGCGGGCACCAGTAAAGCGACCGAGATCGGCGCGAACCCGGTCTTTCCCGTTCTCTTGCCGGCGGTCCGCTTCGCCGGCACCGGTCCCGACTTTCGATGGAGGAGTCTGTCCCCTCGGCTCGGCGCTTCGTACGCGCTGGGCGAAGATCATCGACTCGTCTTGCGTGCGGGCTTCTCGCGTTTCGCGTCGCAACTCCACACCACGTTGGTCGACCGGCTCCACCCGCTCGACGCATCGTCTGCGACCTTCGGCTTCACCGACCTCGACGGCGACGGCCTGTACGACGCAGGAGAGCCGACCTTCCTGCTCTCGACTCAAGGTATCGATCCGAACAACCCGACCGCGCTCGCGAGCCCGAATCAGACCGATCCGAACCTGAACCCCGAGATTACCGACGAGCTGACCTTCGGCATTGAACGACTGGTGCGGCCCGACCTGGTGTTGACCGGCCAGTGGACCGAGCGACGGGTGACCGGCGTGCTCGAATCGCGTCGCCTGGTGCGCGATTCGTCCGGTCGGACGCGGGTTGCGACCGCCGCCGACTACCGGTTGTGGGAGGAGCGTGCGGCGAAGCTACCCAACGGGCGGACGTACATCGTCCCGATCTATACGCTTGACTCGTCGCTCAAACCGACCGGTGGCCGCCTTCTGGTCAATGGCGATCGGAGCCAGCGTTACCGGGGGCTCTCCCTCGGTTTGAACAAGCGATTGAGCCACGGCTGGATGCTCCGCGGCAATGCCACCTGGAGTGACTGGCGCTGGCGCGTTGGCCCCGACTTTCGGCGCTACGACGACCCGACGAACCTTTCGCCGGGGCTAGGCAACGCCAATTTCGACGGCGACCGCAATCACGAGGCGGTGACCGAGCAGGCTCCTGGATCCGGAGGGTTCGAAGGGGCCTTCCTGAACAGCCGTTGGGTGTTCAACCTGAATGGCCTGGTCCAGGTGGCACCGGCCCGGTTCTGGGGCTTCAACCTGGCGGGCAACCTGTCGAGTCGGCAGGGGTACCCGGTCAACTACGCCCTTCGGGTCACGCCGCCGGACGGTATCGCGAGGAACGTCCAGGTCACCGACCGGACCGATGCCGAACGCTACGGCGATCCGGTCGTGCTCGACCTGCGTTGCGAAAAAGAATGGACCTTCGGCGAAACCAGCGCCGTTATTTCGATCGATGGCTTCAACCTGCTGAATCGGGATACCGCGCTCGCACGCGAGCGCTTCGTCAATTCCCCGCAGGCCGGCGCATTGCGGGAAGCGCTCGGGCCGCGGGTCTTCCGGCTGGGCGTTCGCCTGCGCTGGCGGTAGAAACAACCTAGAGACTCGACGTGAACGGATCGACCCTCTCCGCGCCGACTTCGGCCACCAGCCTCCCGGGCACCCTCGCTCCGGGATCGGCGGCGCCGCGTCCCGCCGGCGACCGGAACGGCTCGGTGCCCTCGGGCGGTGCGCGCCTGATCACGTTCTCTATCGCCCTCCTGTTCGCGGTTTCGGTCGTCCCTTCGTGGATCTACTACCACGCGATCGGGCAGCAAACACCATGGAGCCGCCTGGTCTCCGAGTCGCTCTCCTGGGTGCTCTGGCTGCTGCTGTTGCCTGCGGTGGTCTGGGCCGCCCGGCGCTTTCAGGTCGGCCACAGGACGTGGAGATGGACGCTGCCAGCCCATATCGGGCTCGGCGTGCTCACGGTGGGCGCCAACTCGTTGCTGACGCTGATCAAGAATCAGGCGGTCCTCGCGAGCCAAACCGGCTCCTTCGCTCCTGGATTTCTCTCCAGGTGGCCCGAATTCCTGGTGGTCAACTTCCAGTCTGCGCTCGTCATCTACGGCGGAATCGTCACCGCGGTCCATGCCTACGACGGTTTCCGGCGTCTCAAGGAGCGTGAACTCGCCGCGTCGCGCCTTGAGGCCGACCTGTCGCGAGCACAGCTCACCGTGCTCAAGATGCAGCTGGAACCTCATTTCTTGTTCAATACGCTGAACGCGATCTCGGCGTTGGTTCACAACAACCCGGATGGCGCGGAGCGCATGGTGGTGCGCCTGTCCGAGCTGCTCCGCATGTCGCTCTCGAGCGCCGATCGTGACGAGGTGCCGCTCGAAGAGGAGCTGCGATTCCTCGGTGTCTATCTGGATATTCAGCAGACCCGCTTTGGCGACCGTCTGAGGGTTCGGTTTGCGATCCCCGACGCGGCGCGTGCGGCTTCGGTGCCGAACCTGTTGCTGCAACCTCTGGTCGAGAACGCGATCCGGCACGGCCTGGAGCGCCGCGCGGCTCCTCTCACCGTCTCGATCCGCGCCGAGCGGGAGGGCGATCACCTCCTCATCGAAGTCGAAGACGACGGGCCGGGGCTCCCCGAAGAGTCCGTACGCAGGAACGGCGTCGGCCTGGCCAACACCCGCTCACGGCTGGAGCGCCTCTACGGCTCCGGCCACCGCTTCGACCTCGCCAATCGGCCAGAGGGGGGGACGAGGGTGTCGATGAGTCTGCCGCAGAGTTTCGCGGACTGAACCCGCTCACATCGATCTCGGACGTGAAAGCCGCCGGGGCGGGCACGCTCTCCGGCGTTGGCGACACTGTTGTTTCTAGTGGCCAGCTCCCTTCTCTCCCAGCCGTCGCCCGAGATCTCCTCCGAGCCTCTCCCGGTACCCTCGCCCGAAGAGATCACCCAACTCCTGCACGCTTGGCGCGGCGGCGACCGAGGCGCGCTCGACCGGCTGGTCCCACAAGTCTACGGCGAGCTCCGCCGGGTGGCCGACCGTTACTTGCGCAGCGAGCGTTCGGACCACACGCTGCAGCCGACCGCCCTGGTCCACGAGGCGTACCTGCGACTGACCGGAAAAGAGCGGCCCCAGTGGCGAGATCGAGCTCATTTCTACGCGGTGGCCGCTCAAGTCATGCGCCGTATTTTGGTCGATCATGCGCGCGCCCATCGGGCCGACAAACGGGGCGGAGGTGCGCTGCTCGTACCTCTCGATGAAGGCAACGCCGCCGCATCCGAGCGGTCCGCCGATCTGATCGCGCTCGACGACGCGATCGACGCGCTCGCCAAAGTCGATCCACGCAAAGCGAGGATCATCGAGCTCCACTACTTCGGCGGCCTCTCCGTCGCCGAGACCGCCAAGGTGCTCGACCTCTCGATCTCGACCATCGTGCTCGACTCCCGACTCGCCCGCGCCTGGCTGGTCGTGGCTTTGCGCGCCCCCGGCCATGCTGAAGCGTGAGCTCGGATCGCTCGACCCGGCCCTCTGGTCGCGCGCCGAGGTCGCCTTGCGCGCGGCGCTCGACGCACCTGCCGACGAACGCGCCCAAGTGATCGCTCTCGCGTGCGGAGACGACTCCGCCCTCCGTTCGATGGTTGCGGACCTGGTTGCCGCAGACCGGGACTCCGAACGGGTGATCGCGGAAGCGGTCGCCGCCGGAGCGCGACTTTTTGCTCGCGGGGCGGCGGGCGGCCAACGCATCGGACCCTACCGTCTCGAACGCGAGATCGGTCGCGGCGGTACCAGCACCGTCTTTCTCGCCCGTCGAGAAAACGCGCTGCAATGCACGGCGGCGCCACCTGTTGCGCTCAAGCTGCTCGACTGCGGTGGCCCCGACGGTCACGATGTGGTGACCCGCTTCGACGCCGAGCGGCGCGCGCTCTCCGCCCTCGATCACCCCGACATCGCGCGTCTGCTCGAAGTCGGTATCGCCGCGGATGGCAGGCCGTATGTCGCTCTCGAATGGGTCGATGGGCTGCCGATCGACGCCTGGTGCAGGGCGCATGCTCCCGACCTCGCCGCACGCCTCCAACTGTTCCGCCGGGTCTGTGCCGCGGTCCATTACGCGCACCAGCGCCTGGTGGTCCATCGCGACCTCAAACCGAGCAACATCCTGGTCGATTCGTACGGTGCGCCGAAGCTGCTCGATTTTGGTCTCGCCAAATTGCTCGACGATTCCGACGTTTGGTTGCTCGATCCGACCGCGACGGTCCTGCGCGCTCTGACGCCCGCCTATGCGAGCCCGGAACAGGTGCGCGGCGATCGGGTCTCCACATCGACGGATGTCTATTCGCTCGGCGTCCTGCTGTTCGAGCTCGCGACCGGCCGGCGGCCGATCCGCACCGAGGGGCTCTCCCCGACCGAAGTCGAGCGCGCGATCTGCGAGCAACCCCCGAGCTTCGAGGCGGCACAGTTGCCAGCCGATCTCGAAAACATCCTGCGCATGGCGCTGCGCAAAGAGCCCGATCGCCGTTACGGCTCGGCGGCACAGCTCGCCGAGGACCTCGGCCGCTTCCTCGGCGGCCGGCCGGTGATCGCTCGGCCCGATACCCGGCTCTATCGCGTGGCGAAATTCATCCGTCGCCATTCCTGGTCTGTCGCCGCGGCCGTGGCCTTCCTGGCATTGATCGTCGCGTTCGCGGTTTCGACCGCGATCCAGGCCCGGCAGACCGCCCGCGAGCGCGACCGGGCCGAGCGGACCGCCGGCTTCCTCATCGAACTGTTCGAGATCTCCGATCCGAGCGAATCGCGCGGCGCCGCGGTCTCCGCGCGCGAGATGCTCGATCGAGGTGCGCTACGTCTCCATTCCGAGCTGGCGAACGAGCCGGAGGTGCGCGCCGCGCTCCAAGAGACGATCGGCCACGTCTATCAAAACCTCGGTCTCTACCGCGGCGCCAAGCCGCTGTTGGTCGAGTCGCTCGCGACCCGGCGCCGGCTGTTTCCGGGCGACCACCCCGACCTCGCAAGCAGCCTCAATCGGCTCGCCGTGGTCTACGCGCTGTCGGGTGACTTCCCCGCTGCCGAACCGCTCTTCCGCGAAGCCCTCGCAATGCGGGAGCGGTTGTTCGGGAGCGCACACCCGGTGGTGATTTCGAGCCTGAGCAATCTGGCTCTCCTGCTACATGACCAGGGCGACTACGCGGCGGCCGAGCCGCTCTACCGTCGCGCGCTCGCGCTCGACCGGGAGCAGCCGGCGCCGGACAGCGCCGCCGCGGTCAACCTGGGGCTGCTGTTGATCGATCGCGGTGACTATTCGGACGCTGAAGCGCTCCTTCGCCCGAAGCTCTCGGCGCTCCGCGCGCAGCACGGAGAACGCCACCAGGAGGTGGCGCGAGACTTCGGCTACTTGGGTCTCGCACTCCAGGGCCAGGAGCGTTGGGCCGAGGCCGAGGTTGCGTTTCGCCGGGCTCTCGCGATCGACGGCGCTCTTCAGAGCGGCGACCATCTCGATCTCGCGCGCGATCTCCATCTGCTCGGCGCGCTGCTCTTGGAAAAAGGAAACCTGGCCGCGGCCGGACCCGCGCTCGATCGCGCCGCCACGATCCGCGAGCGTCTCTTGCCCCCGACCCACCCGGAGCTCGCCGCGACCTGGGAACGGCAAGGGCGGCTCGCGCTCGCCACGGGCTCACCGGCCGACCTCGCCCGCGCGGAAAAGCGGCTCGCCCGAGCGCTCGAAGCGTTTCGCGCCTCGCTCCCCGCCGGCCACCCCTCGACCGCCGACGCGCTCGTCCCGCTCTCCGAGCTGCGCGTCCGCCAGGGGCGCTGCGCGGAAGCGCGCGCGATGGCCCATCAGGCGGTCGGGGCCTTGCGCGGCAAGCTCAGAGAAACCGACCGCCGCTTCGAGCGGGCCGAAGCGGCGGTCGCTGCGAGCGAGGGCTGCGGTACCCCATCTAGTCGTTGAAGATTCCCCACTCGGCGAACGGGTCGCCGATCACGTGGATGCCATCGAAGCCGCGCGGTGTGGTCGAGGCGTCCACCCTGCCGCTGAAAATAAACTCGCCTGGCAGCGGGAGAACCAGCGGGTCCTCTGAGGTGAACGAGGTGGCGCCGAAGCTAAGTCCGGCGAACGGCTGACCCGCGGGGTTGGTCCGATTGTCACCATTTTGAGTGAAGAAGCGGAACCAGTATGGCCCGGCATTCGCCGCCCGGTCGTTCACCCATGTGGTGTATCCCGGCCACCAGGGCAGCATCGTGGCCAAGGGATCGACGTGGACCAGAGGCGAGACTTTGCGCACGAAGCTCTGCCCTAAGACGCTGACTGCAAAACCCAGCCCCGGCTCCGTGCCGTTCGCTCCGGTCAGCTCTTCGCCCCAGGTCTTCTTCGGCGCGCTCCCGGCGGCAAACTCGCCCCCTTGGCGCATCGTCCAACCGACCAAGCCGGCCTTGCAAGCTTGAATCTCCATCCAACCGGCGAACACCGGCGCCGCCGGATAGTTCGGCGAGCTCGGCAGGCCCGGACCGATCCGGGCGAGCGCCCCGCGTGGGAAGCTCGCGAACGTATCTGTACCGAGACTGGCACCATCGCGGTCGAAATAGTTGACCTGGACCGGCCCGACGTTGGTCGTGGTCGGGTTGAACAGGCCGACCATCGTCTCGATCCCCGGGCTCGCGGTTTCGAAGGTCAGATCGGCGTTGACCAGGGAGATCGCCGGGGTATTCGCCATCATCGCCGACCCCATGCGAAAGCGCTTGCCGGGCGAGAGGCTGGAACCACCGAACAGATCGACCATCAGCGCGTCGCCCACGATCGGCTGGGTCGCCGCAACCACGACCCTAAAGTCGTCGTCGGTCGCCACGCCGCTCAAATAGCTCGGAAGAAAGAGATTCCAGAGCGTGAGGTCCAAGTGCGAGCCGAAGGCGGGCACCGTCACCGTGATTGACGGCAAGACGACACCGAGGCGCGAAGTGAAGGCGAGGGTGATCGTGGCCGGCGTCGGGTTCGGATTCACAATCCACAACATCGGCGCGTTGCCGCTCAAGAAATCGAGCGGCGCCGTGGCTGAAAACGGCATCGGCCCATACCAGAGGCTGTTCTTGCCAGCCTGCGCCATCTGGAGTTGCTGGAGTGAGTTGAGGCCCATATTGTGGGCCTCGGAATCGCCGAGCGGCGGGCCACCGAAACCGGATAGATCGACCGTGTTGGCGTGATGCACGGTCTCGCCGACGATCGGCGCCCCGCTGGAGGTGACGCGGGCGGCGCCGAGCCCCGGAGTCGCGGTCGGCCCGGTGAGCAGTGGTTGGGCGATCACCACCTTTGACGCCTCGGCCGCGAGTGTGAAGAACGAGCTGCCGACCGGATTGCCGAGCCGGTCGAAGAAATCGACCGTCACGTTGGCCGAAATACCGGGGTTCGGATTGGTCACCACCACCGCGCTCTGGAAGCTCGCAAGCTCGGCCGGGGCGGGTGGGAACCAGAACAGCCCGGCGGCGAACTTCTCGTACGCCGGCTGCCCTTGCAGGTTGGTCCCCGAATGGAGGAACCGGTGGTCGGGATGCGGAACAAGGTAGCCGTCGGCCGGGCGGGCGGTGACCCCGGTCGAGAACGGCTGCGACAGGGCCAGACACCCGACCGGGATCGGCGTCGCGGCCGCGGCAACCTGAAGATGCGAGATTCCGAGCAGGGCAAGGGCAATCAGGGCGGCGAGCGCGCGACCGCGGTCATAAACGTTGGTCTTCATCGGTTCTCTCCTATGGTTGGTTGGACCAGGGCACCTGCGGAGCGGATGCCCCCTCCAACTAGAGAACAGCGAGAAACCAACCGTTTGATGACGATCCGCTCAGAACAACCGTGCGCTCTCGATCAGCGACAGGGCGGCAAAAGGCATCGCCTCGCTCTGGAAATCGAGGTCGACGAAGCGGTGCCGCACCAGCCCCTCGAACACCAGGAGCGACAGGATGGCGAGCGTGAAGTCGGGCGCGCCGCAGAGACCGAGCCGTCGCTGGAGGTCGAAAAGCTCGGCGACGAATGGCGCGACCCGGAACTCGCCGGCCGCCAAGCCGGAGGTACGGCCAACCAGCGCACCCACTTCGCGATCGAAGCCTGCCGGGTCGAAATCGGGCTCACACCAGATTGCCCGCTCGCGCAGAACCCGGGCACACTGCGCACCGTCGTTCCGCGCCCAGCCGATGAAGAAGTCGCGAAACGCTCCGCGCTCGGCGTCCGACAGGCGGGCGACAAAGCCGCAGTCGAGAATCACCACACCCTCCGGCGCGGCGAACACGTTACCCGGGTGCAGATCGCAGTGGACGCAGCCGATTTCGAACAACATCGCGTAGAGCGCGCGCAGAGTCCCGGTGATCGCCCGCCGGTATTCGGGCTCCGGCAGGGCCGGGTCGTCGAGGCGCCAGAGCGGCTCGACAAACTCCATCACCAGCAGGTCCTCGTGACACAGCCTGTCGATCAGTTCCGGCAGGCGCACCGCCGTATGCTCGCGGAGGCCAAAACAGAGCCGGCGGTGACTCTCGGCCTCCAGCCGAAGATCGAGCTGCGACATGATCGCTGATACAACCTGCCGCACGGCCGGCTCAACCGGCAGCCGCCGAAACGCCGCGAAGCGGGCCATGATCGCGGCGGCCAGGAGGAGGAGATCGAGGTCCCGCACCATTTGGCGCACGGTGCCCGGCCGTCGGACTTTGACCGCGACATCGCGGTCGGGTTCGCCGGCTCTGCCATGTAGGCGCGCGCGGTGAACCTGGGCGATGCTGGCGGTCGCGACCGGTTCCGGATCGATGCGGGCGAAAGCCTTGCCGAGCGAACAGGCGAGAGAACGTTCGACCGCCCGTTCAATGCGAGCGAACGGAATCGGCGCCAGATGGTCCTGAAGCCGTCGAAGCGGCGCCACGACTTCCGGCGGCAGCAGGTCGCGGCGCGCCGAGAGGATCTGCCCGACTTTGACGAACGCAGGACCAAGCGCTTCGCAGAGGTTCGCGAACTCTTCGCCGAACAGCGCGAGACGCCGATCCCTGCCGGCCGGCCGGTGACCCGCGGTACGCACCAGAAGGCGGACGGAGTGCCAGGCGACGACGGCCCCGATCCAGAGCACCCGTCCGGTGCGCGCAATCCATACACCGCCGCCCGAAGCGAGTCGATCGAGGCTGTCGGAGTCCTCGTTCACACCGCCCGCCCTCCGATTTTCAATAAGCGAAATCCGGATCGTAAGCCGGCGGCCAGTTTTCGCCGCCTGTTGCAGTCGCTGTCGCCGCGAGCGGAATTGTCCGCCAATAACGGCAGATGTTCGCCCCCTGCTGGTATTCATCCTCGCCGATCGTGTGCATGCCGGTGCAGTGGCCCGGACCGAACTCCAGGTACTTTCCCAGCACCCGCCCGATGTGGGGCTTGTCGAACGCCACCGTCACGTCGCGCGGCGGAATCTCCTGCGCTCCGACCGCGATCGCGATTCCCGCCTGGTCCTCGACAAAGCGCTCCCGGTTGATGTGGATGTGATAGTTGATCGCGTAAGTGATCCGTGCCGGAAAATCCGCCGAATCGACCGGGCGGCCGACTTCCGGACGCTGATCCGAGGTGCAGAGGCTTCGCGCCGGACTGACCAGGCGGATGCGGCCCCGACCGGGGCGCGGCTTCTCGCCCAGCCGCCAACGGATCTCGATCGGCGTCCGCGGACGCGCAAGCGGCGAGATCACAGAATTGCCCTTCGCCTTGACCACGTTCGAGCCGCGCCGATATCGGTCGAGGTCGAAGCGGGCCTTGAACTCTGTACCCGGTTGCGCCGTTAGGTCGTCGACTCGGGCGAGGAGGCTGTCGTGCTGGCGTTCGGGATCGATCGATGGGATCCGCTCGGAATCGCTCGGCGGCCGGCGATAGAGAAGAAGGGAGAGCTTGCCTTTGCCTGCCTCCCGGACCTCCCAGAAGAGCGAGTTGCCTGCAACGCCATAGAGCAGGCCACCATCCCCGGAATCGTCCGCACTCCGGAGGTCGTGACTGGTCAGGTTGCGGATGTCGAGTTCGCGAGCCGGAGCCAAGATCTCGTCCTTAGGATCCCCCTCTTTGTCGTAGTTGTTCGAGACGGTGAAGGTCAGCGTTGCAGGCAGCCGCTCCCCTTCGCCACGCCGCTTCGGATCCTTCGAATCGAGAGCATAGGGGTGACCGAGGGGGTGACCATAGAACAGCTTGTTGAGCAGCCCGCAGGTACCATAGAGCTCCCAATCGCGGATCACGAACTGGAACTCGCGCGTCCCAAGCCCGTTCACATAGGCAGGGAAGACCTCCAGGCGCATAAAAGCCTTGAGCACCACCTCATCGGTCAGCCATTCGGAGTTGTCGGTCGGCCGGGCGCGGATCGGGATCGTGATCGTCGAACCCTCGAACTCCAGGTACGACTCGTGCCGTTTGAGACTGTGAAACGTCTTGTAGGGTCCGGATCGAATAGGAATCGTCATGGCGATCCTCCTGTTGTAGGAACGGCGCCCCGACGCGCCGAGAAGAAACAGCGTCGCGAAAGAATGAAGACTTGAATGGAGGAACAATAAATAAGCCCGTCAATGCTGTCAAGGGGCGGAATCAATCTCCGACCCAACTCTTCTCATATCGCCCGGCAAAGGCGATCCCTGAGGTAGAGTTGAGGTTCGCACTTCTCTGCCCTCCAAGGAGGCCCACCCCATGCCGCTCCAGCTCTCAGAGCTCCGGGACAAGCTCCCGGCGCGTCCCCAGTGGAAAGACATCCTGCTGATCACGCTCGGGATCTCCCTCGTCGGGATGTCCGCTTATGCGTTCAAAGACCAGATCGCGCGGGCCACGGCCCGGCTCCATGCCGGTGCGACCGGGGGGGAGACGGTCTCCGTGTTCGACGTTCTGGTCGATCGCGACAACCGCCAGTACGTGGACATCCTGTTCGATCGCCCGCTCGGCGAGGGGCTCCAGGGTCAGGTGCTGGCCGAGGCGCCGGCGACCATCGACCCGGCGATCTCGGGCTCGTGGCGGTGGCAGGACACGAACGCGCTCCGCTTTTCGCCCAGCGGCGGCTTTCCGATCGCCTCCAAATACAAGTTCGAGCTGATCCCGGAACGCATCCTCCGCCCGGGGCAGATCTTCTCCGGCGACACCGAACTCGAGGTGGTGACCGACAAGTTCCTGGTGTCGAGCATCGAGGCCGAAGAGGAGGTGGCGGGCAAAGCGCGCATCGCGTTCCACGGCTTCTTCAAGTTCAACTACCCCGTCGATCCGGAAGTGCTGGTCAAGCAGATCAAGCTGGTCGATCCGGTGGCCGGTGAAGTGCCGATTCGGCTGCTCACCAGCTGGAGTTCGCAGGAGATCGAATACCGCTCCGATCCGGTCCAGAAACAGGTCTCAGAGCGGACGGCGAGGATCATCATTTCGAAAGATTTGACGCCGGTCTCCGGCAGCATCCCGCTCGGCGAGGACTATGAAAAAGAGGTCCCGATCGGCTCCTCGATCAAGCTCGCGGTGCGCGGGGTCGAAGCCGCACCGGGCGACAAGGAATCGACGATCACGATCCGCTTCTCTTCGCCGGTCGAGGCCGCGGTCGCCGCGAAATACATCACGTTCGTCCCGGCGGTCGCGTTCCAGCCGGCGGCCGACGGGATTCAAGTGACACTCACCGGCCCCTTCGCGCCGGGTGCCAAGTACGCGCTGACGATCGCCAAAGGGCTGCCCGCGACCGACGACTCCTCGCTCCAAGAAGCCTACGAGGCGATCGTCGATCTGCCCGACCTCGAAGCGTCGGTGGGCTATGAGAGCGAGGGGATCTTTCTCTCCGCCTCGGGCAACCACACGGTCGCGATCGACACGGTCAACGTCAAGAGCTTCGAACTCGACATCGATCGGGTCTACAAGAACAACCTGTTCTTCCTCTTCAATTACGGCGGCTTCTGGGGCGAACAGTTCGCCTGGGAGGGTTCGGAGATCAACCACGCCCTCGGCGATCGCCTGAAGACCGAAACAATCGAGGTCAAAGGGCCGAAGAACAAGACGCTCACGACCCCGATCACGCTCGACAGACATGTCCCGGCCGGCGAGCGTGGACTGTTCCGCCTGGTGGTCACCAAACCGGACGACTACGAGGGGAGGCAGCGCTGGCTCTTGGTCACCGACCTCGGCGCGGTCGCCAAGCGCGGCCCAGGCGAGTTCTTGGTCTGGGTCTCCTCGTACAAGGACTTGGCACCGGTTTCCGGAGCCAAGGTGACGCTGATCTCGGACCAGAACCAGCCGATGGGCTCCGGGACCACCGACGGCGGCGGCCTCTGGCGGATGCGCGACGCCGAGGCACTCGCCAAAGGCACGCCCTACATGGTGCTGATCGAGAAGGGAGACGACTGGAGCTTTCTGCTGCTCGACGAGATGCAGACCGACACCACCGGTCTCGATGTCGGCGGCGCCGAGCCTGCCGGCGCGGGCTACAGCGCGTTCCTGTTCGGCGAACGAGACCTCTACCGCCCGGGTGAGACGCTCGAAGGGCTGGCGGTCGTCCGCGATGGGGAGCTCCAGGCCTCTCCGGCGATGCCCGCGATCCTCCGTTGGCGCGATCCGGAAGGGAAAGAACGGAGCACGCAGCGGATCTCGATCACCGACCGAGGCCTGTCGCCGTTCTCGCTGCAAATCCCGGCCTATGCCACGACCGGTCGACATTCGCTCGAACTCGAGGTGGCCGAGACGGTGATCGGTTCCTATCCGTTCTCGGTCGAAGAGTTCGTGCCCGACCGGATCAAAGTCGAGATCTCCGGCGCAGAGAAGGCGCCCAAGCCGGGCGAAAAGCTCACCTACAAGGTGCAGAGCAACTACCTGTTCGGGCCCCCGGCCGCCGGCCTCGCGGTCGAGAGCAAGGTCCGGCTCGCCGATGCGACCTTCGCCCCGAAGGGGTTCGAGGCGTTCAGCTTCAGGAACGATGACCGGAAGCTCGAAGACCGCGAGCTGCTGTCGGAAGAGGGAAAGCTCGACGCGGACGGCAAGAGGGAGTTCTCCGCCGCGGTGCCCGACGGCCTGCCGGTTCCCTCCACACTCGAAGCAGTGGTGACGGCGCGCGTGCAAGAGCAGGGCGGGCGCGGCGTCTCCGCGCTTCAGCGGTTGAAAATCCACCCCTATCCCTATTACTTGGGGCTCAAACGGCCGAATCCGGACGCCTTCCCCGAGATCAACAAAGAGCAGAGCTTCGACTGGATCGCAGTTTCGCCCGAAGGCAAGGAGACCACCGCAGCGGCTTTGCGCGCCGAGCTCTATTTCGACCGGTGGAACACGGTGCTTCGGCGAACCGAGTCGGGCACCTACCGCTGGGAATCGACCCGCGACCCGGTGCTCGTGCAATCGATCACGCTGCCGGCGGGCAAGGCGCGCGGCGCGTTCCGCTTCCGCCCGACCAAATACGGCAGCTATCGCGTCGCGCTCACCGATCCCGTCTCACTCGCCTCGACCCAGGTCGAGTTCTACGCCAGCGGCTGGGGCTATTCGCCCTGGGGGATCAAGAACCCGACCCGGCTGGAACTCGATCTCGACAAGGAAGAGTACGCGCCGGGCGACACCGCGACGATCCAGATCCGCGCGCCGTTCCCGGGCAAGGTGTTGCTGACCGTCGAGCGCGAGAAGATCTTCTTCGTGCAGAGCTTCGACCTGGCGGGCAACACGGGCAAGATCACGATCCCGGTCGATGGTTCTTGGCGGCCGAACGCCTACGTGACCGCGACGTTGGTCCGAAAGGCGAAGGATCTCGAACCTGGCTCCGCCGGCCGTGCGTTCGGCGCCGTGCCGATCGCCGTCGATCGAGTCGCCAACAAGCTGCAACCGGGGATCACCGCACCGGCCGAGATGCGGCCGGAATCGCCGGTCACGATCGAGGTTCAGACGCGCCCGGGCGCGATCGTCACCCTCTCCGCGGTCGACGAGGGCATTCTGCAGCTGATCGCCCAGAAGACGCCGCAACCGTTCGATTTCTTCTATCGGAAGCTGGCGTTGAGCGTCGATAGCTACGACAGCTTCGGCGTGTTGCTGCCCGAGGTGAATCCCGAGGGCGCCAAGGCCAAAGGCGGCGGTGAAGGGGGCGAAGGGCTGTCGCAGTACGTGCGGACCGAGGGAATCCGGCGCGTCGAGCCGGTCGCGTTCTGGTCCGGCCCGGTCACCGCCGACGCCTCCGGGCGTGCGCGATTGACGTTCCAGGTGCCGGAGTTCCAGGGCGCGCTGCGGATCATGGCGGTCGCGATCGACGGCCGAAAGTTCGGCTCGTCCGAGAAGTTGATGCGGGTGCGCACCCCGGTCGCCGTGTTGCCGACCTTCCCGCGCGTGCTGTCGTTCGGCGAGAAACTCCAGGTGCCGGTGACGGTCCGGAACGACACCGGCCGCGCCGGAACGTTCCAGGTGAGCCTCACCGCCCAAGGCCCCGCGAAGGTCGCTGCGGCGACGCAGTCGATCCAACTTGGCAACGCCAAGGACGGCACGCTCTACTTCGACGTCGAGTCCGGCGGCGGCGCGGGCGACATTCGCTTTGTCGCCTCGGCCTCGGGCAACGGCGAATCGGGCCGCTCTTCGGCCAACGTTCCGGTGCGGGCGGATCTGTTCCCCGTAGCCACCGAACAGGCCGGCGCTCTCGAAGACGACGAGATCAAACTCAAAGTGGACGATGACAACCTGCGCGAGGAAACGATCGTGCGCACGGTCCGGATCGGTTCCGGCCCGCTCGTCCAGTTCACCGGCAAACTGTCCGAACTGCTCCGCTATCCGTACGGTTGTGCCGAGCAGACCGTATCGTCGGCGTTCCCGTTGCTCTACATGGGCGACCTCGCCAAGGAGCTCGAACCGGAGCTGTTCGATCCGAAGAAGGGGCGCGGAGATCCGGCCGTAAAGGTCCAAGATGCGGTTCGGCGCCTCGCGACCATGCAGCTGTTCGATGGCGGCTTCGCGCTCTGGCCAGGCGGCCAGCAGATCCACCCGTGGGCGAGCGTCTACGTCGCTCACTTCCTGGTCGAGGCGCGGCGGGCCGGCCATCCGGTCGAGGATTTCCTCTATGACGGCGCGCTCAAGTGGATCGCGGGTGACGCCAAGGCAAAGTCGGCCTATGGCCAGGAGGAGCTGCAGCGAACCGCCTACGAGCTGTTCGTCCTCGCCCGGGCCGGCAAGGCCGATCTCGGCACCATGGATTTTCTGCGCGAAAAGCAGATGAAGGCGCTGCGCCCTGAATCGCGTTCCCTGCTCGCCGGGGCGTACGCGAGCGTCGGCAACGGCCAAGCGGCCAGAGATCTGGTCGCAAACCTCGCAGAGGTCGAGAAGGTGAACCGCCAGACCGGCGGCAACTTCAACTCCGAGATCCGCAACCGGGCGATCACGTTGATGGCGCTGCTCGACGCGCAGCCGGCCAACCCAAGGGTGGCGCAGCTGGTCGATCGACTGGCGCGCGACGCCCGCGAGGTCGACACCTGGAACACTCAGGAGTCCGGCTTCGCGTTCGTTGCTCTCGGCCAGTTCTACAAGCGGCAGGCCGAGGCACCGCCCTATACCGGCACGCTGTACGTCGGCAGCAAGAAGATCGGCACGTTCACCAAAGAGACCGCGACGTTCCGCAACATCAAGGGGACCGAGGCGATCCGGATCGAGATGGATGGCGACTACCAGGCCGGCTCGGCGTTCTACAGCGTGACCACGCGGGCGATCCCGACCGACGCGGGCTTCAAGCCCGAATCGGCCGGCGTCGAGGTCGAACGGCAGATCCTCAAGCGAGACGGTCAACCGGCGGACCTCGCCAACGTCGAACAGGGTGACCTGCTGGTGGTGAAGACGCGGGTGCGCAGCGTCTCCGGCCCGCTGCTCAATGTGGCGATCGTAAGCTTGCTCGCTTCGGGCGTCGAGGTCGAAAACCCACGGCTCGAGACGACCGAGCAGTTGCCTTGGGTGAACGACGCGAACCTCCGCGCCGTCCACCAGGATCTCCGGGACGACCGGTTCCTTCTGTTCACGGACCTGCCCGCCAACAGCTGGCAGACCTTCTACACCCTCGTCCGCGCCGTGGCTCCGGGCACGTTCCGTCTACCGCCAATCCACGCCGAGGCGATGTACAACCCCGCGATCCGCGGCACCAGTGCGCGGGGCGAGGTGAAGGTCAAGGTTCGGCAGTAGGGGGTGAGGGATCTGCCACAGAGTCTGAAGAAAATTCAGGCCCGCCGAGGTGTCCGTATCTCCCTCGGCGGACTTGCCCTTCTGCTCCTGCCGTTTCTGCTCGACTTTCTGTTCCCGTTCCCTTGGGCCGCCCTCAACCGGCCGCCCGCTCTGATCGTCGAGGACCGCACAGGCGAGCCGCTGCGGTTCTTCCTCCCGCCGGACGACCGTTGGCGCTTCCCGATCCGCCTCTCGGAGCTGCCTCCCGAACTGCCGAAGGCGCTCGTCGCTTCGGAAGACCGCCGGTTCTGGAGCCATCCGGGTGCCGATTTTCTGGCGATCTTCCGCGCCGCGGGTGCCAACCTGCGCGCGGGAGAGGTGGTCTCGGGCGCCTCGACGATTCCGATGCAGATCGCGCGCATGGCTAACCCAAGGCGGCGGACCTTTTGGGCCAAGATGATCGAGGCGATGCGTGCCGTCCAGCTCACCGCCCATGTCTCGAAACGCCGGCAGCTGGAGCTGTATTTGAACTTGACCCCTTACGGCGGCAATCTCGAAGGGGTGGGAGCCGCCGCCTGGTTCTATTTCGGCAAACCGGCGAGCCAGCTGAGTTTGGGCGAGATCGCGCTGCTCACCGCGCTTCCGCGCTCTCCCTCGCGCTACGACCCGACCCTCCATCCTGCCCAGGCGCAGCGGGCGCGAGACCGGGTTCTCCGCCAGCTCGCAGAGCGGGGGGCGTTCTCCAAAAGGGATATCACCGAGGCGCTTCGCCAACCGCTCCCGACCAAGAAACGTCGGGCACCTTTTTCCGCGCCGCAGTTCGCCGAGCGAATCGCGCGGCTCTCTCCCGGTCGCTCCCGGGTGACGACCTCGATCGATTCTGCAGTTCAGCGGACGGCGGAAGAGCTCGTAACGCGTCGGATCGCCGAGCTTCGCCCCTTGGGTATCGGCAACGCCTCGGTCGTGGTGATCGAGCTGGAGGAGCCGCACGAAAGGGCGCGGCGGTCGCTCCGAGCGTTGGTGGGATCGGCCGGCTACGGCGAGACGGCCTACCAGGGTCAGATCGATGGCAGCGCCGCCCATCGTTCCCCGGGTTCGACGCTCAAACCGTTCCTCTACGCGATGGCGTTCGACGACGGCCGGGTGCTCCCTGAATCATACCTTCTCGACATTCCAACCGATTTCGGCGGCTACGTCGCCGAGAACTACGATGACGTCTATCGCGGCCGTTCGACCGTGCGCGATGCGCTGGTCCATTCGTTGAACGCCTGCGCCGTGCGGCTCCTTTCGGAGGTCGGACTCGAACGGTTTCACAAGCGGTTGCTCGCCGGGGGGCTCAAGACTCTCGATCGGCCGACGGCAACCTACGGCCTGCCGCTGATCCTCGGCGCCGGGGAGGTGACGCTTCTCGACCTGGTCAACCTCTACGCCACCTTGGGCCAGGGCGGACTCCATCGCCCCGTCGAAATGATCGTGCCGAGCGAATCGGCGCTCCGGGCACGCGGCCCGGAATCACCGCCCCTGCGGCTCTTCTCGGCTGAATCTTCGGCGCTCACAACCACGATCCTCACCGATTTGAAGCGCCCCGATCTGCCCGAATCGTGGCAGCTCGCGACCGGAGTTCCTGCCGTCGCCTGGAAGACCGGCACGTCGTACGGCCATCGCGACGCCTGGGCGGTCGGTTTCTCCGGCCGCTACGCGATCGGCGTCTGGGTCGGCAACTTCGATGGCTCGCCGCGCCAGGGGATCTCGGGCAGCGAGCACGCGGCCCCCTTGCTGTTCGATCTCTTCCGCGCCATCGATCGGGGTGGGAGTGCGCCGAACATCCCACGCGGGCTGCGCATCGAGCCGATCGAGCTCTGCGCGCTCTCCCGCGAGCTGCCGACCCCCGACTGTCCCACGCGGATAGAAACCGTCTATCTGCCCGGCAGGACGAAACTCACCGCCTGCCCGATCCATCGCCGTGCCTTCGTCGACGCCAAGACCGGTGACCTGCTCGGCGGGGACTGCTTGAACCGCCCGCACCGCTCGGTCGTGCTCGAAGTCTTCCCGCCCGAGCTGGTAGCCTGGTGGCAGGCGCAGGGGATGGGCGTACCCGCGATTCCGCAGCCCAGCCCCGACTGCGCCAGCCTCCCCGGTCGCGAACCGCCGAAAGTCGTCTCGCCGGATCCGTTTACCCCCTACCGTTTGCGGCGCGACGCTCCCGCGAGCGACCAGCGCATCCCACTGATTGCAAGAGTTGGCGCCGGAGCGAGCCGGATCTGGTGGTACCAGAACGGAATCCTGGTCGCCTCGGGCGCGCCGGGCGAGAAGCTGTTTTTGGAAGCGGTCCCGGGACAGCACCGGCTGGTGGTGACCGACGATTTGGGGCGGTCGGATGGGGTGGGGTATCGGGTGGAGTAGGTGAAAGCGGAGGCGTTGGATGGGTCGGGCTTTCAGCCCTCGGTTGAGGTATCTCGGCTCGGACCCGGGGCGCTGCCCCAGGCTATTATAAAGACGCGCCTTTGGCGCTCACGGCATACGTACCCGAGGCATCTCGATCTTCGGCCAACGCAGGAACGGCTCCGCGCGACGCCTTAATATTCCACGGCCGAGAGGGCCAACGGCCCGGCCTCATAATAGCCTAGGGCAACGCCCTAGGTTCTCCGACCGACCGCGACCAACCAAGGACTGAAAGTCCGCCCTACTGGATGTACCCCAACGACCGCAGATCATCCAGTAGTTGGTCGTCCGCCTTCGACGCCTGGCCGTCTTCCGCCTTCCGCACGCCCCAGCTCTTGATGTTCCGAAGGGGGTGCTTCTTGCGGAACTCTTCCCGGAAGATCTGCGGATACGCTTCGCCGTCAAAATCTTCGGCGACCGGTAGGCCGAGGCCGAAGAGGAGGGTGGGGGTGATGTCGTGGATGTCGATCTCGGCCAGGTCGGCTTTCGAGTCGATGTCGGGGCCGGCGGCGATCAGGATGCCGTGGGTCGTGGTCGTGTGGGTCCCGGAGATCCGGTCGATTCCGGAAACCGCTCCTTTCCAGGGAGCTCCCTTGACGAGAAGGGTTTCGCTCGCGCCGACACGGGAGACTCCGATCACGAAGTCCGCGCCTTCTGCGGCCTCTTTGGGTCTCGCGTCGCGGACGAAGAATGCCGGCTCGCCGCCGACGTAGGACACGGTTTTGAGGTCCTCGGTCAACCGATCGCGCAGTGCCGCCCGCTGTTCGGCGCGGACGGTGCCCCCTTTTTCGCGGCCGGCGAGGGCGAAGCGGACGAAGCGCGCCTGACGGAAGTTCGAGGAGGCGTAGCTGAAGATCTGGGTCCGGGCGAAGTCGATCGCCGCCCCGTTCCGCTTCAGATAGCCGAGCTTCTCGAGCACGGCGTCGAGGTCGAGCAGGACCTTCGTCTCTTCTTCGCGGGCCGTGGCGTGGAAGCCGTGATCGGAGATCACCAGGACGTTCGCGTCGGGCGAGATTTCGAGCAGCTTGCCGATCTCCACGTCGACCGCGCGGTAGACGTTCGGGACGCGCTCTCGGTTCGCCGCCAGCTCGGCCGGATCGATCGGGGCGAAGGCCTCGGGCTCGAAATATTTCCACGCCTTGTGGCTCACCACATCCGGGCTCCGAAAGTAGAGCAGCATCAGATCGAGGTCCCCTTGGGCCAGCAGCTCGCGGGCGAAGAAGGACATCGAACGGTCGCGCCGTTCGGATTCCTCTTCGAGGCCGAAGAGCGACGGCTCTTTCTCGGCCAGGATCCTCGCCTTCTCGAATCGGGCGAGCATTTCGGGCGGCGAGACCCGTTTGGGTAGGTCGAGCAGAATCCGGTCGCTCACCAAAACGCCTCGAATCGCCTCCGCCGGCCAGGAGGCCCACCAGCCGAGGACCGCGGCGTTCTGCCGGCCGGTGGTCGTCATATTCCAGAGGGCCGGAACCTTGCGGAGACCGGAAGAGACGGGCAAATCCCCTTGCGCCGTCGGCACTACGAAATCGGTGATGCCGTGCCGTTTCGGAACGACCCCGGTCGCGATCGTGGTCCAAATCACGGGCGAGGAGTTGTAGGCCGTCTTGAGTTGCGTCCGCACCCCGCGGTTCGCCAGGGCCTTCAAGTTCGGAAGGTCACCCTGGGCCCACAGGCGCTCGATCACCTTCCATTCGCCACCGTCGATGCCGACCACGAGCAACGGGCGAATGGTGGCGTCTTGGGCCTGCCTGTGGCACCCGAAGAACCCGGAACTCAGCAAGAGGAGCAGAACCGCGAAGAGCCTAATGCGAAACGACATCTTGAGAACCTCGTCAGCGATCCGGCCCAACGTGGCCGAGATCATACTCGGGAGGAGCGGATGGGAGGAACGACGGCTTCCGGAATCGGAAGTCGGTCGGGCGTGATCCAGCCCTGGCGCGCAGCCTCACTTGCGAGCAGCTCCGGAGAATAGAAATGGTCAAGGATGGATCGGTCGAGGAGCGCCGGATTCGCCGCGAGGAATTCTTCCGAAGTGCGGGCCGCGGGCGTTTGAAGCACTGCCGCCGCGATCAGCTCGACCCAGGCGCGGGTGAGCGTCTCGTGGTAGAGCTGGTCGGCGCCATGTGCTTGGGCCAAACGAACGAGAGCCGCGCCGAATCGCTCGCGCGCCGAGTCCTGGCCTACCGTCGTGATCAGTTTCCAGACGACTCGAACGTGCTCGGAGTGGTGAAAGTCTTTCGCCGAGATCGTGGTGGCCAGGAATGCGTTGAGCAATGCGTCGTCGTCGAGAGGAGAAGGCGGCAGGGTCAACATGAGGCCTCCTTGGGAAGTTTGTGGCACCGTCCCAAAAGACTAACGGCCCTCGATTTCTCGAGGGCCGTCTTTTAGATAAATTCCCGGCAACGACCTACTCTCCCACACACCTGCGCGTGCAGTACCATCGGCGCTGAGGGGCTTAACTGCCGTGTTCGGAATGGGAACGGGTGTTTCCCCCTCGCTACAGTCACCGGAAAACTTGAAAACAATGAAAAGAACTCTCTTAAGTACCAACCGAATCGGGTTACAAGCGATAGGGACCGCAAGCTAAAGAGTCAATGGTCAAGCCGAACGACCGATTAGTACAGGTCAGCTCAACGCCTCGCAGCGCTTACACCTCCTGCCTATCAACCTGGTGGTCTTCCAGGGGTCTTCAGGGATACCTCATCTTGGGGGGGGCTTCCCGCTTAGATGCTTTCAGCGGTTATCCTTTCCGAACGTAGCTACCCAGCGGTGCCGCTGGCGCGACAACTGGTTCACTAGAGGTTCGTCCATCCCGGTCCTCTCGTACTAAGGACGAATCCCCTCAAGTATCCTGCGCCCACATAAGATAGGGACCGAACTGTCTCGCGACGTTCTAAACCCAGCTCACGTACCACTTTAATCGGCGAACAGCCGAACCCTTGGGACCGGCTTCAGCCCCAGGATGTGATGAGCCGACATCGAGGTGCCAAACCTCCGCGTCGATGTGAACTCTTGGCGGAGATCAGCCTGTTATCCCCGGCGTACCTTTTATCCGTTGAGCGATGGCCCTTCCATACGGAACCACCGGATCACTAAGGCCTACTTTCGTACCTGCTTGACTTGTAGGTCTCGCAGTCAAGCTCCCTTATGCCTTTGCACTCTACGGCTGGTTTCCAATCAGCCTGAGGGAACCTTCGCACGCCTCCGTTACTCTTTTGGAGGCGACCGCCCCAGTCAAACTACCCGCCTGACAGTGTCCTGGACCCGGCTAACGGGCCTCAGTTAGAACTCCAGTACGATAAGGGTGGTATTTCACCGTTGGCTCCACCGACGCTAGCGCGCCGGCTTCACAGCCTCCCACCTATCCTACACATAACGCACCGGGGTTCACTGCCAGGGTGCAGTAAAGGTGCACAGGGTCTTTCCGTCTATATGCGGGTAACCGGCATCTTCACCGGTGCTACAGATTCGCTGAGCCTCTCGTGGAGACAGTCCCCAGATCGTTACGCCATTCGTGCAGGTCGGAACTTACCCGACAAGGAATTTCGCTACCTTAGGACCGTTATAGTTACGGCCGCCGTTTAC
>JANNIH010000091.1:0-5000 GCA_031404815.1 Holophagales bacterium | reverse complement strand
CTCTTTCGTGCTCCCCGCGATTTAGGCCCCGGTGGTCGAGTGCAAAGGTGGCAAGCCCGAGTTCGCGAGCCCGGGCCAGCCCGAGCGCCTCCGGAACGTTGCTCGCGACCAACGCGATTTCCGCTCCGGCCAAATCGCCGCGCTCGATCGCCTGATGAAGAGCCAGAAAATTGCTTCCTCGCCCCGAAAGGAGAATCCCGATTCGGGCGGGCGACGCCGGGTCAGCCATCGGCCGCTGCCGAGGGATCGGCCGCGTCGGCGGCCGGCTCGGCACCCAGGTTGTAGACAACGCCCGATCCCCCCTTCTGTACGCTGCCGATCAAGAAGGATCGTTCGCCCGCTTTGCGCAGAACGGCCAGCAGCTCTCCGAGCCCCTCTTGGCCCACCACAGCGACCATGCCTACCCCCATGTTGAAGACGCGGAACATCTCGTCGGCCGCCACTTCGCCCTGCTCTTCCAAGAAGTGGAACAGCTCCGGGATCTCCCAGGCGCCCACCCGGATCTCCGCCCGGGTGCCTTTCGGCAGAACGCGCGGCAGATTGTCGGTGAGCCCGCCGCCCGTGATGTGAGCGAGCGCATGGAGCGCAGGGTGCTTGAGAATCGGCCGGATCGCCTTTAAATAGCTGCGGTGGACGGCGAGCAGTTCCTGGCCGACCGTGCGCTTCTTCGTCCAGGGAACCTTGGAGAGGCAAGAGAGCCCGAGCTGCTCGAAGAGGATTCGCCGGGCGAGCGAGTACCCATTGGTATGGAGACCGCTCGAAGCGAGCCCGACCAGCAGATCGCCCGGCCCAACTCTCGAACCGTCGAGAATGTGCGCCCGATCGACCATCCCGACGATGAAACCGGCCAGCTCGTAGTCGCCGGGCTGGTAGAACCCGGGCATCTCGGCGGTCTCGCCGCCGAGCAGCGCGCAGCCATTCTCTTTGCAGCCGTCCGCGACTCCGCCGACCAGCTCGGCCATCTTGGCCGGATCGAGCTTGCCCGCCCCGAGGTAATCGAGAAAGAAGAGCGGCAGCGCCCCCTGCACCAAGATGTCGTTCACGCAGTGGTTGACCAGGTCGCGCCCGACGGTCGAGAAGTCATCCATCTCGCGAGCCACCGCGAGCTTGGTCCCGACTCCGTCCGCAGAGGCGACCAGCACCGGCTCGGTCAGACCCGACAGATCCGGCCGGAACATGCCGCCGAAACTGCCGATCTCGGAGAGGACACCCTTGGTGAAGGTCGACTTTGCGAGCTTCTTGATCTTCTCCAAGCCGTGCTCCTGGGCGTCGATGTCGACTCCGGACGCGGCGTAGGCGCTCTGAAGAATGGGCTTCGGCACGGCGCGGGACTATAGCAGCCCTCGTGTCTTTAACTTCGCCGGGCCACCGGGCCGGTAGCAGCGCGAGAAGCTCCTCGCTGGCTGAAAACAGGCCCTGGCCGCTTGGCGCATCCGCGGCCCTACTTCTCCGACTCGTCGGGTGCGCCGATCTTCGGCGGACCAAGCGGCTCGATGCGCGGAGTGGAAAACGGGCCGCGATACGGCTCCTGCCCCGCCACGTCGGCGGGCATCTGTTCCGCATCAACCTGAACGCTGTAGAGGCCCTGCTTTGGATCGATGGCAATCACGCCGAAGTCGGCGTCCACCGCGTCCAGACCGACACCGAGCTGACGGGCCGCCACCTCGAGCGTGGGTGGACCGTCTTCCGACTGAACCGTCATCAACGCTTTGTTCGGCATCGTGCCTCAGACGCCGAGCGACATGCCCGTCGCGTCCGGATCGATTATGCCGTGGCCAAAATCCGCTTGCCAGCCGACCTGCCCCGGCACTGCGCGCGCCATCGCGCGGATCTGCGCGAAGAGATTCGTGGGCGGCGTCGTCACGAACGAGACCTTGGTGCGAAGCGCGGCGACGCAGCCGGCCGCGACCGGACACGCCGCCGACGTGCCGATGTCCGGGTGGCCGGCGCCGAACGCTTCCGAGCCGAGAAAGTGCGTGTACGCGGCGACGTCCGGCTTCTGCTGGAACATGTTTGCGATCGACGGCCCCTGCGACGAATAGCCGACGATCTGATCGTTGATGTCGCACCCGCCGAGCGTCAGGACGTCGGGGTGGGCATTGGCGCCCATGATCGCACCGGCGGTGCGACTCTGACAGCGGATGTCAGCGCAGATCGGGCCGCAGTTGCCGGCCGCGAACACCATATCGATCCCCGATACCGCCATCGCCGCGACGAGCACGTTGAACGGATGCCGCGGGTTGTCGATGTAGCGCCCGCGATGACCCAAGGGGAAATCCCAAGAGGGATGGTAGATGCCCCAGCTGTTGTTGATGACGAGGCCCGCGAACTTCGAGACGCCACCCGGGGCGAATGCGACCGCCCAGTTTGTGAACAGCTGCGAAAACGCCAGCATCGCCGTCGAGATCGTCCGTCCGACCGTGCTGCCGCCCGGCACCGACGAAGCGAGGATAGGAAAATCCAGCAGCGTGGCGTTCGGTGCCGCGATCAGCGTGTCGAAGGCGCACATCGTCCCGTGATCGATTGGATAGTTGCCCGGGAGCGTTGCACCGTTCGACGGCGTCCACGAGTTTGCGACATCCAGCCTGACGGCCGGCAGCTTCGCGCGGAGAAATGCCAAATTGATACCCGTGTCCATGATCGCGACAGCAACGTTCGCGCCATCGAGACCGCGCCCCGACGCCGTCAATCTGGCGACGTTCAGCTGCGAAACTACGGCCGCCGTGTTGCCGAGGGCGGGCGTGCTGCCGCACGTGGCGAAGGGCGCGATCCGCGGATCTGCGAAGACCGGCCGGCCGTCCACCACTTCCGGCACGTCCTCGACGCGATCGACGTTAACGGTAGCGCGCACAGCAAATGCCGGCGACTGATCGGGAGCCATCGATACGATCCCGAGATCCTCGAGACGCCCCGTGCCTAAAGGCACCGCCGGCACGTCGGGGTCGATACTCAGAAGGCTTGGCATCGACGCGTCACGCAGGTCGCGTGTCGCGGCACGGCCTTCGGCGAAGGCCGCGGCGGACTCGCGAATGGCCTCCTGACCGGGAACGACCACAAGGACCGAAATGGGCATAGAGACTCCTTACGCGAGATCTTCGAAGAACCACGTCGTGCCGAGCTCGTCAATGTAATCCACGTGCAGGTGGCTGCCGTTAAAGCGCAGAACCGCGAAGCCATGCATGTTGTCGCCGTCAGGGCCGGGACGTTGATCCATCTGCAGGATCGGGACATCGGGGAACGACGCGCTGCCGTACGGCACGCTCTGGGGAATCGCTCCGTGCCCGATGCACCGGGCGTTGATGCCCTGGTGCGACCCGTAGACGATCGCCCTGTGCTCGTGCCCCCAAAACCATGCGAACACCTTACCGAGCAGCGGCTGCACTTTCTGGTGCAACTTGCGATCGAAGGCGCGCGATTCGAACGGCGAGAACAGCTGATGGTGCGTCAGAAGGACGTTTTTCCGGCCGGCCGCACCGAGCTGCGCCACCAGCCAGTCGCGTTGCGGATCCTTCAGCCCGTGATCCTCGTAGCCAGAGTCGAGCCCAATGAGCTGCCAGTTCGCGTTGGTGAGGTTGAAGTAGCTCGCCTCTTGCTGGAACCGTGTCTTTAGCGTAAGCTCAAAGTACGCGTGACCGCCGCTGTACATCTCGTGGTTGGAATTGAGTGCAAGGTACGTGCATGCGGCCGGTGACGGCCCCTCGTTGTCGAGGATGTCGAGGAACCGCTCCTGAATTTCCTTCTCGGTTCCCGAATAGTAAACGTCGCCGAGGTGGATCGCATGCGTTGGATTTTGCAGCTTCACCTGACGCATCACGCGCCTTGCCGTTTCCTCGCCAGTGCCCCAGTCCGAGAACAGCGCCACGACCGCCTGATCGGGCAGCGCTCGCTGGAAAGAGCTTAGGGTGGTGTGAGCGATGAACTTGTGCTTGCCTCGGAAGAGCGCCTTCAGCTTCTCCCAGGCGACCGAGACCCATCCCGGGTCGGTCGGGTCGAACGGGGCCGCCGTCGGCAGTGTTGCCTCCGGCATGTACTCCTCGATCGCGCTCTGTATCAACGACAGCACCTGGTCTTCGGGAATGAACGGCACCTCGCGGGCCGGAACGGCCGTAGCCTGCAGCGACATAGCCGCCAGATCGCCGTGGAGGCGCAGCGTCCGCGCCGAGTTCTCCAGCGCGTTGACGACGGCATCACGCTCGGCTTCTACATCAGCCGGCGATATCAGGTTCGCCGAGGCAACGGCGCTCACGAGTGCCGACGGATCCTGCGCCTGCAGCGCGGACACCGTGCCCTCGACGATTCGGAGCAGCACTGTTCGATCGGTGGCGAGTGGATGCATGTCAGTCTCTCCTTGTGGTTCGGTTAGACGGACGCACCCCAACCCTTACCGCGGCTCACTTCTCTAGCACGAGGACCCGCCGGTCCTAGTCCACGGTGACCCGGCGGAAATGGACCAGCAGGCTGTTGCAGAGGATGCCGTCGCGCTCGTCGCTCGCGTTCGAGCCGGACCGGGCGCGCGAGAGGCGCAGCTCGGGCCGTTCGAACACCGAGCCTCCGAGCGCCACGCGCCGGCCCTCGCGGTAGCCGGGCACGCGGGCGTAGCGAGCACGAGTCCGGCGGCGGCCGCCGCGCGGGCCGCCCGGGGATATGATCTTCTCCTCAGCGCCTGGTCATGGCGCCCGTTAGATCTGCCCGGCCCCGCGCGGTTCCCGGCGATTGCCAAGCTGGAACTGGACACCGGTGGCGGCCCAGATCACTGGTGTTCTGGGCTAGATCAGTGGTGTTCTAGTCCAGATCAGTGGTGTTCTAGTCCAGATCGGTGGTGTTCGGGGCCAGATCAGTGGTGTTCTGGGCTAGATCACTGGTGTTCTGGGCCAGATCAGTGGTGTTCTGAGCCAGATCAGTGGTGTTCTGGGCCAGATCAGTGGTGTTCTGGCTTGGGCCAGGGTTGCACGCCACTCCAGCACCGTGGCCGGGCTTAAGTTACGTGCTTTGGCTTGAGC
>JANNIH010000090.1:0-77751 GCA_031404815.1 Holophagales bacterium | reverse complement strand
CTGTTCTCCCCTCTCCCTGTGGGAGAGGGGCCGGGGGTGAGGGCTGGATCGCGAGAAGGTGTGGGAAGCATGGGTGACAAGAAAGTAGCATGGGGGACGCTGTTCTCTTCTTCCAGGAGCCCGCCATGCCCCGAGTCAAGTCTGCCGATCCCGCCGCACCGAAACATCCCGGCGTCAAGTTCCCGCCGCCGCTCCTGTTCGCCGGGGGGCTCGCCCTCGGGTACCTCCTGAACCGGACCTGGCCGGTCGCTTGGGTGCCCCGGGGCATCTACCGGTTCGGCTGGGGCTGGGCGCTAATCGCCCTCGGGCTCGGGCTCGGCGCCTGGGGGTTCATCACGTTCCTGCGCGCGCGGACCGCGATCTTGCCGCACCATCCGGCCTCGCGCCTGGTCTATGCCGGTCCGTACAAGTTCACCCGCAACCCGATGTACGTCGGCCTCACCGGCGTCTATCTCGGGGTCTCGACTCTGATCGACAGCCTCTGGCCGCTGCTCTTCCTGCCCGTCGTCTTGGGCGCCCTCTATCGGTTCGTGATCCGGCGCGAAGAGCGCTACCTCAGCGCGGAATTCGGTACCGCGTACGATGACTATCGGCGGAAGGTGAGACGGTGGTTGTAGGGGGCGGACCTACGTGTCCGCCCAGGTCATTGCGCGAATCGATCGGGCGCGCGCCGCCAACGATGGGCGGACACGTAGGTTCCGCCCCTACAGCCAAGGCACGAAATCGTCCTTCGGCTCGACCGGCTGGTCTCCCGGCGCTTCGACCTTCCAGGTGGCGCGGAACAGCGGCGCGCCGACGAGTTCGGTTTGGAGCGCGGTTTGCACTTGACGGCCGGAGGGGGGCGTTCTTGCCCGGCGCGGCTCGTTCGTGAAGCTCTCCAGGTCGAATGCCGGCTTCGGCTTGCGGCTCTCGCGGACGAAGGCGAGGACCGGATCGGGCGCGAGCCAGCGCCCGCCGAGCCGTTCGAGCGCGTTCCAGAAACCGGGGCCGCGCGCGAGCAGGTGCCCCTCTTGCCGTTCGAAGCCTTCGACCTCGAGGGCAGGCCCCGGGAGGTGTACCTCGATCGGCGCCGGGAACGGATCGAACACAAGGTGGGAGAGCTCGTCGAGCGTGAACCCTTCCCCTTCGGCGACTTCGAGCGGCTGCCAGACTTTTTTCATCGCCGCAAACAGCGCCTCGACGAGCTCGGTTCCCTTTCCCTCTTGAAGCGGTGGCGGCTCCGGGGCTCCGTCCGGCCGGATCTGGCGGAACAGCCGGCCGAAGCAGGCCGCGTCGCGCTCCGGGTGCTGATCGAGGTAGCTCCAAAGGGCCGACCCCGCCGCGAGGTAGGCGGCGACCTCGGACGACCAGGAGGCCAAGGCGCGCTGGACCTTTTGCCGATCGGCCCGGGTCGCCCGATCCGCCGGCCCGGGAGCGAAGCTCAGCTCGGCGACGCCCGAGGTGAGGGTGTAGGACACGTTGACCGGCGTCGCCGCAAACATCTGCCGGACCTGGTCGGTCTCGTCGAACAGCGCGCGGTGCGTGGCGTTGGCGATCGCCCCGAGCACGCGCTCCTGCTCGATCTTTTCGGCGACCGGGGAGATCGCAGAGAGCCGATCGGACCACCCGTCGGTCCCCTCGATCAGCTCGCGCCGGACGGTCGCCAGACGCCGCGCCACGGCGGGGTTCGAATCCTCCGCGGACGACAGCACGATCGTTCGCCCCGCCACCACCCAGCCGCCGGGCAGGAAGCGAAGCGTCCAGCTCTCGCGCACCGGGCTGTCGAAGCAGGCGGAAACGAACGCGAGCAGGGGGAGGGCGAGGAGGGGGCGGCGGGATCTCATGGGTGGGCTCCAGGGGCAGGCGCGAAGTCGAGGTTACCGTAAACGACCCGCCCTTCGAACAGCGTGGTGAGCACACCCGCTTCGGAGATCTCGCGCGCCGGGATCTCGAACAGGTTGCGATCGAGGACGATCAGGTCGGCGAGCTTGCCCGGTTCGAGCGAGCCGCTGTCGTGCTCTTCGAAATTCGCATAGGCGCCGCCGATCGTATAGGCGGCGAGGATGGTCGGCAGATCGACCCGCTCGTCGGGAATCCATGACTTGTCGCAGGCGGTGGTCGAACCGGGATCGCACCGGGTCACCGCGACTTCTACGCCCGACAACGGGTCGAGCGACGAGACCGACCAATCGCTCCCCGCGGCGATCACCGCGCCGGAGCGGGCGAGCGACCCGATCGGATAGAGCCAACGCGAGCGGTCGGGACCCAACTGCGGCTCGGTCAGATCGACGATGTAGGGGTCGGCGTAGGCCCAGAGCGGCTGGAAGTCGGCGATCACACCGAGCTTGCGGAAGCGGGGGATGTCTCTCGGATCGAACAGTTCGATGTGCGCGAGCAGCGGCCGGGCGTCGCGCGCGCCGTTCGTCTGCCGCGCCGCTTCGAGCGCATTGAGTGCCTCGCGGATCGCCCGGTCGCCGATCGCGTGGACGTGGATCTGAAGCCTCGCGGCATCGAGCGCGGTGGCGATTTCCGCGAAACGCTCCGGCTCAAGCTCCAGCTCGCCGCGCCAACCGTCTTTGCCCCGCTCGCCGAGATAGGGGGCGAGCAGCGCCGCGGTCCCCGCTTCGATCACTCCGTCGGCGAAGATCTTTGCCGCGGTCGCCTTCACGTGCGGCGCGGTTTTGCCGGCCGGATCATCCCGCCGCTTCACGAGATCCGCGACTTGGGAGACGCCTTTTTCCGGATCGACATAGTTCGCGACCACCACCCGCAAATTCAGCTCGCCCGCCGCGTCGAGCGCGCGAAACGTCGCGAGGCTTTCAGCCCCCGTCGAAGCCTCCTGCACCGAGACGATCCCGAAGCCGTGCGCCCGTTCGACGCCGCGGCGGAGCCCCTCGGTCCGCTCGGCCGCCGTGGTCTCGGGAAGATGTTCGCCCACCAGATCGGCCGCCGCTTCGCGCAGCGTGCCCGTCGGGTTCCCCTCGGCGTCGCGTTCGATCCGGCCCCGCGGTGGATCGGGGGTCTCCCGGGTGACCCCTCCGAGGGCGAGAGCCTTGGAATTCACCCAGACCGAATGCCCATCCGCCGCCGAGAGGTAGACCGGCCGATCGGGCACGATCTCGTCGAGCAGCAGCTTGTCCGGATTCGCCTGGGGAAACAGCGGCAGATCCCAACCGCCGCCGATGATCCACGGCGCCTTCGGGTTCGCCGCGGCGCACGCCTCGACCCGCGCGAGGACTTCTTCGCCCGACTTCGAGCCGTTCAGATCGCACTGCCCGAGCTCGATACCGCCGGAGAGCAGGTGGACGTGCGAATCGTGAAACCCCGGCAGCACGAAACGCCCACCCAGATCGACCACCTTCGTCGTCGGCCCGACAAACGGCGCCACGTCCCGATCGGCGCCCACGAACACCAATCGAGATCCGGAGATCGCCACGGTCTCGGCCCAACCGCGCGCGGCGTCCATGGTGTAGATCGCCCCGTGGCGAAGCACGAGGTTGGCGGGCGGCGCGGCTTCCAACCCGGCCGGTAATGCGAACAGAGCGAGCAGCAGAAGAGCAGCGCGAGCGATCGAAGGCATGGCAAACCTCTCCAAGAAATCAGCCCCCCGATCGTATCCCCAGACCACCGCACCAAGCAGCCTTTCCTCCGACGCAATTCCTGGGATTGCCGGCGCCTCGCCGGACCAGACGCCGGGCGGCCACGGGCGCCACGTAGCGCTCCATTCCCCATGGGTTTAGAATCCGCCTAGCCTGAAGGAGGCACCCCCCCATGGATCTCGCCACTCTCGAACAACAAGCCCTGGAGCTCTCGGCCGAAGAGCGCGCGGTTCTCGCCCAGCACCTGCTCGCCAGCCTGGATCAAGACGAAGGGATCGAAGAAGCTTGGGCCGCCGAAGTGGAGCGCCGCGTAGCGGAAGTCGAAAGCGGCGCCGTCCAAGTGATCCCCCTTGCCGAGGCGCTCGCGCAGGTTCGCGCCGGTCTTAGGTGAAGCTGGTCATCGTCCCGGCCGCATTGAGCGAGCTTCAGGATGCGGCTGCTTTCTACACCGCCACCGCGGATATCGAATTGGGCCTTGCCTTTGTCTCGGAGTTCGAGCGTGCTGCCCGTTCCCTGCTCGAAAATCCGCGAGCGGGGGCTGTCTTTCGTGGCGCTCGGTGGGCTGGGAGACCTACTCAAGCCGGCCAAAGGAGCTAGACTTCAATCGGCACGTCACCTGGAGGCGTTTTATGACGATCGAAGTGCTGGAAGCTGAAGCCTTGCGGCTCTCCGCCGCCGAACGGGCTCGTCTGGTCGAGCGATTGATCACCAGTCTCGACGCCGACCCCGAGGTGGAAGAGGCGTGGTCGGCGGAAGTCGAGCGTCGCAATTCGGAAATCGAGAGCGGCGCCGTCGCTCTGCTCCCCGGCCCCGAGACTTTGGCGAAGTTGAAGGCCGAGTTACGATGAACTATTGGCTCCACCCTGAGGCGGAAGAAGACCTTCGGGAGGCGGCCGAGTTCTATCGAACCCAGGCCGGCACCGTCCTGTCCCAGGCCCTATTTGCGGAGTTCGAACGCTCGGTCGATCTCTTGTTGCAGCACCCAGGGCTCGGCACGGTATGGCGTCGTGGCCGAAGGCGCTTTGTGACGAGAGGCTTTCCATACAGCATCATTTACGCGGTCGTCGGGGACCAGATCCGCGTCCTGGCATTTGCCCATCAAAGCCGCCGGCCTAATTATTGGCGCTATCGGAAGTAGAAGCGGCGGATGGAACCCAACCGTCGGCTGGACTTGCAGCTTAAGGGCGACCGGCGAGCGCAATGGCCGACAGGACTTCGGCTCCCTCGTCGCCTTTGACACGCGGGAGCCAATTGCTTTAGCGTCGCGATAGGACTTGAAATCAAGGAGATGGGGTCCGAGGTTTAATCGAATCGCTTTCCGTGTCTAGCAGTGCTGACGAGATACTCCGCAGGTTAGCAGCAAGGTTAGGCATTGAGGTCACGCCGGCTTATGAGACTGTCTGCTGCTCTGAATCGCCTCGACAAGCGTTACGCATGGTCCCTATTGGGGTTCGTACTCGCACTCGTGTTCGGATTTCTGTCCGTATACACGGAGTTTTTGCGCGACCGTCGCCCTCAAGTCCGGTTTGAAGTAATCAGTGACGCAAGCGTCCTTGATGTTCGGGAAAAGCTCGGGAACCTGGAGATCATGTACGACGGCGTAGATATTCAGAAGGCGCGCAGGTCCCTTCGGGTGATAATTATCCGCGTGACTAACGAAGGTCCCGATGATATCTTGAAGACGCACTATGATGAAAAGGCGCCATTAGGATTCCGCGTACTTCACGGAGCGCTAATTCGTGCTGAGATCTTGGCAAGTAGCAACGCGTACCTTCGACAAATGCTCGACCCTCTCAGACACGTCGCTGACCGTGCCGAATTCGCTCCGGTCATTTTGGAAGCTGGAGAGTGGTTTACGGTGAAGTCGCTCATATTGCACTCCGAGGGTAGCCGTCCGACGCTCGAACCAATCGGGAAGATCGCAGGAGTGCGTGAGATTCGACGTGTCGACTCAACGGAAGCCGCGGCGAAACCGGGGTTTTGGAGTCAAGCATTCTCCGGGGGTACTTGGGTGCAAGCAGTGCGGCTGCCGACATACTTTTTAGGTCTCATTCTCGTTATGTTAAGCGTGGGCGCGCCTATCGCAATAGTGTCTGGCGCGCTCGATAAGCGTCGGCGGCGCCGGCACGTCTCGCAATTCAAGTCCATGACGAAGCTGCAGCTTACGGACTCCGACGAGTTTATTTTCGAACGCTATACAGAGTTCGGTCGCCATTATTTAGAAAGACTCCAGGGCGCCGAACTAAATTACGCGCACTACATTCAAGAGCAGGACCAACCTGGTTTGGACGACATGGAGCGAGCTGTCTTAATGAGCCCTGTTGGACCAAACTTATACCCAGGGCTCCACCGAGACATGGAGAAGTCTGGGTTCATCGTTAAGGTCGCGCAGACTTGGCAAGTCGATGCGCATCTAAAGCAAACATTGGAAGAATTCATCCGTTTTGCCGAGATCAAGCTCTACGGAGAACCCGCAGCTCAACACGACATTAAGCTGAGGAACCGCACGTGAACCCGAACACTCAAACAGAGGAGTTCTCACTCCGGGATCCGGACGGATACCAACGGGAAGCACTTATGTCTTGACTAGAATCGGGCGAGGAGCCTCTCGTACTCGCGGTGGGGACCGACCCAAAACCAAAGCATGGTTCCTCCCTCAAGGACACCAACGGCACGCCAGTCTAGATCGATTCGAACGGAGTAGATGGGCCGAGTAGCGTGAACCTTCTTGAATCGAAGTGAAGGATGGTGTGGATCTTCCGACCAAAGGCGGTAGGAAGCTCGCGCCTTGACTTGCGTCGATTTGGACGCGGCGGCAAGGAGCGAACGAAACCTCTCCGTAGTCTTCGACTCCACAGCGTTCAGAGCGGCCGGGTGCGTCCGGCCGCGTGCTCCGCGAGCGCCTCATCGGCCAGATTCGACAGGACATCCTGAGATTCTGCGAACGCCTGCGTCCAACGCTGTTCCGAGGCGATCTCGTCGAGAAGGATTGATGCCAGCGCGTCCTGCTCCGGCTCATCCAGCCTCGCAACCTCCGAAAGCGCCTTCTCCAGCAGTTGGGTCACGATAGTGCCTCCTCGAATCTCCAGATCATATGCCAAGCGAGGCTACCAGACTGCAAAACGGGGGACTGGCGGTGGCTTTGCCGGAGGTTCCTCCCGCCACCGGAGATGACACCCCGGCAGACCCGCGCCCGGATGAGCGCCTTTCCAGGAAGGGTAACCAATGCCTCCAGCAACCACGCAGGTGAGGCGCGGATCCTCACGGAGCCGGAGTTGCCGCGGGAGGGAGCGGGGTCCCCGAGTACATGCCGATCGGGTGGCCTGCGGGATCTACGATCAGGGCGATCGCTCCCCTGCCGTCGTCCAGGTTGAAGGGAAATCCGGGCACGACGGTTCCTCCCAACTGAGTCGCCTTCTGGCAGCTGGCTTGGATGTCGTTCACTTGGACGTAGACGACGCCGTTGAACGTGCCGATCTTGCCCTCCGCGACACGCAGAGTCCCAATCGCTGTGCCGCCCGCGACGATCTCGGCCGCCAGATCGGTTCCCTGAACCGGTGTGAATTGCCAATCGAACAGCTTGCCGTAGAACTCCTTCGACCGCGGGAGGTCGGTCGTTGAGATGTCGAACCAGGCGATACGCCCAGGGCCGACATCCGGCTTCTGGGTCGCCGCACCGAGCGATCCGGTCACGAAAGCCAGGGCCATACTCATCGCCAAGATCGAATTCCGCATCGCCATTCTCCCGGATCACAGGGTTGAGGAACGGTCGCATGCTAACACTCGGCTTCGGGCCGTACTGCTATCGAGGCTGCGAGCCGCGGATGTTGGGGGCGGCGCACGAGCGTCGCCCCCGGCCGAGGTTGGCGAACCGCTACGGAATGACCGCGGGATTCTTCGTAAAGAAGATGATCGGGTTGAACGAACAGCCATCCGGACTGTCGGTCACTTTGCAGGAATCGCCCGCTGGGTCGCCATTCGCATCACCGATCCAGAAGTCGAAGCCTTCTTCGCAGGTGATCGTGAAGCAACAGGGGTTGTTGGCGCTGACTTTCGCCGTGCAGCCGGAGAGCGGAACGCTATTGACCGAGCCCACGAATGCCCGGGCGAACGCGGCGCAACCGGCGCCGGCCGGCAATGGCTTGACCACCGCCCGCCCACGGAGACCGCCGTTGCTGACAATGCCCCAACTCCAGCCGACACCGTTCGATGTCCCGGAGACACAGAAAGTCTGAGTGGCCGCCCCTTGGGCGGCCTGGGCGGGGGCCAGAGACACAAGAAGCGCAGCGAATGTGAGGAGGACGGCGAGTCGAAAACTACGCATAGAACTCTCCTTTTTTTTGTTCGAGGTGCGGCCCTGAGGCGGGCCGCAACCGGTTCGCCAAGCGGGGTGGTGCGGTCTTCCTACAAGGAGTAGTGCTGGCGAACTCGAAAGCGTGAAACGGCTCTGGCCGATTGAGACCAGCTCTCGTCCGGCGCCAGAGGTTTGGGAACTAGATCGCCAACCCCGCCGGCTGCCGCTTCCACCGCCGGTGGATCCACACCCACTGCTCCGGGACCCGGCGGATCTGCTGCTCGATTTCGAGCGTCATCGCCGCGGTCGCTTCGGTGGCATCCTCGGGTAGCGTCATCTCGGGAGGCTCTCGCGCCCAAGCCCCGTCTCGCGGGCGATCTGGGTCATTCCCTTCGCGCGCGCAATGTCACCGAGTGCGGCGGCGATCAGTGCCGGGTCGCCTTCCTCGAGGGCGGCCTCGAGGTAAGCGGCCATGTCCTCCTCGGTTTCGAGGTGCTCTACGACATCCCACGGGCGAGTCTGTGTTTTAGCCATGCTGTCCTCCTAGAGGTCCCGGGCCAGCCCAATGGCCGTTGCGATGTCTTGGCTCTGAGTACGTTTATCGCCACTGGCCAGCAGAATCACAACTGCCTGTCCCGCTGCACGAAATACAGCCTGTAGCCGGGGCCGTAGTCGATCCGGAACTCCGAGACTCCTTCGCCGACGGGTTTTACGTCTCCGGTGTTTCCCAGCGTCAGCCGCCGGATGCGTGCATACGCGTCCCGCGAATCACGGGTTTGCCGAGCATCACCTTCGCGTTCATCTCGATCCGCTGCGCCAGGTTCACCTTCGACCCTCCGATTTGTCGCCCGGCGAGGTTCGCGAGGAGTGTCGTCAGCTCACTTATTCTGTCCGTACCGGAGACTTATAAACCCTCCACCACAGACCAGGCGCCCTATTCACTAATCATGATATTTGTGACCACAGCCGTTGGAAAGTACGCGCTCGTCCTCCGTTCACCTTCCGAGTAGTTGCCAGCAAGTCCAACCTCGGGAAGCCCAACTTGAATCGTTAAGCCAGGCGGCTTATTGGCAAAATCCGCATACTCTCGTGATTCGATCTCGCTCAACGTTATCTCTGTCAGTTTTCCGAACCTACTTTCGACGTCGCTTAGGGGCATCCCAGGATGAACGCCTTCGGGTGTGGCATATTCGCTGCCGTACACAAAGATGGCCTGTAGACTAGCAAGATCGTTGATCGGACTCTGTGAGTCTCCTTCCCCAGCGTAAAGTACCATCTCTACGACCCCGGCGCTCCGGACCTCGATCAACGCCATGCCCTCGCCATCGGTTGAACGACCAAAACTGAAAGTCGGTAGGGCTTGCCGAGCCTGAGCAACAGTCATCCCTAGCTGTACAGGACCTACCGAATTTGCCGTTATTTGCGACGGAGATAGAGTCAGGTCCGGCGCCGTTCCGTTCTCGTCGAGGGCAGTTGTCTGGCTATCGCTCGTCTGCGTTGCCATGTCAGGGGTTAGAGGTGTACCTGCACTCTGCAGCTGTTCAGGTGGCGTCTCCACGGCGGTTGCGGCTACCTCAAGTCTAGGCTCGTGCAGGAAAATTGAGAACAAGATGACGCCCACGAACAGCGCAACTAGCGCTGTAGTCCAAAGTGCGGCGTGCGTCGAGCCACTCCAAGAGCGCTGCGCGGCATTTCCAGCATCACTTGAAGAAGAACTATCGTAGCCCAAGGCAGTCTGCCATCCATAGTTTTCTGCGTCCCAATCCGCGCAGTAAGAAGTTCGGTAAATATCCGTTCTCGCTTTTCGCCTAAGGAAATAAATCGGAGCCACTAGCGAAATCGCTGAGAGAAAAACCAAGAAGGGTTGCGCATGCTCCACCGAGCTTCGAAGCCAGGGCGATCCTCTTTCGAGTGCTGCAGGAATCAAAAAGCCGAAAAGGAGTGCTAGCGAGACTCCAATTGGGATAGGCGTTAACGGGTATATCGCTTTGGATCTCCAGTAGGTCCTGTGTGATTCCTGAGCGCAAGAATTACGAGTGGCATTGTTTGAAAGCTCTGTGGCGATTTCACCCTGCCATATCATTCTCTGCTGGACCATCGCATCGCGGATAAGTCCCAGGGCCCTGCCTGAGAGGGGGTACTGGGGATGTACCTTCATTTCAATGAACTCTTGCCGGAGTTCATGACGTCTTGCAGCTGGGACTATCGCGAGCCATTTAGACAGTCCAGCAACCTCCTGGGTTGAGGAGTCGCCAGCCATCTCAATGGCCCAGCGGTAGTGCCAAAGCGAGGGGTACGCTGCTGCGGTGTTCATAGCGAGGCGTGTGCCTTCCGCAGAATAGCCAGCCTCTCGCAAGGCCATGATGTGCGGTACGAGAACGGCAGGGTCAGGCTTCTCACGCAAACGGTCGACAAGTCGCCCGACTTCGGCTCGCCAGCCTCGATAAATCATGGCCTTTAGAACGTAGCTGATGTCGCCCTGAAGGCGCCAAGATGGGATGAGGACACCAAGGAGCTGGCGAGCGGTTGTCAGCAATTCATCATCAGGCGGCAAGCCCGTGAGAACTATCCCGAACTCAATTGGGGACTCATTCTGTTCCGAGGCTGGGAGCAGGGCAAGCTGTTTCGCGAATAGCCTGCGTGCTTCCGCCTGGTTGCCCTGCGCCTCGAGAGACCACGCAGCAGCTTTGTAGGCATCGAGATTGCTTGGGTCCTGCTGGATAGCTTGCTGCGCAAGAGCGGCCGCCTCCTCGAAAAGGCCAGCTCTGTAGAGTTCGTGCGCTCGATCAGCTTTCGCCTTCGCTTCCAGGCGCCACGAATTCGAGATGGTCTCTCTATGTTGCCGGGAGGCTTCCGCGCTCGCTTGTTCCATCCTGTACGCGGCCTCGTATTGCGCTTGACGACTTAACTCTTGCTCCTCGGCGATTCGTTCCGCGAGCCTTGCAGCTACTTCGTGCTGAGCTTGGATGCTCCGCTCCCCGACCTCCTTCGCAGTCTGCCTGGCGCGGTCAGAGACATAGCAGGTCGGGCAATGCCAGCCTTCGAAGGCCGCACCGCAGGTAGGGCAAATTGTTCGAGACATAGGATTCTCCGGCCGTTGGGAGCGTTGAGAAGTACCACTAAACGCGAATTCAGACAGCCAATCGGTCCACACCTGTCTGATATGTCTCCTCGGCAGCCTTCGCGGCGATAGGAGTCATGTGCGAAGCCACTCCGACAAACATTTTCCTCGGCTCGTCAGTTCGGTCACTCCGAGCGCGGGCCTCCCGAGACTCGCTTCGCCGTTTCGCCTCGACGAAGTCCTTTCCCTCTAGCCAAACCGAGCTGCCCTGCCTCGAATCGAGGAGGTCGATCGTCCGAAAGATCCAGGGCGGCCTTTCGTTCTACAGCCATTCAGATAACCGCGGCCTCCCCCTGGTCGAGCTGGGCGCGGCGCACCTGGATCATGAGGGATCCGTTCGATCCAATCCGCATCGCGAATCTCCGCACTGCCAGGGAGCGTGTCCCCCTCCCTCACGACCTCGTTGTAGACGAGGTCAGGAACGGGGATCTGCGTTTAGAAAAGAGGAAGAAGTCGGAGCAGGCGGACCTGGCTGAGGTGGATCAGGGGTCCGGCGTCTGCAACGACGATCACGACATTGGGCTGAGTTCGCGATCAAGCTCGGAATCGTCGAAGTCGAAGACGTCGATGTGGTGCTCGCCCATCAGGTGCAGGAAAGTCGCCACGGGCACCCCGGCGAGTTCGGCCGCCTTGCCGAAGCCGAGCCGGCGCGAGCGCACCTCTTCGAGGAGCCATAGCCGACGCATCTCCTGAGAGACCTCTTGCGCCGACCAGGGCCGGTGCTGGAACGCCTCGTCCGGTAAGTCGACGGTGACGACCTTTGCGTGGGCGGAGTCCCTAGACATAGCAGGAGCATAACCCTGCGCGGCCTTGCTGGTCTCGGGGGGCCATACGCCCTCGGCTTCCCATCCTTCGAATTCCTTGCCGAGCGGCTGGTCGATGTTGGTGTAGGCACGCTCGTACCGGGCATCGATCTCCTGCTCGCGACGCAGGCGGAGGAAATCGCTGGTCAGGTCCCGCAGCACCTCGGCTTCGGAGACGAACTCTCCCCGATCCAGCTCTGCGATGGAGGACAACAAGTCTGCTTCGGCCTCGTTGAGGGTGAACGTCTCGGCCTCCTCCGGGATCAAAGTCGTCACCTTCGTTCCCTCGACCCAATCCTCGTGGGGAACTTCGATCCGTCCCTGGACAACTCTGCCCGTGATTGTTCGCATGCTTTGACGCTCTCAGGCGGCCTTGCTGGACCGCGCCTGTTCATAGAGCGTCTCCGGCGCAATATCAGCGCCGTTCGGCCAGGCGACGGTTCCGCCATCCAGAAAGAAGCGCTGGAAGTACCCGGGATCCTGGAGCGGTTCGAAGACCGGGCCGGTCAGCCAGTCTGAGAAGTCGACTGAGCTTTCGACCCCGTCGTTGAACAGCACCCAGATCCTATAGTTGCCTCGATACTCGGCGCGAATAACGGTCGGTAGGATGGCCCACTCCTTGATCAGGTGGAGGGCGGTTCGAGACTGGAGGGCGCCAGCCAAGACCTCTCCGTCAAACGTGAAGGTTGCCTGCTGGCCCTGGTACTCGGCGTGGAAGTGAGCGATGCCATGCTCGCGGTAGAACATCCGGATCACGATACCGAAGAAAAGAGAGATGACGGGCACGCCCCGATTCTACTCGGACCAGCGGGCGAACGGGGCCGGGGCCACTAGGTGGCCCACTTTCAGTAGAGTGGCGTCAATGCGGCGCCCCAGCCATGGAGGCTCCTGCGCCGGCAGAGAGGGAGACAACATGCGACCCGAAGCCCTGATTCAAAGCCTTGGCGAACAGTTGACCACGACCGGTGGGGCGCATGCCGCGTTCGGGGAACCGGTCACCCAAGGCGAGCGCACCGTGATTCCGGTCGCCCGGGTCGCCTGCCTGTTCGGCGGCGGCGCGGGAAGGATGGAGGCGGCGACCGAGGGGCGATCTCCGGAGCGGGGTGGCGGGGGAGGGGGCGGCGCGATCGCCGCCTGGCCGATCGGCGCGATCGAGGTCTCGCCCGAGGGGACCCGCTTCATCCCGGTGACGGACCCTCGGCGGAGCTTGGCGGCGGTAGGGATCGGTCTGGCGATCGGTTGGTTCTTGGGTCGGCGCGCGGCGCGGGGCAAGAAGTAGAAAGCGCCCGTGGGTCGTAGCAACCAGGAGCCCCGCGCCCAAGGTGAACCCCAAAGAAAAAGGCGGGCGAAGTGTCTCGCCCGCCCCCAGAAGTGAACCGATGGCTCGAGGTTTACGGCAGACCGGACAGCTCGTGCGGCGAGCCGGCGATCGGGGTGGTCAGGTAGGGGAACGCCGAGTCGAACTGGCTCGCGTCCTGGAGCGTGCCGTCGGTGAACGGCTGGTTGCCGGAGGGCGCGTCGGCCGGATTGCAAAAGACGCCGGGGAACGCGTGGCAGAGCACGCCCATCGCGACGCGGAGCTCGGCGTCAACGACATCGTCACCCGGCCGGCGTCCGTTCGGGAAGCCGGCGTTGTCACCGCCGAGGACGCCCAGGTTGTTCTGGCCTTCCTTCGGGGTCGCCGCGATCGCGGTGTTCAAACGCATCATCTCGGCCGGGCCACCGAGCTGATTGACGCCTGCGATGCCGGTCAAGAAGGTCGCCACCAGATCGGTGCGCGGGAAGTTGTTCGGGGCGCTCACTCCGGCCGATCCGAACAGGATCTCGAGCAGCTCGGGCAGCGTCGGGTTGGTGACGTAGTCGGCGAACTGGCCGTCGGCGCTCGGCCGGCCGGCGTTGAACTTGTTCTTGTCTTTGAGGCCGATCACGATCTCGTTGACCAGCGGCATGCCGAGGCGCGAAACCTGGACGAAATCGCCGCTCTGGGTTTCCGGCTGATCGAAGCCCGGCGCATCTTTAAGCGCCCGGTTGCGGGGAAGAGCCGCCGTCGTCCAGCCCCCCACCACGCTGCTGCTGCCGGAGGTCAGGCACGAGGCCGGCACTTCGAGCGCCAGGGTGGTGATGTTTTTTTCGGCCAGCGTGCTCGGCACGGCATCGCGCGGTCCGAGCGGATTGGCCAGGTTCACCAGGTCGAAAATCTCGCCGAGGTTGACCGCGAACGACTCCCTGCGCTGGCCGACGAAGACGCGACCCGCGCCGCAGCCGGGAATGTTGATCGGATGGATGAATTGCCCCTCGTAGTCGCGATAGTCGAAGATCGTCTTTTCGCCGACGTTGTCGAGCGGCTTGGCGAAGCGCGCGCTGCCGGAAGCCGCGTTGGTGATCGGCTGCATCGTGCGGGCGGGGTTGGAGAAAGCGCCGCGGATGACCGACACCGTGTAGGTTTCGGGCGTGTTCAACGTTGCGGCGCCGGGCACCGTGACCGGACCGGCAAACTCGAGCGGAATCGAGACCTGCTTGCCGCCGACCGGCAGCTTGATGTCGCGCAGGCCGGTGTTGAACTTGAACTGGAAGGAGATGTCCTCCACGCCGTCGCCGCCGTTGTCGAGGTGGATGCGGTAAAGCGCGTCCGGATCGAGCGAAAAATAGTTCGGACCGCCGTAGGCATCCTGGAGCGGGAGGTAGTTGGCGATCAGCGTGACGAATCCGGCGCGGCCCGGCTCGTAGCTGTTGAACATGTAGAAATCGGTGCCGTCCACTTTCGGCGATTCGGTGATCAGCGGAGCTTCGCGGTGGCTGGAAGCTGATGCGGGCAGGGTGGCGAGCCCTGCGAGCAGCGCCAGGCTCAAGGCGTTGAGCTTCTTCATGGTGACATCTCCTGTCGTGCTTCGTCGGTTCTGCGGTGCAGAACGTGGGCACGCGCCGGGTGCGGGGTCGATGCGAATCCGGATGGCGCGTTTCGAGAGCCCTAACTTAGCCGTCAAGTTTGTTCCACCGGAAGCGCAATTAGTACCCAGGCGGAGGCGCACCGCGTAGGTAGAAACCACCTTCTCAACGGCCGGCGAGAGCCGAACTTCTTTGAGGCTCGCCGCGAGGTGCGGACCTATCCGAGCAACCGCAACATCTCGCGCCACGCCTTGCCGCGGTGGCTAGAGGCGTCTTTCTCCGCTCCGTCCAGCTCGCCGTAGGTGAGGTCCGACCCGTCGGGCAAAAACACCGGATCGAAGCCGAAACCGTTCGTGCCGCGGCCGGGGGATACCAGTGTGCCGTGGGTCTCTCCCCGGGCGAGGATCTCGCGGTCGCCGTCTTTGTAGAGCAGCAGGCAAGTGGCGGTGGCGCGGGCGCCGCCGAGGGCGATGCCGGTGCGCGCGATTCGTTCCGGCCCCGCCGCTTCGAGCATCCATTTGACCAGCGGGCCGGGAAAGCCGTTGAGCGCGGAAAGACCCAAACCCGCTTCTTCGACCACCAGCGGAACCCCGAGACGGCGCCAGGCTTCGGCGGCTTTCTCGCGCACGATCTCTTCGTAGGAGAGCGATTGGATCTCGGGCAGATCGACGGCCACCGCATCGAAATCAAACCCGGCCAGCCGGCGCGCTTCGATCAGCTTGCCCGGGTTGCCGGTGACCAGGACGAACGGGGGGAGCGGCCGGCTCGGGCTCATCCGGAGGTCCGTCGGCTCAGCGCGCGCAGGTCGGCGAGCAGCACCGCCACCTGCTCGGAGAGATGCTCGGGGCCATCCGAGTTGTCGATCTCCCGATGGGTACCCTGGCGCCTCTTAAGGCCGTCGCCCTGCGCCGCGAGGCGGGCGTTTGCGTCTTCGGGCGACAGACCGCGGGCGACCGCGCGGGCGAGACGAATCTCCGTCGGCGCCTCGACCGAGACGATCAGATCGAACGTCGGACCGTACCCGGCTTCGACCAAGAGCGTCGCTTCGAGCACCCCGATCGCGCCCGCAGGCAGCCCCGCCGCGATCTCCTCGAAGCGCGTGCGGACGAGCGGGTGGATCGCCGCTTCGAGCGCCTTCCTCGCCTGCGGGTCGGCAAACACCCGTGCCGCGACGACACGATGATCAACCGACCCGTCCGCCTTAAGCGCCGTGGGGCCGAACAGCTCGGCGATCGCGAGCGCCCCCGGCGCGCCCGGCCGATAGAGTTCGGCGACCAGCGCGTCGGCATCGACCACCGTGCACCCACCTTCGGCGAGTTTGCCCGCGACGGTCGATTTGCCGCTCGCGAGGCCGCCGGTGAGCCCGACCAGGAGAGGGGGCATCCTCAGAGCCCTTGCCGCCTGCGCGAGGAGGCGAGCGTGCTCGCGACCAGCATCGCAACGGTGAGCGGGCCGACGCCGCCGGGGACCGGGGTGACCGCGCCGACCTTGTCGAGGATCGCGTTCAGATCGACGTCACCGGTCAGGATCGAACCCTTCTCGGCGAACTGCGCGGCTTTCTTCTCGTCTCCCGGGAACATCCGCGCGACGGTCGCCGCGTCGCGCACCCGGTTGATGCCGACGTCCACCACCACCGCCCCCTCCCGGATGTGATCCGGGCCGATCAGCCCGGGCCGGCCGACCGCGGCGATCACCAGGTCGGCGCGGCGGCAGACCGCGGCGAGGTCTTTGGTCTTCGAATGGGCGATCGTCACGGTGCAATGTTCGCGCAGCAGCAGCCCGGCCATCGGCTTGCCGACGATCGCGCTCCGGCCGACGATCACCGCCTCTTTGCCCGCGAGCGTGTCGCCGCTCTCCGCGTAATGCTCGCGCAGCAGGCGGATGATACCGGTGGGGGTCGCCGGGGTGAAGCCCGGCTCGTCGACCCAGAGGCGACCGACGTTTGAGGGGTGGAAGCCGTCGACGTCCTTGTCGGGATCGATCGCGAGCAGCGCGTCGCGTTCCGACAGCCCGTTCGGCAGCGGCAGCTGGACCAAGAAGCCGTCGATCTCCGGATCTTGGTTCAGCTGCTCGATCGCGGCGTGCAGCTCGGCGGCCGTCAAGTTGGCGGGCAGGGTCAGCTTCTTGCCCACCATGCCAACCTCGGCGCACGCTTTGACCTTGCTCGCGACATATACGTGCGAGGCCGGGTCCTCTCCCGCGAGGATAACCGCGAGGCCGGGCTTCCTCCCCCCTTTGGCGATCAAATCGGCGACACCTGCTGCGACCTCGTCGCGAATCTTTGCCGCGAGCGCGCGGCCGTCGAGAATCTTTCCGCTCATCGAACCCTCCCCGTATAGAGACAGACCGTGCCCAACGATAGGTTCTCCCAAGCGGCATCGGCGAATCCGGCCGAGTTCATCCGGTCGGTGAATTCGCGGCGTTGCGGGAAGGGGAGGACCGAGTTGGGCAAATAGTTGTAGGCCGAGCCGCGCGGCGAGACGAGCTTGCCGATGCTCGGCAGGATTTTCAGAAAATAGAACAGGTAGAGGCTTTTGATCAGCCGGTTCTCGGGCAGCGCGAATTCGAGCACCGCGAGCCGCCCGCCGGGCCGTACCACCCGCGCGAGCTCGCGGAGTGCCTGATCGAGATCGGCGACGTTCCTCAAACCGAACGAGACGGTCGCGGCCGCAAAGTGCGCGGAGGGAAACGGCAATGCGAGCGCGTCGGCCGCGAGCCAGACCGGGCGGATCGTGCCCTTGGCTGGGTTCTTCTTCCTCGTCTTCTTCTGGGCGAGCGCGAGCATCGGCACGCAGAAATCGCCCGCGGTGACTCGGGCGCCGCGTTTGGCCACCGCGAGCGCCTGGTCGCCGGTGCCGCAGCAGAGATCGAGCACGGGAGCGCCCGAAACCTCACGGAGCGCCCGGGCGGATTTCCACCGCCAAACCAGATCGAGGGCGCCCGAGAGCAGGTGGTTGAGCAGGTCATAGCGCGGAGCGACGCCCGCGAACATGTCGCGCACGGCGCGTCCCGATTTATCCACGGGATTGTCGAGCGGGGGAGTGGGCGAAGAGGGGTCGGGCATGGCGGCGGTAGTGTAGCCGAGGGTGCGGGCTTCCCGCGGTTCCACCCTCCTTGACCGCCTCCCGTCGTTCCGTGGGAGACTAGCCGCCTCATGAAACGGCTTTCCGTGGTCATCCCGGCGTTCAACGAACGCGCGACGATCGAGAACCTCCTCGCGCGTGTGGCGGCGGCTCCGCTGCCGGCCGGGGTGGCGCTCGAAATCGTGGTGGTAGACGACGGCTCGAAAGACGGCACGCGCGAGCTGCTGCGCGAGATCGCCCAGCGCGGCAGCCCGGAGATCCTGCTGATCGAGCAGCCGGAGAACCGGGGGAAGGGCGCCGCGATCCGTACCGGGTTTGCCGCCGCGACCGGCGACGTGCTGCTGATTCAAGATGCCGATCTCGAATACGACCCGCGCGACTATCCCGTGCTGCTCCAGCCGATTTTGGATGGCGAGGCGGATGTCGTGTTCGGTTCGCGCTTCCTCGGCGGGCCGCACCGGGTCCTGTTCTACTGGCACTCGGTGGGCAACAAGTTTCTCACCATGCTGTCGAACATGATGACCGACCTCAATCTCTCGGACATGGAGACCTGCTACAAGGTGTTCCGGCGCGAGGTGCTCGATGGCATCGTTCTGCGTTCGAACCGCTTCGGCATCGAGCCCGAGCTGACCGCGAAAGTGGCGAAGCGGGGCGCCCGGGTCTACGAGGTGCCGATCTCCTACAACGGCCGGACCTACGCCCAGGGGAAGAAAATCGGCTGGAAGGACGGAGTTTCCGCGATCTGGTCGATCCTCCGTTACAATTTCTCCGACTAGAAGACCCGCCGCGACGCGTGCCGTCGCGACCTTTCCGCAGCTCCTGGACCCCGAGCACGACGATTCGGCCCGCGGGCTCGTACCAAGAGGCGCATGGAAACGATCCTGATGCCCGCCGCCGTCGAACCCGCCGCTCTCATCCCCTCCCCCGAGCCCTCAGGCCCCAACTCCGCCACCCCGGTTTCCGTCGGCCCCGTCTCCGCGGTCGAGATCGCCGCGGCGATCCATCGACTGGAGGCGAACATCGCCCAGGTGGTGCGCGGCAAAGCGGAGGTGATCCGCCTCGCCACCGTCTGCCTGCTCGCCCGCGGCCACATGCTGGTGCAGGATGTCCCCGGGGTGGGCAAGACGACGCTCGCCCAGGCGCTCGCCCGATCGTTGGGGCTCGGCTTCCAGCGCATCCAGTTCACCAGCGACCTGCTCCCCTCGGACATCGTAGGGGTGTCGATCTTCAACCAGAAGACTCAAGCCTTCGAGTTCGTCCCCGGACCGCTGTTCGGCCACGTCGTGCTCGCCGACGAGATCAACCGCGCGACGCCCAAAACCCAGAGCGCGCTGCTCGAAGCGATGAGCGAACGGAAGGTCTCGGTCGATCGCAGGCGCTACGCCCTGCCGCAGCCGTTCCTGGTTCTCGCGACCCAGAATCCGCTCGAGTACCACGGTACGTTCCCTCTCCCCGAATCGCAGCTCGACCGCTTCTTGATGTCGCTCTCGCTCGGCTACCCGCCGCGCGCCGACGAGCGTGGCCTGCTGCTCGAAGGGGGGGTTGAAGAGCGTTTGGAGCATCTTCCCGCGGTGCTCGATCGGACCCAGTTGCTCGACCTGCAAGCGGCGGTCGATCGGGTGAAGGTGACCGAAAAGCTCGCCGACTATCTGATCGCGCTCGCCGAAGCGACCCGGGCGGATTCCGAGCTGCTGCTCGGCGTCTCCACCCGCGGCCTCCAAGGGCTCTACCGCGCCGCCCAAGCGCTCGCCCTGTGCGAAGGGCGCGCGTTCGTCCTGCCCGACGACGTTCAGCGCCTCGCCCCCGCGGTGCTCGCCCACCGCGTGATCCTGAAGCGCGGTGGCGGTGATCTCTCGACCGCCCGACGCGCGATCGAGCGGATCGTCGCGGCGACTCCGGTGCCGGTGTAGGGGGGGCTGGTCCCCTAGCCCCATGGCGCGCCGCGAAACTCCCGAAGGGATCCGGATCACCAAGGTCGGGGTCTGGTTCGTCATCTTCACCCTGGTGGTGGCGGTCGCCGCGACGAATACCGGCAACAACGCGCTCTACATCACGCTCGCGATCATGTTCGGTGTGCTCATCGTCTCGGGCGTCACCTCGCGCTCGAATGTGAGCGGGCTTCTCGTCGCCCTCGATCTGCCGGGCGAGATTTTCGCGAACCAGATCGTTTCCGCCACCTTTTCGCTCGCCGGCCGGCGGCGAGTCCGGCCGCGTTGGTTCCTGCTCTTCTCGCTCGACGGCGGCGGCCGGACGATGCTCGTGCCCTATCTGCCCCGCGGCGGCAAGAGCCGGGGGCGGATCGAGCTGATGCTCCAGGCCCGCGGTCGCCATCGTGTTCCGAACGCCCATGTTTCGAGCCTGTTTCCGTTCGGGTTTTTCTCGAAAGGCACCCGCTATCGGCTAGATGCCGAGGTGTTGGTCTTTCCCGAGCTGTTCCCTTCCGACGGCATTCACCTCGCCGAAGCCGAGCCGGTGGGGGACGATCCGTCGCGGCGCATCGGCTGGGGGCACGATCTCCATTCGCTCCGCGCGTTCCGCCGCGGCGACGATCCGCGGAGCATCCACTGGAAGCAGACCGCCCGCACCGGCACTATGGTCTACATGGAGCGCGAGAGCGAACGGAACCGGCGGCTTTCGATCCTGTTCGATAACGGGGTGGGGACGCTCGCCGAGGTCGAACAGCAGCGCTTCGAGCGGCTGGTGAGCGAGGCGGCGACCGCGGCGGTCGAGCATCTGAAACGCGGCTACGAGGTCGAGCTGGTGGCGCGCGACGGGCGCTGGCCGTACGGCACCGGAGGGCGGCAGCGGCTCGCGATTCTCGAAGCGCTCGCGCTGATCCAACCGGTCGGACCGGCCGCGGAACCGTTGCTCGGCTCCGACCCGCGCGCGCCCTTCCTCGCCCTCCGGCTCGACACGGAGGCTGCGGCATGAAGTTCGCGCGCGGCAAAAGGCTCGTGCTCGGTTGGCTCGCCCTCGTGGCTCCGTTGCCGCTGCCGTTCAACGAGGTGCTCGAGTGGCCGGTCTACATCGTCTACGCCGCCCTGGTCCTCCTCTTCCTGCGCCGCGCCGCGCGCGATCCGGAGCGCTGGCTGCCGACCTGGGCCATGAACGTGCTCGGGGTCGCCTACCTGCCGTTCTTCTACATCGATTTGACGGCGCTCGGCGGCGGCCGGTTGGTCGGCCCGGTGCTCCATCTCGGCCTGTTCGCGCTGCTGGTCAAGCTCTACGCGCTGCGCCGCGAGGGGGACAAGTGGCAGACCGTGATCGGCCTCTTCTTCCTCTTCCTCGCCGCGATGGGCACGAGCGTTCACCCCTCGATCGTCCTCTATCTGATCGGGTTCGTCGCGGTGTCGCTCGCCCTGCTCGCGCGGTTCGCCTGGTTCCACATCCTGGCCCAGTACGGTCACGACGAGGCGGAGCTCGGAAAGGTGCCGCTCGGCGGCTTTCTCGCGTTCGCGACGGTTACGGCCCTGGTGGTCGCGGTGCCGCTCTTCGCGCTCCTGCCGCGCGTCCGTTCGCCCTACATCGTCGGCCGCGGGAGCTTCGGTGCCCAGATCGAGGCCGCCGGCTTCACGGATGATGTGACGCTCGATTCGATTGGCGAGATCCGCAACAGCCGCGGTGTGGCCCTCCGTCTCCAGTGGCAATCGGGCTCGACGCCGCTCGATCCGGAAAACATGCGTTGGAAGGCGGCGACCTACGACCTGTTCGCAAACGCCTCCTGGCGCCGTTCACCGACCCGGGCGCCGCTGCCGCGCGGTCGCGGCCTGCGCTACACGCTCTCCGCCGATCCGCCGGTCCGTTGGGCAAAGATCTGGCTGCGGCCGCTCAAGAGCACGAGTCTGCCGCTGCCGGTCGAGACCGCGATCGTCGAACCGGGCGTTCTCTCTCTGCTGGTCGACCAGGGGGGCGGGGTGGCGCTGCCGCACCCGATTCTCGACACGCTCCAGTTTCGCGTCGCCTTGGCCCGGCGGCCGGTGCTGCTCGGCGAGCCGCCTCCGGTCGAAGGGGGCTCGGTCCTCGACACCGCGGGTGTCACCCCCCGCATGCGCACCCTCGCTGCGGACGTGATGGGGCAGGGTGCTGCGGCCGAACGGGTTTCGCGGCTCGAAACCCATCTGATCCAACGCTCCGACTACACGACGACGCTGCTCGGAGCCGGGAAGAGCGGCAACCCGCTCGATACGTTTCTGTTCGAAACCCGGCGTGGCCACTGTGAGCTGTTCGCCTCGTCGATGGTGTTGCTGCTGCGCAGCCAAGGGATTCCCGCCCGCCTGGTGACCGGATTTTTGGGCGGAGAGTACAACCCGTTCGAAGGGTACGTGATCGTCCGCGACAGCAACGCCCACGCCTGGGTGGAGGCGTACGTCGGCCCCGGACCGGACGAGGGGTGGAGGATCTACGACCCGACCCCCCCTTCCGGCCGCCCGAGCGCGGAGACCGGCGGCTTCTGGCAGCTCGGCCAACAGGCCTACGACTTCATGCTCTTCCGCTGGGATCGCTACGTCCTCACCTTCGGCATCGGAGACCAGGCGGAAATCCTCCGCCGACTCTACGGCGCGTGGAGAGCGATTCGCGGCCTGTTCTCAAGCGACCCGAAAGACGAATCCGCCGGTTCTTTGCCCGAGCCGGTGGCGATCCCCACGCCGCAAAGCCACTCGACCGAAGGCCTCGCCGCCTCGCCGCTCGCGATCGCAGGCGCCGTGCTGTTCCTAGTGGTGACTCTCGCAGTGATCCTCTGGATCGTCTTACGCCGTCGCCCCCTGACCACGGCCGCCGCCTACCAGCGCCTCCGCCTCCGCCTCGCCCGCTCGGGAACCCCGCTTCCAGGTTCGCTCCCACCCTTAGCCGTGCGCCAGCTCGCGAACGATCGCTTCCCTAACGCCGCCGCCCCGGCCGCGCGGATTATCGACTTCTACGTCCGCGAGACCTACGCCGGAGAGCCGCTCACCGAATCCGACCAGGAAGATCTGCGCACCGCCCTCCGTGAAGCCGAGACCTCCCTACGCCAAGCGAGCTGACCCCGAATGAAACTCCTCCTCTACGAAGAGCGCATCGCCGCCTGCCGCCTCGACCCCCAAGACCCCATCCCCACCTGGGCTGAAGGCTCCCTGCTCTCGATCACCCGAACCCCCCGAGAGCTCTCGATCCTCTGCGCCGAAAGCGCCGTGCCACCGGGAATCAAAGCCGAAACCGGCTTCCGCGCCCTGGAGCTAGAAGGCCCCCTCGATTTCTCCGCCGTCGGAATCCTAGCGAGCCTGGCGACACCGCTGGCCGAAGCGAAGATTTCGATCCTGGCGGTATCGACGTTCGATACGGATGTGCTGCTGGTCCGAGAGAGCGACTTGGAGCGGGCGTTGGGGGTTTTGGGGGCGGTGGGAGTGGGGTGGGGTGGGAGCGCTGGGCGATCACAGGTTCTCACCGCCGAGTGATCAAACGAGCCTGCCACGCAGCGGGGATTTCTCGATCGCTTCGAGCACTTCTCTGGCGGCTGCCAGGAACTCCCTCTCCAGCTCCGGTCGGCTCTCTTCGTACCATTCGCGTGCTTCTCGGATATCGGCCCGTGCTTCGGGCCAAACGAGGAGGGCGGAGGTCATACGCCGTGGTTCCCGATCTCGTCGAGAGCCTGGCGCCAAGGAATGGCGGAACTTGGATCGTCTCGATACGCCTCGAGGCGCCGGTCGAGCTCTTCTGCCTGGGGTTCCGTGAGGGGGAAGGCTTCCGTCTCATCCGCGAGGCTTTCCCAAAGCTCGTTGGCGAGCTGTTCGCGTTCGGTCGAGGTCAGGTGGCTAAAGTCGAAAAGTGGGCTGGCCATGACGAGGATTGTACTCCCGGGTGGGCGAAACGGGACCGGCGCCGCCCGCAGCAGGTGGAGCCGCAGGCCTGTAGGGAAAGCGGCGACACGTCGCCGCACTCCAAATTGCACACCGGATTTTCGGCGCTGTCGGACGGACCTGGCCCGTCAACGGCCGCCGCCCGTCCCCGAGTCTGCAAACGCCCGGGCGAGAAGATCCTCGATATCGGCTCGTTCCGCCCACTCCTCGAGGTAGCCCAGATCCAAAGCTTTTCCTTGGACTTTGATGACCCCCAGGATGTCGGTCCACCGGCGCTCCGAGACTCCGCCACCTTTGCGGTACCAGTGTAGTTTTTGAAGGATTGTGTCCTCGGGACTGGCGAACTGAAGCTGGGCGGTCGGTTCTCCTGGAATCGGCAGAATCTGCCTCCGTGCCATTTCCTGCCTCGCAAGAGGAGTCCCGGAGAAGACGAAGAGATCGACCTTGATCATGGTCTGGAGGTGGATCAGGTTGAACGACGTGCGCCGACGGACAGCGGCCTCGACGCTCTCAAGGGAGAGGTAGAACGCCCCTTCGAGTCCGCTAATGAAAGGCTGGATGTGATCGGTTCGGAGGGCCGCGACAAGATCCGCGTCCTGTGTGGAACGGGGGATGCCGTGCAGTGAGCTGGCGAGGGAGCCTCCGACGACATAAGGGACTTCGAGCTCGTCAAGGACCCGTGTCACCACCAGGAGGACCTGGAACGCCTCGTCCGGGCTGACCAAGGTCAGTAGCCTTCGACCTCGGGGTCCCAGCCGAACGCTTTGATCATCGTCTCTCGATCCAGCCACAGGGCGGCGAGCCGGAGGCGCAGCTCGCGTTCGGCGAGGTTGGGGCCATACCGAGCTTCTATTCGTAGCGCGGCCATCCGCTGGGCGGTGCGGTTCAGGTCGAACACCTGCCGGAGTTTCTCGACCGGAGGCATCCGGCGATAGCCTTCGAGAAGAATCTCCTCGACTTCCGGCGGGGTATCGGTGGACTGGGTCCTCATCGGTGGCTTCCGGGCCGAAGGTACCACAATCACCTCGCCCGCCGGGCGGCAGGTGGGGGTCGCGATCCACGACCAGCCCGGCTCCCCCGCTCGATTGGGCTGAGCCCCCCCGACGCGTCGGCGCTTGGGCGACGAGGGCGGAAGCCGAACTTGAGGAGGGTCTCGCTGCCGAATCCGTACTTGCAGTGGAGGCCCGCGCCGATCCGGCGGCGGAGGCGATCGCCTCGGACGACGAGATCTTTGCGGGTGGCGGTGTTGCCCTGCGCCTGGGAACGTAGCTCGGCCTGGTGATGCTCGAAGTCGCGGCTCCCCCGGAGGATACCCTTGAGTTCGGCGACGTCGGCCGCGAGGTGCGGCAGGTCGGGGAGGTCGGGTTCGAGATTGGTGACCAGCGTGTCCCAGCGGCTGATGCGTGCGACGAGGGTTTGGCCGTTCGCAGCCATGATGCGGACTCCTTTTCGTCTTTCGACGTAAGTGTGGGATCAGCCCCACGCCGCAAGGGTAAGGGACGAGGTTCCGAGAAAACGATAGGTCCGGCAACATTCTTCTTGGCGATGCCGGGAGGGAGAGCTGTTCGGGGTGGATCGGACGGCCGAACCTGGTGGGTCGAGCGGTGAATCGCCTGGATTGAACGATCGACCGAGTCGGTTGCGCCGCCGAACCCGGTGGGTTGAGCGAATTTTCTACTGGGTTGGCCCATCGAACCCATTGGGTTGAAGGGCCGAACCTACGGGGTGCGACGATCGAAGCCAGTCGATTTTCGCCAGAACCCAATAGGTTCGCCGCCGGAACCCAGTGGGCTCGACGGCAGAATCGAGCCGATCGCGCCGCCGGAGAAACCGATGAGGCGCAAGAGAAACTCCGGCGCGCCAGCACGCTCTGGAAAAGCGGGGACGGCACCGACGATCTAGAGGTCGGCCGGATCGCCGATTTCGTGAACGCCGACTCGTAGGGGTTCCAGCCCACCGCTCCGCCGGGTCGACGGACGATGGGCCTAGATCAGCCGACCTCCGGGCTGAACCGGAGGCCCACCGACGTGGGCCAGGCGACTTGTGATCTCGATCGAGAAACGATGATCGTGCAGGGCAGGGCCGAGGCTTGCCAGAAACCCCTCGCCGTAATTATTATCTGATCGTCCGCAAAGACTGATTGAACCCGCGCGAGCCTGAGCGCCCGGCAGAGCCGGCTCGCTCGTCCGGCCGCGACTTTTTCGAGGAGGTGGTCATGAAACCGTTCCCTCAGACGCCGAAACCACTTTGCCACTTCATCCTGGCCGGCGGGCTCGCGCTGTTGCCGCAGATCGCAGCGTTCGGGGAAGGTGAGGCCTGTACCAATCAAACGCCGCGGCGGCTGGAGAAGTGGAATACCGTGAATGCTCCGGCGACCGTCAAGAAGGGAACGGCCGAAGACACGGTCATCTACACGCCGAAGGGCGGGACGGCAACCACGCTGCGCCGGTGCAGCCAGCACTACCATTGTTGGATCGAGAACCTCCAGCCTACTTGCCCGGGACAGACGGCGACGGAGGTTGGCGGACCGCCGGACAAGTGCCCCTTAAAGCCGCCGGTCGGCAGTTGGGTGGAGGTTCATACCGCTTTCTCGTCCAAGGTCGGGACCGATTGCGATTCCGAGACTCTCAACTGCTGCATCGAGGGTCCGTTCGTCGTCGTGGGGTATCACGCGAAGGTCACCGCGGACGAGAAACCGGGGAAGGTGCCGGTGTTTTGGACCGCGGAAGCGGCCGAATGGTCGGGATCGGACACCGGCCCGGATGAAGCCCCGGGCCAGTGCAAACCCCTGCAGGCGAAATGGCGGTTCAGCCTCGGTTGCGATCTCAACCTCAGCTTGGGGGAGCTCGGCTCCTTTCACCATCAGGACCGGGCGAGGGGGCTCCAGCCCGCGGACCGGTTGAGCTCCGACCTGAACCACCTGACCCACTGAGGGGCCGAAAAGGGCCTCGGCGGCCGAGAGAGGTCACACCTCCCTCGGCCGCGTGACGGTTGGGTCGGGTTTCACTAGTTGCCGAGGGCGACGATCGACTGGAACGGCGTGTTCTCGGCGAAGTACTCGTGACTGTCGGCGTTGTTGATCGCCTTGTTCGGGGTCTTGGTCGCGAGCCTCTTGCAGGCGGTTTGACCGTAGGCGTAGTCGTTGGTGCCGGCGACCACTGTGAAGTGGCTCGTCTCATGAACCAGGGTGCCGGCTTTCGAGTCGGTCCCGGTCGCCGGGGCGGCGAAGAACGCGCCGCACAGATGGACCTCGTAGGGCTGGTTCGTGTAGACGAACGCGTAGAGCGACGTATCCGCCGCGCAATCGCAGTTGAGCCGGAAGGCCTGGCCGGAGAAGGCGTTCTTGATGCTGTTGAAATGGGCCTGGACGGTGTCGTACCGCGAGCTGGTGTAGGACCCGAACCAGGTCTTGTAGCGCAGGCTGGTCGAGCGCGATGCGACCGGCAGATTGACCAGGAAGTTGTACGACTCTGTCGCGTAGTTCTGGGCGTTGGTGAGCCCGTTGCCGATCGATGTGATGTTGCTGTTGGAACAGTTGAGGTAGGTCGGGGTGAGCGCCTTGCCGGTGCTCGGACGCGAGGCCGGCAGCTCGGCCTCGATCCGCTCGCCGCTCAGGTCCTTGCCGGAGAGCGAGAGATCGATCGCCTGGGACTCCAGGGCGTCGAGGACGCCTTCGGAGGTGAGGCCGCGGCGGAAATCTTCGCGCACGAAGTCGATGCCGTACGCCGCATAGCGCACCGTGTAGTTGCCGGGCTTCCTCATGTCGTAGACCGCCGACAGGTCGAAGGTGACCGACACGCTGTCGCCCGCCGGGATACGGACGTAGTCCGAAGCCCGCGGCGCCGCCCGCTTCGCGAGCCGACCGGTGTACGCCACCCGCTCGCCGTCGCGCTCGACGACGAACAGGTCGCTGTCGAAGCCGGCGAGCGGGGTTTTCCACTTGAGGACGAGCAGATCGGTCGCCCCCTGGTTGGCCAGCGAGAAGCGCACGTTCACGCCATCCGCCGTGGTGAGTGCCGCCTTGTCCATCGTCAACTCGGGCACGAGCGCCGCGCCGCCGAGCGGACCGGCGTTCGCCGGGGTCGCCGGAGCTCCCGCCGCCACCATCAGACCGACCATAGCAATGCTCCACAGGACCTGCTTCCGCATGAGGCCTCCCTCTTCGTTCCATGAGATCCCTGCAATTGGTGCAGGAATTCTTTGCGCGCGCACTTTGGCTTCACCAAGCAGGGTGCGGTGAAATCACGCGAACGGGACAAGAGGGGAGCCTCCGTCGCGGACCTGTCCTCAATTGCACGAGGCTTGGAAGACGAGGTCGCCGTAGTAGAACCCCGACCCCGGATCGCCGCGATCGGAAAGCGAGGGGCACGAGGAGCCGCGAGGGCAGCCGACGGCGACCCGCACGGTCAGGAATCCGGTGATCTGGTCGTTGGTGACGCACCCTTCGAGCCGCACCTGGGTTTCGTTCTCGGCACCGAGAGGCTCGACCACTTCGAGCATGATTGCGCCGGTTGGATCTCGGAGCGATTTCACCTCCGCAAGCGGCGCGGGCATCGACGAGGTGGTGACGTTCACGGGCAAAATCTCTTGGCTCGGGGTGCGACCGTTGCGGGTATGGCGCAGGCAGGCCTTCCACGGGATCGGCGAACGGGGGAGCCGGACGGGGAAGCGAAACGTCATGTCGCGGGGCGCTTCGGACCAGCGGTTGCCGTTGTGATCGTCCGAGCAGTGCGGAAAGCTGTAGCGGTTCGAATCGTCTTGGAACACGCCAAAGACCCAGCCGAGGGCGCCGCCCGGCTGGCGGAACCAGATCGCGTCCATCGGGTGAATCTCCGGGCGGTCGTGGCCGGCGTCGGGCGAACAGCAGAGATTTCGATGCCCGCTCAAGCCATGGTCGCCGCCGTGGTCGACGGCGTAAACACCAGAAACGCAGGCCTCGCGCCCCGCCTGGCCCGCTTGGCCGCCGGAGGGAGGGGCGCCGCTCCATTGACTCGCCGGTTCGAGCGCCGACTTGCAGTTCCAGCTGTCGCCGCATTCGCCGTCGCTCGAGATGGGTAGAAAGCGGGAATCCTTGCCGTAGAACTGCTGCGCCGGAGTGATCTCGACGTGGACGCACCGGCCGGTCCGGTTGGGGTTTTCGCTCGCCGCGAGGCAAGCGCCGGTTGGGCACTGCGCGTCTTTTTTGGCGAACAGGCTCTTCTCGGCGGAGGAGAGGCCCGTGCACTCGGTGTTGAGGAATCCTTTGACGAAGTGCTCGAAGCCTTGGCTTGGCACCATGTTGAGCATGATGTCTCTGGGATCGGCCTGTTCGTCCTTGGTGCCATATCGGACGACCGTGCCGCAGTAGGTCGTGCGCAGGGGCAAGCCGCCGTCCAAGGCTTGGCGGATCGGACCTGTCGGCGTTGGGGTGAGCGCCTCGAGCCGCTGCTCGCCACAAAACACGCAGCAATCGGTGAACGCCTCGTTTTCGGTCACCCGAATCTCGCGCGCCTTCACCTCCACCTTGGCGGGATCCAGCATTGAGGGGACCTCGGGAAAGGCGCCGCCCTGATTGCAGCTCCCTGCCTGGCAACTGGCGACCGTGCAGACGCTGCCGTCGGTATCCGGGCAGGGGGTGCCGTTGGCCATCGGCTCGGACGGTGCGCAATCTCCGGTGTGTGGAACGCACCGGCCGAGCGAGCACGGATTGCCGGGGAGCGTGCAGCGCGTGGCGCCGGGCGAGGGGACATCGAGCTCGCAGTTCCCTTCGATGCAGCGGGCGACGAAACAGTCGTTCGGATTGGTATCGCGGCAGATTCCCGCTCCGCCGCAGATCAGTATCGGGGCGACAGACTCCGGCTCTTGAGCAAACGTGGGAGTGGCGACCGAGGTCAGGAAGGAAAGAACGGCCCCGATCAGAACGTGGGAGCAGCGGTTGGAAGTGCGCATGGCTGGGAGTCTCTCCTAGGGAATGAGTTCAAGGCAAAAGGGCGCCGGCCTGCGGTTCGAAGGGAGCACCCTTGGAACCGGTCGGCCGGCACTGTTTGGGTCAGGCGATTCCGTCTCGGTGATCCGGCTGGTTTATGGGGTACCGCCCCGCACCGCGCGCACGCGAGCTGTGTTGGGCTTGGAGTAAGTGCCCAACGAGCCGTAGTTGTCGATCGCCCAAGCCGAGGTGGCGACATTGGCCCGTGTCGTCGAGGTCCAATAGAGCGACTGGAACGAGCAGCTGCCGGTCAAGACGGTGACGCCGGGCAGACAGTTGGTGTGAAACGCCGCCGGCACCGCCCACTGGTTCTCAAAGTTCGCGATGCTCAGCATCTCGCGCGCATTCGGGATGCGCCAGCCGCGGGCGCCCGCAAAGCCGACGCCCCCTTCGGCGTTCACGTCCTCCAGCCAGTCCCAGACCGTCTCCTCGACGCCATTGCCGGACCACCAGTAGAAGTTGTCCTTATCGTGCAGGCCGCCGTTGTCGCCCTTCTTCTCCCAGACCAGGCCGGTGTTGTTATCGGTGATCGTGCCGTTGCCGTTGTCGGTGTAGCTCAGGGGCGAACCCGCCCGCACCGTGCCGTCGTCCGGCACGGCGACCGCTCCGGCGATGCCATCGTTCTTGTTCGCGATGTACGCCGTGGTCTGCCCCGTCGCTGGAAACGCCCCGGGACCCGCCGAGCCACCCCGCACCGCCCGCACGCGGGGAGCGCCGGCTTTGTCGTAGGGGAAGAGCAGGCCGTCGAAGAAGTTGACACCCCAGGCCATTCCCGTGCTTCGAACCCAAGTCGTAGACGACCAGTAGCTGGTGGCGGCGGTGCAGCTGCCATTCAAGACGGAGACGCCCGGCACGCAGTTGGTGTGGAACGCAGCCGAGGTCCGTGGTGAGGGGTTCTCAGAGTTCACCAGGCTCTGCAGCTCTTTGGCATTCGGAATGCGCCAGTCGTTGTAACCCGCGAATCCGCCGCCGCCTTCGACGTTCACGTCTTCGAGCCAATCCCAGATCGTCTCCTGGAAGACGCCGCCGGTACCCGACCAATAGTACCCGTTGTCCTTGTCGTGCAGGCCGCCGTTGTCGCCTTTCTTTTCCCACATGAGCCCGGTGTTGTGGTCGGTGATCGTGCCGTCCCAGTTGTCCGTGTAGTTGAGTGTGGCGCCCGCCTGGACCGTACCGTCCTCCGGCACGGCGACCGCGGCCGTGATGTTATCGTTCTTGTTCGCGGTGTAGGTCGTGGTCTGCCCGGTGGCCGGGAAGTCCGTGGCGGCCGCGGCGGAGCCCAAGCCCAGACCAAAGACCGCGATCATGAGCAGAAGTCGATTGCGTGGATGAGTCATTTTCCTTTTCCTCTTGAGGTTGCCTGTCTCCGGCCTACCCGCTAGGAGAGGTTGGTAGAACATTGCGGAGTAGCCGAGGGTTTGTTTGAGCAGTAACCAGGATTGGTCACGGCGTTTCGATACCTGGTAGATCGAGAATTGCGGAGAGAAGGCGACAGGGTGGATGCTGGCGAAAAAACATACCTCGCCGCTCGACGCGGGCCCTGAGCGAAGTCGAAGGGCGGGGCGGGTCGCGAACGACGTACGGAAAGAGTTTGTTACCGGGTTGTTTTCAAGGTCTACCGCGCACGGTACCGCGCCGCCCGCTCGGGCCGGCCCCAGGCTTCGTAGAGCGCCACCAGGCGGGCGAGGTTGTCGCGGGCCTCGCGGGTCTCTTGCCCTTCGGAGCCGGGGGTCACTTCGAGGATCTGGAAGGCTCGAAGTAGGTGGCCTTCCGCTTCGGGAAAGCGGGAGAGCCGGGTGTAGGCGGTGCCGAGCAGGCTGTGGGTCATCCCCTGCCGCCAATCGTCGAGGTTTGAGTCGCGCTGCTGGACGCCGAGCGCGTGAAGGAGCAGCGCTGCTGCCGCCGTCGGCCGGCCCTGATCGAGATAGACCCGCGCGAGGCCCACCTCCTGACGGGCGACGTTCGGATGGTCGGAGCCCAGCGCCGGCCGAGAGAGCGAGAGTGCCTCTTCGGCCTTGGCCTCCGCCTCGGCGAGTTTGCCTCCGAGTCGCAAGGCGCCTGCAAGGTTTGTGAGGCGTAGAGCGATGTCGGGGTGCCCTTTGCCCAGACTTGCCTCCCCGATCACCAACGCCTCGCGAAACATCGCTTCGGCGGCTGCGTGGTCGCCGCGTTCGTTGACGGTGAGGGCCAGGTTGGCGAGCGCTGTGCCGAGATCCGGATGCATCCCGTGTCGGGTGGCTCGGGTCACCGCCAGGCACTCGCGGAACAGGGCCTCGGCGCCGGCTCGGTCACCTTTGTAGCGCAAGAGGAGACCCAGATCGCTCATGCTGGTCGCCGTCTCGGGGTCGGTCGGTCCGAGCACCTTCTGCCGAATCGCAAGGGCTGAACGGGCGTGAGCTTCGGCTTCGGGGAGGCGGCCCAGGTCCCAGAGCACCCGACCGAGCTCGCTATGGGTGACGGCGACCTCCGGGTGTTCCTCGCCGAGCACCTGCCGGCGCATCGCGAGCGCCTGTTCGAGCGTGGCGCGGGCGGGGTCCAGCTTCGCCATCTGCCCCTCGGCCACGCCGAGGTTGTTCAGGCTTTGGGCCAATTCACGGCTTGGCCCCAAGGTGCGGTGCCCGAGGGCGACGGCCTGCCTAAGGAGCGGCAGCGCCTGCTCATAGGCTCCGCGCCGCTCATAGATCCGACCCAACAGGGTGAGCATTTCGCGCTGGACCTCAGGCTGTTTGGCCAAGTCCTTGTTCACGCGGGCTGCGCCGGCGTCGAGCAGACTCCTTACCGTGGGCTCCCGTTGCTTAGCTTCATAGGGATCGGCGTTGGTCAACAGATCGGTCAGGAACTCGCTCACCTGCTCCGACTTTTGCGCCTCCAACCGGACCCGGTCCCGTTCGTCGGCGAGGCGCGCGCCGTAGAAGGCCACTACTGCGGCCAGGGCCAAGAGCGCCGCCGTCAGGGCAGCCAGGCTTCTCACGTTTCGGCGCACGAATTTGCCCACTCGATAGGTCAAGGCGTCGGGGCGGGCGAGGATCGGCTCGTCGGCGAGGTAACGGCGGAGATCCTCGGCCAGGGCGGTGACCGACGCGTAGCGTTCCTCAGGACGCTTTTTGAGCGCCTTGGCGACGATCGTGTCGAGGTCGCCGCGCAGCTCGCGGCGCAGCCGCTCGGGGGTGGTCGCGCGCGCGGCCGCGGCGGTCGTCCGCGTCTCGTGCGGAGCGCTCTTCGGCTCGCGAACCGCGTCCGACGGGCTTTCGGGTTCGGTTTCGAGAATTGCCCGGAGTAGGTCGGCCGGCGAGCTGCCGGGGCCTCCGGCCGGATGGCGCCCGGCGAGCAGAAGGTAGAGCAGGGCGCCCAGGGCGTAGACGTCGGTCGCCGTGGTGACGCTCTCGCCGAGAATCTGTTCCGGCGCGGCGTAAGCAGGGGTGAAGGCGTGCCGCGCGTCCCGGGTCAGTTGCGTCGACTCACCCTCGCCATCTCCTTGGAGGAGCTTCGCGATGCCGAAGTCGAGCAGCTTTACCCGCCCCTCTTTGGACACCATGACGTTGTTCGGCTTCAAGTCGCGGTGGACGACCAGGTTGGCGTGGGCGTGGGCCACGGCGGCGAGCACGTCGAGAAAGAGCCGCAGGCGCGCCGCGATGTCGAGGGTCCGATGGTCGCACCAGCGGTCGATTGGCTCACCCTCGACGTATTCGATCACCAGGAAGGGCTGGCCGACCTCAGAGATTCCAGCGTCGATCAGCTGGGCGATGTGAGGGTGTTTCATCCGCGCGAGGATCGTCCCCTCACGGCGGAACCGAGCGGCCCCCTCGGCGCCCAGGTGCGCGGCGGAGAGGAGTTTGACCGCGGCCGTCCCCTTGAAGCGGCCGTCGTTTCGCTGCGCCAGCCAGACGCTGCCCATCCCCCCGGCGCCAAGGGGTGAAACCAGCGTGTAGGCGCCGAAGGCCCGTCCCACCAGGTGAGATTCGGCGAGCAGGTCCTGCGCGTCGTGCTCCAGGTATCTCTCGCGGCGCACCGCGCGCTCTTCGCCGAGCAATGCCGCGAGGTCTGAGGCGAGCCCGGGATCGGTTCCGGCCAGTTCGTCGAGATAGCGTTGCCGATCCTCCCCGGCGAGATCGAGCACGCGATCGAGATAGGGGCTCACCAGTCGCCAGCGCTCGCTGTTCAATCGAGAACCCCTTCGCGCAGCGCGTGGCGAAGATAGATTCTCGCCTTGTCCCAATGCCGCTGGACCGTGCGTTCGCTCACCCCGCGGAGGTTCGCGATCTCGATGAAGGTGAAGCCGCAGAAGAACTTGAGATCGACCACATGGGCGATCTCCGGCTCCACCGAGGCGAGCTCATCGAGCGCAGCCCCAAGCCGCTCGATCTCTTCGGCATCGCCCGGTGGCCCACCGTCGCCCACGTCCTTGTCGTCGAGCGAGGTGATCTCGAAGCCGCCGCCCCGTTTGCGCGCCTGCCGGCTGCGGAGGCCGTCGATGATCAGGCCGCGCATGACCCGCGCCGCATAGGTGAAGAACCGGGCGCGGTCGGGGAAGGAGACCCCTTCGCGCTGTGCCATGTCGAGATAGGCCTCGTGCAGCAGGCTTGTCACGCCGAGTGCAGCTCCCGGCCCCGAGCGCGCCAGCTCGCGGCGCGCGAGACCGCGAAGCTCGCGGTAGAGCGCGGAAAAGAGTGCCTCGGAGGCTTGGGGAGCGCCGCTTTCGGCGGAGAGGATGAGAGTCGAGAAGGGGCGTTCCACGCGGTCTCTCCCGGTACCTCGGAAGACGGCCGACCGGCAAAGCCGGTCGCATCCAAGGTTTAGCGAGAAAGGTTACTTCGGCTCGGACTCTCTGTGCAACGACGGAACGTCTGCGACGGGACGAAAGTGTCGTTCCCCGGGACGGAGCTTCGCCGCCGCGAGACCATGCGACGGCTCGTGCCGCCGTCGCCAAAAGGATTCTTCGGGCCATCGGGTCTCCAGGGCGTAGTGCTCCCTCAGCTGATCGAGGTAGTCACAGTAGGCGCGCTCGAGCAGATCCAAGTAGGCGAGGCGCGCTTCGTCCCGGCCGGCGAGCAGGTCGGCGATCGCGTGGCCGCCGTAGAAGCCCGAGCCCATCGCGCTCGCCACACCATGCGAAGAGAGGGGATCGTAGGCGGCTGCGGCGTCCCCCAGGGCGATCCAGCCTTCCCCCACGATCGTGTCGAGCCGGGAGCTTTCGGCCGGCTGTACCTTGAGCGGCGTGGTCACCCGATAGGCGGCACGTTCGACTCGTTCGCGGGTCGCCTCGGTCCGGCGCAGGAGCTGCCACCAGGCGTCCGGATCGGCGTAGGCGCGGCGTAGCGGGCGTTCCAGCAGGTCTTGGTCGGTCAAAAAAGCAACGGCCAGGCGGCCGTCGGCGAGCAGGGCCGAATACCACCAACCGCCCTGCGTCGCCTCGACCAGGGTGTAGCTGTCGGCCGTGGGGGTCGGACTGGTCAGCAGGCCGGTGACGCCGGTGAGCCGGTCGTAGCGCACCCGGCGGGCACCCAGCCGGCGTGCGAGCCGGGCCGGCCGGCCGGTCGCGTCGGCGACAAAGTCGACGTCCAGAATCTCGTGCCGACCGGCTTGGATGGTTGTGAGGCGCCAGTCGCGACCCTCGTTTCCCCCGCGGACACAGCTCGTCAGCCGTGCGTTCCAACGCCACTCGGCCCCCGCCTCTCGGGCGCTCTCGGCGAGGCGCGCCTCGAATCGACGCCGATCGACATGCCAGCCGGTCCCGAACGGATTCGCCAGGAACGGGCTCTCGGTCGGCTGGTTCGATCCCCAGAACGATCGGTTGCCCTGGGAGCGGATGTGGCCGTCGGCCTTGAGCGAGGTTTCGAGCCCGAGGTGGCGAAGCAGCGGGGTGAGACCCGGCGGCAGGGTCTCACCCACCTTGAGCTGGGGTGCGGCGTGGGCCTCCAAAACGATCACCTCCAGGTCGCGCCGGGCGAGCACCTGGGCGGCCACCGCGCCGGCGGGTCCGCCGCCTGCGATCGCCACCCGAGGTGCTTCGTGCATCAGCGCGAATCCCGCCTCAAGTTGCGGCGCCGCGGATGCATCGCTTCCGCCGGTTCCTCCGCCTCTTCGACCGCGGCCGGCGCGCCCAACTTCTCCAGCCGGACCGGCTCGATCCCGGTTTCGACCATGAGCAGCTGCCGCCAGGACGGGTCGTGGTCGCTGAACGAGCGGTCGCGCTGCGTCTCCACCCAAGAGCGCGTCGGCAGGCCCGGCTCGGGCTCCACCCCGTCGGGGGCGCTCTGTTCGGTGACGATGCCGAGCAGGCTCCACTCCTTGACCATGTTGTTGATCCGCTGCTGATAGCTCGAACCCGCCAGGTCGCGCAGCCAGAACTGGCGATAGCCGGCGTTCTTGAGGCGCTGAGGGTAGGGGAGGCGGGGATCGTTCGCCTGCCGAAACGCCTGCTCGCTCAAGACCTGGTTGGGCACCCGGGCGGCCCAGAACGATGGTACGGGCAGGTAGCTCGACGCGTCATAGCCGGAGAGGCAGCTCGCTTCGTCGGTCTGCCAGGGGATGCCGAGCCAACGCGAGAGCGAGCCGGGGCCGCTCGCCGCGAGCGGGCCGTCCGCCCCTAAGCAGATCTCGGGCGTGAGCACGGCGCCGTAGTCGTCGCTCGGAGCGACGCCGGGCGGCAGGATATGGAGCCGGAACGGCAGGCCATGCGCTTCGGCCGGCGGGCGCCACATCCGAGGCACCCGCATCGGCCAGGTCATCTCGATGCCCGGATGGAACGGACCGCCGAGGCAATCTTCGAGTGGCGTCCGGTCGAGCGCGCCGGGTTGGGCCTCTAGCGGGAGCGATTCGAGGGAGGGCGGCGGCACGATCGGCTCGCCGGTTGAAAAGTCGCCTGCGGCCCAGCGTTCGAGCCAGCCGTAGAGCGTCTCGGTGAGCGCCAGCTCGTCGATCGCGATGCCGTCATAGTCGCCGAAGCCGTCGCCGTAGAAGGGGGGCAGGTGGGAGGGTTGCGGCGGTGGCAGATGCGCCCGGCGGCCGGTCCGATCCCACGGCGGCACCGGCCGGCGGAACAGGCGGAAGACCGCCTCGCGTGCGGGCCGGGCGGCGGGGCCAGGGTCGGCGAGAATTGCGCGCGTCGCCGGGTCGGTATAGTCGCCGGGAGAGCCCGCGCCGAACAGGAGATACATCCCTTGGTTCACCCAAGCGCTGTTCACCATCCGTTCGAGCAGCGGGTAGATGTGCTCCCAGAAGATCAGACGCTCGACTTTGGGCAACCACCCTTGCCGCAGAAAGAGGTCGTAGACCACGTCGTACATGGTTACGACCCCGAACAGGCCGGGGCCGAAATTGGGCGGGGTCACCACCACCATGGCCGGCTCGGCCACCAGTGGCTCGGTCTGCCCGCGGAGCTGCACCTGGGCGCGCACCGTGCCGTCTGAGATATCGTCGTACCACCCTTCGTTGTTGGCGAAGGTGATCGCCGGTTGGTTCGTGGCCGAAGCGGAGGTGCCGTGGCCGCCCAGGACCAGCAGGCGCCCCTGCTCGTCCGTGCGCAGCTCGCCGAGCGGCACCTGGATCGGTCCGCCCCCGCCGAATCGAATGTAGCCGCCGTCGAAGCGATAGCGGGGTCCGTTCGTGCCGCACCCGTCGATCCGAAGAGCTCCCGGATCGATCACCAGAGCGGCGCGCGACCCGCCGGTGATGCTGCCGTTGCGGAACGTGGTGGACATCGCGTACTGCGCCAGGTCCATCGCGTTGTAGAACTGATACCAGGCCGCCTTGCGGTTCGCGAGGTGAACTTCCCAGGTGATCTCCGCGTCGAGGGCGGTGATCTCTTGCACCACCTGGCCGTCCTCGTCGTAGCCGTAGAGGCGAAAGCGGGCGGCTTCTTTGCGCAGCTCGCCGGCCTCGTTCTTGAATCCGCCGGGGCCCGGATCGGCGGTCTGGCCGGGCACCTCCGGCGCCAGGTAGTACTCGTCGGCCGGCGCGTTGCCCACGCGCGCGACGCCAACGGCGGGATGGATCGCACAACGGACGATCGGCTTCGGCTCAGGCATTCGGCTCTCCTCGCGAAAGGTCACCCTGGTCGGGAGAGGGAATTAGGCAACGGATTTAGATTTCCGTCAATCGGTGTGGCGGCCAGCGATTTCAAGCGAAGTCGAAGGGAGCTTGAAACCCGGTAAACTCTTGCACCTCATGACCCGCTCACCCGACGACTCCCCTCAGAACCCCCTGTACGAACGCTACGCCTCGCGCGAGATGATGCGGATCTTCTCCGCGCGGAACCGCTACGGCACCTGGCGAACGCTCTGGATCGCGCTCGCGGAGAGCCAGCGGGAACTCGGTCTGCCGATCTCCGAAGCGCAGATCGCGGCGCTTACCGCAACCGCGGGTGATCTCGACCTCTCCCGTGTCGCCGAGCTCGAACGGCGGACCCGGCACGATGTCGTCGCCCACCTTCGCCACTATGCCGAGCAGGCCGATGCGGTACACCCCGGGGCCGGCGGCATTCTCCACCTCGGCGCCACCTCGGCGTTCTTGACCGACAATACCGACGCGCTCTTGATGCGCGAAGGGCTAGAGCTCATCCGCCGAAGGCTCGGTGCCGCCGCCCGCGCGCTCGCGGCGTTCGCGCAGCGAACCCGGTCGATCCCAACCCTCGCCTACACCCACCTTCAGCCGGCGCAGCTCACCACGGTGGGCAAGCGCGCGAGCCTGTGGCTGCAAGACCTGATCGAAGATCTCGCCGAAGTCGATCACCGGCTCGCCCGCCTGCGCTGTCGCGGCGCCAAAGGGACGACCGGCACCCAGGCGAGCTTTCTCACTCTATTCGGCGGCGATCATGAAAAAGTCCGCGCGCTCGACCGCCGGCTCGCCCAAAGGCTCGGCTTCGCCGAGAGTTTTGCCCTCACCGGCCAGACCTATACGCGCAAGCAGGACAGCCAGATCCTCCAAACGTTGTCCGGCATCGGCGAGAGCTGCCACAAGTTCGGTACCGATCTACGTCTGCTGCAGGGTTTGGGCGAACTGTCCGAGCCGTTCGATGCCGAGCAGGTCGGCTCCTCTGCAATGGCCTACAAGCGCAACCCGATCCGCGCCGAGCGGATGTGCGGCCTCGCCCGTCGCTTGATCACCGACGCGTTGAACGGCCCGCTCAACACGGCGACCCAGTGGTTGGAGCGGAGCCTCGACGATTCGGCCAATCGCCGCCTGGTGATCGCGGACATGTTCCTCACCGCGGATGCCGTGGCCGGCCTCGCCGCGCACATTGCGAGCGGCCTCGTGGTTCGCGAAACATCGATCGCCGCGCGGATCGCCAAGGAGCTGCCCTTCATGGCGACCGAGACCCTGCTGATGGAAGCGGCGCTGCGCGGCGGCGGCGACCGGCAGGAGCTGCACGAACGGATTCGGCAATACAGCCTGGAGGCTCAAGCCGAGCTCGAACAGGGAGGGGAAAACCGCCTGCTCGCGCGGATCGCCGCCGATGCCGATTTTCGCCTGACTCGCGAGGAGATCGAGCCCTGGCTCGATCCGCAGGCGTTCACCGGCCGCGCCGCGCAACAGGTCGACGATTTCCTCGCCGAGATCGCAGAGCCCGCGCTCGCCGAGATCATCGCGAGCGCCGGAGAGGAGGTCGAAGCGCCGCGGGTGTAAGGTTCGTGCCGGGCGGTTTGGTGCGGCCCGAAGGGTCGCGTCACGTCAGCCCAGGCCATCGGCCTGGGAAGGCTGGCCCTACCAGGCCGAAAATTCGCCTTGTGTTACACTCCCTCCGATTGCTGTAGGTGTACGACCGCAATTCGCTTTACCCGCTGTCGACGGAGACCCTCCGGACGAACGAGCGATGACCTTGCCTTCCGACATGAATTTTGGACCCGACCGCGTGGTGCAGCTGTTCACGAACGCCGCGGCCGCTTCTCTTTGGAGGCGATGTCGGCGCCTGCTCGCCGTTTCGGTGCCAATTCTCCTGCCGATGATGCTCGCCGGCTGCTCCTCTCTGCGTAAACCCATCGCGCCTCGGACCACGACCTCGATCGGTCCGTTCTATGCCAAAGGCGTTGCCTCCTGGTACGGCGGTGAATTTCACGGCCGACGCACCGCGAACGGCGAACGGTTCGATCAATACGGCCTCTCGGCCGCACACCGCACCCTGCCGTTTGGCACGCGCTTGACCGTGACCAACCTCGCGAACGGCTCTAGCGTCGTGGTCAAGGTCAACGACCGGGGACCGTTCGCGAAGGATCGGATCCTCGATCTCTCCTATGGTGCGGCGAAAGCGATCGGGTTGGTGGGCCCAGGAACCGGCACCGTGCAGATCGAGCTGGTCGATGGCCCGCCGCCGCCGCCCCACTTCACCGTGCAGGTCGGCGCGTTTTCGGAACCGGGACGCGCCAACGATCTCCTCGAGCGGTTGGCGAGCACCTACCCCGAGGTGTACGTCCAAACCGATGGGACCTGGTATCGCGTCCAGGTCGGCACGTTCGGCGCCCGGGAGCCGGCCGAGGGCCTGCGCCGCGAACTCGCCGCCATCGGCGTCTCGGCGTTCGTGATCGCCGCACCGTAGTCTTGCGTCGTCGTCGGTCGCTTCGAATCGAGCGCGAAGCCAAAAGCGAAAAGCCTCGCAGCGGATGCCGCGAGGCTCGGTTTTTCTTCAAACAGCGCTTCAAACAGCGAGACCCGTTTACCGCTTGCGGGTCTTCTTGTTGACGGCCTCTTTGAGTTCCTTGCCCGCCTTGAAGCGGACGCTCTTGCTGGCCTTGATCGTGATGGTCGCACCGGTGGCGGGATTGCGCCCCTTGCGCGATGCCCGCTCGGAGATCGAGAAGCTCCCGAGCCCGGTTACTTTTACGGTGCCGTCGCTGTGCAGGTGCTTGCGCACCGAGGCGACGATAGCCGCGAATACCTCGGCAGCCTGACGCTTGGTCAAACCCTCTACGGCACCTGCAATATCTTCGACGATTTGCGCCTTACCAGCGGCCATACGCATTCCTCCTTGAATTTTGGGGCAAGTGATACGGTGGTCACAACATAAGTCAACACCGGCGGCCTGTCAAGGCGCGCCGCCATCATGAAAACCAACACCTTGCTGGGTTTTTTCGAGCACATGGACGGTAAATCCGTCGTGCTCGTCTGCGGTCGGCAGGCGCCATAGGCCCGGCGCCAAAATGCCGCGCGCGAGCTGGGGTGCCAGGCGCCCGGCGAGATCGAGCGGTGCGAAATCCGACCGGGCGGCGAGGAAGCGGGCGATCACATCTTCGTTCTCTTCACTCTCGAGCGAGCAGGTGATCGCGATCAGCAGGCCGCCCGGCACGACGAGCGGCGCGCTCCCTTCGAGCAGGCGCAACGCCTGATCCGCGAGGCGCCCGATCTCGGATTCGCTGATTCGCCACTTGAGCTCCGGATTCTTGCGCAGCGTGCCGGTGCCGGTGCAGGGCAAGTCGAGCACGACTCGATCGAAGCGTGCGGTGGTTCCCAGCGGCGGCGCGCCGGCATCTCCGATGAAACCCGAGATGCGGCGGTCGAGCCGCTTCAGATTCGCCGCCAGAGTGCCGTAGCGCGCGGGAGAGACATCGGCAAGCGTCAGACGCACGGAAGGATCCCAAGCGAGCAGGGAGAAGCTTTTACCCCCCGGGGCTGCGGCGGCATCGAGGATGCGCTCGCCCGGCCGCGGTGGCGGAATCAACGCGGAGGCTTGGCTCGCCTCGTCTTGCACGTAAAAATCGCCGCGCCGAAACGCCTCGGTTGAGAGTGGGTGGCCGGCTCGCACGGTAAGACCTAGCGCCGAGAGTGGCGTCGGCTCAACCTCGACACCGGCGTCGATCAGTTGCTCGGCGAGCAGCTCTCGGCCGCCGCGGTCACGAAACGCGAGCAGCTGCAACGGTCGCTGGCGGTTGTTCGCTGCGAGCAGCGCGCGGGTTTCCGCTTCGCCGAACCGCGCGAGCCAGCGCCGGACCAAGAAATCAGGATGGCTCAGCTCCACTCCTAAGCGGCGTACCGGATCAGCCTCTTCAACCGGCCACTCTTCGAGCCTCGGGGCGCGCGCAATCCGGCGCAGCACGGCGTTGACAAAACCCACGGCGCCTCGGTGCGACAGGCTGTGCACTTGCTCGACCGCTTCGTGGACGGCAGCGTGAGCCGGCACACGGTCGAGAAACAACAGTTGATAGGCCGCAATGCGCAGAGGGGAGCGCAAGGTCGGCTCGATCTCCTCGATCTGCCGATTGGCCGCCCGAGCGATGACATGGTCGAGCAGGCGAAGCCAGCGCAGGCTGCCGAGCGTCAGCTCGGCGAGCAGCCCCTGATCCCGCTCGTCGAAGCGGGCGAGCGCGCTGCTCAAAAACGTATCGATCGGCGCATGCGAGGCGAGCACTCGATCGAGCACCCAGGCCGCGGCGATCCGCACGTTGTCCTTTGGAGTCCGGCGCGGCGTCATCCGTCGGCTCGGATCCGGACCAAGGTTCGGCGCGCGGCCGGCCGACGCGGAAGGGTTCCGTTTGTTCAATGGGATTCTCGATTTTGGGGTTCGATGCGGAAAAAATTAAGCGAAACGATGGCCCGCGGCGAGGTGCTCGCCGTTGGCGAAATCGGCGGCAGAAAGCGGTCGCCGCCCGGGGCGCTGCAGCTCGTAGAGCGCGAGAACGGTCTGCCCGCCACAGGCGACGAGGATCGCGTCGGCGGCGACGCCGAGAACGGTTCCCGGGGCGATCGGGTCGAGGTCTCCGCGGTGCAGATCGGGGAGCGCGCGGGCGCGGACGACCTTGACCGGCGCACCCTCGAGTTCGGCGGAGAGGCCTGGCCACGGGGTGAACGCACGGAGACGGTCGTCGAGCGTCTGCGCGGGCAGCGACCAGTCGATCCGTCCGGCGCCGCGGTTGAGCCGCGGCGCATAGCTCGCTCGCGCGTCGTCCTGCCGGATATCGATTGAGTCACCCGCCTCCAACCGGTCGAGCGTCTTTAAGACCAGCCCGGCACCGACGACAGACAGGCGTTGCGAAAGCTCCTCGTGAGTCTCGTGGCGGCCGATCGCAGCCTCTTCCTGCAACAGCATCGGTCCGGTGTCGAGACCCTGTTCCATGCGCATCGTGGTCACCCCGGTGGTGGTCTCACCCGCGGCGATCGCAGCTTGAATCGGGGCCGCCCCTCGATAGGCGGGCAACAGCGAGGCGTGCAGATTCAAGCAGCCGAGCCGGGGCGCCGCCAGCAACCGTATCGGGAAGATCTGGCCGAACGCGACGACGATCGCCAGATCGAGCTCCAGCGCCTCAATGCGCGCCAGGAATTCGGGGTCGCGCACTTTTTCGGGTTGAGCGAGCGGTAGCTCCGACACGCTCGCGTAGCGCGCAACCGGCGGCTGCTGCAAACGCCCGCCCCGGCCCGCCGGTCGATCGGGTTGGGCCACCACGAGCAGCGGAGCCCGCCCGGCGCGAACCAGCGCATCCAGGGTGGGCACCGCGAAGTCGGGAGTTCCAAAGAAAGCGAGGCGGCGGATCGGTGGCATTCGGATCGAATCGTACCACCCGGCCCGAAACGACGCGCGCCCCGCGATGGGGCGTCTCAGGGGATCACAACGGGTTGCCGATCTGAATATCCCGTTCGCCGATCAAGGTGGTTGCACCGGTATCGTCCACCACCACGACGTTGATCGAGTGCCGGCCGTTCGAGAACCGAGTCGTGTCGAGGAAGAACGACCAGTTCGCGATCGTGCTCTCAAAGTAGCCTGGATATTGCGCGTTCACAGCCGGGCTCGCGATACCGACCGTCGCAACACCCTGGAACGCGCCGTCGATGTAGATCTGGATACTGCTGATTCCTTCCCAGTCTAGCGCCCAGCCGCGCGTTTCGATCGTTCCGGCGTAAGTCAGGGCTTTGCTGGGGTAACCGATCAGGCCGAACGAATTCTCGTTGCCGAGATCCTCGTCGCAGCTGAAGGTGACCGGCATCTCCGCGATGTTGACCACCTGGCCAAACAGATCGCCGGAGCGGATCGTGATCGTATGTGCTCCCGGGCCGTATCCGAAGGCCATCAGCTGGCCGATGTCGAGAACGAAACGCCACCCGGAGTGAGGGCTGTTCGGCAGCCCCGGGAACTGCTTCTCAATGTCGAGGCGACGCACGCCGTAGCACTGAGTCAAGCCGCCGGTGGCGACCGCGTAATCGCAGTTCGACTGGGTGTTGTAGAGCACGGCGCGGTCGATCATCAGCTCGACGTAGCCCACCCCGGTGTCGTCCGTCTGGACCCCCGAATCGAGCGCCCAGCCGCTCACCGTGTAGAGTCGGCGGTTGCCGTTCGAAAGCGTGCAGCGGCCGCGCATCTCGGCGTTCTGGTTGGGGAATTCGATCTTGCCGAACGGGATCAGGTTGTGGGTGACGTTGTTGAACTCGAACACCCGGCTGGTGAGCAGGGTGACCTCACCGCTCCGCGACAGCACCCGCGGCTGCACCCGGTGCAGTCCATTCAGAAATCGGGTGGTATCGAGCTGGTAGGCGAAGCCGGGCAAATTCGTATCCGGAAAGCCCGGAAATTGCCGCGTCACCTGCGGCCGGCTGCGGCCGTACGTCGAGCGGCCGACGATCACGCCGTCGACCACTATATCGACCGCTGCGATGCCGTTGTCGTCGAGCGCCCAGCCGAAGAGGGCCATCTGCCCGGAGCCGGCGTTGCCGCCGCCCACTTTGCCGCCGAACGAGCCGAACGGAGCCGCGGCCCAAGCCGGCGTCGCGCCGATCAGTGCGCCCAGGGCGACCAGAGTACAAAACGCTCCGGCCAGAATTCGATTGCGCTTCATCGCTCTACCTCCAGGATGGTTCGAGCCCACCTCACCTGTCCGGCCCGGACGACCCCTCCTTTGAATCCATAGACGACCATGTCGATCAGCAAGACGGCACGAGACAGGGCTTAGGGGCGGCGAAGTACGGTCGGTGTTGACAGGTTCTCTCGGAAAAACCGCGAGCTTTTGCTGCCATCGTACGGTAGCCCTCTGAAAAAAGTCAACGCGGAACGGAACTTAACAGGGGGATGCCGGGGGGTGTGGGGAGTGAATTCCGTGCGGAAGGCCCCGACCGTAGGCTACGCCCGTCACATCCGGTTTCTGGTGGGGAATTCACTGGTGTTCCGGCCCGGTGGACGGGCGTTGCCGGTCGATCGCGACCCCCGTGCTACCATCATTTTTGTGGCGGAGATCAACACATCGGTGGCCTGTCCGGACTGTGGCGGGCGGGGGTGGGTCGTCTCTGCGGACGGTGGCAACGGCACCGCCCGGCCGTGCGCCTGCCGGGACCGCGACCGGGTGCCGCGGCTGTTCGCGGCGGCCGGTATCCCCGAGCGCTATCGCCGCTGTCGGCTTCAGACGTTCGACCGGAGCCACAACAATCCCAACGTGAAGGACCAGCTGCTGCGGGCGTTCCGCGAGAGCGAGCGCTACATCGACGAGTTCATGAACGCCGAGGGGGAGTTCCGCGAATCGGGGCTGATTTTTTACGGTCCTCCGGGCACCGGCAAGACCCACCTCGCGGTCGCGGTACTCGCCGAGTTGGTGGAACGCTACCGGGCGCATGGCCGGTTCGTGAACTTCAACGAGTTGGTCCAGCAGATCAAGGCCACGTTCGACCCGAATTCGGAGGAGTCGTCGGCGGAGATCTTCGATCCGTTGACCCGGGCCGAGCTGCTCGTCTTCGACGAGTTGGGCGCGCAGAAGCAGACGCCCTGGGTGAACGATCTTCTGTATCTGATCTTGAATCACCGGTACGTCAAGCGGCTGCCGACGATCTTCACCACCAACTATCTGCTTCAGCCGGGCCGGGCGGAGGCGCCTGCGCCGGCCGCCGGTCCGCGTTCGCTCGACCGTGGCGCCGACGCTCCGGCCGCGCCGGTTCCCGAGGTCGCCAAGCTGCTCTCGTCCCGCCTCCCGGCGTCGCTTGTCTCGCGGATCTTCGAGATGGCCAAGCCGATCGATATGACCGCCGCGACCGATTTTCGGCGTGAAGTTCTGATGCATGGCAAGCACTCCTGACGGCGCCTTAGGCCGCCGGCTGGGAACGCTCCCCCGACTCCTGGTATGGTTCGGCGCGTGAGGCGTGTTCTCTCTTTTGCCCTGGCGGCTCTGCTCGCGGTCGCCTGCGCCCGCAACACCCCGCGCCCGGTAACCCACCGCCCCGCGCCCGCACCGGTGCCCAAGGCGGCTCCCAAAACGGGGCCCAAAACGGTAGACCTGAAGCCGGCGCCACCCAAAGTCATCCCGAAACCTGCCGTTTCTAAGCCTGGGACGCCATCGACAGCTCCGGTCACTCCGGTCGCACCCTCCGGCCCGATCGCCCCATCGGCCGCGCCCCGATCGGCCCCGCGGGCTCTGCCTTCCGGCAATCCGCTGGTCAAGATCGGTCTGGCGAGCGACCTGCCGACCGTGGTGTTGCCCTGCTGCGAGAGCGACATTCGAATTCAGGTCGGGGACGACCCGCGGCCGGTCGCGATCGCGTCTCCGATCCGCGTCGAGCCGGCCGCCGGAGCGTCTGAGCGGGGGGTCTTTCGCATCCAAGTTGCCGCTCTGCGCGACGAGGGGCAGGCGAGCGGGTTGGCGAAGAGCCTTTCCGATCGGCTCGGGCAACCGGCCGATTCGCATTTCGACGCCGGGGTCGATCTCTACCGGGTGCGCGTCGGTCGATACGAAGCGAAGGAGCCGGCCGAGGCCGACTTGAAGCGCCTGTCGAGCCTCGGTGTCACCGATGCCTGGGTGGTCTCGGAAGGGGCGCGCATTTCGGAACCGGCGCTCCGGATCACCCAGAACGGAGAGGCCAAGACCTATCCCGGCCGCTGGCTTGCCGTCTATACCTCGGGTAGCCGCGGGATCGCGGTCGAGGGGAAGCGCTACCGGGGTCGCCTGCTGGTCTTCCTGAACGATCGTGGCTCGCTCAACTTGATCGACGAGCTGCCGCTCGAAGAGTACCTGCGCGGCGTGGTCCCCAGCGAAATGGGACCGGAGCAGTACCCCCGGATCGAGGCGATCAAGGCGCAGACGGTCGCGGCGAGGACCTACGTGTTGCGCAACTTGGGTGAGTTCGCTCGCGAGGGGTACGACATCTGCGCCACGCCGCGCTGCCAGGTTTATGGCGGCATGGGGGTCGAGCATCCGGTCTCGGATCGGGCCATCACCGAGACCGCGGGACAGGTCCTGCTCTACAACGGCGACCTGATCGACGCCCTCTACAGCTCGACGTGCGGCGGCCACACCGAGGACGTCCATCTGATCTTTCCGTTCAAGAACGAGTCCTATTTGAAGGCCGTCCCCTGCGTTGAAGCGGGGAGCGATGCACTCGAAGGGACCTACCCCGCCGGCGAGGCGTTCCCCGCAGGGCTGGCCCGCCGGCTGTTTCCGCCGACCCCCGGCGCTCAGCCCGCGGCTACCCTTGAGGCGCGCTTGGAGCATCTGGCGCTACTCGCCGGCCTCGCGATGCCCGAGCATCGCCTCGCCTCGCTCGAACGGCGCGAAGTTCAGCGCTTCTTGTTCGGAGCGTTCGACCTTGCACTCGATGCCCGGTTGTTGATGGCGAAAGAGGACATTGCCTACCTGCTCCAAGACGCCCCTGCCGATTGGCTCGACGACGACCGGATGCGCGCCGCCTACCTGCGGAAGAACGGCCTGCTCGGTGGCGCCCTCGGCACATCGATCGCGGACGCCGAGCAGGACGCCCTGATGCTCGCGCTCGCCGAACGCCTCCAAGTAGTGCGGCGCGAACCGGTTTCGTACCTCTCGGTCGCGGAAGGGCGCATGGTGGTGCGGGCGGACAAAGAGGATCGGGTCCAGATCTTGCCATCGTCGTTCGGCACTTTTCGTCGGACCGGCGATCTGGTCACCTCCGGGCCGTTGCGTTTGGTCGCGGGCGATCGTTTGACCTTCTACTGGCTGGGCGGATCGCTCGCGGCGATCCTCCAGGACGTCGATCTCGAAGGGGTCGCGTTCGATCGGAGCAGCAAGTTTTCGTCGTGGACCCGGTTCAAGAGCGACGCACAGATCGCGAAGCAGGTCCAAGCGCGATTTCCCGGTGTCGGCTTTTCCGGGCGGATGGAGATCCTGACCCGAGGGGCGTCCGGCCGGGTGGGCCAGATCCGGATCTTTGGCGATGGCACCGCCGACGCCAATGGCGGCGAGCCGAGCGTGGTGGTCTCGGGGCTGCCGATCCGCTGGACGCTCGACATCCCCGACACCCTGTTCACCATGAAGCGCCTGGAACCACCGCAAGGCGAAAAAGGCTGGCTGTTCGTCGGCCGCGGTTGGGGGCACGGAGTTGGAATGTGCCAAGTGGGCGCTTACGGGATGGCCCAGCGCGGTCACAGCTACCGAGAAATCCTGCTCCACTACTACCGAGGCGCCGAGCTCGCGCGGCTCAAAGCGCCGGCTGTCGCGGCCTCGCCTTCGCCCTGAAGGTGACCCTTCAAGCCTCCCAGACCCGGTCGCGCGCCCGCCCTTCCTGCTTGCTGCGGTAGAGCGCCTGATCGGCTTTTTCGGTCAGTTCGGAGAGCGAACGCCCATCCTTGGGGAAGGCTGCAATTCCGGTTGAGATCGAGACCGGAATGTCGGTGTCGCCGACGTGCAGCGGGTGCTGCTCGAGGTAGGCGCGCACCCGGCGGCAATAGGCGAGCGCGCCGTCGCCGGTTGTGCCGGCCAAACGGACGATGAATTCGTCGCCGCCGATCCGAGAGCAGAGGTCGTCGCCGCTGCGCGCCGCGCTGCGAATGCCGTCGGCGACGATCCGAATCAGCTCCGAGCCCTGGGCGTGGCCGTAGGTGTCGTTCACCGGTTTGAGTCCGTCGATGTCGACCATCACGATCGAGTAGGCGGAGCCGAGCGAGCCGCGCAGGTCGGCCGCGGTGGTGAAAAACCTCAGGTTTGGCAGGCCGGTCAACTCGTCGGTGTTCGCGGCCACAAACAGCGACCGATGAAGGCTCACCCCGAGGGGACCGGCCTCGGCGCAGAAATAGGCGACCAGCCAGAGCCCGATCAACGGCCAGACCAGGTGCCCGAAGAGCGTCGGCCAATCTTCGACCGGACCGATCCCTCCCAATCGTCCATCGAGCGGCAGGAGCACCGCGAGCATCAGCAGCGACGCCAGCCCCGCCTTGGCGTAGGTCTGGCGGCGGGCGGCGGCCGGAGCGCTCTCGTAGAGCACGATGTAATAGAGGAAGAAGAGCGGGCTCTCGGCCGCCCCGGAAAACAGCACCACGGCGGTGATCCAGACCAGATCGATCCACCCCTCGATCCACACTCGTTGATCGACGGTGAAGCGTGCGAGCAGCTGAGAATGAAGGGTGAGCGTGTACAGCATCATCAGGCTGGCGAGGCCCCAGAGGACCAGCTTGTCGGCCTGCGGCTGAAGTAGCGAATAGAGCACGACCAACGCCGAGGCGAGGTAGTGGAGATTCCGGACCAGCAATGAGTATGAGCGAAACCGTTCGCGCTCGATCGCGGCGAGCGCGTTCGAGGGTTCGAGCGTGCGGTGGAGGAGGCCGGCCATCAGCTGGAAAATGTTCCTTCCTCAGCAACCAGTGGTGCGAGCGGTTCAATTCGGGACGGTCCGCACCCGCAGTGCGGAAATCTCGCCAAACACCGGATGAAGGTCGGCTTCGAGGCCGCGCAAAAGACGGTCGAGCGGATGGCCCATGGCTGATTCTCCCTCGGTTCCGAGCGGAGGCCAAGAGAGAACCAGCCGGCCCAGGCCTCGGCCGAGAGACTGCCGTGGCAAGCGGAGAGCCCCACGGCTCCACGACCGGCTCGCGGTAAGTTCCCCCAGCTCGATCGAGTCTGCTTCGGCAGGGCCGCGATAGCCGACCTTGATGGTGGCTCCTCCAGCGGAGGCCGGGCAGCGCAAGACGGCTTCGAGCTCGAGATCCGTTTCGCCCGAGGCGATCAGCGCAAAGCCGGTTTCCGGCCAGGGCGAGCGAAGGAACGCACGCCGCGCCAGATCCTCGAAATCGAGCAGGTCGGCGTAAAACTGTTCGAGCGGCTCCCAGAGCCACGGCGCCCGGGAGAGTTCGGTCCAGGTCGGGCCGACCGCTCGCGCGAGCAGGCGTTGTTCCAACTCGTCCACCTGAGCCGGACTCCGCTTGGCCAGGGCGCGCGCCGCGGCTTGCAGCACGTCGGCATCGAGGTGATCCCAGCGCCAGCCGTGAGGCAGGCCGAGCCGACAGGGGGACAGAAGGTTCCGGCGCTGGGCCGCGGTCGCGACCGCGGGAACAGATGCCGTGCGGGCTTCGATCAGGTCGCGGAGGGCGCCTTCCGCATGCGGCGAAAGGAGGAGCGCCTCGTCGAGAAATGGTTCGAGATACGCGATTTTGTCGCCCAGGGGCAACAGCCGATGCGCGCTATGGAGCGCGGCGCCGATGCGCGCCGTGGCCTCTTGGTCCGCGGAGATCCCCGGCGTGCCGTTCCGGATCATCTCCTGCCAGCTTGGAGTGGACGCGGCCGTTTCGCCCAAGAACGGCAGCACCTGTGCCGCGATCGCCGCGGTGGCGACCCACATCCCTTCGCCGGTCAGGTGGCAATAGTCGAGGAAGAACCGCCGACCGGGAAGGGGCGAGCCGGAGACCTCGGCGAGCACCGCGGGGAGATCGACCGCGAGCCAGCCATGGCGCTCGGCTGCGGCGCGCACGATCTCGCCCGTCTGGCTCGTCGCCTGAGGGGCGCCCAGATTGGCGAGCAGGGGGTAGGCCGCGGCGTCGATTTCGGCGCGGAAGGCGCTCGCCGCTTCGTCGTTGCGTTCCAGCGCCTGGAGCGCGCGCCCGAGCAGTCGAAAACCGGTCGGGCAGAGGCCGCGATCGAGCCGGAGCATCGCGCGAGCCGAAAGGAGGGCTTGCCTCGCATCGCCGCGTTCGAGCGCTGCGCGTCCGTCGTCGAGCAGATGATGCCAGCGGACAGTGCCTTCCGCGTCGAGTCCGGCCACCGGCTGGCGGTTCTCCCAGTCGGCGAGGTTCACTTCCGGGTTCACGACCATGACCGGGATGCCGATCGCATGGGCGAGCGCCGCGATCCGGTCGAACGTCGCGTTCGCCCGAGCTGCGATCCGCCGCCGCGCTTCGGCCACCGGCTCGGCGAGGCCGTGCGCGAGCAGCTCCGCGAAGCGGACGCGCGCCCCGACCGAGGGTGCGGCGGCTCCAAGCTCTGGGGTTTCGAGCAGATTCCAGTTGTTGCCCGAGAACAAGACCAAGAGGTCGGGTTGGATCTGGATCGCCGCTTCGACCGTCTCGGCCATACCTTCGAGGGTTTCGTTGGTCCGCGCGAGGTCGATCACCTCGGCCAAGCCTGGGGCCGCCGCTTCGAGGTGGCGCGCCAAGAGCTTCGCCGGAGTCACGCCCGGAGCGTAGAGATAGCCCGCGGCGACCGATTCGCCGAACAGGGCGACGCGCAGAGGAAGCTCCGATCGCTTCGGCCTGAGCACGGCCGTATTCGCGAAATGGTCGCCCAACGGTGACGGGAGTGGGCGGACGAACGCGAGACCTCCGGCCCCCACGGTTTCGCGCACCGGAGACCAGATCGAGATCGAGCGGGGCCAGGCGGGCGGCGATGGCTCGGCCAAAGGGGGGCTCGCCGGAGGAATCGCCTGGCGAGCCCGCGCGGCGGCCAGCCCTTCCGGGGTGGCCAGCTCGCGGGCGCGCCGTTCCGCTTCGGCCCGGCGGGGATCGGCGGGGTGCCTCGGCTCAAACAAAGGTGTACAGCTCCTCGGAAATGGCGCTCTTGGCGGTCGCGAAACCGCTCCGCCGTCGCTCCCTCCAAGCGGGGAGGAGGGCGCGCCAGATCGCGGGCAGATCGCGGCCGTCGATCAGGAAATCGTCGATCACCAGGGCGTCGAGTTCGGCATCGGCGGCGGAAAGAAGCGCGTCGATCGGCGTTGCCACGATCGGTTCGTCCGCGACGTTGAAAGAGGTGTTGACCAGGATCGGGCAGCCGGTCCGGAGCTCGAACGCGGCGAGCAGTGCGGCGAATCGGGGGTGGTCTTGCCGGTCGACGGTCTGCGGCCGGGCGGAGCCGTCGACGTGGGTGATTCCCGGCAGGGCGAGTGGCGAGCGGACGCGGCAGGTTTCGAGCATGAAGGGAGAGGGGTGGTCGAGCTCGAAGTGCAGGGCGGCGCGATCGGCCAAAACGCTCGGGGCGAACGGTCGAAATCCTTCGCGCTTCTTGATCCGCTGGTTCAATCGGTCGCGAACTTCTGGATCGAGCGGGTTGGCGAGGATCGAACGGTTCCCGAGCGCGCGCGGCCCGTGCTCCATCCGACCCTGGAACCAACCGATAATTTGGTGGCGCTCCAGTCTTTCTGCGACCGCATCGAGCAGCTCGGGCTCGCGTCCGGAATAGTCGGTGGTAGAAACCCCCGTGGCCGCGATCACCGCCGCCACCTCCTCATGGCTGAACGAAGGGCCGAGATCGACCCGACGCAGCGCAGCGCCGCCGGGAGCCCGCCCACCGAGCTTGCGGTGGGCCAAAGCCGCTGCGCCCAGGCACCCTCCCGAATCTCCGGCCGCAGGCTGCACGAACAGACGCTCAAACGGCCCTTCGCGCCGAATGCGCCCGTTCGCCACGCAGTTGAGTGCCACGCCACCCGCCAGACAGAGATCATCCTCTCCGGTCACACCGTGCAGCCAGCGGACTTTCTCCAGCAGGATCTCCTCCAGCAGCAGCTGAATGCTCCGTGCCAGATCGCGATGGAAGGGCAGCAGCTCCTCTCCCCGGCGGCGGGGCGCCCCGCCGAGTAGCTCTTCGAAGGCCGAAGTCCACATGCGTGTACCGGCGACGAAATCGAAAAACTCCGGTGCTAGGGTGAAGCCGGGGCCGGGCTCGACCTGGATCGCCTTTCGGAGTTTCTCGACCAGCCGCGGCTCGCCATAAGGCGCCAAGCCCATCACCTTGTATTCGCCGTCGTTGACCGCGAAACCGAGAAACGCGGTGACCGTCGAATAGAGCAGGCCGAGCGAGTGGGGAAACTCGACCTCGGCGAACAGGGCCAGGTCGTTTCGGTCACCTCGGCCATAGGTGGTCGTGGCCCATTCGCCGACGCCGTCGATCGTGAATGTAGCCGCGCTCTGAAAACCGCTCCAGTAGAACGCGCTCGCGGCATGGCAGAGGTGGTGGGGGAAGGTGAGGATCTCGCCTTCCCACCCGAGCCGCTCGCGGATCGCCCGCTCCGGTGCCTGCGGGTCGAGCGCGGAGAGATCCGCCCCCCCATTGGCACCGTTCTCCAATCCGGCCCAGAGCTGGCGCTCGAGCTTGGCCTGTGGCCTCTCGTAGTAGGCGATCGCATCGAGATCGAGCAGGGTGCGCCCCTCCCGTTCGAGGCAGAAGCGGAACGCCTCGACCGGCAACCGCGGGTCGTGCTTGACCCGGGTGAATCGCTCCTCGGCGGCGGCCGCAACCAGCCGGCCGTCGCGCAACAGGCAGCACGCCGACTCGTGGTAGAAGGCCGAGAGACCGAGGATGTTCATGGGCCGTTTGGATTTCGGGGCGGAAGCTCGGCGGGAATGCTCGTGCAATTTTGCATTCCGAATGCAAATTTGCAAGGCGGCTGGCCAGGGAGTGAACAGAGCGGGTACGATCCCGCCGCCTCTAGGGCGCACCCATTCCGTAGATCCAAGATCCAATGAAAGGTCCCGCATGGAGATGCTGCACCAGCTGCTCGACTACTTCCTGCACCTCGACCAGTACCTGAACCAGGCGGTGGTCGCCCTCGGGCCCTGGTTTTACGGCCTTTTGTTCGCCATCGTGTTCTGCGAAACCGGGTTGGTGGTGACGCCCTTTCTGCCCGGTGACTCGCTGCTGTTTGCCGTCGGCGCCCTCGCCGCCGGCGAAGGCTCGCCGATTTCGTTGGCGCTTGCGATCGGTCTGTTGATTGTCGCTGCGATCTTGGGAGACGCGGTCAACTACGCGATCGGCTACCGGGTCGGGCCGGCGATCTTTCGCCGTGAGGATTCGCGCTGGTTGAACCGGAAACACCTGGTGAAGACTCAACAGTTCTACGAGAAATACGGCGCCAAGACGATCGTCATCGCGCGTTTCGTGCCGATCGTCCGCACCTTCGCGCCGTTCGTCGCCGGAATCGGCAAGATGTCCTACCGCCGTTTCGCGGCCTACAACGTCGTTGGAGGTGTCGTCTGGGTGGTCCTGTTCACCCTCGCGGGCTTTCATTTTGGCGATCTCCCCTGGGTGAAGACCAACTTCCACTACGTGATCGTGGCGATCATCGTCCTGTCGGTGATCCCGCCGATTGTGGAGATCCTGCGCAGCCGCCGCGGTCCGAGATGAAGGCTGCCGCGAACGAGCTAGAGTAGAGCACCATGAGAGTCGCCCCTGAAGAGTTCGAAGCCCTGGTCGCCAAGGCGCTCGATGACCTGCCGGAGGAGTTTGCGGCACTGCTCGAAAACGTCGCGGTGGTGGTCGAGGAGGAACCGACAGAAGAGGATCTGGCCTCGGTCGATCTCGATCCGGAAGACGATCTGCTCGGCCTCTATCAGGGTGTGCCGCTCGCGGCGCGCGACTCCTCCTACGGCGCGTTGCCGGACCGGGTGGTGATCTACCGGGGACCGATCCTGCGCCTCTGCATGTCGCGCCGCGAGGTAATCCGCGAGGTGCGCGACACGGTGGTCCACGAGCTCGGGCACCATTTCGGCCTCGACGAAGACGACATGCCGTATTAACCTCGAAAATCGAACCTCGAAAATCGAACCTCGAAAATCGGACCGTAAGAGTCGTCGTGCGCAAGGCTAAAAAACGGCTGATCCTGCTGATCTTCGTCGCGCCCACCCTGTTGGTGGTCGCCTCGGCACTTCTCTACATGGCCGGCATGCGCCTGCTCGAAGGGGAGCCGCGAGGGTTCTGGGACAGCCTCTCCTGGGCGTCCGAAACGCTCACCACCACAGGCTACGGCGCCGATTCGCGCTGGCATCACCCGGCCATGGTGGTGTTCGTCGCGGTGGTCCAGTTCGTCGGCGTATTTCTCGTCTTCCTGATCTTTCCTCTCTACCTGATCCCGATCCTGGAAGAGCGCTTCCAGGCCCGCCTGCCGCGCCGTCTCGACCAGCCCCTCAGAGGGCACGTCGTGGTCTACCGCTACGGCCCGTCGGTCGAGAGCCTGCTGAGCGAGCTTGCGGCCGCGGGGATCGCGAGCCTGGTGCTCGAATCCGACGAGGGCATTGCGCGGAAACTGTTCGAGGCCGGCCAACGGGTGCTCCATCTCGGCCTCGGGGATGGCGGGCTCGGCGCCGCGTACCTTTCGACCTCGCGGGCGTTGATCGCCAACGGCACCGACGATGAGAACGCGACGGTGATCTTGGCCGCCCGCCAATCGGGATACACCGGTCCGGTGCTCGCGATCGTCGAAGAGCCGTTCCACCGTCGCCCGATCATGCTCGCCGGGGCGACCGCGACGTTCACCCCGCGGCACATCCTCGGCGCCGCGCTCGCCGCGCGAGCCTCCGCGCGAATCGATCCGCGGGTCGCCGGGCTGCACGAGCTCGGTCGCCGCTTGGAGGTGGTCGAGATGCAGATCGGTTCGGCGAGCCCGCTGGTCGGCGAAACGCTCGAGAGCGCCGAGGTGCGCACCCAAACCGGGGTCACCGTGCTCGGCCAGTGGATCGAAGGGAAGCTCGTGGCGCCGCCGCCGCCGAACATGGGTCTGGTGGCCGAAGGGATCCTGGTGGTGATCGGCCCCGCCGCGGGTCTCGATCGGCTGACCGCGCTCGCCCGGGGGCCGGTCGCGCTGCGCCGCAAAGGGCCGTTTCTCATTGCGGGCTTCGGCGAGGTCGGGCGCAAAGTGGCGGAGCTTCTGCGCGATGCGGGAGAGGAGATCCTGGTGGTCGATCGCGACGCGGCTTCGGGGGTCGACGAGGTCGGCAGCCTGCTCGATCCGAAGCTTCTCGACCGGCTCGACGTGAAGAACGCCCAGGCGGTGATCCTGGCGCTTTCGAGCGACAGCGCGACCCTGTTCGCGACGGTCATCTTGAAGGACCTGGCGCCCGAGGTGCCGGTGATCGCCCGGGTGAACGAAGCCGAGAACGTCGAGCGCATCCGCCGCGCCGGCGCCTACTTCGCCCTCTCGATCAGCCAGGTGTCGGGCCAGATGCTCGCCGGAAAACTGCTCGGCCAAGAGGCCGTGGCGCTCGATCCACGGTTGGAGATCTTGAAGGTTCCGGCCGCAGGACTGGTGGGCCAACGCCCTGGTGACCTCGCGATTCGCGAACGGACCGGCTGCACCGTGGTCGCCGTCGAGCGCGACGACGAGGTGTTGGTCGAGTTCGGTTCCGCGTTCCGCTTCGCCCCCGGCGATGGCGTCTACGTCTTCGGAACCACCCCGGACGTCCGCCGCTTCGCGGAGCGGATGGGGTAGGGGGCGATCAGCTCCAGGATCGCGGGGAGATCGTTGGGATCGGGGCTCCGCTCATTCGCCGTAGGCTTCGAGATAAGCCGGGTTCGTCGAGAGATCCTCGGGTCCGTACGCGCATCCCGCTAGATCGAGAGTCATTGCGAGGACCGACGGACCCCGAAGGATATCGCTCGACAGGTCCTTCGGTCGACCGACCTTCCGTCGAATCTCAATCGCGTCAAGTTTTTTCGGCACTTTGATGATTTTCATGATTCGCCCTCGGCTGCCCCCGGCGTTGACTGAAGAGTAGAACCGTAATCCAGCGCCTCGAAAATTTCAACCCTCGCCGCGCAGCTTTTCGATCTTCTGTTCGCGGTGCTCTTCGATGCGCCGACGCTCCCGGACGTATTCCTCTTCTTCCTCGCGGCGGGCGGCCGGGTCGAACAGGCCTTTCAGGCGGTCGCGGTGAAGGATTTCGAGTTCGGCGAGCTTCGCTTCGGCTTGGTTTCTCACTTCGCCGATCTTTTCGCGCAGCGCATCGGAGAACTCCTCGCCGCGCGGTCGTTCGATCCCCTGTTTCTCCATCCGTTCGAGCGCGAGCTCGTAAGCGGATTTCATCCCTGCGGCTTTGTCTTTGTCGCTCATGACGCGAGCATAGCCGAAGAGTTGGCTCGCGCTCGCGTCAAAATGGCGTGAAATCTCGGGTCCAACGCCGGAAACCCTTTGATCTCAGGTGTTTTCAGACGGCACCCGTCTTGCTGCAAGGGGCGTGGCAGCATTCGGGTTCATTTCGGAGGAGGGTTCGATGATCGAAGCGCAGAACCTGAGCCGTCGGTACGGCGACTTTACCGCCGTTAACGACGTCTCTTTCGCGGTCGGCGAGGGTGAGATCCTGGGGTTGTTGGGGCCGAACGGCGCCGGTAAAACCACCACGATTCGCATGATCACCGGTTTTCTGCCGCCTACGGAGGGGCGGGTAACCGTCGGCGGGACCGACCTGTTCGAGGCGCCGGTCCAGGCGCGGCGTCAGATCGGCTACCTGCCGGAAAACGTCGCGCTCTACGGCGAGATGCGGGTGGGCGAGTACCTTGGCTACCGGGCCCGGCTCGAAGGGTTGAAACGCGCCGAGGCGAAGCGGGCCTGCGAATCCGCGCTCGAACGTTGCCTTCTCTCCGACGTGCGCAACCAGGTGATCGGCACCCTCTCCAAAGGGTATCGCCAGCGTGTTGGCCTGGCGACCGCGATCCTGCACGAGCCGGCCGTTTTGATCCTCGACGAGCCGACCGTCGGGCTCGATCCCAAACAGATCATCGCGATCCGCGAGCTGATCCGCGACCTCGGGCGCGAGCGGACGTTGATCCTGTCCACCCACATCCTGTCCGAGGTCGAGCTGCTCTGTAACCGCGTGTTGATCATCGACAAGGGGCGGATCGTCGCCGAAGGCACCCCCGAGAGCCTGCGCCAGAGCTCCCGCGGCGCGTCCGAAATTCGGGTCGCCTTCGCCGCGGTCGACGGGCTGTCTCCCGAGGGACCGGCGGCCGCCGAAGCGCAAGAGGCGCTCGGGTCGATGCCGGGGGTCACCGCGGTTCGGCCGGGGCCGGAAGCGGGCGAGTTTCGCCTCACGGCGAGCGCCGATGCCGATCCACGGGCGGAAATTTTCCGTCTCGCCGTGGCGCGGGGCTGGACGCTCGTCGAGCTCGCTCAGTCGAAGGCGAGCCTGGAAGACGTATTCGTCCGCCTGACCACCAACCCTCCGAGTGAGGCGGCGGAACCCGGCGAACCGGACGGTAAGGCAGAGGCGGCAGAGCCGACCGAGGAGAGACCATCGTGAGAGCTGTCCTGGCGACCTACCTGCGCGAGCTGCGCGCCTATTTCCTCTCTCCCCTCGCCTATGTCGTGGCGTTCTTCTTTCTCGCGGTCAACGGTTTCATCTTCGCTTGGATGATCTCCGCGTTGGTCGATCCGCGCGCGCCCTCGGGGCCGCCGATGGGCTATTTCTTCGGTTCGACCTGGCTGCTCCTGATCGTGCTCGGCACGATCCTGCCGATGCGGCTGCTGTCCGAAGAGCTGCGCTCCGGTTCGATCGAGGTGCTGATGACCGCGCCGATCACCGAAGGGCAGGTGGTCGCCGGCAAGTACCTCGCCGCGCTCTCGTTCTTCGCTCTTCTCTGGGTGCCGACGCTCGGCTACGCCGGGATTCTCGCCCACTATGGCGAGGTCGAGTGGGGGCCGATCGCGGGCGGCTATCTGGGCCTCCTGCTGGTCGGCGGGCTCTTTCTCGCGGTCGGTACGTTCGCTTCCGCGATGTCCAAAAGCCAGCTGATCGCGGCGGTCGTGACCTTCGCGATTTTGGTCGTGCTCTTCCTGATCGGCCAGTTGGAGCAGCTCGCGAGCAGCGAGTTGTGGAAAAACACCTTCTCGTACCTGGATTTGGGCGCGCACATGGACGAACTCGGCAAAGGGATCGTCGATACCCGGCGGATCGTCTACTACGTGTCGGCGAGCCTGTTCTTTCTGTTTTTGACCAGCCGGGCGCTCGAAGACCGGAAGTGGAGGTAACTGCATGTTGGCTTCGAATCGACAACTGACCAAGACCGGCCTTCTCTCCGCGGGCATCCTGCTGGTGGCGGCGCTGCTCGGGATCGTCAACTATTTCGGCTGGAAGTACCACCAGCGGTTCGACTGGACCGCGACCGCGCTCTATTCGCTGTCGGAAAAGAGCGAGAAAGTTCTCGCCGGCCTCGATCGCGATGTCGAGGTTGTGGCGCTCCTGTCGCCGCAAAAACAGGCGGGGCTCTATGGACCGACCCGCGAGCTGCTCGACCGCTACGGCGCGGCAACAAGGCGGATCAAGGTCCGCTTCATCGACCCCGAGCGGAATCCGATCGAGGCGCAGCAGCTCGCGCGTCGCTTCGGGCTTCTAAACGCGAGTGTGGTTTTCGTTTCGGGAGAGACCAAGAAGGTGGTCGATGCGGGGGAGCTCGCGGAGTACGACTACTCGTCGATGGGCATGGGCGAACCTCCGAAGCTCGTCGCGTTCAAAGGCGAGCAAATGTTCACCAACGCCCTGATCCAGCTCGGCCAGGCGCGCCAGCCGAAAGTCCTGTTCACCACCGGCCATGGCGAGGTGCCGCTCGACGGGGCGGAGGAGCGCGGCCTGTCGGCGCTGCGCGAGCTGCTCAAAGGGGACGGCTTCGCGGTCGAGGAGTGGGCGACGCTCGGCCAGCCTGTAGTGCCGGCGGATACCGATCTCTTGGTGATCGCCGGACCGACCGGAAACTTCGTGCCGCCGGAACTCGACGCGATCGGTGCCTATCTCGACCGGGGCGGTCGCCTGCTCGCGCTGCTCGATCCGGTGCTCGCCCGGAGCGGGCCGGGGCTGGTCGCCTCAGGCCTTGAACCGTTGCTCGCGAAGCATGGTGTCCAAGTGGATACGGACATCGTCGTCGATCCCTCGAATCCGCTGCCGATGTTCGGTGCGGAGACGCTGTTCTCCAACATCTACGGTCAACATCCGATCGTCGAGCCGCTAGCGCGTCAGAGCTTGCCGATGCTGGTCAGCCTGGCGCGTTCGGTCCGTGCGGTACCAGGACCGGCTGGGACAGAAGTCACCGAGCTGTTGCGGACCACCGACGCGGGCTGGGGCGAAACCAATCTCGCCGCGCTCGACAAGGTGGGCAAGGACGATTCCGACCTGCCCGGACCGCTACCGCTCGGCGTCGCCGTCGGTGGGGCGGCCAAGCCGTCGGCACCGGCCGATGAAGACATGCCCGCTCCTCCTAAGCCTGTCGCCGAAGATCCGAAAGCACCCCGACTGGTGGTGTTCGGCGATTCGGACCTCGCGACCAATCAATATTGGAATGCGAATGTGGGCAATGCGACCGCGATCGGCAACGCCGTCAACTGGCTGGTCGAGCGGCAGGATCTGATCGCGATCCCGCCGAAGAAGACCGAACAGGCGCACCTGTCGCTCACCACCGGGCAGCTGCGTAACGTCTATCTGCTGGTTCTCGGCATCTTGCCCGGACTCGCCATCGCGGCGGCGATCTGGGTTCGCGCCCGTCGGCGGAAGCGGTAGAACGATGAAGCCGCGCACGCTGCTCATCCTGCTGTTGCTGGTCGCCGGCCTCGGCTCGTTCATCGCGTTTTTCGAGCGCAAAATGCCGTCGAGCGAGGAGCGTGCCGCCCAAGCGAAGAAGATCTTCTCGTTCGGGCCGGGCGATGTTCGTTCGCTCGCGATCGAGCGCGCTGGGACTCCGCTCGCGTTCGAACGGATCGAGAAACCGGCCGAGAAGAAGGAAGAGGCCCTAGAAAGCACCGCGAACGAGGTCTCGGACGAGGTTGAGGCCCCGTCGGCTCTTCCGTCTGTCACCGCGGCCGACTGGTCGTGGCGGATCGTCCGACCGCTCGCCGCGCGTGCGGATGCGCCAAGCGTCGGCCGGCTGGTCGACTCGCTCGCCGGGCTCGAACGAAGCCGGACGATCGAGGACGTGGATGCGAAAGCGACCGGGCTCGACCGACCGGAAGCGAAGGTGCGCCTCAAAACCTCTCTAGGCGAGACGGTGCTCGAAATCGGTGCCAAGGTACCTGTCGGGTCGGAGCGGATCGTGCGCATCGCCGGCCGAACCGAGGCTTACGTGGTCCCTGACGCGTTCTGGAACGATCTGCTGCGCGAGCCGGGCGCCTGGCGCGACAAGCAGATCTTTTCCGGCGATCGGGACGCGATCGAGCGGATCTCAATCCGCCCCTCGTCCGGTTCGGATTCCGCCTCCGAAGTGGTGCTGGTTCGGCGTCCCGACGGCTTTTGGATCGATCGCCCGGTCGCCGATCGGGCGGATCACGACCTGGTCGAGGCGTTGCTCTCCGATCTCACCGGTTTGGCCGCCGACCGCTTCGTCGAGTCGCCCGCGGCTCCCGCGGAGATGGGGTTAGAGCCGCCGAAGGGGGTCATCGAAGTTGTGTCGAAGGGCGGTTCCCAAGCCTTCCATCTCGATCTCGGTGGCGTCGTCGGCGCCGCGGTGGACGGCGAGGCCCCGGAGAGCTATGCCCGGGCCGGCGGGCAGCTGTTCACCACCAAGTCGCGGATCGCCGAGGCGTTGATGCGCGGCGGCCAAGATTGGCGCTCCCGCGCGGTTTCGAGCTTGGAGGTCTACCAGGTCGATTCGCTGCGCATCGAGGACGCCGCGGGCGCACTCGACGTGAAGCGATCCGGCTCCGACTGGCAGCGCGGCAAGGACACCATCTCTTACACCCCCGTGTCCGATCTGCTCTATGCGCTCTCCGAGCTGCGCGCCGAGACGCTGCGCGAGGCTCCTCCGGCCGAGGCGGGTAAGCCAGCCCTTACGGTGACGCTCGCCGGAACCGATGGGCGACGCGAAACGCTCCGCTTCTATCCTTCGACCGGAGGCGCCGCCACCGCTCGGACCGAAGGCCGGCCGACGGCCCTCGAGCTCAGCCCGGGGAAACTGGCCGAGATCCAGGCGAAGGTGGCGGACGTGCGCAAGGAAAAGTCTATGCCGAAAGGTGCGGGGAAGCCGTAGTTTTGTTTGCGGCCCGAAGGGTCGCGTCACGTCAGCCAGGCCAACGGCCTGGGTTGGAAACGGAACGCCTCGCGTTGCACCGCACCGTCGTTGAGCTCAGCCTAGATGCCTTGGAGGTCCGGTCGCTCCAGAGCATCAATCGGTAGAGGGGGCCGCGGGGCGGCCTGAAGAACCGAGCCCTCAACGCCGCCGCTCCCCGAAACCAGGTCGTCGATGCTGGTGAGCCACCACGGTGACTCTTATTCCCCCTGGAATCCGCCGGTACAACAAGAAGTAGGGGAAGTTCGCTACCAGGACACGGCGTAGCTCCCTTCGATGCCGCGGCGCCGCTTCGGGGTGCCGGGAGATGAGGGCGACGACCTGGAGAACCTCTTCGAAAAAGCGACCTCCCAATCCTTGCTGCTGTAGCTCGAAATGCCGAATTGCTTCGTTGATCTCGCGGTTCGCGATGGGATGGAAGACAACCGGTCTCAACGAAGCAGCGCCCGCGCCTGCCGGATCACCTCTTCGAGCGGTACTCCTAGGACCTCGCCGCGCTCCATTTCGAGATCGCGGCGCTCCGCTTCGTCGGCCCAGGCTTCGGCGATTTCGGGCAGGATCGGGTTCTCCAAATCATGATCGAGAACGAGCCGGCCGATCAGCGTGCTGCGTTCTTCGGACGAGAGATGTCGGGCTTCGGCTTCGATCTCTGCAAGGGAAAGGCTCATGGGTATCTCCGAGTCGAGTGGATTCTACTCCTGTCAACAGCTTGGCGCGGCCTCTTAGGGTCGCGTCACGTCAGCCCAGGCCAACGGCCTGGGTTCGCGGGCGTGCGGCGAAGTAGATGATGAGGCCGATCGCAAGCCAGGCGATCAGGGGCAACCAGGTCGCGGTCGGCAGCGAGAACATCAGCAGCGACAGAGGCCACGACGAAAGCGAAAAGCGTCGTCAAGTGAACCAGCGCCTCGATCGGCAAGAAGTCGGCGAAGCCGAAGATTCTCGAACCGATGATGACGAGCGCCACGCAGGTGACGGCGAAAGCGAGAAGCAAGGGCCAGCCGAGCATCCAGGCCAACCGCTCTCCCGTGGCGGCGTAGGCGATCGTCTCGACGGAGCCTGCCACCACCGGTGCGGTCGACGCGATTTCGGCGACGCAGAGAGTCCCAAGGACAAAAGTGACAGTGGCTACGATCCACGAGAGGATTTCGGCTGGGCGAAGCACAGAGGCTGGGCCAGAGCGCAGCGCGCTGATCACGGCAGGCAAGAGGTACGCACCGAGAATCGCGCCCGCCCCTAGTGCGTACATCGGTTTCCGAGCAAACCGCTGACTCATCTGTTGATCTCCTGGTAGCCCCGCGAACCCAGGCCAACGGCCTGGGTCGGCTAACGCAAAACGTCCCTTCAGGCCGTGAGGCTGCACAAGCCACAACAAAAGGGCGGCGGGCCTCCTCGGCCGCGCCGCCCGTGCTGTTTCCTGCCGCAGCGAACCCTCTACTTCTGCGCGCTGCCGTGAGTCTCGATGTACTTCTTCATCACGCTGTGCCTTTGGCCGTAGAGGAAGTAGATCAGCAAGCCGAATGCGAGCCAGATGCCCAGGCGCCACCAGTTGTCGGCCGGCAGCGAGAACATCAGCATCAGGCACATGCCGACGCCGAGGATCGGCACCAGCGGTACGCCGGGGCACCGGAACGGTCGAACCGCGTCCGGGTATTTCTTGCGCATAATCAGCACCGCGATGCAGACCGCGACGAATGCGAACAGCGTCCCGATGTTGGTCAGGTGGAGCAGCGCGCCGAGCGGCAGCAATCCGGCGAGGCAGATCACGAAGGCGCCGATCAGCATCGTCGACTTGTGCGGGGTCCGGAACTTCGGGTGGACCTCGCCGAAGAAGCTCTTCGGCACCAAGCCGTCGCGCGCCATCGCGAGGAAGACGCGCGGTCCGGAGAGCATCATGACCAGCAGTACCGAGGTGATGCCGGCGACACCGGCCGCCGCGATCAGGAATTGCGCCCAGCCTAGACCCTTCTGCTGGAATGCCACAGAGACCGACGCGTTGACGTCCAGCTGGTCGTATTTGACCATGCCGGTGAGGACCGCGACCACCAGGATGTAGAGGATAGTGCAGATCACCAGCGAGGCGATGATGCCGATCGGCACGTCGCGCTGCGGGTTTTTCGCCTCTTCGGTGTGGGTCGAAACCGAGTCGAAGCCGATATAGGCGAAGAAGATGATCGCCGCACCCGCGAGCATGCCGACGGGATGGCCGCCCGCATTGGTCTGTCCGGCGACGTGGTAGCCGAAGATGTTGAGCCCGCTCCAGCCGAACGGAGCGAACGGCTTCCAGTTGGCCGGGTCGATGTAGAACACGCCGACACCGATGACGAACAGGACGGCGGCGACTTTGACGCCAACCATCAGAGCGTTGAAGCTTGCGCTCTCCGCGATGCCCTTGACCAGGACCGCGGTGATCACGATGACGATCAACACCGCCGGCAGGTTGAACCACGAGCCGGTCGAGATGAATTCTCCGGTCGCCTGATCGTAAGCCCACGGCGATTGGCGGAGCGTTTCGGGCAGGGCGATGCCGAACTTCGCCAGCACACTCTGGAAATAGCCGGACCAGCCGGCGGCCACCGTGGCACTGCCGACCGCGTACTCGAGTACCAGGTCCCAGCCGATGATCCAGGCGAACAGCTCGCCCATCGTGGCGTAGGCGTAGGTGTAGGCCGAGCCGGCGACCGGCACCATCGAGGCGAACTCCGCGTAGCAGAGCGCGGCGAAGATGCAGGTGATCCCGGCCACGACATACGAGAGCATCAGCGCCGGGCCGGCGGTGTTACGAGCCGCTTCTCCGGTCGCGACAAAGATGCCGGCGCCGATGATCGCGCCTACCCCTAAGGCGGAGAGCTGGACCGGGCCGAGAATTCGGCGCAGCCGGTTCTCGCTTTTCATTTCCTCGAGCAATAGCTCGAGCGGCTTTCTGGCAAACAGCTGGCTCATCGAGCGTCCTCCGGAAGGTGGTTCGTCATCGATTCCTCCGCACACGGGTCTTAAAGTCCAAAGTTGGCGGCATCCTATCTCGCTCCGGCCGCGGCGGAACGCCGCCAGAGCAGGTACACCGGCACACCGGTGAGGACGATCACCAGGCCGGGCCAACTGGTCTGCGTTTTGTAGAACAGGAGGACCAGCGAGATCGCGCTCGCCGCGACGATATAGAGGGCGGGGACGAGCGGATAACCGAACGCGCGGTAAGGGCGCTCGGCGTTGGGTTGGGTACGGCGGAGGCGGAACAGACCGGCGATCGTCAGCACGTAGAAGATCAGCACCGCGAAGACCACGTAGTCGAGCAGCGTGCCGTAGAGGTTCCCGTATTGCGCCTGGCCGGTCGCCGGATCGAGCACCACCGCGCCCGCCGCGTCGCGCAGGCGAGTGCGCGGCAGGACCAGGAACGCCGCCCAGACGCATTGGAGAGCCAAGCCCATCGCGGGGACCGAGCGGGCATTCAGCTTGCCGGTCGCGCGGAAGAACAGGCCGTCCTGCGCCATCGCGTGGTAGACCCGGGCGCCCGCGAGGATCAACCCGTTGTTGCAGCCGAAAGTCGAGATCACGATCGCGATCGCCATGATGATCGTCCCCGCGCCGGGGAAGATCGCCTGGAGCGCCGCGGTCGCCACCCGGTCGTCCGGCGCGGTCTGGATCTGCGCGAGCGGCAGCACCGACAGGTAGGCGAAGTTCGCCAGCACGTAGAGGAGGGTCACCAAGCCGGTGCCGAGCGCGAGCGAGAGGGGCAGATTCCGTTTCGGGTTTTTGACCTCGCCCGCGGTGAAGGTGATGTTGTTCCAGGCATCGGAAGAGAAGAGCGAGCCGACCTGGGCGACTCCGAACGCCACGATCAGGCCGAACAGGCCGGCGGTGACGATCGTATCGGGAAGGAACGGCAGATCGGGGCGGATCGGCGAGATCCCTTGAGGCGTCCAGAAGTTGGAGAAGTTTGCCCCGAGCGAGTGGCCGAACAGCAAGCCGACCGCGATAAGAGCGAACAGCGCGAAGGTCTTGGCGGAGGTGAACACGTTCTGAATCAGCTTGCCGAGCCGGATGCCGCGGGTATTGAGCCAGGTGAGGCCGACGATCATTAGGACCCCGATCAGCTGCTGAGTCGAGAGCGAGATCGCAAAGCCCGACGAGATATCGATCGGGGCCACGACCCAACGCGTGGGCGAGACCCAAGGGACGAGTACCCCGAGGTAGCGGGCAAAGCCCACCGCGACCGCGGCGATCGTGCCGGTCTGGATCACCAGGAACAGCGCCCAGCCGTAGAGGAAACCCCAGAGCGGCGACCAGGCCTCGCGCAGGTAGACATACTGGCCGCCCGCGTGCGGCATCATCGCGGCGAGTTCGCCGTACGACAGCGCGGCGCCCAAGGTGAGCAGGCCGGTGATGATCCAGGTCAGCAGCAGGCCGCCGGGCGAACCCACCTGACGGGCGATGTCGGCCGAGACGATGAAGATGCCCGAGCCGATCATCGATCCGGCGACGATCATGGTCGAATCGAGCAGGCCGAGCTCGCGGACGAAGCCGGATTTCGGTTCGCTCGCGTTGCCGTGTGGTTCGGCAGAGGTCGCGGATCGGGCCATAGGGTGATTCTCCTTGCCAGGTGACGCCCCCTTTTTGGGGTCAATGGGGGTCGATTCGGTGACGAGAACAGGGGCTTTAGGAGGCGGATGCTATCTCGCGGAGCGCCGAAAGGGGACGGGGCGGGCTAATCCAGTTTCCTTGGCCATAATCCACGCCGAGCGCGCGCAGCTGATTGACCGCTGCCAAACTCCCCACCGACTCGGCGATCGTCTCCAGCCCCATCACGTGCCCGACCTGGTTGATCGACTCGACCATCGCTCGATCGAGCGGGTCGGTCACGATGTCCTGGATGAATTTGCCGTCGATCTTCAAGAACGACACCGGCAGCTCCTTCAAGTAGGCGTAGGAGGCCATACCGTTGCCGAAGTCGTCGAGGGCGAAACGGACGCCGCGGGCGCCCAGGCGGCCGAGCAGCCGGGCCGCCTGGGCGAGGTTTTCGATCGCCGCAGTCTCGGTGATTTCGAAGCAGAGCTTGCGCGCCGGGAATCCGGTCGCGGCCAACCGGTCCTCGACGAAATCGAGAAAGGTCTCATCGCCGAGCGATACGGCGGAGAGATTGATCGCGCAGAGCGCCAGCGAGTCGAGCCAGGCGGGTGACTCGGCGGCGAAGGTTTCCAACGAACGGCCGATCACCCAGCGGTCGATCGAGCGCATCAAGCCGTAGCGCTCGGCGGCGCGGATGAAGTCCGACGGCAGGTGGATCTGCCCCCCCTCCGAGATCATGCGCAGCAAGACCTCGAAGCGAAGCCCCCCCTCCTCGCGGCGAACCAGAGGCCGGATCTCTTGGGCGAACAGGCGGAACCGATCGCGCTCCAGGGTTTCCTGAATGCGCAGAACCCAGTTCATGTCGGCGTCCCGGCGCACGAACTCCGCGGTGTCCGGCCGGTAGATCTGGATTCGGTTACGCCCCTTCTCTTTCGCCACGTAGCAGGCGTGGTCGGCGGCCGAGAGCAGGTGGGCGACCGAGCCGAAGTCCTCGGTGATCGGCACCAGGCCGATGCTCGCGCCGACCGTGAACGTCTTGTCCTGCCAAGCGAAGCGGAAATTCTGGAGCTCGCGGTGGAACTTCGCGATCTGCCGCTCGGCGGTCTCCAGCGGCGAGTAGAGCGAGAGCCAGCCGAACTCGTCGCCGCCCAAGCGGGCTACGATGTCCGAAGAGCGCATCGCCCCCTGGAGCATCTCGGTCACCCGGTGGAGCAGCTCGTCGCCGGCCAGATGACCACAGGTATCGTTGACCAGCTTGAACTGATCGAGATCCATGTAGGCCAGCGCGTGCGGCACCCCGGTGCGCCGGCTCTCTTCGAGCGCTCGCTGCAAGTGGCCGTCGAACGCCGCCCGATTCAGCAGGCCGGTCAGGCCGTCGTGGGTCGCCTGATGGGCGAGCTGAAGCGCCAGCAGACGCTTCTCGGTGACGTCTTGGAACACCAACACGGCACCCACCTGAGCACCCTGCCGGTCGCGGATGGGCGAGCAGGTGCATTCGACCGCGTGGCGCCGGCCGTCGCGACGCTGGAGCGCCACCCGCTCGGTGAGGCGTAGGCTCTGCCCCGAGGCCAGACAACGCTCGATCGGATGCTCGATCTCGCGCCCGTTGCTCTCGTCCACCAGGCGCAACACCTCGGCCGCAGGCAGCCCGGCCGCCTCCTCGGCCGACCAGCCGGCGAGCTCTTCGGCGACCGGGTTGAGCAGCTCCACCCGGCCACGCGCGTCGGTGGACAACACACCGTCACCGATCGAGGAGAGGGTGACCTGGGCGAGCTCCTTTTCCGCCGCGACCACTCCGAGCTGATCGTCATAGGCGCGCGTCGTCTGCACCAGCAGGTTGCGCAGGATCTCGCCCTCGAAGCGGTTCATGAAGTCCCTTCACGCAGCAGCACGAGCACCGCGGTGTGATTGTAGAAGGCGGGGACCGAGCCGTCTCCCGGCCCGATCTCACCGAGCGTGAAGAAGCCCGAGAGCGATGCCCCTCCGAGCGCCCGATGGATCGTGGTCACCTCTTCTCCCATCCGCTCGCCCAGGGCCGCCTGGCGGCCGACGCAGGAGCAGAGGATCGCGGCCTCGGCCGGGGCGCCGCCGACCCGCATCCGGCTCGCGGTGGCTTCCAGGGTCTCGAACAGCGAATCGTCCTCCCTGCCGCCGAACATACCCATTCGCACCAGATCCCCGGTTTCGATCTCCCCCCAGAGCGTTACGGCACCGGGTGGCTGGTCAAATGCGCGCAAGCTTCGATAGAGCCCTTGGCGCCGCGGGGACGGGCCGACGATGATCAGAGGAAAGCCCTGGGATGCCTCGGGCAGCGGCGCGAGCTCGCCGCGGACGGTGAAAAAACGGCGATACCAATCGGTCGCGGGCAGTCCGTCGATCTCGTAGAGGACGGTGCCTTCGGCCCGGGTTACGGTGTAGATCGGGCTGGCCGGATTCCAGCCGCGGACCACTTCGACCTGCATTTCGAGCCCGAAGAGCAGCAGGGCGAGACAAGCCGAAGGGAAGACCTCTCGATCGAGGAACACCCGCGCGCCACACTCGGTGGCGCCCGTGGCATCGGTAGCGGAACCGGTCGTCGAGGAGGCCAGGCCACCTGCAATGGGCAGCACCCGCGGTGCGAGCCGCCGGCCGAGTTCGGCCAGCAGCCGCTCGGCCGGGAAGCGCAAACCGTCGGCGAACAGCAGGACGCCGTCCGCTCCGACCAACCGTTCGGCGAACGCCGCGAGATCGGTCTCGGAGGGGGGGTGATCGTAGGAGCCCGCAAGCACCGCGACCTCCGGCCGGCGGTGCGCCTCCCCGGTGGGCCGATCGAATGGCCGATCGAATGGCCGATCGAACCAGAACGCCTGGACGCTGCCGTCGGAGGTCAAACGCGCATCGGCGAGCTGGGAACTCGCTTCGCAGCCGAAGCGGAGCGCCTCGGGCCAAGCTTCCGCAAGAATCTCGAGCTGAGACTCGAGCTCCGGCGTCGAAGGGAGAAAGGCGAGCGCCAGATCGGGGGCGCGCCCGGCCGTGCGCGAGATCTCCCCGACCTCGCGGAGCGAGAGGCCTGCCGACGTCGGGCACATCGTGCGGCTGCGCATGGCTCGTCAGGTGGGTTGTCCCACGACTCTTCGTCCCGTTCTCTCGCACCTTTCGGGGCGCGGTCCGCGCTCCTGGGTTTTTGTACTGGCGGCGATTCTATGCCGGTCTTCCGGCTTAGGGAAATCTCGATTGCCGGAAGGCGGAACTTCACGGGCTTCGCCCGGTGTCGGGGTTGTCGACGCGAGGCCAATGCCGGACGTGATTCGAGGCGCAGCGGTAGCCGCCGCCGCGGATCACGCTCATCGGCAGGGCCGGCAGGAGGGCGAGCCGGGCGCCTGCCTTCTGGTAGGCGGCGATCGCCTCTCGATCGCCGGTAAGAAGCGCGCTCGTAAACGCCTCGGCGTAAAGCGTGCCGCCGCGGGTTTCGAGCACCGCGTTGTTCCAGCCGATCAGAAAGGTGCCGTCGGCGGGCAGCTCGTCAGCTCGGGAAAGGGCCGAGTACGGGGCGATCAGAAGGGGGAGGCGGGCAACGGTGAGGCCTTGCGCCGCGAGGTGCGCGGCGACCGAGTCGAGAAAGGCCCCGAGATCGCGCGCCGCCGGAGCGGCCAGGCTCGCGCGGAGCAGGCCGGGCAGGTCGACTCCCGGCTGGAAGCCGTAGCCTGCGCGCGCCGGGGTGAGGTCGGCGGGTGTCAACCGGCCGAGCAGCGCGCCGCCGGCCGCCACATCGGCCACCAGGGCCACGAGCGGCGAATCGGTAGCCCCGGGTCGGCGTGGAAGAAGGGTAAGAATCGAATCGAGATCGGTCCCGGCGCCGCCGCCGAGGGTGCGCAGGGTTTCAATCCGTGCGGCCAGTTCGCCGTTTTCGGGGAGCGGATGAACGAAGCGCGCCGGTCGGCCGTAGAGAATCGCCAGCTCGTCCGCGGCCCGGCGCGCTGCGGCCAGGTAGGGGTCGATCCCGGCCGCGCTGCCGAACGTTTCGACCGGGATCCGATCCCGCCCGAGGATTTGGAGGATGCGCGGTTCGAGTGTGTGGATCGAAATCCAGACCGCGTTGGGTGCGATCAACGCCTGGCCGTTGTGGAACGGCACCCCCGCCACGGTCCAGACCGGCTGCCGAAACTTCCGATCGAGATCCGCGGGTAGTGTCTGGACCAGGGCGCGGCCGAGAGTTGCGTCCTCCTCGCGCCCGCGCTGAGCATTGGGGCGAATCAGCACGGCGAGCCCGCCGTCACCCCGGTGCACCAGGCTGAGTGGATCGCGCGGCCAGGGGGAGTAGGGGAGGCCGAAGGTCGGCAGAGCCCGCACGTTCGCGAGACCCGCGAGAGCCCCGCGCATCACCGGGTCGGCGAACACCAGGATCTCGCGCCGCGGCGCCGTGGCATGCACCTCTTTCAAGAATGCCCGCGCCTCCGCGGCCAAGAACAAGCTCGACGGCAGCGAATAAACCGACGCCTCGATCTCCCGGCTCCAATCGTCGTCGAACCGAAGCGCGCCCGGCACAACTCTTTCGAGGTGACGCTCCGCGCTCGACCGCGGCACCAGGCCCCAAGCGACGCCAAGCCGTTCGGTCTCGTCGAACGACAGCCCCTCCGCGACCCGCCGGGCGAGCGCCGCTTCGCTCCGCTCGGGTACGGCAGGCGTGTCGGTTGGCGGAACCGACCGGCCGGTCGCGCAGCCGACAATCAGAAGTAACATTGCGAGCTGGGAGCGGCGCGGCATGGCGGAAAGCATACCTGCTGGCACCTGCCTCAGGTGCGCGCTAGGATCTGAAACCTTCCGCCTTCAACGGAGGAGGCTTAGCTCCTTAAGCGCCGATTTCGCCACCTCGAAATACACAGGGTCGCGTTCCACTCCCAAACTCCGATAGCCAATAGCCTCAGCAGCCGCAAGAGTCGAAGCCGATCCCGCAAACGTGTCCAGGACCACGCCTTCGCCGAGAGGAAGCGAAGCCCGGACCACCTGGCGCAGGGACGACTGTGGTTTCAAGCTGGGATGCGGGGCGATTTCACGCTCGCGTTTGCGAGTCGGGGCGGACTGGATGACGTCCCCGAAGGGCTTCTCTCCGGAGATGCGGCGGAATCCCCCGGTTTTCCACTTTCGCAGGTTGTCCTGAGCTCGACCCTCGAGCGGCTTGCGGAACAGCAGCCAAGGCTCCCACATGGAGCGCGCCATGACGCTTACGTCAGTGAATTCCTGGTGGGCGTGCTTGGGGCGATCTCCACCGCGCATCGTCATGACGAGCCGCGCGATCTCTCCTCGGCGCTCCAATCCCCCACGAACGAGGGCGCTCGAAACGATGTGCGATAGTAGCGGGTTGCTCGCTACAACGACATTTGCGCCAGGCACCAAGACCGGGAGCAGCAGCTTCGCCCAGGATGAAAAGTACTCCGCGAGCTTTTCGAGGTCCGCGGGTCGGAGTGTCGTAAACCGTGGCAATGGCGCTCGCTTCGTACCATCAAAGGAAGGAGGGATTCTCCAGACTCCACCTTTCCCATTTCGGAGCTTTTCTTGTTGCTCCGGGGTGTACTCGAATAGGCCGTACGGAGGATCGGTCACCACGGCATGAACGCTCCTGGCTTCCCGTTGCCGGAGCCAGTTGAAAGCGTCCCCGAGAAAAAGTTCGGCGCCCCCGAACGCAAAAGAGGGGAAGGCAACACTTACCGGCGGTTCCAAAACTCCGACGAGCCCATACTGTCCGCGGGCCGCCCGATCAAACAGTACGGGAGTATTGAGGTTCAGGCACGAGCGTACGGACGATTCCGGTACCGAGCCAATCATCAGCTGAACCTCCTTGTGAATCTCATGGACAAGCCCCCCGAAGGGCCTGTTTCGGAGCACCGAGACGACCGCATCGCGGACTCTTCCGGGCTTGATTCTCTCGGTCACTGGGTGTGGAGAATAGACGTCTGGACGTCAAGTTTCAAGCCGGTGGCCCCAACAACGTCGAGGCGATCAACAACGTCGAGGCGATCTTTGCCGGGGCTCATTAGATCGCCCGGCGTCGGCAAGCGTTTCCGCGTTCCCCGTTACGGTAGCGTATTGTGGACAAAGTAGTCGCGAGACGCCGCTACTCCAGGCTGCTCTCACCGCGCCCCGGAGCCGGCCCCACCCGCCGTTCAAACCGCACCGCCAACCGCATCACCTCCCGTCGTTGGCCTTCCACCCATTTGCACAGCCGCCGGTCGGCCGGATCGGGCTCCGCCCCCTCCGGCAAATTGAGGAACCGCGGCGGGTCCGACGCTTCGGCCAAGAACTCCAGGATGTGACGCAGCTCGCCCCCGGCGGCGCGCACCTTGGCCAGGCCTACCGATTCGCCGAGCAGTTGCGCGTCGGGCGGATGCTCGCCTGCCTCTTTCAACAGCGCGTCGGCCACGTATTGGACGATCCGCCGGACATTCGGAATCCGCCGGAATTGCAACAGCGCGGTCTCGCGCAACAGCCCGAGCCGCTGGCGGGTCTTCTCCAGGCGCTCCAGGTGCTTCTCGATCTTCTTGTTCAATGGGGCCTCTCGGTGCGTGGGACGCTGCGCGCCCGGCGCCGCGCCCGAATCAATTGAACCAACGCCAGCGGTTCGGCCTCGCCTTTGCGCAGGATCGAGGCCCAAACGAGAAGTGTGACCAGGCCGCCCGGCGGCAACGAAGCGGCTTCTTCTCTTGCCAGATTGGCGAGGCGGCCGGCGAGCTTGGGCAACCACTCGCCGCGCCGCGAAAAGAGGAGACAACGGCCGAGCTCGAGCGTCGCTTCGGCGGCGGGGAACGGGTCGCCCAGGGTCTCGTACCCCAGGGCAGCCCGCTCGAAGTGAAAGGCGGCTTCACGGAAGTCGCCGACATGGGTGGCGCGCTCGCCGCGAAACATGAGCCTCCGGGCGAAGCGGCGCAGGAGGGAAGGATCGGCGCGGCTCAGGCGCCGATCTTCGGCGGGACGAAGACGGACTCCCGTTTGGAAGGGGGCCGATCCTGACCACGCGCCCTGCGCGAGGTGGGGACGTCGCCGGCTCGGAGTGCGTTGGGGTGTGTCGGCCATGCCGCGAAGCTTAGGTGCGTCCGGGCCGCCAGCGCTTGCAAACTTCCGAAGGTCGCGCCAGACTACCCGGAGCCGATTTAAACGACCGCAACGGGGCCGGTAGCGGATCGACGCACCAAATGTCGCTCGAAAGTGCGCTCCCAAGCCCCTCTTCTTGTCACGTTCGAACGATTCGCAACACCCTGCTCTATGAAACCATTCGAGGAGGCCTGCATGAAACGGACGCCGAAGGGGTTGCTGTCGCCGACCACCAACGCTGCTCTCAAGTTGATCCGGGACGTACTCGGCTTGGAACAGCGCGATGCGGCGCAGCTGATCGGGATCCCGCCGGGCACCCTTTCCGACTTGGAGCTGGGAAAGCCCAAGGACCCACTGGAACGCGACCGTCTGGAGCGAATGGTCGAGCGTTGGGAGCCGGCGCCCGGTTCGGTCGAGATCGCGGTCGGAGCGGTGCAGTCGATCCGCCCCGACGAGCTGGCCGCCTCTCCGGGCGCGGGCCTGCCGACGAAACTGCGCCTCGATCTCGAACACACGGCGGCGGCGCTCGGCCGAGAGGTGCGGCACGATCTGCTGTCTGCGGCGCAGACTCTGTTGTGGTCCGTCGCCCGGGAGCAGGCCGCCACCGTATGGGCGGTCCTTTCCCCGCTATCCAAACTCCCTGCCGACCGGCGGTTGGTGATCGAAGGCTCGCCCGGCTACGCCACCTGGGCGTTGGTAGAACGGCTCGCCCACGAAAGCGAGCGCGCCGCCGCGCGAGATGTCGAACAGGCGCTCGCCCTCGCCGACCTCGCGGTCTGGACCGCCGACCGGCTGGACGAACCGGTCGCCCTCCAGGCGGAATCCCGCGAGTACGCCTGGGTGAGTCTGGGCAACGCCCGCCGCGTAAAGGGCTGGCTCGACGAGGCGGACCGGGCCTTTGACCGCGCGAAGGAGGTTGCCGCCCCGGCTGGTGGGATGCCGAGCCCCTTTTCGCGTGCCCGGATGCTCGACCGGGAGGCTGCCCTACGGCGAGCGCGAAGGGATTTCGCCGAGGCGAGCCGACTGCTCGACCAGGCGTTCAACTTTGCGCATTGCAGCGAGCTAGGCAAGCTATGGCTCAGCAGAGCCTGCCTCCTCCAGCAGCGTCACGATCCGGCAGGCGCTGTCGAAGCGCTAGAGAAGGCGCACGTCTCATTCGACCATCGGAGCGACCCGCGCGATCGGTTGGCGGCGCTCTTCAACCTCGCTGCCAATCTACTCGACCTAGGTCGAAGTGCGGAAGCGGCGTTGCTTATGCCGCAAATCCGCGCGTTCGCTGAAGCGCGGCGATACACGCTCGACATGCTCCGAGTGCAGTGGCTCGAAGGTAAGGTCGCTGCGGCTACCGGGAGGACCTCGTTGGCCATCGCGATTCTCGAAGGGGTGTGGCGCGATTTTGCCAACCTCGCAATCTCGTACGATGCGGCCCTCGCGGCGCTCGACCTGGCGGTGGTTTACCTGGGAACCGGCAGGCTTGCGGAGACTCAGATTTTGGCACGCCAGAGCGTAGCCGTTTTCCGTTCCCTCAAGATCGAACGGGAGGAGGATCAAGCATGCAACCTTCTGGAGCCCAGAATTGCGAAAGAAAACCCAACCAGTCGCTGAAGCGCCGGCCGGGCCCATCGGTGGCGCTGAAAGCGGCCGGGGTTAGGATGAGGTGGAGTGCGAATGCGAGAGCCATGGGGGCGGCAGAACAGCGGAGCGGTGATTTCACGACGGTCCTCCTTGGGGATTCGGGCGGGCCGGATCGTCCGGCGCCTGGAGCGTCGCTTAAAGGAAGCGCCCGTTTAAACGGGTGAAAGGCTATGCCACACTACCCGAAACCCGAGAAGCCACCGGTAAAGAGGCGCAAACCGACGCCGAACCGCGAGGCGGCCAAGGAGAGCGCCCTCTGGGTTCGGTTGATCCGCGCGTTTCCCGGCTGGACGCAAGAGCAGCTGGCGGAAGAAGCGGGCGTCCACCGCGCGCAGATCTCGGCGTACGAGACCGGAGACAAAATCCCCCGGCCGCGTTCGCTCGCCCGCTTGGCCGCGGCGGCCGGGACGACTCCGGAGGCGGTGAAAGAAGCGGCTAAAATCTTCCGGAAACGGGCAACGGGTGGAACCAGCCCGGCTGTGGCGTCACTTGGCGCGAACCTGGCTACGTCGATGGGTGAGCGAACCCGGCAACGGGCCGAGACGGCGCTCGCGGGGGCCGCGGAAGGACAACCCAACGCCGAAACGCTCAACGTCGAGGAACAACGCGCCGAGGCGGAGCTGCTCTGGCTGCGGCTCGCCGCCCGCCCGGTCCTTCGACGGAAACGGCTGGTCGAGCTGTCACCGGCGTTCTGGCGCGCCGCCCTGGTCGAGCGGCTCGCTCACGAAAGTGAAGGGGCCGCCTCGCGCGACGTAGCCGAGGCGCTGGTACTCGCGGAACTTGCGCTGCAGGTGGCCGAGCGTGTGGGGCACTCCTCGGCCCGCGAATACGCCTACGTCTGCATCGCGAATGCGCGCCGCGCGCAGGGCGACCACGCCGCCGCGGACGCCGCGGACGATCTGGCCAAGCGACTGGCCGTTGGCGCGAAAGAAATGAGCCCCTTCCCCTATTCCCGCGCGCCGATTGGGGGAAATATCCCCCTTTTTGGTTACACGGTGTAACCAGGGCGGGGAAAAGGCGGGGCGATGACCGACCCGGCCAAGTTTAGCGCGTATTGACAAAAGAAGCGCTACAATGAGCGATCATGCGATCATCGAAGATCCGATTCCGTCCGGTCCCCTTCGCTCCCCTCGCGCTCCTCCTGCTGCTTGCCGCCCTGGTTTCGCCATCCCTGCCCGCGCAAACCGACCCCGTGGACGTGGAAGACGACACGCCCTACGGTCCCGCCCCGCGCCAAGATCCGGGGGTGGATAGCGACCCGACCCCTTCGGTCGACCTCGCCGTGTTCGGCCAGCCGCTGATCGAAGGGACGCTCGATCCTGAAATCGCAGTCGAAGAGCTGGCCCTCCCCGAAGGAATCGCACCGCTCGGCCCTTCGCAGACCGCCACACCCCTGACCTGCGAAGGGTGGACCAACCCCGTCACCCCGCTCGGGATTCGCTCCACGGACGGGCGCTACTTCACCTACGCCGCGCAGCCGGTCCTGATGGTCGGCGTCTCGGCCGACGCGGGTTGCCACCTCGACCTCGAAGACAAGAACGCCTGTCGCTACGGCAGTCTGCCGGGTGCCGCACCGTTCCCGCAGAACTATCCGCAGATCCTCGCCGACGCGAGGGCCAAAGGTCTGAACAAGATCCGCCTCTGGGTGGCGCTCGGCGGCGATCCGAACCCAAACACCAGCTCGTCCAACGTCCTGGCGAAACGGGCGCGCAACCAGCCGTTCGCCCTCGAAGGGAGCTATTACCGGCTCGACGTGCGCAACGACGACTATTTCAACCGCCTGCGCGAGGTGGTGATCGCGGCGAAACGACAAGACCTGTTCGTCGAGGTGACGCTGTTCGCGCCGTTCGAAGGCGGGCCGCCCAGCCTTTGGCTGGCCCAGAGCGGCATCGCCAGGGCGCTGAAGCCGGGGACCACGGCGCTCGAATCGGTAGGCTTCACCGATTCGCGCTGGTCCGCGCTCAAGATCACCGGCAATCGCCCGGCGGACCTGCGGATGCGGGATTTTCAAAAGAACGTGATCGACTGGACGGTCAAGTGGCCATTCGGCCCTTTGGTCACGGCAAAGGGGAGCCGGAGCTAAAGCTTCGCGGGTACTGGTGTGGACCGATTCTCCGTGCGCGGTCGGCCCAGCTTGCTTGTTGACGGCGCTCAGTACCAGCTGGCCGCGATGACGAGGCCTGCGTGGTGCGCGAGCGCCTTTAGCATTACTCGGTCGGAATCGTCGAACGGCTTATTGTTCGCGCGATCGGTGACGTATAGCGCGCCACGGATGGTGCCTTCGGCGACGATTGGCACACCGAGCAGTTCCTTCATGTCCGGATGTTTCGGCGGGAAGCCGAAGGCCTGCGCATGCTCGCCGACATCCTCGATGTGTACCGGCAAGCCATCCTGACGCATGGAGCCGAGTGGGCCGTGGCCTTGCGGCGGGCCCTTGAGCGCACCCAGCGCCTTCTCGTCCATGCCGCTGACGACGAAGCCCTCTACGTAGTCGATCTCGCCTGTCACGGCGAGGGCACCGAAGGTGCCGTGCGTCAGCTCGCGCGCGACGTCGACGATGTGTTGCAGCGCGTCGAGCGGCGTCTTCGGCGGACGCTTCTTGTTGCGATCGGCGAGCTTCTTCAGGGCGCGATACTCGGGATCACGGCCGCTCTTGGGTGCGATCGCGCCTTCGATGGCGGCGGTTGATTGTTTTTGAATATTGGTGTCGGTGGTCATTCTCGCCAGTCTCACAATGGGCCCGTACGGGTCGATTCCTACGCGATCGGTCTCCCTTCGAGTATGTCATTCATGAAGCGCGCGATTGGTGGGACGACGAGGTCGGGCGAGATGTCAGAGTGGCCGGCGCCGGGGAATGTGACGTAGCGCTTGGGGCCGGGTGCGGCTTCGAAGATCTGGCGTCCCATGGACTCCGGCACCGTCTTGTCGGCGTCGCCGTGCATCACGAGCAGGGGGTCACGGCTGGAATTCCTTCGCCCTTTGCCGAATGAACAGTCCCCAAGCGGAGGCCACTCCAATCGTTCTGACCTAAATCGACTGCGAGC